>JASJJC010000001.1:0-83883 GCA_037624485.1 Chitinophagales bacterium
CGTTGTAGCACATAATAAACCAAGTTAAATTAAATGAAACCAATTATAAAGGAATACGTGGAAAAAGAGATTACCCCTATCTCAACAGAACCATTGGTATTAATCGTTTATGGAGCGACCGGATTTACAGGAAAGTTGGTCGCCACCTACCTTGATACCCACCCCGAACTTCGTGGCAAACCTTGGGCCATTGCGGGTCGCACTCAAAGTAAACTAGCCGACCTATCTGCCAAGCTTGGAAATAGGCCCGAGACTCTCTGCGTTGATTTGAAAGACACCGTTGCAGTGACCGCTATGGTTTTGCGTACGACAGTGGTTATCAATTGCGCTGGTCCATACTCTACTAATAATGGGGCTAACCTTTTGGGGGCATGTGCTCTAGAAGGCACTCACTACTCAGACCTATCCGGCGAAGGATTCTGGCAAGCAGAAATGGTTGAGGCCTTTCATGATATAGCACAAAAGTCCGGTGCGAAAGTGATTTTAGGCGGTGGTGTCGACTCAATACCCTCAGACCTCGCTGCCTTTATAGCCGCTGGCTCACTACACAGAGAGCCTAACGATAAAGTGCAGATTCGTGGTGTTTACACCCGTTATACGGGATCCTTTTCCGGTGGCACCATAAATTCAGGTAAGGCAAGTGGGCGAGCAAAAAAGTCCGGTAGGTTAACCGATGTGATGGAAGCAGATCCCTATCTACTGTCACCAAAAAAAAACGGAATAGAGTCTGAAGATCCAGCTACAGCAGATGGCATGGCCAAGGAGTTTAAATGGGCTTTCGATTCGTCACACCTTGCCATTACGAAATTTTTCATGGCACCCATCAATGCTAGAATAGTCCGACGCAGCCTTGTGCTGCGCGACGAACACCAAAAGATATCATACAGCGAGTGCGCTAGCATAGGGATGTGGATTCGTTTGGCAGGAATGTGGTTGAGTCGCGGATTAGGATATTTCCTGGGCGAACCTATCAAGATCAAACCAACCTCCGGAGAAGGTCCACCCCCTTGGTTAATCCGTGATGGAGGATTCGAGATCGAAGTTAGCGCTAGTACAAAGACGAAAGTCGCCCGCACCCGAATTTCCGGAAAAGGAGACCCCGGCTACGGAGCAACTTCCAAGATGCTTGCCGAGCTTGGTCTCTGCCTGGCGCTAGATGACCATAGTAAATCATCGAACCGAGCAGGCGTATTGACCCCTTCAACAGGGCTAGGGAACGCTCTGGTATTAAGATTGTCGCAGGCCCGAGGCGGAAAATTCATGCAGTTCGATACAGTGCCTTTAATGGACTCTGAATAGAAGAAATATATGTGAGTAAATTTTATGCAACTAATCAGAAAATAACTATTGCTTACACTATGTAAAAATCATTAAAACGACTTTTTTCATTAACCGTTGATGTAAATATTCGTAGACTTTTCCTTTCAGATTAGCTATATATTGAAAAAACGATTAGTAGTCAAACGATTGTACTACAAAAGAAATAGGTGCAGCGACAAAATTCGAAGGAAAATGAATTTAACGACAATAAGCTTTAAATAAGTTTGTTAATTAAAGTTGTGCAGACTATCTTTGCACTCCGATTAAAAAATGCAACTAACCTTGTTTACAGGGTCAAAAATATAATAAGATGAAAAGAACATTTCAACCGTCAAGAAGAAAACGTAAGAATAAACATGGTTTCCGTGAGCGTATGAGTACGAAAAATGGTAGAAAAGTTTTAGCTAGAAGAAGAGCTAAAGGCAGAAAAAAATTAACTGTTTCTGACGAAAGAAGACTTAAATAGCAGCTTGAAATTTACTTTTAGTCGTGAAGAGCGATTGAAAAGCAAAGAAATATTGGCTTCTCTTTTTAGTAAGGGAAGCCATTTTGTTTTTCCCCCACTTCATGTCCGATATCTAAATACCCCTTCAAATAAAAACACAGTTCAGGTTGCATTTACTGTGCCTAAAAAGAAATTTAAACGTGCGGTCGATCGCAATCTTTTGAAGCGTAGGATGCGCGAAGCATATCGCCTTAATAAGTCCCTAATCGAAGAAAAAAACCAATCTGAGCTCAAAGAATTGAGCATAATTTTCATTTATTCATCTCGGTTGATACTAAGTGCGGAAAAAATTGAAACCGCTATGTTGAATTTTATGAATCAACGAAAAATCTAAAGTTCAAATTTTAAGCAATTTGATATACACCGTTAAGAACAATGACTTATTTTCGCTTCATGAATACTTTATACATAAGATTCGCACTCTTTTTATTTTGTTTACCTCTAAGTGGTTTATTTGCTCAAGATTATTTGGAGCAGCAGCTTAGTGCGCATGTTTATTTTTTAAGTGACGACAGATTGGAAGGTCGAGCTACAGGAAGCGAGGGTGAGCAAATTGCCTTGGAGTATATTGCCGGTTATTTTAATCAATATGGTTTAAGCCCAAAGGGGAAAGATGGATATGTCCAAGCATTTGATTTTTCATTGGGTAAGACGGCGGGTATAACAAACGCTATGAAAATTAATAATCAATCGATGCTTATTCTCGATGATTACTTTCCAATGATATACTCAGCCAATGCTAATATAAACGCAAATGCGCTTAATCTGGGATATGGAATTCATGCTCCTGGCTTATATGATGATTATGAAGATAAATTAAACCTCGATGGAAAAGTATTTGTGATTAACTTATCATCCCCTGACGGAATTCATCCTCACTCTAAGTATTTGAATTATACAGATTATCAGACCAGAATTAAGACCGCCCAAAGCTTTGGAGCTTCTGCTGTGATTTTTTATAATAATGATGAAAACCTCGATGATCCTGAATTTGATCTATCAATGAAGGTGAAATCTTTTAATATTCCAGTTGTCTTTGTAACGAATAGCATACTTAACGATGGTGATGAGATCAAGTTGAATGTCGATCTGAAAAAACAGGAGAGAACAGGCAATAATGTGATTGCTTTCATCGACAATGGTGTGGAAAATACAGTTGTTATCGGTGCTCATTATGATCATTTAGGTTGGGGAGAAAGCGGGGGGTCCTTATATCGTGGAGATCCTGCAATACACAATGGAGCAGATGACAATGCAAGTGGGGTTTCACTCATGCTCGAATTGGCGAGAGTTATCAAAACCACAAACCTGAAGGGAAACAACTATCTCTTTGTTGCTTTTTCTGGAGAAGAATTAGGTTTATATGGCTCTAAATCTTTTGTAAAAGATGCAACGATAGACGTTTCATCAATAAACTATATGTTGAATTTCGACATGGTGGGTAGATTGGATGAAGAGAATACTATGGCAGTTAATGGTGTCGGGACTTCTCCTTTGTTTAAAGAAAAGGCCTTGAATGTCCGAGAAGGAAACATTAAAGTGAAAACAACTGAATCGGGAATGGGACCTTCTGATCATGCTTCTTTTTATATGGCGGATAAACCTGTGTTACATTTTTACACAGGAAATAACTCAGATTATCATAAGCCTTCCGATGACCCTTATTTAATTAATTACAAAGGGATGACTCAAGTATTTGATTTCACCTATGCACTCATTAAAGATTTGGATGATGAGGGGAAATTTGAATTTGTGAAGACCAAAGATGATGATAACCGAAATGCGCCTAAATTTTCTGTAACACTGGGCGTTGTCCCCGATTATATGTTTGATGGAGAAGGTCTGCGTATCGATGGTGTTACGGACGGGAAGCCAGCTAATGGTGCCGGTATTCTTGCAGGTGATGTGGTCAGGAAATTGGGTGATATTGAAATCACTGACATGATGGCTTACATGACTGCCTTGAGTAAGTTTAAGCCGGGACAAAGTACGATAGTTACTATTCTTAGGGATGATAAGTTAATGGATTTACCAATACAATTTTAATGGCACTGCTACTCTTTATTGATACATCAACAAGTAATTGTTCTGTTGCATTAGTTGAAAACCAACGAATAGTTAGCGCTAAAATAGAACTGCATACTCGCTCACACGCTAAACTATTACCTATATTTATTCAATCGATCTTTAAGGAAACAGGTTTAGAACCCAAACAATTAGATGCCATTGTGGTAGCAGTTGGGCCAGGTTCTTACACTGGATTAAGAATTGGAATGTCAACAGCCAAAGGAATGTGCTATGCTTTGGATCTTCCATTGATTGCCCTAGATTCTTTGGAAAATTTAGCAAGTACGATGCTTAATAAGCAGGGAGATAAAGAGGCCATTTATTTGGCTACATTAGATTCACGAAAAGGTGAAATATATTATGCTGCTATGGATGGTAAGGGACAAGTGATTTGCCCTTCGCGACCTGCAAAAATTGCTGAGCTAGATTGGAGTAAATGGGCGAAACATGCTGTTTATATTAGTGGAAATACTTCCGACAAGATTTCAGCTGCTAATTTACAGCTTGAATTGCGCTCTATTCAAACGCAGTACCAAGCAGAAAACTATGTTAGTGAAGGGTTTAAGTGCTTTAATGAAAAGAATTTTGATGACCTCGTTTACACGGAACCAAAATACTTGAAACCTTTTCAATAAATTGATTGTTTTAAAAATTAAATAACTAAATATACAAATGGGATTCAGTACAAAAAAAATAGCGGACATTACCATTAAAGATGGAAATGAAGACATTATCATTAAAGGTGGAATTTTACAAAATGCAGCCTTAGCTGTCAGAGCAATAAATCATCCTCTTCGAAAGAAGGTTATTGATTTACTAGAAAAGAATGGAGAAATGGTTGTGACAGATATTTATGTTCATCTTAGAACAGAACAATCAGTCGCCTCTCAACATCTGGCTATTTTAAGGAATGCTGGGTTTGTAGATACTCGAAGAGATGGAAAATTTATCCACTACACACTAAATAAAGACAGATTTAAGAATTCTGCTGAACTAATTGAAAAATTAGCTTAATAATTGAAGCTCCAATTTATTGGAGCTTTTTTATGCCTATTTTTTTTATTCATTAAAAATTTAATGAAAGAATCTTGATACTTATCTTTTCTGAGTATTGGAATTTATTGTGTAATTTTGACAGGTAAAACTAAGTTATGGCGAATAAATTATTTGTAAGTACCAAAGATGAATCTCCTAAAATGTTTGAAAATGCCTTTTTGGATTTTTTCTCGAGGGTTCCTTTTTATGTTCCACTAATCATTTTTATTCCAATAATAACTTATTATTCCTATTTGTCCTTTGAGGAGACAGGAATATCTGTACTACAGTTTGCGGCTTCCGTATTGATTGGAGCAGCTGTTTGGACGCTGATGGAATACCTCATTCATCGATATATCTTTCATGCTCATCCAACATCTGATTGGGCAAAAAAAATTCATTATACTTTTCATGGTATTCACCATGACTATCCCCAAGATTCGCTTCGATTGGTTATGCCACCTCCGGTGAGTATTCCATTGGCCGTGATTTTCTACTGGATGTTTTTTTTGGTAATGAAACCACTAGGTATACTGCAGTTTCATTATGCCTACTTCGCAGGTTTTGTAGCTGCTTATTTGATTTATGATATGATGCATTATGCATCCCATCATGTGCCCATGACAGGCAGATACTTGAAAATGGTAAAAGATCATCACATGAAGCACCATTACAAAAACCCTGAGGAAGGTTTTGGTTTTACTTCAAAAGTTTGGGATAGATTTTTTGATACTGATTTTAAGGAAGATTAACTAAGGTCCTCAAACTATTCCTCAAACTATTCTGTTTCTATTTTATATGAAACCTCTCTTTTTTATTTTTAGCTTATGTATGCTCTCCTTGGGTTTTAGTCAAGACAGGGGCACCAATGCTTATATTCTTGAACAGCAAGAAACGACTGTTTTTAATGATTTAAGCGATTTTCAGAAAAAGGTGATGTGCGGAGGAGCCACAGAGAAACCTTTCACTGGAAAGTATCTTTACAACAAGGCAGATGGGATATATACCTGTGCTGCCTGTCAAAGCCATTTGTTTTTATCGGCTACAAAGTTTGATAGTGGAAGTGGATGGCCTAGTTTTTTCGAACAAATAAATAAGGAAGCTATTGAAGAAGTTGAAGATAGTTCACTTGGAATTAAGCGTGTTGAAATTATCTGTTCAGCTTGTAAAGGTCACTTAGGCCATGTGTTTGAAGATGGGCCCCCACCTACGGGACTTCGTTATTGTGTAAATTCAGCTTCGCTGCTATTCAAGCCAGAACAAAAGTAAAGAAAATAATGCCTTACAATTATGTAATATTTGATTTTGATGGCACCCTATTTGATTCCAGGATAGGCATAGTCGATAGCGTGAAATACGCACTTGATAAGCTGCAAATAGACCACCCCTCAGAAGAGGTTTTAACTTCATTTATTGGCCCTCCTTTACACGACTCTTTTCAAAATCATTTTGGACTTTCTAAGGATGATACAGCATACGCTGTTGTGAAACTTAGAGAATATTATGGAGACAAAGGATACATGCAATCTAAACCATATGAAGGGGTCTTTGAGATTATTAAAGCACTTCAAAAGCAGAATAAAATGCTTGGTATAGCTACTGCAAAGCCCACCAAATATGCACATAGCATATTAGTAGAAAACTTATGGGATAGTTGCTTTCATAGTATCCATGGTAGTAAGCTTAAAGGGGAGTTGTTCCCAAAGGAAAAAACTATCGGAGAAGTACTTGTTGATTTTAATCCACGATCGCTGGAGGAGTGCGTGATGATAGGAGATACTATTTATGACATAAAAGGAGCTCAGCAGCATAATGTTGACTCTATTGCGGTTGATTACGGCTATGGTAAAACACGAGATTTAAAAGATGCTAGACCTACTCATTTTGCTCATACGGTTGAGGAGATGAGCAGGATAATCTTATAAAATTACTCGAGTTAGTCATGTGCTACAATTCGTACTTCTTCCAAAAAAAGGCAAATACTTTAAGTTGTTCCTACTAACGAAAACGTACGACTAATACACTAACTTTTTAAGGCTTGCCAAACTATATCATTGGGTACGGGAGCGTCAATACAAATATCAACCTTACTTACCGGATGAATAAATTGAATTTTTTTCGCATGCAAATGGATCGATTTATCCTCATTCGCTCGGGGGAAACCATATTTAGTATCTCCTTTGATTGGACATCCTATGCTACTCAATTGTACTCTAATTTGATGATGTCTGCCTGTTTTAGGTAGAACCTCCAATAAGAAGTAACGTTTACTGCTCGTTATGAGCTTGTAGCTTAACTCTGAGCGCAGCGCTTTTCCAAAGGCTTCTTTTTTAGCAATAGATTTATTTTTTACTTGGTTCTTTAACAAGTAATGAGTTAAAGTATCCTCACTTTTTTTAGGAAGATCTTTTACCACTGCCCAATATGTTTTTTGAATCTGTTTTTCTTGAAACATTTGATTTAAACGAACGAGCGCTTTACTCGTACGAGCAAACAAAAGAATGCCCGAAGTTGGCCTATCTAGGCGATGGGGTAGTCCGATATATACTGCTCCTGGCTTGTTATACTTTTTCTTTACGTAAGCCTTCACATCCTCAACAATGGGCACGTCGCCAGTTTTGTCTCCTTGTGCAAGTGCTCCACTGGGCTTGTTTATAGCAATAATATGGTTGTCTTCGTACAATACGTCAAGCTTCATAAAACCTTTCAATATTTACTTCATCGAGTAATGGCGTACCATTTTCCATGTGCGCGATGAGGTGGTCAGCAAAATATGGTGCTAAAGATAAACCTTTTGTACCCATGCCATTTAAAACATACATGTTCTTATGTGTGGGGTGTTCACCTAGTATTGGCTTTCTATCTACTATGGTGGGTCTGATACCTACTTTATGCTCTACTACCTTAAATGGAGCATCTATGGCTGCTGCTAATGCATCCAATAAATATTTCTTTTTCTCTAGAGTCGGTTTTTGAACCATATCATTCCAATCATATGTCGACCCAATACAATATCGATCTTCTCCGAGTGGGTTAATATTTATCTTACTGTTTAAAACGCAGTCAAGATTCAAATTTGGACATTCAATTATCAAGGCCTCTCCCTTTGAAAATTGAATGGGTAAAGAATTGAAGTAAGGGTTGAAGCGCATTTTATAGCCTTCTGCAAAGACCACTTTTTTTGCAGTGATTTTATGGTACTTATATCCGTCCTCAAATTCCTTTAGAGCGAGATGCTCAAATTCACTTTCTTGGAGGTTTATATTCTCTTTGAGGTAAGCGTAGAAATCATCCATCATCAACTTAATATCTATTTGAAGTAGAGGTTCTATTTTAGCTTGACCAAAACCACCTTGAATAGGTGCTGGAGTTTCATGGGGATACTCAAAAAGATATTTGGCATATGCTTCAGATGCCCTTCGAATGTGAAAATCATTTACCTGTTCATTGGTGTGAAGAATTTTTAAAAGACTAGTTTCTTTGTACAATGAATGATTAAATCTAATGCTGAGCTCTTTATAAAATGACCGGGCCTCTGGTAGGAGTTCTTCGATCATCCAAGTTTTCACAAATCGTCGACCAGTTATCGGATTAATTAGTCCCGATGCTTGTCGTGACGCAGTATTCCCAGAACCCTTATCAACAATTACTACACGTTTGTTCTGTTGACTAAGCTTATAGGCGAGAATACTTCCAACTAATCCTTGCCCAACAATTAAATAATCTGCTTGATTCATTACCGGAAGTGATCTAGGTTGGGCCGTTTACTTTCTCGATTTTCATTCTCGAGTTCATCTTCCTTATGGGCAATAGTTTTACGTAATTGCTGAAAAACATAGTATGCGCTTAGGGAGGCAAGACCTAAAGAAGGGATTACCGCATAAATAATTTTTTCTAAACCGAAATAATTCAAAACGATAATTCCAATTAAAAGTTCGGAGCAAACAAACAAAGTCACTAAACGAAAAACCCAAAACCAAGGTTTCTCTTGATGTTCTTTTGCCCGATTATATATTTTAACGGCAAGATAAATAAGAATAAAAATGTCCATATTATTTAAAACTAGTTAAGTCTTCTTTTCTCTTTTTTGGCAATTTCGCCACGACCAAATCATACGAGTGATCGATTAACTCTTTTACGAGATTTTTATGCAATTCGCTACTTTCTAACTGGATGGTATTCCAATGTTTTTTATTCATATGAAACCCAGGCTTAACGCTTCCGTAGCTTGCTCTTAGCTCTTCCGCATAATAAGGATCACATTTAAGGTTAGCAGTTCGCTCAATATTCTCCAAACCTGTAAGAGCAAACATTTTATCCATTACTTTAAAAACTAAAGTAGATTGGTCAAAGGGGAAACTTTCGATAACTCCCTTCTTACTTAGGCAGTACGCTCTAAATTCTTCAATGTTCATTTAGAAAATGTATAAGTGCAATAGTTCGCTTGACCAAATTCATTTAATTGTAAATCAAACTGTAATTGTTCAAATCCACCAGTATTAAAATAATTACCTTCACCAACCACTGATAAGGCAGAGCTGCCCAATGTTTGTTGGGGTATTCTAAAGTAAGTTCCTTCACAGTCTATATAGGCTTTCATGGTTTGACCAGAATTTATAAAGTTTACAAAGTCCAATTCATTTTCCGCTCCATTACCAGGGTTAATCGTAGCAAAAGTGAAGCCATGACCAAAACCTTGCTGACAGAATTCACTTACATTATAATTTCCAATAAACTTAGCGGTATCGTAGGTGCTGCAATTTTGTGGAGGAATTTGATCACATTGGCTAATAAAAAGTGTCAAGCTTACAAGGATTAGAAGCATCGATACATATCTTGATTGAGTTTCCATTTAGCATTTTTTATATGATGAACTTAAATGTAATCAGCGCGTTATGGCACTTATCAAAAAACACTTTAAAAGCCATATCGTGTCACCTCATGTAAAAGTAATGAAGAAAGTTATTATTGTTGTTGTTTTGAGTCATTTTTCCAATGAGTGCAAGTTGATTGGAATACTTTGAGCAAAAAGAAAAGAGATTAATAAATATTCAAAGCTAATTTTGTTGGCTTGATTTAAGAATATTTAAAGCGTTTGTATGGTCCCGTTTCAAGTTGGTGTGGATTCCCATCGACAATAAACATGCTGTTTGTTCATAAAGATATTCCTTTCAGGACAATGGAAATGGCAGAGTGATTATCTTTAAGCTAAGGAATAAGTTATCATGTCTCTATTCGGAAAAAACATTAAATATATACGTCAGTCAAATGGCTTCAGTCAGCAGCAGTTTGCTGGTTTGTTTGAATTGAGTAGAGCTAGTATTGGAAGCTATGAAGAAGGCAGAGCAGAGCCTAAAATAGAGACCCTGATTAAAATTGCTAATCATTTTCATGTGACGGTTGATCAGTTAGTTCGAGGTAAAGTGGACGCCAATATCAAAACACAGGATAGCACAGAAAAAGAATCGCTTCCCCCACCCAATCTATATATTGAAGATCGCTTAAGTACATTAGAGCAAAAAATTGCTCATTTGGAAGCCCAACTGAATAATAAGTCATGACGATACAAGAAATTCATAGTGTTTTTTTGAAAAGTAAAGGTGTTTGCACTGATACTCGAACACTTCAAGCGGGGCAGCTCTTTTTTGCTTTAAAGGGGGACAATTTTAATGGGAACAAGTATGTTAAGCAAGCTTTAGAGGCCGGAGCAAGCTTTGCTATTGTTGATGAAGAAGAATTTCTGGTTAAAGGTGAAAGTGTGCTTGTGAAGAATGTTTTGGAGACCCTACAAGCTTTAGCACAGTATCACCGCCAAGTTCTTAAAACCCCAATCATAGCGATTACTGGAAGCAATGGAAAAACAACGACCAAGGAGTTAATGCGTAGCGTATTGCTTCAAAAGTATGTCTGTTTTGCTACGAAAGGAAATTTGAACAATCATATTGGGGTGCCTCTTTCCTTGTTATCACTTACCCCAGAGCATGAACTTGCCATTATCGAAATGGGAGCCAATCATCAAGGAGAAATTGCTTCTTATTGCAAATGGGTGCTACCCGAATATGGCTTGATTACTAATATAGGGAAGGCTCACTTGGAAGGGTTTGGTGGATTGGAAGGAGTGAAGAAGGGCAAAACGGAGCTGTTTCAAAATGTAGCTTCAAGAAATGGACTGGCTTTTTATAACGGGGATGACACCATTTTAACAGAACAAAGTAAATTATTAGATCGACGATTAGCGTATGGCGAATTTAATACTCCAAAATATAAGTATAGACTTGTTGAAAATAATGAATTCATCGCTCTAGAGGTGGATGGTATTCATATTCAAAGTCGTCTAATAGGCAAATACAATGGGGCTAATATGGCAGCTGCCTTGGCAGTTGGTCAATACTTTAAAGTGCCTTTAGCGAAGATTAAAATAGCATTGGAAGCTTATACTCCGCAAAATAATCGTTCGCAAATTATCAAGTATGGCACCCATGAGGTAATACTTGATGCGTATAATGCAAATCCAACATCAATGATGGCTGCCTTGGAGTATTTTGAAAACAATGATGCGAAGAATAAAGGAGTCTTTTTAGGCGATATGCTCGAAGTAGGGGAGTCTAGCGAAGCCGAACATCAATTGATTGTTGATTATCTTGCTAAGGGTTCATTCGGGTTTTATGTACTAGTGGGTGAAAGATTCTATGCATGTAAGAATGAAGATGGCTTGTTTTTTAAAACGAGTGAAGAAGCAAAACTATGGTTGAAAAGCCAAGAGTTAAATGGATTCACCTTTCTGATTAAAGGATCAAGAAGTATGAAAATGGAAGCGATTATAGCGAACAAATAAAAAAAAGGCTCCAGCGATTTCAATCACTAGAGCCAAAAAAAAATGGATTAGATTTAGTTTACTTTACTCTTTTAATACTGCATCCTTTCGCAGGCGTTTGATTGACTTTAATAGTCCTACCTATTCCTATCTGGTTTAAAGCATTGATTAAATATCGTTCACTTACCGCGTCTGCATCTTTACTATTATCATCTATCGCTCCAGCATAGACTAACAGGTCATCACTGTCAAAAAGAAATACATGAGGAGTTGTTTTCGCTCCAAAAGCATTGGCTATTACTGAGTTTTCATCAACTAGATATGGTGACTTATACATCACTTCTTTTGCATGACTTACCATGTTTTCGAAAGAATCATCACCTGCTCTTTTTGCTTCGTTCGAATTAATTAGTGCAGTGCCAAAACCATAACGACCGGCAATTGCAGTAACATCATCATAACGATCTTCCCATTGTGTCACGAAGGGACAAGTATTACAAGAAAAGATTACCAAGGTGCCGTTTTTCTGTTTGATATCGCTGAGGCTCATCATACTGTTGTCAATGTTTATCATTTCAAGATCCATCATTGGCATCACTGCCCCCAATTCAATTGTTGGAAATTGTTCTTCTTCACCGGGCGCAAAGCCTGCGAATATTGTACATCCAATCACGAGAATAAATAAAGCTAGTTTGTTCATAATTTTTGTTTTTTAGGTAACACAGAATGAAATAATTTGTTCAAATCGGTTGCGCTTAACATCAACCTAAATTATTCTTGCTTAAAAATACATAAATTGCTGTACAATGTATTTATTTTGCAGTTGAATATGGGAGTTAATAAAAGTTTAAAAGACTTGCAAGTCAAATTTTCGGGTGATTTATACTGGGATAGTATGATGCGAACGATGTATGCAACTGATGCTTCTGTCTATCGTGAACTTCCAACGGCCGTGGCCATTCCAAAGTCTAAGGACGACCTCCGATTGCTTATTGATTTTGCTCAAAGCCATGCCTTGAGTTTAATTCCTCGAGCAGCAGGAACCTCATTGGCTGGCCAATGTGTGGGCAGTGGAATAGTCGTGGATATCTCAAAACACTTCACTCAAATTTTAGAATTTAATGCGAAAGAAAAGTGGATTAAAGTTCAGCCAGGAGTAATTCGAGATGAACTGAATTTATTTTTAAAGCCGCATGGCTTATTTTTTGGGCCAGAAACATCAACTGCTAATCGTGCTATGATTGGCGGTATGGTTGGGAATAATTCAACGGGTACCAATTCAATTAAATATGGCAACACTAGAGATCATGTTTTGGAATTGGAGGTGTTTCTTAGTGATGGCAGCATGGTTAAACTCAATACGAAAACTGCAGAGGAGCTCCAGGTGTTAAACACTACAGATAGTTTAGAAGGTAGATTGTATCAATTTTTGTTAAAAGAGTTAGCTTCAAATGCTGTTAGAGAGGAGATAATAGATCAATTCCCCAAAGCTTCCATTCATAGAAGAAATACAGGATATGCTATTGACGAAATTATAAATTGCGAACCTTTTAAATCAAAAGGGGAACCCTTAAATTTATGTAAGTTGATGGTTGGTTCAGAGGGCACGCTGGCTCTTATCACCGAAATTAAACTTAACCTAGTCGACTTGCCTCCTGCGGAACATGTTCTGCTTTGCCCTCATTTTAATTCGGTTCAAGACGCATTAAAAGCGGTTAAACCGATTATGGAATTGCAACCATATGCATGTGAACTGATGGATAAGTTAATCATGGATTGTACCAAGGAAAATGCGGAATACAAAAAGTATAGGTACTTTCTTAAAGGGGATCCAGCAGCGATTTTAATGCTAGAGTTAAGAGCAGAAACCAAAGAAGCACTTGCGCATTTGATTGATCAAGCTCAGCAAATTTTAACAGATGAAACGGTAAGTTACGAGTGTCCGGAAATTTTTACTCCTCGCATTCAAAATGCGTGGAAATTGCGAAAAGCAGGACTGGGCTTATTGGCTAATATTCCTGGGGATAAGAAAGCAGTGGCTGTCATAGAGGATACTGCGGTCCATATTGATGATTTACCACAATATATTGACGATTTTACGGCAATTATGGAAACTCATGGTCAAAAAGCAGTCTATTACGCGCATGCTGGAGCAGGTGAGTTGCACCTAAGACCAATACTTAATTTGAAAGAATCCGCAGATGTGAAGCTGTTTGAGGAAATAGCTTGGGATACCGCAAGGTTAGTGAAAAAATACAAAGGTTCTTTAAGTGGAGAGCATGGAGATGGCAGAGTGCGTGCTAGTTTTATTCCTTATATGCTTGGCGAAAAGAATTATAAACTTCTACAGAAACTAAAAGCAAATTGGGATCCTAATGGTGTTTTTAATAAGGGGAAAATTACGGATGCACCCAAGATAGATGAGGACCTAAGGTATGAGGTGGGGCGAACAGAGCCTGTATTGACTACCTTATTGAATTTTGATGAGGAGGGTGGGATATTAAGACTTGCAGAGAAATGCAACGGATCGGGCGATTGCAGGAAAACGCATTTAAGTGGCGGTACTATGTGCCCTAGCTATATGGCAACAAAAAACGAGAAGGATACAACACGCGCAAGAGCGAATGTATTGAGGGAGTTTCTTACCCAAAGTGATAACGATCGAGAAAAGTGGACCTCTGAAGAGATAAAAGAAGCATTAGATTTATGCTTGAGCTGCAAAGCTTGCAAAAATGAATGCCCGAGTAATGTCGATATGGCAAGCTTGAAAGCAGAGTTTTCCTATCAATACCAAAAACGAAAGGGGACACCAATTCGAACAAAATTGTTTGGGCATGTTCAGAAACTAAATCAATTTGCTTCAATTTTTCCAGGCTTAGCGAATAAAATTAATGCTACGCCATTGGCTAAAAAGATTTTAGGTATCGCGGTAGAAAGAACTCCCCCGGAATTAGCAAAAGAAACACTGAAAAGGTGGTTTTCGAGAAGGATAATCAAGGAGAATAACGGGAAGCAGTCCCTTTATTTTTTTGCGGATGAGTTCACTAATTATTATGATGTAGAAGCCGGTAAAGCCTGCATTCTTTTATTGGAGGCTTTAGGGTATAATATTTTGATGGCCCCTATCGCGGATAGCGGTAGAGCATTTCTCTCAAAGGGAATGCTGAATGAAGCCAAACAATTGGCTAGCTCCAATGTAAAGGTCCTTCTTCCACTGATATCTGAAGATACTCCCTTGATTGGTGTTGAACCCAGTGCCATACTTTCATTTCGAGATGAGTATATCCGCTTGATTGATCACAAGGATTTCAAAGATTCATGTCTTGTGAAATTTAGTTTAACTATTGAGGAGTTTTTAGTAAAAGCTAAGGAAGCAGGATCCATCCAAAGGGAATTATTTGTTAGCACACACCAACAGGTCGTATTGCACGGGCATTGTCATCAAAAGGCATTGAGTGAGGTCAGCTATTCAGAGAAAATTTTATCGATACCGCAAAACTATCATGTTGAAACGCTACCAACCGGGTGTTGCGGAATGGCAGGAAGTTTTGGCTATGAAAAAGAGCATTATCAAACTTCTATGGAAGTAGGTGAATTGGTCTTATTCCCATCGCTAAGAAAATGCGATGACCAAGTCATTGTGGCCGCTCCAGGAACGAGCTGCAGGCATCAAATATTTGACGGAACAAAAAGAAAAGCTTTACATCCCGCGCAAGTACTATATCGTGCGCTTAAGTAAAAAAAACTTATCTTTGAACTATGAAAATCTTTGTTGTTTTTATATTTTTCTATCTCTTTTCCAGTTCTATTTTAGCACAAGTCCCTAATGTGGGATTACGCATATCTAGCAATGATGTAAGTGATGGATATTTACTGTATTCTCCACAAGAAAATACTAAGGTTTTCCTCATTGATAATTGCGGTGAGCAAGTAAATGAATGGAGTTTCGGGGAAAGGCCGGGATTGGTTTGTTATCTGCTGGAGAATGGAAATTTACTAAGAGCGGGAAGAAATTCGATTGAAATTCAGACTTGGGAAGGAGATTTGGTTTGGAGCTATTTAATAGATGAAAAGCTGGGATTAACTCAACATCATGATATTGAATTTTTGCCCAATGGGAATGTGCTATGCTTGATTACCGATTTTCAAACAAGTATAGACATGTTTAATCTAGGAAAAGATACTTTAAGCGTTCCGGGAGAAATAAAATTAGATAAAATTATTGAGCTACAACCCATTGGAATGGATAGCGCAATTGTGGTTTGGGAATGGCGTTTTATGGATCATTTTATTCAGGATTTTGATAGTACAAAAATAAACTTTGGGGTTATTGCAGATCACCCGGAGTTATTGGATATTAATTATGATACGCCCTATGGAACAGATTATACGCATTGCAATGCTATTGATTATAATGCCGACCTTGACCAAATATTAATTTCCGCTAGAAGTATTAATGAAATTATGATAATTGATCATAGTACAAGTACTGCGGAGGCTGCTAGTCATAGTGGAGGAGCTTCTAATCGAGGAGGTGATTTTTTATGGCGATGGGGTAATCCTGCGGTTTATGATAATGGTAATATTACAGACCAAAAATTGTTTCTTCAGCATGACCCAAAGTGGATACCAAATTCCTATGCTGATGCGGGAAGAATTTCTGTATTTAGTAATGGGGGCGATACAAGCTCAGCGATGTATAGTTCTTTGCTTATACTGGAACCCACTGTTGTCAATGGAGCCTATCAAATGAATGCCGGCAAGTTTTTACCACTTGACTATTATTGGTCTTGGAATGGGGATGTTTTGGGGGAAACTGTATTTCAAGGAAAGAAATCTGGCATGAATGTAATGCCTAATGGCAATGTTGCCTTCTGTGAAACATTCCACGGTCAAGTTACAGAATTGAATCGTCTAGGTGAGATTTTATGGGTATATAAAAACCCTAGTGGTAGCATTATTTATGGACAACTTGACACGATTCAGAATTTTAATAACTCTATTTTTAGAGGGGAACGCTTACCTGCATCTCATCCCGGACTTCAAGGAAAAGATTTGAGCGGAAAGGGGATTTTGGAGGATTTCAATGCTCTTTCAGATTCATGCGGTATAGAACTTCCTACAGCATTGCCAAGTAATACCTTGAGTGAGTTGGCTTTTTTCGAAAACCCTGTCAAAGACAAAATATTGCAATTTACTGAGTTAGTTTTTGAAACGGATGTTATGATTTATGATTGGAGTGGACGCTTGGTTTTTGCTTTAGAAAAATTTAGCGGAAGACGTTTGCTAATTGATTTATCTAGCGGAATGTATATCTTAAGGGTATTGCGGGAAGATGAGCTTTTAGAGCAGCAGCTTATGGTTTATTAGAGGCTTTCATCTTTTACCTTTACAGTGCCGGTTATATTGTAAATCACATAGTTGGTGAAGTTTTCGTCTGCTTCAAAACCAGACCCATAAATTATTTCATCATTGGTAAAAATCTTAACAAACCCTGCTGAACGTATTTTTTTGTCTTCCTTGTTCCAAGTAAGATTTTCGGTATTCAGTTGTTCTCCTTTTTCATTGATAATTACGACATCTCCATTGACTTCTAAATCATCACTGTTGTCTGTCATTTTACCTTCATTAGCTGAAAGTTCACTATCTAAGTCTCCATTTTCGTTGTATACGTATAGCTTGAGTCCGTCGGGAAATACTGTATAAGGTAAGTCAGGGGGTTCTGTATTATACCGAACGGCAGTAGGTGCAATGATACGAATGGTAGGTAAGCCATCTTCAGTAAAAAGAATTTCAACTTCTTTTCCTCTTTCAACACTTAGGAATTCAGAACTAATTTCTTTTACTTTCTTAAGGTCATTACTGCATGCAGCAAGGAGTATAAAGCTAAAAAGAACAATCCGTTTCCAGGCAGTTGAAAACGGATTGTTTGTATGTATAAAATGTCTAAGCATTATGAGCGTTAGTCAGCTGTTCTAACTGTTGTAGTAACTCCTATCCAGCATCCGATGCTGAACGATGAACCGACGCTAATATCAGGTCTCAAGAATACATCAGATTTCGAAGGCATGTATTGATAATATTTATTAATTAATTTTTGCGCTTCATCTTTCACATTTGAGTCCATGTTTTTTGCTTTGTTCCACATGTCCATTGCAGCCCATACTACAACTTGGCTATCCCATCCTGTGCCACTTCCACATTTAGACCCACTAGAGGCATATAATCTTCCAATCAGTATAAAAGGCTCTCCCCATCCTGGACGTTTATTTGCCGCTTTATTAGCGTATGAGCGAGCAGAACTATAATCTCCCTTAGCTTGATAAAACTGTGCGATAGTAAGCAAGTTTTGTGCTTTTGTATTTTCATCAGTTTCTGTTTCATTCGCCTCCTGCATATATTGGATAGCAGCAGAGTACTGTTTATTTGAACTTGCTCTTTTAGCAAGGAAGGTAGCCAATGCAGCACTCGGTTGTTGCAGATAAACTTTTTCAGCTACTTCAAAGAAAATAGGATGGTCATAAAGCTTGGCAGCTTTGAGCATCTTATATACTTTTACTTGGGCAGCCATGTCATCTGGGCTTGCCAAGTATTTTTTCTCTGCAAGCGCACCGATAGTTTCTGGATTCAGGTAGCCATACTTTTCCATGTACTCAAAACACTTATCTGCAGCACCTTTATATTTTCCGGCGCTATTTCCGTTAGCCATGTTATGATCTGCGATAACATTGATTGCATCAAAAATGTCAAAAACAACTTCTTCGTCAATAACTTTTGCAGTTTTGTGTGCCTTGATAGCCATTATCATCCATGGAGCAAGGAATGCAGCATTAATTTTCAACTTACTCGTTCCTTCTTCAGATTCAAACAAATCCACTGTATGGTTAAATAAATTGAAGACATACTCTTCATTCCCCTTGTTTCTTTTACTATACCAAGCGAAAGATTTTCTCATGGTAAGATCAGCAGTTTCACCAAAGCAGTGCAGTCTTACATCATAAATGGCCAACATTGAGTCAATATATGCAGTTTTAAGCACTTCATCTGTTGCTGCTTCTGCGTATGCTTTATAAATATCTACTCCATCAAAGTGCGGAGTTTCTCTTGCGCTCGTTGCGTTGATGTAAATATATTTCCATCCCACGTATGCGTCATTATAGTATTTTATTTTTGTTGCAAGGTCATCTTGATTATCCCCTTGTTTTTTAAACTCACGGTAAAGTGAGTAATTCTGAATAGCTTCTAGGCTATCTGGTCCCCAATGGGGTACTCCGCAGTTTACAGTGATTGCATCAGCAATAGCTTGCACTCTTGCTGGATCATCCTGTGCAAAAGCATGAAGGCTCGTCAGTGTAAGCATACTCAGTATGAGGTGTTTTATCGTTTTCATCGTTTCTGTTTTAATCAAATTTTCTTTTAATAAACCATCGATCACTTAAGGAATAAGCTAAAGTAAGTTTATAATAATTCTCTTTAATGGAGACATCACTTACAATTCCTCTTCTTCCAATTTCAACCGTCAGATTTAATCTGCTGTATGAACGATAGTTGCCCGTTGTTTTCCCGAACGGTAAACCAAATCCAAATGTCGTGCCAAACTCAGGAACTCCCGAATTATTCGAGCTTACACGAGATTGCCCGAAATTCGCTCCCAAACGATAACTTACGTTACTTCCATATTTCTTGCTTTTAAAGTTAGGAGTAATTTCACCACCGACTTTAACGCGCCATTCATTGCTTAAGGCCAAATCATTTAGTGAGCTTGAGAAGTTTTCCCAATTCTCATAGTGAAAATCTATACCGGCTGTCCATCTGTTATTATTTCCAAAAGCAAGTCCTGCACCAAAATAAGCAGGTAGACGGGTTTGTTCTTTAACTCCATATACGCCACCACTGGTCGAATCTATGGGAATCTCTTCACCCGTGAGCAAACTTGTCAGGCTGGAATTTGCGTATTTTGAAGAAAAACTTTTTATATTGAAAGAGGGGGCACCATATGCACCAATGGTCATGTAGATATTTTCACGATCCTTGTTTTCATTCTCTAATTTATTAATCTTGACACGATATTGAACACCAAAGTCGAAACTAACATCTTTAATACTCATTGTACTGTGTTTACTTGTATTGATATTGGCCAAAGAGTCGGTAAATAAAATATTCTCGGTTTCATCAAGCTCTCCAAACAAGAAATTGGTATTGAATCCAAAACTAAAATCCTTTATTTGCACACCATTGCCCCAAAACAACTTGTAGGTAGAGCCCGTACCTTTACTTTGGAAGTTGTAGCTGATGCCATCTTCTACAACACTGTTATTGTAGGTATAATTCTTAAAAGAATATGGAAGTAATCCGAAGGCCATTGCCCATTTTCTTTGCATTATTGGGAAAGCTAGCGCTATATGATTGACACCTCCATTAGCTGCATCCGTTAGCCGTGCCGTATCAGAAACAATGTTCCCATAGAGCTGTAAACCCATATCAAAAGTGGTGAAACTTATGGCAGAATAAGAGGCTGGATTTAAAGAGTTAATATCTCTCATGCCCCGAAATCCTGCGGATATACCCCCCATTGCTTTATTAGCCGAAAAAAGAGGGCTGTGCAAACCCCCTAAGCCAAATTGACTTTGAGGCGAAAAAGTTTGTGCTCTCATACTTGCTGTAAAAAACAGCAAGAATAAAAGACTAAATAAGGAGGATAAGTTAATCTGCATTATATAATAAGATTCTGTTTAAGCCTATAGCTTGTAAATTAGCTTGCGCAAATATCTTATTTTTCAAGTGTAATTCAAACAAATAAGCATCTCCACCTGTGATTATTATTGTTAAATCATTGTAAATTGATTGAAACTGATCAATTGTGCTACTTATTTCGCCAATTACACCATTAATCACCCCACTCTCCATGCTCTCTTTAGTGCTTTTCCCTATGAGTGATATTTCGGTCACTTTTTTCTGGCTTAGTAGGGGGAGGTTAGCAGTTTGCTTGTGCATTGCTATTCTTCTCATATCAATTCCGGGACTTATTATCCCCCCTTGAAAGACGGCATGTTCATCAATAATATCTATTGTAATACAAGTCCCTGCAGAGATTATGAGACAGTTTTTTCCTGGAAAAATTGCATAGGCACCGGCAGCTAGAGCAATACGATCAGTTCCCAAGGATTCGGGTGTTTTATAATCTAAGCGAATAGGCAAGGGAGTCTCATTGGATAGGATGAGAAATTTTTCTTTATTTATAAATGCTGCGATTTTAGACGAGGAGGAGTAAATGCCATGAACAAACACTTCCTTGTTCAAGGTCGATTCAATAGCTTTAACTTCATTATTGAGAAAGGTAAATGCCTTAATGAGTTCTTCCTTTTGAAAGAAATATATCTTCGTTCGAGTATTACCTTGGTCAATTACGCAATTCATAAATTGTCTAAGTTTATCTTGATTTTCTAACTCCATTATCAAAGGCAACTACATAAGCATATTTATGACCGTTACGTTTTACGTCTAAGCAAAAATCATTGGCTTGCCTCAAAACTTTATAATTACCTATCATATATTGAAAGTACTCATTTTCATAATAAGTTTCATACCCTTTCAGGTGCGAATAGTATTCAATATCAATAGGGATTTCTCTTCTTAGACTAAGAAATTGAATTTTATATACTAGCCCTTCATTGTTAACACTCTTCATCGTTCCAGGCTCTACGATGTCTTCTAAAAATCCGCTCAACGAATGTAACAAATGGTTTTCAACTTCTAAGGTAAATTCCTTATTTTCATTGAGTGGTCGTCGAGTAACAGTTAATACTTCAGCGACATCATCAATTATTTCGTCAGTCATATCATATTCAACCTCTTTCAGTTCGCCACTAAACTTATGCCTTACTTTTTCAGAGGCAGCGCTCATCCATTGTTGCTCAGTTGCAGATATGGGAACGGATAAATTATTTTTCTCCACTTGAGATACCGGCATGATCGCATATTTGGCTTGTCCACCATTGTCATACATGCTGCTAAAAGAGGGTATATAGCCAACATTATTAATAAATGTGACGCCAGAACTTTTGTCTTGTTCAATAATTATTTCTAAGATACAAGCGCTATTATTCATAGGGTTTGATTTTGTGCTCACAAAATCGCCCAAGGAGTATGCCACAATTCTATTTGTAGGATGTCCATTTATAATGTCATCTGTAACTTGGACCTCCTGAACTAATTTTGGGTGAGTTCCAACTACCACGTTAGCTCCTTCTTGGATTAATAAATCAGCAAGCTTTTGTTGATCTATATTTGGCGAAGACTCGAATTCCTTACCCCAATTCATATAGACTATTATAAAATCAGCCCCTCTATTCTTGGCAAGAATCAAATCGAGTTTAATCTGTTTTTCATTAACGCCATTAATTAAAGGAGATAGCTCTGGGTAATAAGGGACTCCCTCAATATAATTAAGAAACGCTACTTTAATTCCATTTTTTTCAACAATTGTGGGATTGCGCTTTGTCCGATCCTCTTCATTCTTAAATGAACCAATTTGAGCAATATGAATATCATTCAGAAAGTCTTTATTTGCGGTCCAATTGTCCAGCTCCTGATGCACTGTACTTCTGTTGGCATTCATGAGTAAATTAAAGCCGGCATATTTTAGAGCGATCCCGTATTCACTGGGTATCGATTGAAGCCCTGATTCAAGGTAGTCATCTTCTTGAGCAAATGAATTGCCTAGATTGCCAACTACAATATCTCCTAAATTGAGGACAGGTCTAATGTAATGAAATATGTATTGAAAATCATACTGTTTTTGATTTGCATTATATGAAGCATCTAATACGTTTTGATTGATAGTTAAATCTCCGACTAACATAATTTTAAGAAAATTACTTGTGTCGTTACTTACAAATTGAAGCTGAGCTTTCGAAAAAAAGCAACTACTTACGGTCAATGCTATGAGCCAATTCTTTAATCTCATTCGATAGTATTGTTTTAATTTTTTGAGTATTTTCCTTTGAGTTCACTAGCATTCCTTTAGCAACATCTATAGCCTTAATGCTTCTGTATTTTTTCAGTTGACCTTGCAGTAAAAATTCAAATGGAGGCATCAATATCATCGCTATTTTTTCACCAATTCTAGATTCTTTTCTTTCGCCTAAAAGCAGAGAAGGTTGATAGATGCTTAAAGATTCAAATTCAACATTTTTCAAAGCTTCTTCCAATTCTCCTTTAACCTTACTGTAAAATACAGAAGACTTCGAATCAGCACCTAATGTAGTAATAACATGAAAATCCTTACAATTATTGTCTTTTAGCGCTTGCGCAAGTTGAAGTGGGTAGGCATAGTCTACTTGTTTAAAGGCATCTTGAGATCCTGCTTTTTTAATAGTTGTCCCTAAACAGCAAAACCCAAAATCAACTGTGGGCAGATTTTGATAGTTCAAGCTAAGATTAAAATCAAATAGAATTTCTTGTAGTTTTTCATGCTTCACTTTTGATGGCCTTCTTACTAGACTATAGATTTTGTCAATAGTTTCATCCATTAGAAGCAGGTTTAAAAGATGACTACCTACCAATCCACTTGCTCCTGCTATTAAAACAGTCTTTCCCATTTAAATTTCCTTGAACCGAAGTAAAGATAAACACATAACTTTGTTCTATGGATTTTTGGCAGATAATACTTGTGATAGCGGTTGGATTTATTGCAGGGATCATTAATGTAATGGCTGGCGGTGGTTCACTATTAACCATGCCCTTACTTATTTTTTTGGGATTGGATTCTACTATGGCAAATGGGACCAATCGTATTGCTATACTTTTTCAAAATGCAACTGCTATTGGCGGTTATCAAAGCAAAGGTCAAAGCCCAGGCAGATTTAGTATATATTTAGGTATTTCGGCTTTGTTTGGTGCCATCATTGGATCAAAGATAGCCTTAGAAATTCCTGATGGTGTTTTCAATAAAATACTTGCCGTTGTTATGGTTTTGGTGGTGATTATGACCTTGTTAAATCCTTCACTAAAATTAAAAGATGGTGAAAAATTAATAGTGCGATTGGATAAGAAGCACAAATTAATGGCTGTTGGAGCCTTGTTTTTAATAGGAATATACGGTGGGTTTATTCAAGCGGGAACAGGACTTTTTATAATGGCTGCATTAAGTTTTATAAACAGGTATTCGCTTCTTCAATCCAATGTGGCTAAAGCAACTATAATGTTTATTTATACTTTAGCTACCATTTTGATATTTGCCTTGGATGGACAAATGAATTTGTTTTACGGTTTGGCATTAGCAGGAAGTATGTCTGTTGGAGCCTGGTGGGCAAGCAGATGGTCTGCTGGTTCGGGTCAAAAATATATTAAATGGTTTATGGTAATAGCGGTTTCAGCAATGGCAATAAGTCTGTGGCTGAAGACCTAAAACTACTTAAATGCATAGGTGACTTTTGTCATCGATTTTCACGGATTGTAAACCTTCATTGGCAATGACATGCTTTCCCTCTGACGCTCCTGCACCAGCCAAAACTGAAATTGTAGCAGCTATATCGGTGCGGATTATTTTCGTAAAGTTGCTTGCATAAAAAGACAATCTTTTCAGAATAATTCTTCAAAGAAGGAAGGCTCATCAAATGTATCGTTGAGTATATCATAAACGTGATGATGATAAGTGGAGTATTCGGTTAAATTATTATGTCCACCTCCTTTTATCCGTGTTAGGTGGCTGCGTTTATTCAATTGGCTTAGCTTCAATGCATGTCGGTAGGGTATCAATTTATCATCGGTGCCATGTATGATGAATATTGGACATTTTACGTTTTGGATATGCTGGTAAGTGCGAATATGATAATTAAGTATAGAGGCAACCGGTAAAAAAGGTAAATACATTTTTACAAGATGGTACATACTGAAATAAGGTGAATCTAGGATTAATTTTTTTGGATGATTACTTGCTGCTAAACTTGCCGAGAAACCAGATCCTATACTTCTTCCATAAATGATAATCTCGCTTTCTGCATAAAATTTTTTTAAATACCTATAAGCAATTTGGGTATCAAGCTCGATGTTGCGTTCTGATCGTGTACCACTAGATTTTCCAAAGCCCCTGTAGTCAATAACAAAGAAATCAAACCCTTTACTTAGAAAGTCTCGCGCATATTTCCCCCAGCCTTTAATGCTTCTGGTGTTCCCTTTAAAATAAAATACAACTCCCTTACTTTTGGGGAGTTGAAAATGCAAGCCATTGATAATTTCTCCATCTTCAGTATCTAAAAAAAATTCGTAATGGGGATACTCAAATTGATACTTAAAATCGATATCTAGTTTTTCAGGATGGAAGAGAAAAAGCTCTTGGGTGTAGTAAAATAGAAGGCAAACAACTAGGTAAACTAATGCTAAAATACCTATCCATTCTAAAATAGTCATTCAGCAAGATACTTAATAATTTTAAAGATTGGCGGATTTTGCTGACGACTAAAAATCAAATTCTAAAGTATCTCCAGGTTTAAATTTATCGTTTTGCTTCTCATTTGAATTTTCTGCTTGAATATCTTTGACCACTTTCTTCTCTTTCTGAGTAGGTGCAGGCTCATTCGTATTCGTCTCTATGTCCTTTTCTTCAAGCTTTTGAATAACTTCCTCTTTCCTAATTTCAAGGAGTTTTATTTTCCCGTTAATGGGATGGGAACTTAATTTATTCCCATGCGATTTCCAGCCTTTCACATCTATAAAGTTGTGTAATTCTAGTTGTTCTTCTATTTTTTCTTTACTCTTTCCTTTCAGCACATTAAATTTTACTATAACTTCTTCCGCTGAAGAGACCACGGACACACTTGACCGTTTATGCTCGGTAATAAAGTGAAATTTTTGTCCTTCCGTTTTGGTCTCAATTTGAAAACGTTTGGCATAGTAATCTTTTGCATCTCCATCAAAATAAATACATGATACGATCTGATTTTCATTGTATTTTACGATGTTTATAATACTCGACATATCATACCTATTGGCCAATTCGAAATTGCTTAGCTCATAGTCCCCGGACTTGTATATCGCTAAAATTTGATTACCTGTGTTGAAATTACCTAAATAATCTCCACGCTCATCTTTATTTAAACGACCAACAGTTTTGTCAATCCAAATATCAACGCCCCCCAAGGTCGACTCTCCAAGTGATAGTTGTTCTACTTTACGAATAGGGTACTTTGTAATTACATTTCCAGCTGAATTTCTTCCTTTGATAGCCAACTCGCCAAAATCATAGTCGAACTGTTTTTGTCGTGCCTTAGCATTTGAGCTTAGCTGAATACTGACGACTTCTTCTTCACTGTTAGGGTGAGCAGCAAAGTACACCACTTTAGCCTTATCCGATTTAGTCAACTGATACTCTTTATCCCGAGTTATTGATTTTACAGCAAATCTTTTTACATAATTTTTATCATCAGTAAGGCTTGCATAAATCATGTGATAGATTGTTCGCTCATCTCCTTTTTTCCAGATGGCAATATGGAGGATATTTTTGCCCACAAATTTTTTGTCCTCAATCTTGGAGACCATCATAGCACCATCCTTACGAAAAATAATAATGTCGTCTATGTCGCTACAATCGCAAACAAATTCATCTTTTTTCAATCCAGAACCAATAAATCCTTCAGCTTTATTCACGTATAGCTTGGTATTGTTGGCTGCAACACTGCTTATCTCGATGCTTTCAAAGTTACGAATCTCTGTTTTTCGTTCTTGCCCCTTGCCATATTTCTTCAGTAAATCCTCGAAGTAGGCAATAGCGTATGCTGTTAAATGGGCAAGATGATGGGCAACTTTTTCCAACTCTTTTTCTAAGTTTTTGATGTATTCATCTGCTTTAAAAGAATCAAATTTGGAAATACGTTTAATTTTAATTTCTGTGAGTTTAACAATGTCCTCATCCACAAGATCTCTGATTAAACTAATCGCACCTTTATTTTTGTTCGGCTTAGAAGGCGTTGAAATATGCTTGAATAAACCTGTATAGATGTTTTCTATGACCTCTTCCCATGTTTCCGCTTCTTCTATATCCCGGTAAATTCGATTTTCAATGAAAATCTTTTCTAAGGACGACATGTGCCATTTTTCATTGAGCTCAGCTTGCTTAATTTCAAGTTCACGTTTAAGTAAGGCCTTTGTATTCTGGGTAGAGGTTTGAAGAATATCTTCTACAGAAAGGAAATGCGGCTTATCATCCACAATCACGCATGCATTTGGTGAAATACTTTGCTCACAATTTGTAAATGCATAAAGTGCATCGATGGTGACATCGGGAGATACTCCAGGAGATAATTCAATTTCAATTTCCACCTCTTTTGCAGTATTATCTACAATTTTTTTAATCTTGATTTTACCCTTGTCACCTGCTTTGATTATAGAGTCAATCAATGAGGATGTGGTGGTGGCAAAAGGGATTTCAGTTATTTTTAGCGTTTTTTTGTCTGCCACTTCTATCTTGGCTCGAACTTTCACTTTACTTCCCCGTTTCCCCCCATTGTAGTCACTAACATCTACATATCCACCAGTGTCAAAGTCAGGATAAACCTTGACTTTCTTATCATTGAGAATCTTGATAGAGGCTTGAATTAGCTCTATAAAATTGTGCGGTAAAATTTTGGTTGATAAACCTACTGCAATTCCTTCAACTCCTTGAGAAAGTAATAAAGGAAATTTAGCGGGGAGGGCAATTGGCTCATTTTTTCTTCCATCATAAGACAGTTGCCAATTTGTGGTTTCTTTATTGAAAAGAACATCCAGGGCAAACTTCGTCAACCTTGCTTCTATATATCTTGCAGCTGCGGCTCGATCTCCTGTGCGAACATCGCCCCAATTTCCTTGACAATCGATTAATAGATTTTTTTGGCCAAGCTTTACCAAAGCATCACCAATAGCAGCGTCACCATGAGGATGATATTGCATGGTTTGCCCAATAATATTGGCTACTTTATGAAATCGACCATCATCCATTTCCTTCATAGCATGCAGTATTCTCCTTTGAACGGGTTTCATGCCATCGTTAATCAAAGGCACAGCGCGCTCAAGGATAACATAACTTGCATAGTCCAAGAACCAATCTTGGTACATTCCATCTACCTTAATTACTTGATTGGATTGAGGTGAGTTTTCGTTTTCTTTATTTTCGTTCATTTAAGCTTCCTTGTGCTTGTTTCAGTTTAACTGCAGTAAAAGCAATAAACTTTATTTACAAAGATAAATGCTTTTGTGCATCGTAAAAGTGATTCTATCCACATACTTAATAGAATAACTCGGGAAATTGAAGCAAGAACTAAACAATTATCCTTCTAATAAATCCTTAATTTGTTGTGTAGCCGTTTTAGTTTTCACTTTTGAAATTACTTCGATAATTATATTTTGTTCATCAATGATGAAAGTTGTGCGATGGGTTCCGTCATATTCTCGTCCCATAAATTTCTTCGGCCCCCAGACTCCATAAGCATGATGAACGGATAAATCCGTATCAGCAATTAAAGGGAAAGGTAAATTATACTTATTGATAAATTTCGTGTGTGACTTTTCATCCTGGCTACTTACCCCAATAACCGCATATCCTAGGTCTTGCAGCTCTGCATAGTTATCTCTAAAATCACAGGCGTTTGCTGTACATCCTGGCGTGTCATCTTTCGGGTAGAAATAAAGAATTATTTTCTTCCCTTCAAATTGATTTAAACGAATAGACGATCCATTTTGATCTATCGATTCGAAGCTCGGCGCTTGATCTCCTTTTACTAATTTCATATAATATGTTTTAATGTTCTATAATTTCTTTATAAAATCTGAGTAAATTTACAATTATGATTTTACAAGAGGTAATTAATTATTTAGAAGAGCTAGCCCCTCCTTCATATCAGGAATCTTATGATAATGCGGGTCTAATTATTGGTGATGCCAGTTGTGAATTTACTAAAGCAATTATCTGCTTAGATTCAACTGAGGAAGTTGTTGAAGAAGCTATAGCGAAGGGGGCTAATATAATTATTGCCCATCATCCTATTGTTTTTAGTGGATTGAAAAAGTTAAACGGATCCAATTATGTAGAAAGAACGGTGATTAAAGCGATTAAACATGATATCGCTATTTATGCCATTCATACCAACTTGGATAATGTCGTTGATGGGGTTAATAAGAAAATAGCGGATAAGTTGGGATTGGAACAGTTAGAAATTCTTTCACCAAAGAAGGATCTGCTAAATAAGCTTATAGCTTTTGTACCATTAAAGGATAAATCTAAAGTCCTAAATGCTATGTTTAATGCAGGTGCTGGACAAATAGGCAACTATAGTGAATCAAGCTTCTCAAGCGTTGGAGAAGGAACCTTTAAGGGAAACGAAGAGAGTAAACCTGTTATCGGAACCAGCAACAAATTGGAGAGGGTACAGGAGGAGAAAATTGAAGTTCTAGTGGAAAACCATCGTTTAACAATAGTAATACAAGCATTGCTGACTGCACATCCATATGAGGAAGTAGCTTACGATGTAATTGCCTTAAAAAATACGAACCATCAAATTGGCTCGGGAATGTTTGGTGTTTTGCCTAATCCTGTTAGTCCTCATGAATTCTTTAGAATCTTACAAGAAAAATTTGTTGTGCCCGTAGTAAGACATACACCCATAGTTGGCGATAAAATTCAAGGTGTTGCGCTTTGTGGAGGGGCAGGAAGTTTCTTGCTTCCTGCAGCAGTAAGGAAGAATGCAGATGTTTTTGTGACAGGAGATTTTAAGTACCACGAATTTTTTGATGCTGATAATCAGTTGATTATAGCTGACATTGGACACTATGAGAGTGAACAATATACTTCAGAGTTTTTAATAGAGAAATTGACCAAAAAATTTCGTAATTTTGCATTCCTTTTGACGGAAAAAAACACAAATCCAGTAAACTATTTTATATAAGTAACGATGGCAAAAAAAGAACTTACAGCAGCAGAAAAAATGCTTGCCTTGAATAATCTTCAAAAGATTGATACTAAGATTGATAAAATTCAAACCCTAAAGGGGGAACTTCCTATGGAAGTAGAGGACCTAGAGGATACTTTGGTTGGTCTAAATACTCGAATCGTTAAAATTGAAGAGGAAATCAAAGAAGTAGAGGAAGAATTGAATGGAAGAGAAATTTCAATCAAAAAATCTAACGAGCTAATCAGCAAGTATGAGAAGCAAATGGATAATGTGAAAAATAGTCGTGAATTTGACGCGCTTACTAAAGAAGTAGGGATGCAGAAGTTGGAAATTCAGCTGGCTGAGAAGAAGATTAGACAGGCAAAGGAAAATCTTGAAACTAAGAAAGCTTACTTTGATGAAAGTAAATCTAAAGTTGAAGGTATTGACGATCAACTTAAAGAAAAGCAAGAAGAATTAGAACGTATTACAAAAGAAACGGATGCGGAAGAAAAGTCATTAGTGACTAAATCTGAAAAAGCACGTGGAAAAGTTGAACAGGCATTGTTGAAAGCTTACGATCGAATCCGTAAAGCATATAAAGATGGTTTGGCCGTTGTAAGTGTTGAGAGAGATTCATGTGGTGGCTGTCATGCAACTATTCCCCCTCAAGTTCAAATTGATATTGATGATCAAAAGAAATTAACTATCTGTGAGCATTGTGGTAGGATTTTAGTTCCAGATTACGATGCAGTTAAAGCCTAACTAACCGAAAAGAATTTTAATTTGCCTCCGATTTATCGGGGGCATTTTTATGAATAGGCATATATTTTAATCGATTTAATTCAAATATATAAAATTGGTTAAGCCTTTTCTTCGTCGCTAAAACTAAATCCTAATCGTTTACTCGTCTTATGGGTAATCGTTCCTTTTTGCTGGATTCTTTCGCCTACCGTCAATTCCTTTACTTCTTGATATTTAGGAACCCATAAGTCGAAATCAATCGAAAAAACCATTGCTTGTTCAATAATAAGGGCCAAGAAATCTTTGTTGATAACCAAATTGTCAAAATCCTTGTATAAAAAGCCCAATTGATCTTCACCTTCCACAAAAAAATGACCTTCCCGATTAATGAAAATTCTAGCCACTAAATAACCTGAATCAGCATATCTAGAATATTTAAACGAATCTGCTAAGAAGTTATATATTTCAATCATTCCGCAATACTTTCTGCTTTCATCTTCTAATACATATGTCGATTGATGAATGAAAAAATCATCTGGAAAATTAAAAACATTGGTATGCATGTTAAAAATAAGGGAGTCACCAGCAAAAGTTAATTCCGCTTCAAATTTTCCATTTTCTTTATACTCTATGTCAAACAAGTCATCTTTACAGGTTTCGTTTAATTTTGAGGAATGACTTTCTATAACTTCTTTTAGCTCCTCAAATACGGACAAGGTCTTTTGAAAAACACTTTGCTTTAGATTGCCTTTACTCTTAAGATAAAGCCCGATTTGTTCTAAGTTGCTATTTTTCATGGTTATCTATTTTGTACAAATACCGCTTATCAAGCATATTGAGTCTAGTAAGCTCTAGCAAAAAGCACTTTGTACTTGGCCTTATTTCCAGAGTAAATACACAATCCGTTAGGCAGGTTATTTTCTAATGGAATACAGCGAATTGTTGCGCCAGTCTCTTCTTTAATTTTTTCTTCGGTTTCGGAAGTTCCATCCCAGTCAGCCTCTATAAAACCTCCTTTGCTATCTAAAACTGATTTAAACTCCTCATAACTACTTACCTGATGAGTGTTATCTGATCGAAATTCTTGAGCCTTTTTTAATAAATTGCTTTCAATATTGTCTAAAAGATTTTGAATTACACCAACAATGTCATCGCTGCTTAAGGTTTCTTTTAATTTAGTATCTCTTCGTGCAATTTCTACCGTTCCATTTTCTAAATCTCGTGGTCCAATGACTATTCTAGTTGGATATCCTTTCAGTTCGTATTCTGCAAATTTGAATCCAGGTCGTTTGGTTTCATCTGCATCAATTTGAACACGAATTCCCGCTTTACGCAAGTCATCTGCCATTTGATTGGCTTTTGCCATTAACTTTTCATTAATCTCAGGCTTATTCTTTAAAAAGAATGGAATTATCACCGCGTGAAAAGGAGCCAGCTTTGGAGGAAGAATCAAGCCCTCATCATCACTATGCGTCATTATGAGTGCACCCATTAATCGAGTAGATACTCCCCAAGATGTTGCCCAGACAAATTCATCTTTTCCTTCCTTATCTGTATATTTTACATCAAAAGCTTTCGCAAAGTTTTGTCCCAAAAAATGACTAGTTCCAGCTTGCAATGCTTTTCCATCCTGCATCAATGCTTCAATACAATAAGTCTCAAGAGCTCCTGCAAAACGCTCATTGGCACTCTTCAAGCCTTTAATAACAGGCATTGCCATTACTTCCTCAGCAAAATCAGCATAAACATGGAGCATTTTCTCAGCTTCTTCAATAGCCTCTTGCTTCAATGCGTGAGCAGTATGCCCCTCTTGCCAAAGAAATTCCGAGGTTCTCAAAAATAAACGCGTTCTTAACTCCCACCGCACCACATTGGCCCATTGATTAATAAGAAGTGGAAGGTCCCTGTATGATTGAATCCAATTTCTGTATGAATTCCAAATAATTGTTTCTGATGTCGGACGAACTATTAACTCTTCTTCTAATTTAGCCTCAGGATCAACGATTACTCCTGGACCATTTGGGTTCGTTTTTAAACGGTAATGAGTAACCACAGCGCATTCTTTAGCAAAGCCTTCAACATGTTCTGCTTCTTTACTTAGGTAACTTTTTGGAATAAACAAGGGGAAATATGCGTTAACATGACCTGTTTCTTTAAACCTTCTATCAAGGTCCTCTTTCATCAACTCCCATATAGCAAAACCATAAGGTTTTATTACCATGCAGCCCCTAACGTCACTATGCTCAGCTAAACTTGCTTTTAAAACAAGTTCATTGTACCATTGTGAGTAATCATCCTCTCGTTTTGTTAAACCTTTGCCCATAGGAATTTATTTGGTATGCGTTTTGTTATGTTTACAATGACAAAAGTAAAGAAATTAAAATTTTTGCCGTCTTTAAGTACTATAAAAATATATGCTATGAATAATTTGCTTAAAATTCTATTTGTTTTTTCCCTTAGCTGTCTTGTTTATTCAGCTTCAAATGCTCAGTTTGATGATGTTTATTATGATTCTTCTGCGGATAATTGGAACTCTAATGAAACTAATTATGACTTGCCGGATGAACCTTCATACAGTGAGTCATACTATGATGAGGAGGGCGATACTTATGTAACTAATAATTATTACAACGACAATTATGATGAGGATTATGAGTACTCCAAAAAACTACGTCGATATTACCAACCTTCTGTTGGTTTAAATTATTATAATTATTGGTACACAGATTTTTATAGCTATAATAACTGGTATAATCCATATCTAACCTACGGCAATAATTGGGGCTGGAACAATTGGGGCTGGAACAGACCCGTAGTTAGTGTTAATGTATATTATGGAAGTTTTGGATGGAATCCATGGGGGTACAACAATTGGGGGTACAACAATTGGTATGGATATAACAACTGGGGTTGGAACCAATGGGGTGCATACAACTACAATCCTTGGGGGTGGAATGGTTCATATGCTTGGAACAATAATTCCTATAGTCCTTGGGGAAGACCAAATTATGGGGTAAATAATCCTTGGTGTGGAAGTTCTGGCTACTATGGAAATGGTTGGAGAAATGAAACGGCTTATTATGGCCCAAGAAGCACATCAAATAATTCAAGTGGAAGTACTACCATAAAGCAACCAAGTTTAATGGGTAAAACTTCAAATGGCAACACCGGAAGTAACACCACAATAAAATCACCAAATGATGGCAAGGTATATGCCCCTTCTTCGAATACTACGATTAAAATACCCGCTGCAACATTGAGTGGGAACGCTTCGAATAACCCGGTAAAAACACCGAACAATACTACGATCAAAATACCATCAAATAGTGGTGAGTTAAACATGCCTTCTAATCCAACGGCCAAGTCGCCAAGCAGTGGCAATAACGTGCAGTACAACACTCCAAATTCTGGAAATGTTAAATCTCCAAGTAATGGCAATAATGTGCAGTATAAGCCGTCTAACGGGAAGGTGAATACTCCTTCAAATTCAGTAAAACCCTCTTCTCCACAATACGACTATTATAACAACTCAAAAAATAAGGTAAAAACACCAAGTCATAATAATGCGGTTAAACCGAAGGTTAACACCCCCAAGTCTCCTTCAAATAGTCCGGTTAATAAACCAAACAATACCTATAAAAAACCTACGAATAATAATATCAGGAATAACAACTTCAAGGCACCAAGTAATAATTCATATAAGACTCCGAGTAATGGGCCAAGCAATAATTCATTTAAATCTCCAAGTGGAGGAAATAATAAATCACCTTCTAATCCAGCTCAAAAGGGTGGTGGTAATTCATTTAAAAAGAACTAGTTTAATAGTATGAATAGATACTGTCTTATTTTACTTAATGTCTTAATGCTGAATATATTTGGTGCTTTAGGACAAAGCTACGAATCGGATATTCTAAGATATTCAACGAACAATTATGCAGGATCTGCTCGATATATTGCAGTGGGCGGGGCGTTTTCAAGCGTAGGAGCAGATATGTCTAATTTCGCTTACAACCCGGCAGGTATTGCAATGTATCGGAGCTCTGTTGCTCAATTTTCTTTCGGTGTTAACACCCTAAGTAATCAATCGAGCTATCTAAATAACGAAGAAGCTGATTTTAATTTGAATGCTTCTATACCAAGTTTAGGTTTTGTATTTGCGGACAAAAACGCAGAAAAAAACGCTTTGTTTCGTGGAACAACAATTGGATTTGCTTTCAATCGCCTGGGTGAATATAATAGCAGTGAGAAAATTTCAGGATTGAATACTATGCCGGGGTCTTCAATCACATGGAATTGGGCAAATGAAATGTCGGAAGTGTATAACGGCCAATTTACAAATGAGACCTCAGTTGAGCAGGTTTCATTTAATACATATAACGGGTTTTATGGTTTTTTAGCCAATTACGACTCAAGTTTATTTGACTATACAAGCCCAATTCTCGATTCTATTAATCAGACAAGGTTTGTTGAGGCCAAAGGTGGAAAAGATGAAATGCTGATCGCATTGGGGACAAATTACCTTGACAAACTATTTATCGGTGCTAGTATTGGAGTCCCTTTACTAAATTATAGTAGAGAATCAAGATTCATTGAAGAGGATGCCGCCACGGGAGATATCAATACCTTTTTTAATGATTTTGAGCTGAAGGAAGATTATCGAACAGAGGGTATTGGATTTAACTTTAAACTAGGTGTTTTGTATAAAGTGAATCAATGGTTTAGATTAGGAACGGGATTTCAAACACCCGAAAGAATAAATTTAACTGAACGGTATTCCTCCAGTCTTCAGAGTAATTTGGATTTTGATAACTATAATATTAATTCGGGAGAAGGGGTCTTTCAATACCGTGTTCGATTGCCATGGCGGGCTAATGTCGGTGCTAGTTTTTTCTTTAAGGATAAAGGATTTTTATCCATGGACTATGAAGCAATAGGCTACAACGCGATGCGTTATACTTTTGAAAATGACTTCCGCGAAATTTCAGATGAAATTAACGCGAACCTTAAGGCAAAATATAAAGTAGGACATAATGTAAGGCTTGGTATTGAAGGCGTAATTAAAAAGTTTAGGGTTCGGGCAGGATATAATTATACAGGCAGTCCAATTCGGTCTGAATATCAAGTCGTTGGATTTGACTTTACCGGCCATACATTGACCGCTGGTTTTGGTATTTTATGGCAAAAAATTGCGCTGGACTTTGCCTATCAACACCGGCTTGTCAATCAATTTGAGCAAGCATACTCAGTTTCTAATGTAGAGGTTTCAGGAATTGAAAGAAACACTATTCAAGGACTTGGCGTAATTACTATTTCTTATAAATTGAGATAAACATTCTGTTTTTTCTCTTACTTTTGATGGGTGTTGGTTTTTAGGATTTTAGTGTTGCTGCTTTTCTGCTTTTTTGGTATTCACCTACAGGGGCAAATATTTGATTTCAATGATCGTTGTAATGACGCGTACCAAAATATTATTAAGCTTAAATTAAAAGAAGGTAAAAATCTGTTAAGTGCAGAACAAACCATCCAGCCCAATAATTTAATAGTCACTTTTTTATTTAGTTATGTCGATTTTTTAGAGGTTTATACTTCTGGATCTGTAAAGTTGTACGAACATAAAAAGAAAGGCTTGGAAAATAGAATAGCCCAACTTAAAACAGGGGACAAGCAATCTCCATATTATTTGTATACACAGGCCGAAACACATACACAATCAGCTGTACTTCACATTAAGTTTGGGGAATATATATCGGCAATTTTTGATGTAAAAAAGGCAGTTAAGAAGTTAAAGGCAAACCAGGAGAGTTTTCCTGATTTTGTTCCCAACAAGAAAAGTTTGGGGATGCTTTATACCATTCTAGGAAGCATGCCTCAACAATACCAAGGGACACTTAAATTTTTAGGCTTAAGTGGGGATCTTAATAAAGGGCTCAATATGTTAAAAGGAGCAGCAAATAACCAAAATCATTTGTTTCAACATGAAGCAGCTACTATTTATGCATTTATGTTGCTACATATACAAAACGATCCAGATGAAGCCTGGTCTGTATTAGTCTCCAATGGATTTGATGCAAAACAGAATTTAATGGATGCCTATTCTTTAGGCCACATAGGGATATATGGCAATTATTGTGATAAGGGCATAGATGCATTGTTGTCAAGGCCTAAAGGGAGTGAGTATTCAAGCTTCCCCTTAACAGACTTTTTACTAGGAATAGGGAAGACCTACAAGCAAGATGCTGATGCAAATACATATTTTAGGGCCTTCTTAGATCAAAATAAAGGAGAGGATTATCTAAAATCTGCGTGGCACAAGATGGCTTGGAATAAAATTACTGAAGGAGATAAAGCTAGCTATACCAAATACTTAAACAAGGTCTCTCAAGTAGGACGAGCGGTAACTGATACCGATAAACAAGCAGCGAAGGAATTGAAAATTGGAGTAGCCCCAAACCCAGTTTTGCTAAAAGCTCGACTGTTAACTGATGGGAATTATCTGACAAGAGCACTTGAAGTGCTTTCTTCGCAAACCGTAAATAGTTTTAAAAATAAGTATGATAAAACGGAGTACTTTTATAGAAAGGCTCGAATATTTGATAAGGCAAAACAATTTGATAAGGCCATTCAGTATTACCAGATTACGATTGCTAATGGCAGGAGCGTGCCCTATTATTATGCAGCAAATTCGGCATATTTGTTGGGCTTTTTATTCGAGCAACAAGAAAATTTTACCGAAGCCATTAAAAATTATAATCTTTGTTTAGGTTTAGATGGGTATGAATACGAGAATAGCATCCATCAAAAAGCGGCGGCAGCTTTAAATAGATTGAATGAATAATCATGCAAGAAAATCATCCCTTAAAATCCTATAATACTTTCGGTTTAGAAGCATATGCTCGCTATTTCGTTGCTATTGAAGATATTGGTCAACTTTCGCAACTCAATACACTAGATGCTTTTGCGACCAACAGACTAATACTGGGGGGAGGAAGCAATATTTTATTAACTAAAGATTATGAGGGTATTGTTGTTCATAACAATCTTAAAGGAATAGAGCTGATCAAGGAGGATGATACCAGTGTATATGTTAAAGTTGCAGCAGGTGAAGTTTGGCATGACTTTGTAATGCATGCGATAGATAAAGCTTGGGCAGGGGTCGAAAATTTGTCTCTGATTCCAGGAAGAATTGGAGCATCTCCTATGCAGAATATTGGTGCTTATGGTGTAGAGCTAAAAGATGTTTTTTATGAATTAGAAGCTTGGGATATTGATAAAGAACAAGTGGTAACTTTTGATCGGAATGAATGTCAATTTGGCTATCGAGAGAGTGTGTTTAAGAATACTTTAAAAAATCAATTTATCATTCTTTCTGTTACATTTAGATTGAGTAAGTCTTCAGAGGTTAATGTGAGTTATGGCGCTATTCAAGACGTGCTTACATCCATGGGCGTAATCTCTCCAGGAATTAAAGAAGTAAGTGATGCAGTTATCGCTATAAGAAGTTCTAAATTACCAAACCCAAAAGAGATTGGCAATGCGGGTAGTTTTTTCAAAAACCCAGTTGTGCCTCTTAACCTTGTCAATGCACTTAAGGAGAGTTTCCCAGACATGCCTAGTTATCCCATAAATAATACAAGCTCAAAAATTCCAGCCGGTTGGTTAATAGAACAGGCAGGTTGGAAAGGGAAGCGATTTAACAATTTCGGCGTACACAATAAACAAGCTTTGGTTTTGGTCAATTATGGGGGCGCTAAAGGTCAAAATATCAAAAACTTAGCTTTAGATATTCAGGAAGATGTCTTAGCTAAATTCAAAATAAAACTTACGCCAGAAGTGAACTTTATTTAAACTACTGGTGTATCTTTTTTTCCCACTCCCACGCACTTCTCATCATTTCCTTTAAGGAGTGTTTAACTCGCCACTTTAATACAGATTTTGCCTTTTTGTTATCAGCGTAAATGGCGATTACATCACCAGGTCTGCGATCACCGGTTCGGTAGTTTATTTTAAGACTTGTTGCTTCTTCAAAAGCTTTAACTAATTCGAGGACACTTACCCCTTCTCCTGAACCTAAATTGAATACTTCGCAAAGATTTGAATCACCTTGTTCTATCAGCCATGTTAATGCAAGGGTATGAGCATGAGCAATATCGCAAACGTGAATATAATCTCGAATACATGTGCCATCTCTAGTCGGATAATCATTCCCAGCGATAATGAATGTGTCGTGAAGCCCTAATAGAGTTCCTGTTATTCTAGGCACTAAGTTTGGACCATTTCTTTTTGCCTGCTCACCAATTAGGCCACTTGGGTGAGCGCCTGCAGGATTGAAATAACGCAACAAACTTGCCTTGCCGCCATATGCTGCCACATAATCTTGAACAATTTGCTCGCCAATCACCTTGGTCTGAGCATAAGGGCTTTCTGCTTTTGCTAAGGGACAATTTTCATCAACGGGAAGATTTTCAGCGTTGCCGTAGACCGAACAAGAGGAGGAAAAGACAAAATTTAAAATATTAAATTCTTTACAGCATTTAAGTACGTTGCTGAGACTAACTAGGTTATTGGTGTAATATTTTAATGGTTCCTGAACAGATTCATCAACATATTTTAAAGCGGCAAAATGAATGACCCCTCCGATTTCATTTTCTTGAGTAAAAATTGCTTGTGTTGCCTTTAAATCGCATAGGTCGACAGCATAGTTCTTCACTTTGATCCCTGTTGTTGATTCAATGCCATCGAGTACCGAGGCATATGAATTTGAAAAGTTATCAATTGAAACAACCTCAAAGCCGTTATTTATCAAATTAATAATAGTGTGTGAACCAATATATCCGCAGCCTCCTGTTATTAAAATCTTCATCTATTTACCGTAAAACTTAATACCATTCTCTAAAATTCGCTTAACTCCTTCTTGAATAGGAAGTAAATCTCTACCCAACAGTTTTCTCATTTTTTCAATGTCTGGCTTTCTTTTTTTCATGTCACCTTCCTTTAGAGCAGGTAAATGAATCAATTTAGATTTAGATCCGGTAACATCAATAATAATTTTGGCTAACTGAAGCACTGTGACTTCAAAATCGTTCCCAATATTAACCGTATCGTTGATGTAATGACCATGTTCAAAACTACTGAGGCAGGCATCAATATTGTCATCAACAAAACAGAAGGTTCTTGTCTGAAGCCCATCACCAAAAATGGTGATATCCTCATCTTTACTTGCTGCCGCAATAAATTTACTCATTACAAAATCAGTACTTTGCTTAGGGCCGTAGGTATTAAAGAATCTAAATATGGTGTAATCTAAATCAAATTCTTGCTTATAACTTCGTAAAAAAGCTTCGCCTACATTTTTTACTACTGCGTATGGAAGCCTACTATTTAGAGGAGTAGTCGCTTCGTTTTGAGGATGTTCTATAGGCTCTCCATAAACCTCAGAAGACGATGCGAAGAAAACACGTTTCACATCAGTGTTTTTGGAAAGATCTAACACATTTTTAATGCCGATAATATCGTCTAATACCATTTTCGGGTTGTCCAAAGTTCTTTGCACCCCAACCACAGCAGCATAATGAAAGACGTAGTCAAATTTATAGGCTAACATAACAGATGAGATGTCTTGGAAGTTATTGCAATCGGCTTTAATGAAACGCAAAGAATCAGATTTGATATTATCTAACCTTCTTGTATCTCCTGTTAACAAATTATCAACTACGACAACTTGGTGGTTCGTTGTATTTAAAAGTCTTTCAGCAAGGCTACTCCCAATAAATCCAGCACCCCCGGTAATTAAAATTTTGGCCATATTATTTGATTAAATTCATTAGGTATTCCCCATAACCACTTTTTAGTAATGGCTTGGCTAAATCTTCTAATTGTTTTTTATTTATAAATCCTTGAATATAAGCTTCTTCTTCAATACACCCTATTTTTAGTCCTTGCCTTTCCTCGATGACTTGAACAAATTGAGTAGCCTGCATTAATGAATTGAATGTGCCCGTATCTAACCAAGCGGTTCCTCTATCCAGAATTCCTACACTTAACTTGTTTTGCTTTAAGTACTCCTTATTTACATCGGTTATCTCGTATTCCCCTCGATGACTTGGTTTAATTTTTTTAGCTATTTCCACTACGTTGTTGTCGTAAAAATATAAACCAGGGACTGCATAATTAGACTTTGGCGAACTTGGTTTTTCTTCTATTGAAATGGCTTTTAAGTCATCGTCAAATTCAACCACTCCATATCTTTCAGGGTCACTGACATGGTAGGCATAAATAACGCCACCATCGGGATTATTGTTGCTTTGTAAAAGCTTTCGCAAACCTGAACCGTAAAAAATATTGTCGCCAAGAATTAATGCGCATTTATCTTTTCCAATAAAGTCTTCGCCAATAACAAAGGCTTGAGCTAAGCCATTGGGTTCATGCTGGACCGCATAGCTAAGCTTGCAACCAAATTGCTCTCCTGAACCTAATAGCTTTTCGAAATTCGGCAAATCATGGGGGGTAGAGATGATTAAAATTTCATTTATTCCTGCCTGCATCAATGTGGATAAAGGGTAGTAAATCATGGGCTTATCGTAGATAGGCATGATTTGTTTACTGATTGCATAGGTTATCGGATACAATCGCGTTCCTGAACCTCCAGCTAGTATAATTCCTTTCATAACAATTGTAAATATAGTACATTGAAAGAAGTATAGAAAGCAATAAAGAAAAGTAGTTGGTTTAAATGGGATATTTTTAACTTTGTATTATATTTTTAAAACCATAATTGATAAATATTGAACGAGCACGTAAAGCCTTACCACAAAGACGGTGAGGGGAAGAAGGAAGAAGTCGAACAGATGTTTGACAATATCGCACATCGGTATGATTTTTTGAATCATTTGCTATCTGCAGGGATAGATAGATTATGGAGAAAAAAAGCGATTAAACATATTGGAAGGTATAGTCCTAAATGTGTTATGGACATGGCAACAGGTACGGGAGATTTTGCGTTTGATGCGGCAAATATGCTTGAATTGGATAAGATTGTGGCTCTAGATTTAAGTGAAGAGATGTTGGCTATTGGCCGAAAAAAAATGAAGAAGAATAGGCATAACATCATTGAATTTGTGAAAGGAGACAGTGAAAACTTGAATTATGAATCAAATTCATTTGATGCAATGACGGCTGGTTTTGGTGTTAGAAATTTTGAAAATTTAGAGAAAGGGCTTCGTGAAATGTATCGGGTACTAAAACCTGGTGCACCATTGGTTATTCTTGAGGTTTCTCAACCCAACAATAAATTTTTAAAAGCGATATTCAGTGTCTACTTTAAGGGTATTCTTCCGCTCGTAGGTCGCCTTTTTAGCAAGGATCACAGAGCTTATACTTACCTTCCAGAATCGGTTGAAGCATTCCCAAAAGGAGAAGATTTTGTAAAAATCTTGAAAAAAATGGGCTATTCAAATGCTAAACATCAAGCATTAACGTTAGGAATATGCGCAATGTACATATGCGAAAAATAATTTTAACCATATTATCCGTGTTTTTATTCTCTGGAATTCATGCACAAATGAATTACCTTGAAAAGGGGAATAAGTTAATTTACTTTGGCATAGCCATTGGGGTTAATTATGGTGATTTTAAAGTAGTTCGTCAACCAAAACTAAATGCTCTTCAAACGGATAGTGTAAAATTAATTAGCTCAAAGTTTGGTCCCGGGTTCGATTTAGGGATTATTGGAAATGTTCAATTTCACAAGTATTGGGACCTAAGATTAGTTCCTACCTTAAGTTTTTCCGATAAATCTATCGAGTTTACCGACCAAGATAATCGAGTAAACACAAAAACGGTCTCCTCCATTTATTTAAGCATGCCACTGTATCTGAGATATAAATCAAAACCTATAAAGGATTTTAGGTTTTTTGTATTGGGCGGTTTGCGTTATAATTATGACCTTAACTCGAACTCAAACGAGAGAAACACAGAGACACAGTTGTTAGTCAATAAACATGATGTTGGCGCAGAAATGGGTCTTGGCTTTCAGATTTTTTTCCCGAGTTTTGTCCTATCACCGGAAATCAAAGTTTATCATAGTCTGAGTAATATTAAAAGGCCCAATGATGCATTAATTTATTCAAGAGCTATTGATAAAATGTTCTCCAGAATATTTACACTCACTTTTAATTTGGAGGGATAATGCCCATTATTTATCAGGACGAGTCGGATTCCCATCAACTGTTGGTTTGGAAGATTACAGAATCTTTGGATTTTTTCGCAAAAGAACTTCAGTTAAATAAACAAGAGAAAGAAGAATTGGGAAACATAACCTACGCCTCAAGGATTTTAGAATGGACTGCTGCTCGGTATGTCCAAAGAAGACTCTGTCCAAATGGACTTAAAAAAGATCATTGGGGGAAGCCTCATCTTTTAGATGATAATGGCTTTATTTCAATTGCCCATTGCAAGGGTTATGCTGCAGCAGTTTATTCTGTTTCCCAATCGGTTGGCATTGATATTGAACCCATTAATGATAAGGTGCAACGAATTGCCCCAAAATTTTTAAATGAAAAAGAGCTTAATGATATTGGCCATGAAGGTACAAGCGAATATTTTATAATGTATTGGAGTATAAAGGAAGCTGTTTACAAATGGTATGGTAAGAAGCAACTCAGTTTTAAGAATAATATCAATATTCTAAATTTTAATCGAGAAGAAAAAATAGCTGAGGTATTGTTTACCAAGGATACTGTTAAGCATCTGCATCAAGTAAAATGTAAAAAAATCGACAATATTATTTTGGCTCATACTACAGAATTTTAACATTTATCAGTTAAATTAGTCAATCTAGTTCCTATCTTAGCTATAGAAAAACTTTTTTTTACCTTTTCGGTTATTACTTAAACCACCAGACTAAACATGAAAAATTATTTTTTATTAATTATATCCATTGCATTGCTAAGTATTGGCGCTTGTAAAGAAGAACAAGGTGAGGGTGATTTGAATATGAAATACGCCGCAACATTAAACGGTGGAAACTTAGAACTAAATCAAACCTATTTATTGAATGGAGATTCTGTTTATTTTACCTTAATTCAATATTATATTTGTGACGCGAGTATCAGTGATAAAGACGGCATTACCTCTCTAGCGTTAAAGGATGTTGCTTTCATCGATTTCTCTGAGCCCTCTTCCTTAGATTACAATTTCACATTAGATGCAGCAGCATACAAAAATCCAACATATACTGTCGGCTTGAGTGATGAGCGCGGAGCCACTGACCCAAGTTCATATGCTAGCGACCACCCAATGAGCCTCAATAGAAGTATGTATTGGCTTATGGCTAATGCCTATGTTTACTTTAAAATAGAAGGTTTTAGGATTAAAAATGGTATAGATGAGCCGCTTGTTTATCACGTGGGCATGGATGGGTTCTCCCAAAACAAGGAAGTCCCTCAATCATTTACAATAAACAAGGGGAATTCGACAACACTTATCACCACGCTTGATTTGAATGAAGTGTTTGCCAATATTAATTTTACTACAGAACCGGAGACACATACGATGAACAATATGCCTTTGGCTCAAAAGTTGATGAATAATTTTGTTAATGCTTTAACGACAAACTAATTTTACATTCCTTAATCAAATTCGCAGCATTTTTTATTCTCCTTCTAACCTTTGTTTTTAGCGGGTGCTCTGAAGATGTAAATCATAATCAGGATTTTGATGACACCCCTTTTGTTTTCCAAGAGGTGTATCGTTTTCCGGATATCGAGGACCCTTTGGATAATTCAACAACTCTTTCTAAGGTGAAGTTGGGCAGGAAGCTGTTTTATGATGAACAGATTTCCAAAACAAAGACAATGAGTTGTGGCACTTGCCACAACATATCTAATGGATTTACAGACAACGGTTTGGTTTTTTCAATTAATGATATCGGTGCTCCTACAATAAGAAACTCTTCACCTCTTTTTAACTTAGCTTGGACGGATAAGGGCTTTTTCTGGGATGGGAGAGTCATGACGCTTGAAGAAGCTATAAATGATGCCATCAATAATGAACAGCATCCAGAGTGGGAGACTACTTTGCTTGATATTCAAGCGGATGATACTTACGATTTTGAATTTGCCAAAGCATTTAAAGATGCAAAAGTTGATCAAACAAATGTGGTGAAAGCGATATCAAGCTTTGTAAGAACCCTAATATCAAAAGATTCTAAATATGATTTAAGTGTCAGGGGGCAAGCGACGCTTACTTCACTTGAACAGGAAGGATTTGATTTAGTGTTTACTACTGAAAGAGGGGATTGCTTTCATTGCCATGGGGTTTATCCATTTATGACAGATAATGATTTTCATGATAATGGTCTTCAAGACGTTAATGTAATTGCAGCATACGATGATCAAGGTTTGGGAGGTTTTAATGGGGTTTCAACTGATATTGGAAAAATGAAAGCGCCTCCATTAAGAAATTTATCATACACCGCACCTTATATGCACGATGGACGATTGGCTACGCTGGACGAGGTGATTGATTTTTATAGTGAAGGCGTTCATGCTACACCAAACATTGACCCATTGATGAAACAAGCTTTACAAGGTGGTGTCCAGTTAAATGCGCAAGAAAAAGCTGCATTGAAAGCTTTCTTACTTACTTTAGATGATCCGACTTTTATCAGTAACGAGGATTATCAAAGCCCCTTTTAAGCAAAGTTAAGATGTATGCTGCTAATTGGATGGAATAATGATATATCTTCTATTTTTACAAGAAGCGCATATACTATGCGTTTAGCTCATTTAAATTTGCCCTTAAAAATCAATTATGCATTCTGCAACATTTAGCTTCACCGACGAATACAATAAATTAAATCCGGCTCAAAAAAAAGCAGTGGAAACCACCGAAGGCCCTGTTTTAGTTGTGGCTGGTCCTGGAACGGGGAAAACTCAAATCCTAGCGGCAAGAATAGGAAATATTCTAGATAAGGGCCTTGCCTCTTCGGAAAATATTTTGTGCCTTACCTACACAGATGCTGGAGTTACGGCCATGCGAAAGCGATTGATTAAATTCATTGGAGCAGAAGCTTACAAGGTTAATATTCATACTTTCCATAGTTTTTGTAATAAGGTTATTCAGGATAATCCCGAAATGTTCGGTTTTGGTGAAATGGAACCGATAACGGATATTGAGGAAATTGAGTTGCTCGAAAAGCTGATTGATGGATTGAAGAAAGATAATGTTTTAAAACGATGGAGAGGAGACCTATACTATGATGTAAAAAGGCTAAAAGGGCTCTTTTCGACGATGAAACGAGAGAATTTTACTGCTGACATAATTGAAAAACATATAGAGGAATATATAGCTAGTTTGCCAGAGAAGAAGGAGTATATATATCAAACCACTAGAAAGGATGGTTCTTACAAAAAAGGCGATTTGAAACAGAAGCTAATTGATGCTGAAGTTAAAAAATATTCAAGTACAATTGCTGCTGCTAAGTTATTTGAGACCTATCAAAAACTAAAGCAAGAGGCAAATCGCTATGACTACGATGATATGATTTTAGATGTCATGCAGGCTTTTCAGCAAAATGAATGGTTACTTAGTCGTTATCAAGAGCAATTTCAATATTTTTTAGTGGATGAGTATCAAGATACTAATGGTGCTCAAAATGAAATCTTACGATTGTTGTATTCCTTTTGGGAGAAACCAAACGTATTCGTAGTAGGCGATGATGATCAGAGTATCTATAGATTTCAAGGGGCTAATCTGGATAATATTGTTCATTTTCATCAGGATACTTTGGCAGGTTTGCCTATAGAAGAGCAAAAGGAAAGAGTAATCGTATTGAAACATAATTATCGTTCCACAAAAGAAATATTGCAGCTCTCTGCAGAAAGTATTGAGCACAATGAGGAGCGCCTAGTCCATCAGCTAAAGAAGCTAGAATTGGATAAGAATTTGGATGCATCTGGCGACGTGGCTCAAAACAATACGATCAAACCTCGACTGAGAATTTACCCAAATCCTAGCCATGAAATCGCGGATGTGGCCAATCAAATCATCGAACTAAAGGCAAAGGGAGTTGATTTACACGAGATAGGTGTTTTGTACTACCAACATAAACAAGCTGAGGAGTTGCAGCAATGCTTAAACCAGAAAAACATCCCTGTCCATACCAAGAAAGTCATTAACGTGTTGGACGAACGCTTGACCAATAATCTGTTAGATGTCTTTAGATATATTGTGGACGAAAGTAGAATAGCTCATAGTCGAGAAGACTTGTTATTTAACCTCCTTAATTATCCCTTCTTTAATATTAAAGCAATACAAGTATCCAGGTTGAGTTTTGAGCTAAGGGAAAGTCGATACAGCAATCCAAAGACAACCTGGCGTGAAGCCCTTATGAAATTAGAAAAGATATTTGACGAACAAAGCGTTCAAAATATTCAGGAGGTTGCAGCATTGACTAATAAATGGCAAAAAGATCTGCAGGAGAAGCCTGTTCAGTTGCTATTCCAAACGATCTTGGATGACCTTAAAGTCTTAGATTATATAAAAAAACATCGAGAAAAAGTATGGCTTTTACAAGAGTTAAAAACGATTTTTGATTACATAAAACAAGAAAATCAGAGAAGGCCAAATTTGAGTGTGGCTGAATTGCTAGAGGGAATTGACCAATTGAGAAAGTATAAAATTTCTCTCCCTTTTGTTAAGTCATCTTATGCCGAAGAGGCAGTGCAAATGACTACGGTGCATAGTGCAAAAGGCTTGGAGTATGAATATGTATTTTTGATTGGCTGCGGCAGTAGCTTATGGGAGAAGCGAAAAACGAATAACAGAGGATTTAAGCTTCCAGAAGGATTGTTTGAGCATGTATCAGATGAATCTAGACATGAGGATCTTAGGCGCTTATTTTTTGTTGCTATCACCAGAGCTAAGCAACATCTTCAGATTAGTTATTTTGATCATGACCTGAATGGCAAGGAATTACTGGCTTCAACTTTGGTGACAGAGATTCAGGAGAACACTGATTTACTCATTGAGGAAAAGCAATTGAACGATGAAGAAATTTTTGAGTTTAACATTCTCCAATTGATGCAAGAGAAAATCTCTCCGGAATTGATAGAGGAAAATATGCTCAAAAAACGCTTGGAAAAATATGCCATGAGTGTTACTCACCTCAATAATTATTTGAAATGTCCTTTACAATTCTATTATCATAATTTTATTCAAATCCCGCAAGCCAAGAATGAGCATATGGCATTTGGTAGTGCAGTGCATGACTCGATTGAGTTGTTGTTTAAGGAAATGAAAGAAAGAGGTGATGTCTTTCCCAGTGTTGTAGAGTTTGTAGAGATAGGTAAAAAGCAAATGTATAAACAGCAGGATAGCTTTACGAAAAAGCAATACAAGCAACGATTAAATTATATAGAGAATTTCTTTCCAGCTTATTACAAGGAGTATATAAATTCTTGGAGTAAAGAAGTGAACTTTGAAAAGAAAATGGTGGCGGTTTACAAGGATATCAACTTAACTGGTAAGATTGATAAGCTAGAATTTGATAAGAATAATGTTGTCTTAGTGGATTATAAGACTGGGATGTTCGGAAACGAAAAGAAGCCAAGCTTAAGAGGACCCAAAGAAGCATTAAAGCCTGGAAAGGAACCTAGTTTTGAAGATGAATTTGGAGGAAACTATTGGCGTCAAGCTGTGTTTTATAAAATTTTGATTCAAAATAGTACAAGCATAGATCAACGAAATTGGAGTTTAGAAAGAACAGAGTTTGACTTTGTAGAGCCTGAGCCTAATACTGGCAAATTCCATAAAGAGAAAATTGTGATAAGTCCGCAAGATGTGGAATTTGTCCAGAATCAAATTATAAGTACTTATCAGAAGATAAAAGCATTAGATTTTACGGGATGTGGCAAAGAGGATTGTACTTGGTGTGCAGGTGAGCTAGAACAACAACAAGAAGATATTTAGTAGGTGATGATCAGGCGCGCTTATTCGAACCTACTCAGCGTTTAATCGTCTAAGTCTTCAAACAAACTTAAATTACTTCGATCGGGAAGTAGCTTGAAAGACCTTCGATGCAACTCGCATGGCCCAAATTCATCTATCGCAGCTCGATGTATTTTCGTAGCATAGGCCATGTTTTTGTCCCAGCCGTAATGTGGAAATTTTTGATGAGCATTGAGCATAAACTTATCTCGGTAAGTTTTTGCCAAAATACTTGCAGCAGCAATAGATGCAAATTTACCATCCCCTTTAACAATGGTTTGATGTGGAATATTCTGGTATTGGTAGAATCGATTTCCATCTACAATAATGTGACCAAAAGAAGATTTTAATTGGTCTAATGCCAAATGCATGGCTAGAATGGAGGCCTTTAAAATATTGATTTCATCAATCTTATTATGGTCAACAAAAGCCACAGCATAATCCAAAGCCTCACGCTCAACTACTTCCTTTAGAAGCGCTCTATTTTTCTTATTGATTTGCTTCGAATCATTCAGTAATGGATGACTAAAGTCTTTTGGTAGAATGACTGCAGCAGCAACTACAGGCCCCGCTAAACAGCCTCTTCCTGCTTCATCACAACCGGCTTCAATTTTGTCTTCAAGTAAAAAAGGGGCTAACATGTGCATCTTTTAGTGTACATTCTTGGCAAACTTACTACTTTGATGTGTACTAAAATAGCTCATCAGCCTAATTTCTACCAACACTTTCGTTTACCTTTGGTCAGTAACACGTTTCAGGAAAGCGTGATGAGTTAAAGATAATTGTATAAAAAGCTTGAGTAAACTTAAACGTTTAGCTGGCCAGACGGCCATATACGGAATTAGCACAATCCTCGTGCGTTCATTGAACTGGTTGATAAATCCTTTTCACACCTATGTATTTGGCGAGAATCAAAGTGACATGGGTATAATAGTTGAGCTATATGCATACGTTGCTTTTGTTAATGTTCTACTCATGTATGGCATGGAGACGGCTTTCTTTAGGTATGCTTCGAAAGATAAAGAGAATCACCAAAAGATATTTAGCACGGCTATGGTATCCTTGCTACTAACTACGGGTTTTTTCGTCATGCTCATCAGCTTGTTTTCTCAAAATATAGCTCGTGCATTATTGTACCCCAATTTATCACATATTGTGGTAATACTTTCATTTATTATTGGCTTTGATACCTTGAGTAATATCCCCTTTGCCAAGTTGCGCTTGGAGGGTAAGCCATTGCAATATGTGAAGATTAAACTAATCAATGTCTTAATTACGGTTGGCTTAAACTTCTTCTTATTGTACCCCTTGTTAAAAGGAAATCCCAAACTTTTCGGATTGCCTTTGCAAAATGAGCATGCCTTGTTGTATGTTTTCATAGCTAATCTTGCTGCTAGTGCGCTTACCTTTTTAATTTTTGTTCCTGATTTCATTCGAACGAAGTTTGAGTTTTGTAAGAAGACCTGGACGGATATGATGCGATACGGTTTGCCATTAATTGTGGTCGGCCTTGCCGGTATTGTTAATGAAACTATCGATAGGATACTCTTGAAGTATTTGTTGCCTCAAGAATCCTTAATGGAGCGGAATACTCAAGTCGGTATATATGGATCGGTTTATAAACTAGCCATATTTATGAGTTTGGTGGTCCAAGCCTATCGAATGGGAGCAGAACCTTTCTTTTTTGGTCAAGCAAAAGATAAAGATGCACTACCCACTATCGCCAAAGCCATGTCTTTGTTCGTAATTATGGGGATGACAATCTTCTTGGCGGTCTCCTTCAATCTCGATTGGATAATCCTGATTATCGAGGAAGGGTATAGAGGGGCTAAAGATATTGTGCCTATCTTACTGATGGCCTATCTTTTCTTAGGAATATTTTACAATTTATCGGTTTGGTATAAGTTGGGTGACAAAACTCATTATGCTATGGTGATTTCAATTGTTGGTGCGGGTGTAACAATTCTAATCAACGTAATTTTCATTCCTACTCACGGTTATTGGGCAAGTGCTTGGGCTACATTAGCCAGTTACTTGGTGATGACCATTATTTCTTGGCAATGGGGAAAAAAGTATTATCCAGTGCCTTATGATCTGGGTGTAGTATTCTTTTACTTATGCATTGGCTTAGGCTTTTTTGCCTTATCCAAATACATCGTTCCTGAGTCATTTACTGGGCAGCTTATATGGAAAAATGCCCTTTTGATATGTTTTATTGTTATCGCATTAGTAAAAGATGTTAATCCACTGCTTAAACAAAGATAGCTGCATAAATAAATTATATTTGATTGTCTAAAAAACAGAACTATGAAGATTATAATACCTATGGCAGGTTGGGGATCCAGATTAAGACCTCATACCTTAACAATTCCAAAACCAATGGTTCCTATAGCGGGTAAACCTATCGTACAAAGATTGGTGGAAGGCTTGGTTGAATCTGTGGAGGGTTCTATTGAGGAAATCAATTTTATTATCCGAAAAGAATTTGGACAAGCCACCGAAGATAAATTACAAGAGGTAGCTCGAGCCTTAAATACGAAATGTATTATCTCTTATCAAGAGAGTCCGGAAGGAACTGCCCATGCCATTTATTGTGCAAAGGAGAGCCTAGAAGGCAATGTGATTGTTGCATTTGCTGATACACTTTTTCGTACCGACTTTAAAATCGATGCCTCTAAGGATGGAGTGATATGGGTGAATAGAGTAGATGACCCTAAGGCTTTTGGCGTAGTGAAGTTGGATGGCGATAATGTTATCAATGATTTCATCGAAAAACCACAGGAATTTGTTTCAGACTTAGCGATTATTGGAATTTATTATTTCAAGGATGGGGAGGCATTGAAAAGTGAAATTAAACATCTTTTGGATAATGATATTAGGGAAAAAGGAGAGTATCAGTTAACCAATGCATTAGAAAATTTAAAAAAGAAAGGAGCGAAGTTTGTTCCAGGGGAAGTAACTGAATGGTTGGATTGTGGAAATAAAGCGGCTTGTATTTATACCAACGAGCGTGTATTAGAGCATGCACACGGGAATGAAGAACTATTGTATTCCAAGGATTTTAAACAAACACAAATCATCGAACCCTGTTACATTGGGAAGAATGTGGTGATTGAAAATGCTATAATAGGACCACATGTTTCGGTAGGAGAAGGGTCGATAATAAAAAATAGTATTGTTAAAAATTCTATAATTCAAACTGAAACAAGTATAAATGGCGTTATATTGGAAAGGGCAATGATAGGCAACAAAGTGGAGCTTAGTTTAAGGGCTCGAGATTATAGCCTTGGAGATTATACAACAGTTAAAGATGAATAGAATAAAATATATACTTATTACACTTTGTTTTTTACAATTCAATTCGACCTACTCGCAAAAGAAAAGTAAAAATAAAAAAGCGGATAAGAATCAAGAGCAAATGGTAATTAGCCAAGCCATTTTGTTAAAAGCAGAGCGCTTGTTTTTTGATGGACAGAAAGCCAAACTAACCGGAGACCTTGACGAGGCTTATGAGCAGTTTAGTGCTGCTGTAAAAATACATCCAAACTTGGATGCTGCATTCTATGAACTGGCTCAACTACAGCAGCTAGCAGAAGACTATAGTGGCGCTCAAAGGAATATGGAAAAGGCACTTGAGCTTTCTCCCAAAAATATATGGTATCGAATATTTTTGGGTGATTTATTAGCTTCTCAATTTGAATATGAGCAAGCTGCGAAAATCTATCATGCTCTACGTACTGACAACACTCAAGAATATGACTTTTACTTTCAGGAAGCATATTATCTGCTTTTGACTGACCAGCTCAAACAAGCGATCAGTGTTTACGATGAGATAGAAGCCGCTATCGGTGTGCAGGCTGAAGCGTCTTTGCAAAAACACAAGATATACGCTCGATTAAGTAAGCACGAGGAGGCGGAAGCCACGCTATTGAAATTAATCGATACGTTTCCAGCTGATCTCGAATTTAGAAATGAATTGGCCAATTATTATTTGATCAATGGGAACACGAAAAGAGCGGTAGAAACATTTGAAGAAATTTTAAAGATAAATCTGAATGATGTTTACGCATTAACCTCACTAGCCGATTACTATAAAACTATTGGTGATGAGAAGAGGGCAATAGAATATTCAGAAAGAGCTTTTGCTAACCCGGATATACCCATTGATGCAAAGATTTCAGTACTGTATAACTATATCCAATATTATGATCAAAGAAAAGAACAAATTATAGAGGCATTTGATTTAGCGGATATTTTAATTCGAACTCACCCCAAAGAAGCAAAAGGATATGCCATAGCCGGTGATTTACGAAATTTGGATAATAGTCCTGAAGAAGCCTTGTTTTATTATTATCAATCTTTGGAGCATCAACAAGACATCTTTACGGTATGGCAACAAATATTTTTTATAAATAGCGATTTACAAAATTCTGATACCTTGATTAAATATACTGAATTAGCGAAGGAGTTTTTCCCCAATCAAGGATTAGTTTATTTTTTTAATGGTCTTGGGTATCAGCAAAAAAAGAACTATGCTCAAGCTGAAAAGGCGTATTCTCGAGGAATAAAAATGGCTGGAGATAATATAGAATTGAAGGCCCAATTATACGCTAATATGGGCGATGTTTACAATGAATTGAACAACTTTGAGGAAAGCGATAGGCATTTTGAAAAAGCTTTAGATATAAACCCAAGAAATGCATACGTACTAAATAACTACAGTTACTATCTATCGCTTCGTGGAGAGAATTTAAAAAAAGCGGAAGAATTGAGCTTTTTAGCTAATGAGATTGAACCAAACAATAGTTCATTTTTGGATACTTATGCATGGGTGCTGTACAAATCAGAAAAATATAAGGATGCGAAAGAATGGCAAATGAAAGCAATTGATGCATCGGAAAACCCAAGCGCTACTCTTATGGAGCATTTAGGGGACATATTGTTTAAGTTAGGTGATGAAAAAAATGCTTTAGAAAAGTGGAAACAAGCTCTTGAACTCAGCGATGGTAGTGAGAAATTAGTAAAAAAAATTGCAGATAAAACATTGTATGAATAGACTTTTACCTTTTTTATTACTTGTCTTTGTTCTCGCTTGCAAGAGCACAAGTGAAATTAGTAGTTCTGCTGGAAAAAAGATGAGTGCCAAGCAATTGTCTAAACAAATGCTTGCCGCTAACTATGAATTCGATTTTTTACAAGCTAAAGCGCGTATAAAATTTGATGATGGTGCAATTAATCAAAGTTTTACGGCAAATATTCGAATAGAAAATAACTCGACCATTTGGATTTCATTAACTGGACCATTTGGAATTGAAGGAGCAAGAGTGTTGATGACTGAAGATAGGATACAGATTATTGATCGCTTGAATAACAAATACTATGATGAGGAGTACACCTTTATCGATCAATATTTATCGTTTCAAACCAGCCTTCTTTTCCTTCAAAAATTAATTGTAGGCAATATCTTTCAAGATGAGTTGAGTAAGTATAAAGTGTTGTTGGATCACGAGAATTACGTTATTAATAATGATTATAATGGTTTAGATGCAAAGTATACAATTTCGCCAAATTTTAAGTATCGCAGGGTAGAAATGGATGAGAAATTTGGGAGTAGGAACATTGAAATGGACTTCAATGAGTATAAATTTATAGATAAGCAGTTATTTGCAATGCTTAGAAATATCCATTTTTCTGAAAATGGAAAGGATGTCTTTATTGAAATGAATTTTTCAAAAGTAAAGAAAGAAAACGCTTTAGAATTTCCATTTAATGTACCAGATAGGTTGAAAAACTAGATTTAAATGCAAAATCGATTCCCCATAAAATCAATTTTTCTAAAATTACTTTTACTTGCGTTATTATTTAACGGCGCTTACCAGGTTTCTTACGCTCAACCCAACAAGAAAGCGAACTTACAAAATCAATACAAGAAATTACAAAATGATATAAAACAAATCGAAACTTTAATTGCCAGTACTCAGGCAGAAAAATCGAATTCTTTAGATCAGTTGAAATCTATTAATTCTAAAATAAATGTTCGACAGAGTTTAATTAACAATATTAATTCTCAAGTTGAGTTTATTCAAAAAAACATACAGAATAAGCAGGAAGTAATTACATCTTTAGAAATGGATATTCTTCGCTTAAAAGAAGAGTATGCCAATATGGTTTTGAATGCATACAAGAACAAGTACAATGCAACAAATGCATTAAGTTTTTTGTTTTCCTCAGACAGTTTTAACCAAGCGATTCAACGCTTTACTTACATTAGAAGTTATGCAAAAACTCGCCAAAATCAGGCGAGTTTAATCGAAAAGACCATCGAGGACTTGAATGTAAAGATTCAAAAGTTAGATGAAGAGAAGAATGCGAAAGAGTCTTTTCTGAATGAGGAGAAAAAGCAAAGACTTGCATTTGAGGCAGAGAGATCAATTAAGAGTGAGTTGATTGCTAAGCTTCAAAGTGATGAGGAGAGACTGAAGCAGCAAGTCAATAATAAAAATCAAGCCGCTCAAGCCTTGAATAATCAGATTCAAAAAATTATTGAGGAAGAAATAAAGTTAGCGAAAGAAAAGGCCGCGAAGGAGGCCGCTGATAAAGGTGAGCCCGCTCCAGCTAAAGGATTATCCTTAACTCCAGAGGAACAACAATTGTCCAATGATTTCATCAATAATCTGGGTAAATTACCTTGGCCAGTCGCTAAAGGCTTTGTGATAAGTAAGTTTGGAAAACATGAGCATGAAAGCGTGAAACACGTGTATACGAATAATAATGGAGTAGATATCAAAACTGAAAAGGATGCATTAGTGAGAGTGGTATTTTCAGGAACTGTGGTTAACTCATTTTACCTGCCTTCAACTCAAAACTCGGTAATTGTTAAGCATGGAGAGTATTATTCGGTCTATTCTAATTTAAAGATTGTCTCGGTTATTGCAGGGGAAAAACTAAATACCAAACAAAATATAGGAGTTGCTTATACCGAAGGTAGCACGAGTAAAGTCCATTTGGAGATTTGGAAAGGTATGGAAAAAACTAACCCTGAGCTATGGTTGGCTCGCTAGATGCCTATTAACAATTTTAGTTAATATTCCCTTTTCTAAGTAAATCCTTGTAATTTTGTTAATAAATCATTTGAATTATGAATACAATGTTATTGTGGACACCAGGTGTAGGAGAAATAGTTGTAATAGCGCTTGTCGTGTTATTATTGTTTGGAGGTAAAAAAATACCTGAGTTAATGAAAGGCTTAGGAAGTGGTGTAAGAGAATTCAATTCGGCTAAAAACTCTATCAAAAACGAGATTGAAGATGGGATGAAAGAGCCAAAAAGTGAAGTAAAACCTGACCCAAAAGAGACGGAGTAAGAGCTTTTTAATGAAAAAATATACTTCTCTTACCGCGTTACAGGCAGATCTTAATGCAGGCATAATTAGTTGCAACCAACTCGTTCAGCATTTTTTAGAACAAATTGAATCCAAAAAAAAGTTAAATGTTTTTCTAGAGGTCTTTGGGGATGAGGCATTGGCTAGAGCTAATGAGCTAGATCTAAAAAGTGAATCAAAAGGTAAACTTTTTGGGATGGTCATTGGAATAAAGGATAATATTTGCTACGCCAATCACAAGGTCTCAGCTTCATCTAAAATGCTTGAGAATTTTGAATCCTTATTTTCATCAACTGCTGTTGAGCGTCTTTTAGCGGAAGATGCGATAATTATCGGGAGATTAAACTGTGACGAATTCGCCATGGGAGGGTCAAATGAGAATTCAGCCTTTGGACCTGTATTAAATGAAGCGGATAATACTCGTGTTTCGGGTGGATCTTCCGGAGGGAGTGCTGTAGCCGTCCAAGCAGGCTTGTGTCATGCTAGTTTAGGGTCCGATACGGGAGGATCAATTCGTCAACCTGCATCTTTCTGCGGTGTAGTTGGATTTAAACCTACTTATGGTAGGGTATCTCGACACGGTTTGATTGCCTTTGGTTCATCATTTGATCAAATAGGCCCATTTACCCATAGTGTTGAGGATGCTCAAAAGATTTTGGAAGTTATTAATGGAGAGGATAGTTTTGATTCTACCGCTATTCAAAATACCGTTGATTCGTATAGCTTGGAATCGGGAAATAAATATAAAATAACCTATTTTAAAGAGATTATTGAAAGTTCAGGATTAAATCCTGAGGTTAAAGCCTCTTTTGAGGATTTGATTCAAAAGCTTAAAGATCTCGGTCATCAAGTAGAAGCAAGAACTTTTCCATTATTGGATTATACAATTCCCACCTATTATGTCTTAACAACTGCTGAAGCTTCATCCAATCTATCTAGATATGATGGGGTGCATTATGGTTACCGTTCTAATGATGCAGCAAATATGGATGAGGTTTACAAGAAGTCTAGATCGGAAGGTTTTGGAAAAGAAGTCAAAAATAGAATTATGTTAGGCACCTTTGTTTTGAGTGCAGGATATTATGATGCCTATTATTCAAAGGCTCAAAAGGTTAGAAGGATGCTGAGTGATGAGGTTCAAAAAATTTACCTTGATTTTGATTTTATCCTTTCTCCTACAACTCCCGCAGCAGCATTTAAGTTTGGCGAAAAAACAACGGATCCAGTTGAGATGTACCTTGAGGATATTTACACAGTATTGGCTAATCTAGTGGGTAATCCGGCTATTTCATTGCCACTATATAATACTAAAGATAAGCTGCCGGTAGGCATGCAGTTGATGGCTAACAACCAAGAAGAGGCTAAATTATTTTCTTTATCCAAGGTATTGATGAACGAGTAGTTTCTAGCGACTGTTAGATGGATTTCCAAGAGACAAATCGCTTAATTATTTTCGTAGTTTAACAAACGGTAAAACTTGCAATAATGAAATTTTTAAATCCTTTACTTCTTGTTTTAGTTTTATTATGTATTTCCTGCAGTGGTGATGGAGAAAGTTCATTTGGCCTTTCAAATGTTTTGCCCTCCTCAACAGGCTCTGCCGATGAGCTTATGTTTATACTACCGGATAATTTAAATTCAAGTTCAACCAAAAAGGCAATCAATCAAGCGTTTAAAAAATCATACCGAATATTGCCTCAAGAGGAAACAATCTTTAACATCAGCAAGGTTGATTTTAGTGCAGCTAATAGTTTGATGTATAGATTTAGAAATATTGTCCTAATGGCAGTAAGCAATCAAGAAAATGGCATTCTAAAAATGGCAAAAGAGGTTCTTTCAGCCAAAGAATTTGAAGAATTAGTAAATGGTGAAAAGCAAACGTTTATCATAAAGAATGTTTGGAGCAAACCACAGAACGTCATCTTTCTTTTTGGCAAGGATGCAGTCGATTTACAAGCCAATTTAACCGCAAGTGCTCCAAGTATTATTAATCATATTACAAAAACGGATTTAGCGGCACATAAAAAGATCGCATACATCAATGGAGTCAATGGAAAGTTAAAGGAACAATGGCAAGAGTTTTATAATATTAGTCTAGATATCCCTTCTGAGTTTAAGCTCGCGGAGAATGAGGGTAGCTTTGTTTCCTTAAGAAAGGATATTCCCAAGGGTATGATATTTATTTACTTTGATGTTGTCAGTTATAGCGGCAAAGTTCCTGATGTCAATTATGGAATTACATTGCGGAATGAAAGAGGTAAATACGTAAGTAGCAGCTCTCTAAATAGTTATATGTCGACAGACAGTACACTTGGATTTATTGAAACTAAAACGATAAATAATCAAGTCATTAAGTATGAGACCAGCGGACTTTGGCGGATGGAAAATGATTTTATGGGCGGGCCATTTATTAATCAATACATTATTGATGATATAAACAATAGAGTGATTTTGTTAGATGGATTCATATTTGCACCTGGTGAAGATCACAAGAAGCGATACATGCGTCAACTCGAGGCAATTTTTAGCACATTAGCTATTGATTAGTTGGGTAGCTCAACTTAAAAAGTAGGACAAAAACGTTCATAATTAATTCGTCCAGGTTCTGCTTGGTTGTGTATATATACTACACTGATTTCTAGAGCACCTACAGATTTGCTAGCGCCTCTGAAGCCAGAAGTGTTAAAGTCGTAACTTATACCAACTCGTGTGTTCGATACTTCACCTCCTAGGGTAAGGATAGCCGCATCATTTTTAAAGCCATCTACTCCTCCAACTATACGAGCCCATGCTCCTGCAAATCCTTTAAAGTTTTCTGAAAAAGAATATTCAAATCCAGACCCTAAATTAATTTGTTGAGCTTGCGTTTGCACCATGTATAGAAACGTAGGAAGTATTTTGAAATATTTCCCTGGTTTGATTGATAAACCACCATGAGCAGTATAGCGCATGTTCAATTCATTTTTCTCTGCTTGTTGGTCGAGGAAATTTTCTCCTGGAGTTGTTAAGTGATTAGCAGCAAAGCCGAAATAATAACTGAATTTCTCTGAAGCCATTGATGAAAATAATGCACCAGCATTTAAGTCAAAATAGCCAAAATTTCCTTGATTGAAATTACTCTCTCCATCATCTATGAAAGGATTAAAACTATTAATAGTCCCATCAAACTGTTGTTCAAACAACAAATCATATCGAAAGATTCTTTTTTGAATGTATCCCGCCTGAAATCCAAGGGAAAGTCTACTTCTACCATACCTGTCTACTGCTTGATGATAGGCAAGAGAACCCATTACTGCATAAGTTGCTAAAGAGCCATTTCCCGCTTCATCTGCATAAAACATTGCTCCTACGCCTAAGCCATTATCTCTCAGTTTTTTTCGAAATAGAGAAGCATCAAATGATCCTTGGTAAGTGTTGTAGGGAGCGACAGAATTACTGGTTGGAATAGTAAACCATTGACCTCTGTAATTGGCTGCAACTCTAAAATCACCATTAATTAATCCTGTCATCGCAGGATTTAATGTAAGTGGTGAGGCATAATATTGCGAAAAATGAATGTCTTGAGCTGATGCTCCAAGAATAAGCATTAGTGTTAATACTATGAAGGAAAGTCTTTTCATACTAGACTGGGTTTTTACTTAGGTGCATAAAGCACTAATTTAAACAAAAATTTATTTAACGCTTTAATATACGTAGGAATTTCGGTAAAAGATTCAGTTTAATGTGATAATAACTTGTCTTTTTTGCGCCAAATCCTTTGTAAAAGTTTGCCACCCCTTTTATCATTGAACCTTCAAAGTCCAAGTATTTATATTGCCCTGAGTTGGTTTGAATTAAGTGATCGATTAAAAAAGCCATTGCTCCTGATTTGTTTCCACTAGCGCTGCTTGCTGGTAGCAAGTTTATCAAGCGTTGAGGATGACTTATTATGAAATTTGCAGCGATTAATTCATTTTGTTGATTATTTACACCAATTATAAATCCCATATTATAATGAATCGCTTTGTAAACTATTCGAAGGATTGAATAATAATGTTTGTCCTTAAACCCTTTCACCTTTGGCCCGGTATGTTTTCTGTAGAAATCCGCAAAGGCCTCGGGAGATATTTGTTTGTTGATGACTAGTTCTTCTTTAGTAGCCTTTTTAACTTTCCTCAAAACATTACCCGAATATTGTTCTCGCAGTTCTGAGTATGTTGGCTTTAAATCTAGTAAATAATTGATTCTCTCCGCACTTTGACCAATTTCTGGAGCAAAATTACTTTCATTAAGAGACATATCGATGTACTTAACCCAACTCGGAATGGCATTAAAAAATTGCGTAGAGGTTTCTTTGCTGATAGGAAGATCGCTATAAATGCCTAGTTGTTGAGTGAAAAAAGGTTGATAGTTGTAATGGATGCCAAACTTCTTTCCCAAAACAATCGGCATAACGATTTTATAATTCCCTACGACTAAGCCCATCCAATCTTCGCAAACATTATCGAGGTACCAGGTATATGCATAAGGGGGGGATCCAAGCGCAAAGTGAACGCAACCATTCCACCGCTTATCATCAATTTCTTCTCTTCGTTCTAATTTAATCTGCATATTGTGCCCTAAAAATACGACTTTGCTTTATTTTTACGATTAAAACCAAACAATCATGAAAAAAGAAATCGTTAATACCATAAATGCTCCCGCTCCAATTGGGCCATATAACCAAGCAACAAAAGCAAACAACACTTTGTTTATCTCTGGCCAGATTCCTGCTGATCCCGCAACTGGTGAAATAATTAATTCTTCAATTGAAGATGAGACGCATATGGTTATGAAAAATTTAAAAGCAATTTTAGATGAAGCTGGATTGGGCTTTGATAATGTTTTAAAGACCTCTATTTTTATTTCTGACATGGACAATTTTAACAAAATCAATACGGTTTATGGTTCCTATTTTACATCTGATTTCCCTGCAAGAGAAACTGTTCAAGTCTCTCGTTTACCCAAAGATGTCAATGTAGAAATTTCAGCCATTGCTAGTTTTTAATAAAAGACTAGTTAAAATTCTTTAAATTAAGTAGTCAGTATTTTAAATGAATGCGACCTTTTCTATTTTTGATCAATAATGTTGAAGTTAGCACATAGCGTTCATTTGTGGGCATTGATTTTGAGCATATTTTTGCTTTTTTTCTTTGTTATTTTTTTGATTCGAAGGAAGCAGATTATAGCTCGTACTGGAAAGCAGCATCTGATTCAAAAGCTTGTTAATACAAGTAATGTGGGACGAAAGTACCTTAAGTTTGCATTGATGCTTCTGGCCTTTATCTCCTTAGTGATAGCTTGGGCCAACCCGCTACTCGGTACCAAGTTTGAAAATGTAACAAGAGAAGGTATCGACGTCATTTTTGCTTTAGATGTTTCCAAGTCAATGAATGCGCAAGACATTGTCCCCAGCCGCATGCTTAAGGCCAAGCAAATAGTTTCTAAAGTAATCGACGAAATGAGTAATGATAGGATTGGATTGATCGTCTTTGCTGGGAATGCTTATCTTCAAATGCCCATTACGGTGGATTATTCAGGAGCAAAAATGTATCTTAAAACTGTCGATACAGATATGGTTCCAAGACAAGGAACGGCTATTTCGGAAGCCATTCAATTGGCCATCGATTCCTACGATGATAATTCAGAAGGATATCAATCATTAGTCATATTATCAGATGGAGAAGATCATGATGGGGATGCTGAAAATCTTGCAAAAGAAGCACAAGAATTAGGGATTGTTATTCATACTATCGGTGTTGGTACATCTCAAGCTGCGAAAATACCTTTAGATGGTCGAGGAAATTTTAAAATGGATAATTCTGGAAATGTTGTGACCTCACAATTAAACGAAGAAATGTTAAAGAACCTCGCGGAGATAGGCGGCGGAAAATATTTAAATGCTGCATCCACTGAAATATATGATGACATATTGGTCGTCCTAAATGGACAGGAAGGAAGGATGATTGATGAGAAAGTCTACACTAGCTTTAAGAATCATTTTCCAATATTTTTGCTGATTGCGTTTATTGGCCTATGTTTAGAATTTATTCTTAGTGAGAGAAAATCGACATACTTGTCTTGGTAAATGAAAAAATTATTATTCATATCGATATTTACTCTTTTCATGGGATTGGTTTGGTCTCAAAGCACTTACCAATTAGTGAAACAAGGAAATAAAAAGTTTGAGACCGCCGAATATACAGAAGCGGAGGTTGCTTATCGTAAGGCCTTAGACAAGGACCCTTCTTTGGGTATAGCCGAATATAACCTTGGGAGTTCAAAGTATCAAGCAGGGGTTCATGATAATGCTATTTCAAGATTTCAAAAAGCGGTGGATAGTTTTCAAGACAAGGAGGATAAGGCACATGCTTACCATAATTTAGGGAATAGTTACTTAAGTAAAAAGGAATATGAGCAAAGTATAGCGTCTTATAAAGAGGCCTTAAAACTAGTGCCGGATGATATGGATACAAAATATAATCTTGCTTATGCTCAACAGAAACTAATGGAGCAACAAGAGCAGGAAAACGAAGAGCAAGATAATCAAGATCAAGACCAAGACGAGCAAAATCAGGACGAGAATCAAGAAAAAAACGACCAAAAAGAGGACGATCAGCAAGAAAATCAGGATCAGCAAGAGGGGGATGAGGAGAAAGAATCCAAAGATGATTCACAGCAAGAGGAGAAAGACGAGCCAAGGGAGGGAGAAGATGAGCAAGAAAAAGAAGAACAAGCCAAGCCCAAAGAGGGTCAGTTGAGTAAGGAGCAGGCAGACCAAATTCTTAAAATGTTAGAAAATGTAGAAGGCAAATTGCAAGAAAAGTTAGATGAGCCTGAAGGAGAGCCGATAAATATCAGCATAGAAAAAGACTGGTAATGACTCATCTGAAGTACATATTATTTTTACTAATATCGGTTTCGTCGATAAATGTATCTGCTCAGGCAAAATTTTATGCACAAGGTCCAAGTTCAGGTACTTTGGGAAAAGATTATAAGGTAGTTTTTGTGATTGAAAATGCGGATGCATCCAATTTTAAAGCACCAAGTTTTGATGGATTTCAGGTCTTAAGTGGCCCTAATCAAAGCAGTAGTTATCAAAATATTAATGGGAAGATAACAAATTCAGTAAGTCTTTATTACTACTTACGTCCTTTAGCGGAAGGGGTTCTACTTATTGGAAAAGCATCGGTTATAATAGGTGGCAAACCCTGGTATACGGATGAAATTGAGGTAGATATTCAAGTCGCTAAACAAGCAATTGTAAATCAAAATGGCACTCAACAGAATCAAAACTCACCAAACCATTCAGTCAAACCGGATGATTGGAAACAGCAAGCAAAGGAGAACTTATTTGTCCGGTTGTATACTGATCAATCTAAACCATACGTGGGTGAGCAAATATTTGTTTATGCCAAGCTTTACCAGCGGATAAATACAAATGGCTCGCAGGTGACAGCTTATCCGGAGTTTAAAGGGTTTTGGAAACAAGAAATAGAAATTACTAATAACGAAGCCCAAATTGAAGAATATGGTGGCGTCCAGTATCAGACTTTTTTAGTGGGTAAATATGCTTTGTTTCCATTAAAAGAAGGCAAGCATTCTATTGAATCTGTAAAAATGACTTCCATATTGCTTATTCCTGTGCCAAAAGAGGTCAACTATTGGGGGATGCGCCTTCAAACTATGAAATATGAGCAGGTGGAGTATAACTATGCTAGCAATTCATTACTTATTGATGTTCAAGCTTTACCGCTTGAAAATAAACCAAGCGATTTTATTGGAGCAGTTGGAAATTTTAAAATAAATACATCAATTGATTCATCCGAGGTAAAAGTTGGCAGTCCCATTCATTACAAAGCCACTATTAGTGGTGTGGGCAACATAATGTCCATACAAGAACCAACAATTGATTTTCCTAGACAATTGGAGGTATATGATCCAGCAACGAATGAAAATATATCAAAAAAATCAAACTGGGTAAATGGGTCCAAAACGTATGATTATATCTTGGTGCCTCAATACCCGGGAAGGTATCATCTCCCATTACTAAGTTTTTCATATTTTGACACCAAAGATGACAGCTATAAAACACTAAAATCAGGGTCTTTTGAAATTAGTGTAAAAGGCGAAGCTCCGGTATTAGTCGTGGATCAAGTTGAGGCGAAAAAGGGTGATTCGAATCCATATGAACTTCAAGATATTTATTTAAGTTATGAGGATTTGGATGATGAGGGAAGTTTTTATACTTCTTGGAAATATAAATTTGGCTTGACAAGCCCATTTATGTTGTTCTTTCTATTTATGATAGGATTGCGTATGAAGGAAGAGTTTAAGCCAGATTTAATTGCACTTAGAAATAAGCGTGCTTCTCAAGAAGCTAAGAGGAGACTCAGAAAGGCTAAACAATTTTTAGATGGACAAGACCAACAGGCATTTTATAAAGAAATATTTAATGCCTTTAACGGGTATGTTGGTGACAAGTTAAATATTGAACAGGCAGATTTGAATCGGGAATTTGTTTTGGAAAAATTTAAGGAAAAAAAGATAAGTGTGCACTTGGGCGAACAGTTTAATCAGGTCTTGAATAGCGCAGAAGAAGCTTTATATAGTCCTCAATCTTTTGGTAAAATGCAAGAAGACTATGACACGGCCATCACTTGGATTGTAAATATAGAAAATGAAATTGCTTAAACATATCCTCATAATTCTCTTGCTTAATGCCGGGAGTGTTTTCGCCTCAGAAAAACTCTTTAGCGAAGCTAATATGGCTTATGAAGGAGGCAATTATAAAGAGGCTATTTCTAAGTATGCAGCGATTTTAGAAACTAGCTCTAATGTGGTGGAGGTATACTTTAATATGGCGAATGCATATTATCGGATGGATGAACTGGGTTTGAGTATTCTATACTTTGAAAAAGTACTAAAATTGGATCCAGCCAACCCCAAAGCCAAACATAATTTACAATTGGCATATTTAAAAAGCAACAATCAAATAGAACCCCTACCTAAGTTGATTTTTGTTGAATGGTGGCAACAATTACTTACTTATCGGTCTGCAAATTCTTGGGCTACTTGGGCCGTATGCTTAGCTTGGGTGGGTGTAGGTGTTTTTGCCTTGAACGGATTGATAAAAAAAACTTTTTTTAAGGCTTTTGCATGGGTGATCGTCTTGCTATGCTTGATGCATGTTTTTTTAGCGATTCAAAATAACAAGCTTCAAATTGCTTATCATTATGCCATTATCATGAGTGAAGAAGTGCAGTTAAGGGCTGGACCAAATGCTTCGGATCAAGAGGTGCGTATAGCATATGAAGGTCTTAAAGTAGAATTGCTAGATAGAGTTGATGATTGGACAAAAATTCGCTTAGAGGACAATAATGAAGCTTGGATAGAGTCCAGTAAGCTGCTTAAAATTTAGCCATTTTCTTTCAAGGTTCGAGGGCTATACTTCGAGGCCGTATTTGCAATAGCTTGGATATGCTCGGGAGTAGTACCACAACAACCACCAACTATATTTAGTAAGCCTTCTTCCAAGAATACTTCAATTTGCCCTGCCATGTCCTGAGGACTTTCATCGTACTCACCAAATTCATTCGGTAAACCGGCATTTGGATGAGCGCTAACGCCAAAAGAAGATTTATCGGCTAAAACCTTTAGGTATGGTCTAAGTTGCTTTGCACCTAAGGCACAGTTTAGTCCAACGCTGAATAGGGGAGCATGCTGAATAGAAATTAAAAATGCTTCAGTAGTTTGACCGCTTAATGTTCTTCCACTCGCATCTGTAATCGTACCAGAAATCATAATTGGCAGGCTAATATTGTTTTCCAAATAATACTCCTGAATGGCAAATAGAGCAGCTTTTGCATTGAGTGTATCAAAAACCGTTTCTACCAATAAGACATCTACTCCTCCGTCAATAAGTCCTTTCACCTGAAATTTATAAGCATCTTTTAATTCATCAAAAGTTACAGCTCGATATCCTGGATTATTCACATCTGGTGATAATGAGGCCGTTCTATTGGTTGGGCCAATGCTTCCTGCAACAAATTTATCTGTAAACTCACTGGCAACTTCTTTTGCGATTTTTGCAGATTGAAAGTTGATTTCGTATACATCATCAGCATTTAACCCATAGTCTTCTTGAGCAATCGTAGTTCCACTAAAGGTATTCGTTTCGATGATGTCCGCTCCAGCATTAAGGTATTGTCGATGAATATCTTTTATAATTGATGGTCGAGAAATTGATAATAAATCGTTATTCCCTTTTAATGGGAAGGTGTGATTTTTAAATCTTTCACCTCGAAAATCTTCTTCAGTTAAGGGGTGCCGCTGAATCATGGTGCCCATGGCACCATCAAGAATAAGGATTTTCTGATTTGCTATTTTTTTAATATCCGCCATAATATTGATAGGGAGTAAGGCCTATAGTCAAAGCTTTCTCATTAAGTAAGTGTGAAATTACTCAAAAAATTGATTTTGATATGAACAAGATGTAAATTTGCACTATGAAAGTAATTGATTTAATCAATCAGACTAAAAAAACCTTGTTTTCTTTGGAGGTACTCCCACCAATGAAAGGTAAAAATATTAATGATTTGTATAAGGTGCTGGACCCTTTAATGGAGTTTAAACCTCCATTTGTTGACGTCACTTATCACCGAGAGGAAATTACTTATCGAAAAAACTCGGATGGTACATTGCGTCAAATACCAGTACGAAAAAGACCAGGAACGGTAGGTATTTGCGCTGCAATTATGAATAAATACCAGGTGGAGGCTGTTCCACACTTAATTTGTGGAGGGTTTACTAAAGAAGAGACAGAGGATGCTCTTTTTTCTCTTTATTATTTGGGTATAGAGAATGTATTGATCATCAAGGGAGATGAGATCGGCAAGTCCGAGTATCACATCCAAGATCGAGTAAATAGGAATATTTATGCGGTTGATTTGGTCGACCAAGTACATAAAATGAATAAAGGACAATTTTTACACGAGGAAACCATCTCAGATTTTCATACAAATTTTTGTGCAGGTGTTGCTGGCTATCCAGAAAAACACTTTGAGGCTCCAAATTTAAATAGTGATTTAAAATACCTTAAAGCAAAGGTAGATGCAGGAGCTGATTACATTGTTACGCAGATGTTTTTTGACAATAAGAAATATTTTGAATTTGTGGATAAATGCAGAAAATTTGGAATTAATGTTCCAGTTATTCCAGGCTTGAAACCTATAGCAACTCAGAACCATTTAAATGTGTTGCCAAGTATGTTTCACATTGATATTCCGGAAGAATTGCAAAAGGAAGTAGATAAGTGTAAGGATAATAAAGGGGTTAAGCAGGTAGGAATAGAATGGGCAATTCAACAAAGTAAAGAGTTGAAGAATGCCAATGTACCATGTATCCACTATTATACGATGAGTAGAAGTGAAAATACTGCGGCGATAGCTCGGGAAGTTTTCTAGTTGTTGCGATGCTTTGTAGCTTCACGATGACTTCGCTTAGCAAGAGCTATTTGGTCAATAAATTCACATATCTTATAGGGAGTGGTATAAGCCCGTTGCTTAAATGCTCATCCGATTGACTTTTAAATAAAAAACTCTTTTTAGTTCGAATACTTTACTGTCCTTTTCGATATTTTTTCTTTTTCAAGAGTGATAATTAGCTCATTTTAGAACTTCATAATCTGTATTTTTGTAAGATGCTAGTTGCCACCAAAGGGATTGTTTTCAAAAGTATCAAGTTTCAAGAAACAAGCTTAATCGTTAAAATATTAACGGAAACACATGGCTTACAAACCTTTATGATAAAAGGGGTGAGAAGCGTTAAGGCGAATGGCAAAGCAGCAAATTTCCAATCAGGAATGCTGCTTGATCTGATTATGTATTACCAAGATCACAAGAGTTTTCAATCTTTGAGGGAGTATAAAAGCACATATATCTATACGTCTGTCATGGATGATATTCGTAAATCTTGTGTGTTAATGTTTTTAATAGAAGTTTTATCAAACTGTGTGCAAGAGGATAAAGAAGATAATCAGTTGTATTCCTTTATCGCTAATTCCCTGATTAATTTTGACAATAATGATTTTGAAGTAAATTTCCATTTGTATTTTTTACTAGAGTTTATGAAATATTTAGGGATTTACCCTAGTGGACAAAGAACCCAAACACAACCAAGGTTTAGTTTAAAAGATGGCGATTTTACTAGTTTTTCGTCATCCAATCCTTTTATTCTTTCGGATAGCCAGTCTATTTTATGGAATCAATTACTGCATGAGGAAGGACTGATATTGAATAAAGAAGAGCGAAAAGAAGTCCTAAATATTATTCTTAATTACTACACCTTTCATATCGAAAATTTTAAAGGAATTAAAAGTTTAAAGGTTTTAGAATCTATTTTAGCATAATTTGATATTGTACAAATTAGTACTCACTTAACAAATTAGGTTGGAAACCATTATGTTGGATTACGCTGTTTCTTAAAGCTAGTCACTTATTTTAGCACTTTGAACGCTATAGAGTTAATCTCGCTTAAACAGTTGTAATGCTAAAAATAGGTGTACTTGGTGCAGGACATTTAGGAAAAATTCACATGAAGCTTATCAATGAAATTGATGTGCTTGAATTAGTGGGTTTCTATGACCCCAATGATAGTAATGCTCAGAAGGCAGAGGAAAAGCTGCAGGTGAAACGATATACGGATTTAGAAGAACTCATTCATTCTTGCGATGCTATAGATATTGTTACTTCCACCATTTCTCATTTTGAGTGTGCGCGTTTGGTTTTAAAAAACACTAAGCACGTATTCATTGAGAAACCGATGACATCAACATTGGAAGAGGCATTTCAACTTGTTGAGTTAATTAAAGAGGCAAATGTAAAGGCTCAAATTGGACATGTGGAACGATTTAATCCAGCATTTTTAGCGGTTAAAGATTATGCTTTTGATCCCATGTTTATTGAAACCCATCGATTAGCTCAATTTAACCCAAGAGGAACTGATGTCTCAGTTATTCATGATTTAATGATTCATGATATAGATATTATTCTCAAATTGGTCAATGCGAATGTAAAAAACATACATGCTTCTGGAGTTCCAATTATTAGTGACTCACCAGATATCGCAAATGCACGTATTGAATTTGATAATGGATGTGTGGCTAATGTTACCGCCAGTAGATTGTCTGTAAAAAACATGCGCAAAACAAGGATCTTTCAGCGTGATTCATATGTGAGTATTGATTTCTTAGAAAAGAAAACGGAGATATTCAAACTATACAACGAGCAGCCAAGTGATATAAATACTTTTGAGCTAGACCTTGGAGAAAATAAACAAAAGAAGTATATCCATTTTGATACGCCAGAAATTATACCTGTCAATTCGATTAAAATGGAGCTGGAGTCCTTTGCTAACAGCATCTATCAGAATAAAGAAACGGAGGTTACGGCAATGGATGGTCTTAAAGCTATGGAGGTTGCTTATGGAGTTTTAGATAAAATTCAGCGGCTGAATATTATTTAATTATTTTTGTCGTTCAGTAAGACAAGAATGCTCCATGATTTCATTTAAAAGACAGTTTATATTATTAATCAGCCTAATTCTAATTACGGCTTGTTCTAAGGCCCCTAATTCTGGGATTCCTGCGTATATTCAAATCGATTCGCTTCGTGTTAATGCTAAGGTTGGTCAAGGCTCTTCTTCTCAATTGATAAGCACCCTATGGATTGAAAGTGAAGGAGAAAATGTGGGTCCATATGAATTGCCTGTTCTAGCTCCTGTATTAGTGAGCGGAGAGCGACAGGTGATTTTGAATGCAGGTGTTTTTATGAAGGGTGATTATTTCAATAGAGAAATTTATCCAGCATACCAGCCTTACAAGACCACAGTAGTTTTGAATCCAGAGGAAACAGTTGTTATTAATCCAGTTTTTGAGTATTATGATGAAACAGAATTCCCCTTAAATGAAGATTTTGAAAATGGTAATATCTTCGGAGTCTTAAATCGCACTTCTTTAGGGGATACAAATAATATTGAAGGTCGGGCTTTGTGGATACAACTTGACAATACGAACCCCCTGGTTCGAGGGGTAACAAGTTCGCCAGTTGACATCACACCGCTTAAAAGAGTATATATTGAAATGGAATACAAAGGAGATGTTGATTTTGGATTGGGGATTGAAACTTTGCAAGGTGGCGTGGTTGGTCAATCGGGTTATATAGATAGGATTTTTGCATCAGAAGATTGGTATAAAATATATTATGACATATCGAACTTAGTAAATTCCTTATCTGCTGAAAATTTTAATTTTTTCATTGAGGTTGAAAAATTGGAAGATGTTGATGAATCGAATTTGTACATCGATAATTTTAAAATTGTCGTCATATAATGTCAAGAAAGGGGAATTTCAATAGTGCTTTTTTTAAAATTCTAGATTGGTTAGCCGCCTTGATAGCCTGGTTAATTTTCTTCATTTTTAGAAGGAGTTATGTAGACAATTACATATTCGAATTCTCTCAGCTATTGAGTGATAAAAATTTCAATCTAGGCTTATTACTATTGCCTCTTGTTTGGGTTCTTTGGTACAGCTTTACTGGTCAGTACTACAAATCTTATCGTCAATCGAGGTTGAAAACTATTTTTAGAACCTTTTGGCAGTCATTATTAGGTGTTTTAGCTATATTTTTTATCCTTTTACTCGATGATAATGTAACAATCTATACGAAGTACTATGCTACATTTTCCTTTTTATTAATTGCTCATTTTTCTTTGACAGTTATAAGCAGGGTCATTATGCTTACTATCATTAAAGACAGAATGGCAAAGGGTGAAATTTTGATAAATGCGATTATTGTAGGGAGTTCATTTAAGGCGTATCAGTTTTTTGAAGAATTCAAAGCGAATCCACAGGTCTACGGTTATAACATCAAGGGTTTGGTAGTGCTTGATGATAAAAGTAAACAAATAAGAGAAGAGCTACCTGTGCTGGGAAATGTAGATCAACTGGAAGCAATCTGTGAAGAACTGAATATTGAGGATGTTATTATTGCAGTTGAACAAAAGGAGCATACTTTTATTAATCGAATTATCATCAGTCTTTCCTTACGGAAGGTCTTTATTCGAATAATTCCGGATTTATACGATATACTTGCTGGATCAGTGAGCATGAGTGAGGTGGTCGGTGCGCCTTTAATTGATATTTATCCTGATGCTATGCAACCATGGCAACAGCATACTAAAAGAATACTAGATGCATCGGTTGCTCTTTTTGCTATTGTTTTACTTATTCCAATATTCTTGTTAGTTGCGCTGCTTATCAAAGTTAGCGACGGTGGAAGTATTATATACTTTCAGCGAAGAGTAGGCCTAGGCGGAATGCTATTTAGATTGTATAAGTTTCGGTCTATGAGCGACAATGCAGAGCCGAATGGGCCTGCATTGTCGTCAGATTATGATGAGCGCATAACTCCTTTGGGTAAAGTGATGCGGAAGTGGAGAATAGATGAATTGCCTCAGTTTTGGAATGTATTAAAAGGGGAGATGAGTCTAATTGGGCCTCGCCCAGAACGGGAACACTATATTCAAGAAATGAGTGATATTGCACCTCAGGTAAAGCATCTGCAGCGAGTTAAACCTGGCCTTACCTCTTTGGGAATGGTTAAATATGGCTATGCTCAAAATGTAGAGGAAATGATTGAGCGTTTAAAATATGATATTATATATATTGAAAAAAGGTCTTTGGGACTAGATTTTAAGGTGTTTTTATACACTATTGTTACCTTACTAAGGGGAAGAGGGAAGTAGCTAAGGCTTATTCTAATAATTTAATAACTCGTTCATACTTTGCTTTGTTTTCATAGCTTAAAGCCGATTGACTCACCTTCATTTTTTCATTTTCAGAAAGACTAAGGCTCAGACTTACTCTTTTTTCGTTTTCAGCAGGAGAATATTCAAAACTGACTATATCTAGTTGGTTTTTTAAAACATCATCTAATCCTTGAATCATATAATCTTGTAAATAATCTTGAGAATTGGTAATGTTGCCTCCAATACTCCCAAAAGAGGATGTTAGTTTAGATGAAAATGTCTCGTAATTTGGCGCATTAATTTTGATAGGCAACAGCACCGATATCTTTAGGAGAATTATGAGATTTACAATATAAATCTTCAGTCAATCCATTCGCAAGACCAGCTCCAACACAAGGCGAATTGATAGATAGAGAAAAAGCATTATCTGCGGTAAAATCAAATGAAGGACCCATGTCAGTAATACAATTGATGTAGGTTGAAGTGTCCGTATTTAAAGTGGTGCGCAATAGACAGTTTTCAAACAGGAAATTAAAGGAGGCTGCATTTTCATTATTGAGTAAAATCTCATTGCTTTTTCCTCCATAAATAATGCAATTGGAAAAATTAGCTTGCTCGAGGTCTCCATAACTACCTTGAGTGCCATTGCTTGCAAAATTAGATAGCGCCACTGCCTCATTTTGTCCTGTACCACTAAATGTGCAGTTCTCAAATTGATAACTTCCTCCCATGGCAAGTGTTGCTAAGCTCTTGTTGGCATCATTAAATAAGCAATTGCTTGCCGTAAGCTGACTGTTAAGGCAAAAAATACTGCTGTTGGAAGCGTGAAGAATTTGAACTTTATCTAAGTCGATGATTGGTTGATTACTAACTGAAAAATCTGTAAAGTCATCAAATATCCACCTGCCAGCGATCCCATAGGTGGCATTCTTAATACGCACATTATTGAAACTTCCGGTGGCACCATTTCTCAAAATAACACCTAACCATAATCCGGGTGTTGTGGCAAATTCAAGTCCATTAGGCAAATCTTCCACTCGATCAGTTTGGAGGGTGACTGAATCTTGACATCCCGAAGTACCAATAATAACTGGCCCGTCACTAAAAATCGCACTGCCTTGATTGAAGTAGACTTCACATCCAGGTAAGATAGTCAAAGAGCCAAAAGCCTCCACGCCTACTCCGGGAAATGTGTCGGTTCGCACGACCACATGCGGCTTGTCGTTTTGCCAAATAGAATCCCCTTCTATTATTTCACCGAAATGAAAATATGCATTTTGGCCCCAAGCTCTGAGGTAAGACTTTTGTTGAACACCGTTATAGCTGTAGCTGATTTCATCTAGAAGGACAAAGGGATTGTTCTGATTGTTGGGGTCGACAGTTACTTCCGCAAATATGTACACATAATCTTGAGCAGGGATTTCCACATCTTGAATACTTGTTCCTGGAGTGCCATCTACATTTATTCGGAATTGGTTACCATTAAGTCCAGCTAAGCTAATTTCATCAATTTTTATGGCTTCTTTTAGCGGATTTTCCACTCTTAAATATCGAGTAACAGATCCGACGGTAGTGAAAACGGTATCAAAAGTTAGGGTATCGTTGGAAAAAGTAAGTATTTGGCCTTGACCACCATAGAAGCTATCTTTTTTACAAGAAAAAAGAAGAATAGACAAAACACTGATGTAAAAAATGATGTTTTTCACGAGAGACAAATGTAATTTTAAAAACTGAATTATTGTTTTTTTATTGCGTCGGTTTGTGTTTTAAACTTTGCAAGCCATGGTGAGAATGCTCAATTTTGTGCCTGTTAGTTTTAGTATCTGTTGGCCACAGGCTTCGAGAGTAGCGCCAGTAGTAAGCACATCATCAATAAGCAGAATATGTTTGTTTTGGATTGCGTCCTTTTTTGCTAAAGTGAAAATATTTGCTACATTTTCCCAGCGCTCCATTCGTGTGTTTCCAGTTTGAGAATTACTATGGCTGATGCGCGAGAGGGCGTTTTTTAAATAAGGTACTTGCCATGAAACACTTAAATGCTGAGCGAAAGTATGGCATTGGTTATAGCCTCTTTGTTTTTCCTTGCGCGGATGCAGCGGCACAATTACGATAGCTTGAATAGTAGATGGGAAGGAGTGGTTAAGGTATCTTTGTATAGTTTGCTCGCTTAAAAAAGTGCCAATATCTTGACGATGACTATATTTTAGCAAATACATTAATTCTTGTGTCTTGGAGCATTTTTCCATAAATAATAAGCTATCCGCGTGTTGTATTTCCATTCTACCCCAAAACTTTTTGTGCAAAGGATTAATCTTAAGCTGGTGAAAATTGGTGTAGGGTAAAAAAATCAAACAGCTTAAGCATATAACCGATTGCTGGTTTTGAATATGATCTCCGCAACAAGGGCAAATTTTTGGATAGAACAATTCTTTCAAAGCAGATATACTCCTTTTAACTCTCGCACCTGTTTTCATCTTGCATGATATAAATTGATTCATTTATAAAAACACCTAATGCGTGCAATTGGTAAGCGGGTGAGTATATGCCAAAAAAGGTTAAAGCCTTTTGATTTTTGGTTGAAGGGGGGAGATTTAGCGCATAATTTTGTATCTTTACAGTTCAATTTTTAAATGCCTAAGAAGGGTCAATGCCCTGTCTAAACAAACTCCCCGTTTAAATATGAGTAAGAAAAGAGTATTAATTATTACGCAAGAAATGAAACCTTATATCGATTTAACAGATATTTCAAGTATCGTTTCTGGATTACCTACTAAATTACAAGAGCAGAATTTAGAGATTCGAGTACTCATGCCAAGATTTGGCAGTATAAATGAGCGTAGACATCGTTTGCATGAAGTGGTGCGCTTGAGTGGGATTAATGTGGTGGTTAACGATGAGGATTACCCCTTAATCATAAAAGTAGCTTCCTTACCTGGTGCAAGATTACAAGTGTATTTTTTGGATAATGATGATTATTTCAAACGCAAAGAAATGTTCCAAGATAAGAAAGGGAAGAACTTTGAAGATAATGCAGATCGTATGATGTTCTTTGGCCTCGGAGCAATAGATATTGTTAGAAAATTTGGATGGGCTCCAGATGTTATTCACTGTCATGGTTGGATGACGAGTTTGATGCCTTTGTTGTTGAAAACTCAATATAAAACTGAACCGATTTTCGAAAATAGTAAAGTGGTTTTCACAGCCTATCAAGAAGAAAGTTTTGATGGTGTCATTACTGAAAATTTTGCAGATTTTGTTACCAGAAATACAGATATTGAAGCGGACATGTTGGCTCCATTTGGTGAGAGTACAGAAAATGATTTAAATCTGGGTGGTTTGCATTATGCGGATGCCGTAACTCTCGGAAGTGATGATGTCGAGGACGATGTGTTGGCCAAGTTTGAAGCGCTAGACTTACCTAAATTGCCTTACAATAGCGAAAACGATATTTTGATAGATTATGCTAAATTTATTAAAGACCTTGCGACAAGCCAAGATGAATAAGTTTGTATTTTTTTTCGTTTTAATCTTTTTTGTTTCTTGTGAGAAAGATCCCGGTTTAACCGGCGATGCAGTGGGAGGAAATCTCAATACTTTAGATAGTCTTGCATTAACGGCATACACCATTGCAGATGATCCAAAGAATGCTCTAAATGAGGGAGACGTCGCTTTAGGGCGACTAGTTGACGCTCGTTTTGGAGAAAGTATAGCATCTTTTTATACGCAATTGAGATTAAGTACCACAGGTTTTGAGCCAGGGACTAATCCAAGTTTAGATTCAGCAGTTTTGGTTTTAGACATTGAGGATACTTTCGGACCATTAAATAACAGTATAGATTTTGAAGTATATCGATTATCGGAGGCTTTGGACGCTGCCGCAAATTATACTTCCAGTGTCGATTTAAGTACCGATGCAAATTTAGTAGGAGGTTTAGTAGGTTTTGTTTTTGATGAGGATTCTACTTTGAGAATTCCTTTGACCAATACCTTTGGTAATGAGTTGTTGAATTTGTTTGGAAGCACTTCAACAGAAAATAATGATGATTTCTTGAGCTATTTAAATGGTTTGTACGTTACTGTAGAATCAAGTTCGGGGGGTGATGGTTTGTTTGATTTGGAATTGACAAGTGATGCCACCAGTTTGTTACTGTATTTTAACAGTGACTCTCCTGAAGATAGCTTATACACCTTCAATGTTGGGTCACAAGCCTTGCGAATTAACAAATATCAAAACGATGCTTTTGGAAGTGAGTTGGAAGTTCAACTTAATGACTTAAGTAACAATGACGAAACCTTGTTGATTGGAGGACTTCAAGTTTCGAAAAGTATCGTTAATCTTCCTGATTTAAGCGTTTTGGAGGGGATGGTTATCAATCAAGCTAAGCTTTCTTTTTTTCAATCGGATTATGGTGACCCGATTAATACAGATTATGAAAATCCTGAATTTCTTCTGCTTACTGGTGGTAAAACAACGGATTCTATTCAATACTTTTTGAGTGATTATTCTACGAGCAATCCAACAGCCTATGGAGGAACACCTGAGCTTATTGATGTTAATGGAAATGCGACTTTTACGTTTAGCTATAATATTCCTCGATTCATACAACGTTATGTGAATGGAGAAACGGACATAAGCTTTTTAAATTTGGAAGTTGTTAATTATAATAATGGGAACCGCGTTAAGTTAGGCGGCGGTAATCACCCGATCTTCCCACTGACCTTAGAAATCCTTTACACTAAACCCTAAATACATAATATGTGTGGTATTGTTGCATATATCGGTAGTCGAGAAGCCTATCCTATTTTAATTAAAGGTCTTGAACGATTAGAATATAGAGGCTATGATAGTGCAGGTGTTGCCTTGCTTCAATCTGAGATTAAAGTATTTAAAAAGTCGGGAAAGGTTCAAGAACTAAAGGACTATGCAAGTAAATACGATACTTCGGGTAATATTGGTATAGGGCATACTCGATGGGCAACTCATGGAGAACCTAATGAAGTTAATGCACATCCACATTTCTCCTCAGATAATAAAATTGCATTGATTCACAATGGTATCATTGAAAATTATGCGGTTTTAAAGGAGGAGCTAGTTAAAAGAGGTTATGAGTTTCATTCAGAAACAGATACTGAAGTTTTGGTTCATCTTATTGAAGAGGTTCAAAAGAATACTAAACTTTCGCTTTTTGATGCAGTGCGTGTAGCGCTAAATGAGGTGACTGGAGCTTATGCTATTGTTGTGCTTTCAGAAGATAATCCTAAGCAGTTAATTGCGGCACGAAAAGGGAGTCCTTTGGTTATAGGGATGGGCAAGGACGAATTTTTTGTTGCTTCTGATGCAACCCCAATCATCGAATATACCAACAATGTCGTTTATGTTGATGATGAAGAAGTGGTATTGATTGATCTCAAAGACGGACTGAGTATAAAAACCATCGCTAATCAAGAAAAGACTCCATATGTTCAAGAGCTTGAAATGAAACTCGAGACGTTGGAGAAGGGCGGGTATGAGCACTTCATGCTCAAAGAAATTTACGAGCAACCTCGATCTATTTATGACAGCATGCGAGGGCGTATAGATAGCAAACGTGGAGATATTTACCTGGGGGGAATGTTGGAATATAAAAATATCTTAACCCAAGCTAATCGAATTATTTTTACTGCTTGTGGGACTTCTTGGCATGCAGCCTTAGTGGCGGAGTATTTATTTGAGGATATAGCAAGAGTGCCAGTGGAAGTAGAATATGCTTCTGAATTTAGGTACAGAAATCCTGTAATCAATCAAGGAGATGTAGTTATCGCAATTTCCCAATCGGGAGAGACAGCAGATACTTTAGCTGCTATCGAATTGGCTAAGCAAAAAGGAGCAACTGTTCTTGGTGTTTGTAATGTAGTTGGATCTTCAATACCTCGTGCTACACACGCTGGAGCATATACCCATGCGGGTCCAGAGATTGGTGTAGCTTCTACCAAAGCCTTTACCGCTCAAGTTACCGTGCTGACTCAAATGGCTTTGTGGTTGGGGTATACTAAAGGCACAATTAATCAGGCAAAATTGGCTAGATATCTTGTTGAATTAGAAGCAATACCAAGTAAAGTTGAGGAGGCATTGAAAACTGATGTAGAGGTAGAAAAGATGGCTCGAATAATCGCGGATTCAGAAAATGCACTCTATCTGGGTAGAGGCTATAATTTTCCAGTGGCGCTTGAGGGAGCACTTAAATTGAAAGAGATTTCTTATATCCATGCAGAAGGATATCCTGCAGCGGAAATGAAGCATGGTCCCATAGCATTAATTGATGAGAATATGCCGGTGGTCGTATTGGCCACGAAAAATGCGCAATATGAAAAAATGGTAAGCAATATCCAAGAAGTTAAAGCAAGAAAGGGTAAAGTGTTTGCTATTGTGACTAAGGGAGATGTCGCGGTGAAGGAAATGGCTGATCGATGGATCGAGATTCCAGATTGCCCAGAGGAATTATCTCCATTGATAAGTAGTATTCCCCTTCAATTGCTTTCATACCACGTAGCTCTTATGCGCGGTTGCAATGTCGACCAACCAAGAAACCTGGCTAAGTCTGTTACGGTAGAGTAGTTATAAAAGGTTGTTTTATCTTCTTTTTTTTTACTTATTTCATTTTTAAATTTTCTTAGATTTATTCCATCTATATTTAAAATATTTCTACCTCCTTTTACCTTATAGATATCCTTATTAATTAATTCACCCCTATCTTTTATAAGATTTAACATAAAGTGAATTTGTATGTGGTGTGTGTTATTATTTTTATTCCAACTAACATCTATTTTATCTACATACTCATTTATAAACTTTCTCTTATCCTCAAACTTTTTATACTTACATATTTTATTAAAATATAAATTAAAACTATCAAACCAATCTTCCCAAACATTATCATTCAACCATAAATTATTTTGTATTTCAAATTGACTAATTTCATCTTGAATTTTTAATAATTCTTCCTCTACTCCTAATTTTATTCTCTCAAACATCTTATCACTAATTTTTAGTGTAATGTTTTTAATTGTGTTTTCCTCTAATCTCTCCTCAATTTTTAAAATTCTTTTCTTTCTACTTTTAATTTTTGTGTTATTTTGATTAATAAGTTTTTTAATAGATTCTCCATCTAAGTGTTTAGGTAAATTAGTTTTTCTATATGTTTCTTTTACTAATTCACTATTCTTAAACACATCTAATACTTGAATCCAAATTAATTCTTCTAATCCTTCTCTATTAATTGACTTTTTCTCATTACACTTTATCCAATTAGGATTTCTTGAATTTTCCTCATTACTAATACATTTATAGATGTTTATGTTATTTGTAGGATTAAATTTTCCTCTCATAATTTTACCACAACCCCCACATATTAACTTATTTTTTAGTAAAAATTCATGTTTATTACTTTTACTTTTCCTCCTATTATTTGATAATATTTTTTGAGTTTGATTAAATAAATTTTCATCTATAATTGGTTGACATTTAAAAATATGTTTATGTAACATTCCTTTACTCTCACAATATTCTTTACTCTTACCTTTAATACCCTTTACCTCATATTTCTTATATCCAACATACATAGTATTTGAAAGAATTATTCTAATACTACTAGTATTCCAATTACTATTACCTCTACCCGTTTTTACTCCAATTTTCATCAATCTCTCTCTTATCTTATAAATTGATAAACCCTGACTATACCACTCAAATATTTTTTTTATCCATTTACTATTTTCTTCATCTTCTATTAATTCTCCTTTACCATTATTTTTAAATCCTATATTAATTTTTCCACCCCACCATTTATTATTATCTAAATTTTTTCTTTTACCCATCAATCCTTTCTCAAACCTCATTGTATTTTCAAATTCATTAAATGATGATAAAATTGAAAACATTAATTTATCTTGTTTACTATCAAAATTGTATTGACTATTATCAACATACAAGTCAATTCCATATTTAAATAGTTGTTGTTTTAAAATCATACTACTATCCTCATTCCTACTTAATCTACTCAAATCAAACACCCAGAAATTTTTAATTATTCCTTCTTCCCACTTATTTACAATTATTGATAATAATTCTCTCTTTACAAATTCCCCAATCCCATCATTTAAATCATCTCCACTTTTTCCTTCCTCTCTCCAAACAACTATATATTTAAATTGATTATCATGATATTTTTTACAATATTCTATTCCTTTTTCACTTTGATTTTGTAATGAAGTATTGTCAATTTGACTAATAGTAGAAACCCTACAATACACATTAAATGATTTTAGTAAAATTTCATCATTTATCTTTTTTTCAAAATCACTCTTATCTCTTATTACAATAACTTCCATTTACAACTTATTTAATTCAATGTGTTTACCCTAAAAATTGATTATAATTTTATACCCTAACATTTAAAAACAAGAATTATGAATGAATTAAAAACAAAACAAGAATTATTAAGATTTACTACCCTTATTTATCCTGACACTCTATCACACATCAAACTTATTTCCTATTTCACAAACCAAAAACTTTATGAAGTAGTTGATAAAAGTTTTAAAGATTATGTTTCAAATTTTGAAATTCAAAATAAAACATCAATTACATCTATTATCAATTTTCAACAACAATTTAATAAAGAAGACATCAAAAATAATCTTCCTCAAAAAAGTGTTGATACTAAAAATGAAGATAAAGATATTAAGAAATAAAAACAACCTTTATAAAACAATTAGTATAACAAACTAAATTAACTTATTTAGATAAAAAAAGGTAGTCATATATTTGACTACCTCTTTTATCCTATAACTTTAAAATATTCGATTTAAACAATTAAAACCTATCTATCACATACTTTATCATATTTTCATTTATCATCGTTTAAAACACACTTAAATACGTTTAAAACACACTATTCTACATGATTAAATTACCCTCAAAATCAAGACTACTATATTTTAATTCCTTTTTAATATAGTTTGATATAAAATCTTTAATATGACTTGAAATTAATTCATCAACCAATTCACTTAATCTTTCATCATTATATGGTTCCATATAATTAATAATATTACCACTTTTAGATTTTCTTGATTTATCCACTATATCCCTTAAATCCATATTAAATCTTACCTTCTTAATCATTACATATATATTTTTGAGTGTTGTTTTTGTTTATTTTTAAATTCACTTAATTCAATATTTCCAATTATATCATTTATACCTAAATCTAATTGAGTTATTAATTTTTTTTCTTCTTTGTCACAACTTCTAATATAAGTTTCAAGTTGATTATTATTAATTAAATCTTGAACTCCACTTAATCTAATTTCTCTATTCAAGTTTTGAATTTTATCCAAATTATATTTAATAGATTTAAATTGATTTTCTAACTCCATAACCCTAACTACATTCATACAAATCATATCCACAATCTCTCCAACACTTTTTTTATATCTAAAAATTCTATGAACCTGGTAGATATCATTCCAAATCATCTCAATTCTATTCTTATTTATTGAAACTCTATATTTATTTATTATATCAATCTTTTCCATCACCTATTAAATGTTTTAATTCTATATTTTTTACTAAACCTAAATTATTATCTACTTCATTTTTATCGAATCTTACCAATTTTCCAATTTTTATGTATTTAATTCTACCATCTTTCATAAAATTATCTACACTACCTATACTACATTTTAAATATTCACTTAAATCTTTTTTAGTTAATAATATTCTATCCTTTCCCATCTTATTTATTTATTATTTTTAGTATTTCAACAATTAATTTTTTCATCTCCAAATCAAACTCCATATTTAATATTTTGTCATAAAATAAATCTTCAAATTCATGTTTTGATATAGTTTTAAAATTATAACCTTCTCCATTATCACTTTTTTTTAAAACCACACTAATAAAAAAAAACATCAAAACTTCTAATCTATTTTTTTCCTTTATTAGATTTATATTATCCAACCAATCCATATACCTCATATATATTTATATATTTTTCTACATCAAAATTTTGTGTTTGATATGATTTTATATCTAAATCCTTTTTACCACTAATATCCTATATATTGACATCAACTATTGTGGTATCTATTATATATGTTTGTTATATATTATAACTACCATTAATTATCACTCAAACTCCATTATACATATATCGTATTCTATCAAAACATACACTTTCTTCAATTTTTTTTCTCTTTCCTATATTAATTATATACAACACAAACTAATTTTATCATACACCCTGTATGTATTTTTCATATACTATACCTTAAAATTTGACATAAAAAAATGGGTTAATAATTAATATCAACCCATTCTACAATTTATAATTTTTACCTAAATATTATATATATCTTTTACACATACTATGGTCTAAACCAAAAAAAAAGGAACACCTAAGTGTTCCTTTCTATCTTTAATTATATTTTAATCTATTATTCTAATAAATCAAATCCATTTGTATTACCATCATCTAAAGACTTAAATAGATTAATAAAGTAATTCTTCATCGACTCATCTAGATCCCTGAAAGTATATGATTCAAAATTTCTACCATTGGTAACTCTAATCGAACTAACAGGTTGATTACTTATTAATTCTATATCCGAAATATTTGGTCTAATCCAAACATCACCTTCACAATTAAATTTATTCCATTGGGTCTTATTAATCTTCTCACCATTTTCGAAAATGATAATTACATTTGTCTCTTCAACACAACCTAAACCATAAACTCCTAATGATATATTAGTCACTTCAAATTGACCCTCTATCTTAGATGTATTTAACCCCCAAAGAACTCCTTCACTTTCCGAATCCCCATTATAGGTTACTTCCTTCCCATCAACTATAACATATTCCGTATCTTCAAATTCATCAACCATCTTTACGAATTTTTGTCCGTAAGAATTTAGACTTAAAAATAAAACACCTAATAACAAACTTTTTTTCATTGATTTTAATTTAATTAGAATCAAATATAATAAAAATAATTATACTATGATAATCTTAAAACCCCATTCATAAAAACACTTCTAACACTACTACCGTACCAAATATTTCCGTTTTTACTCTTAATACCTTTTCTATTTAAATATTTACTAATTCTAAAATAACTCCATTCATTGTCTCTTAAAAAATTTATTTCTTTTAAAACTTTATATTCATCTTCATCTATTAATAACTTATCACCAATTCTTTTCCAACCAAAACATATCTTTCCCGTATAAACCTCTTTTTTACTCTTCTTAAATTGTTTAACATCCTTAATTCTTTCACTTAAAATATCAACTTCAAATTCATTCACACTCCCTAATATATTCATCATCAATTTTCCCATTACTCCCTTATTTCCAAAATTCTCTTTGATACTTAAAAATTCAATATTCTTTCTCTCCAACTCATTTACCCAACTTATTACATCAACCAATTTTCTACCCAATCTACTCAAACTATAAACCAACACAACATCAATTTTTGATTCATCAATTTGTTTCATCATTTTATTTAATCCATCCCTACTTTTCTTTAATCCACTAACACCCTCATCCTTAAAAATACCAACCAGTTCATAATCATAATCCTGACAATATTTTTTTATAAACTTAATTTGATTTCTTATAGAATTATCCTTTTCTACTTGATTTTCACTACTTACTCTAACATATCCTATAACTCTATTCATAATATTAAATTTTTTATACCACAACCTCCATTATGGTATAAACATAATATTCATCTTACCCATCTCCACAAAAAAAAATAGATACAATAACTTAATATCATATCTATTCTAATTAATTTTTTTAATTCTAATTTATCTATTCATCATTTTTCTTTCTCACTATTTATCCTTTTTAATTCAACAACTATATCTTCTAAAACTCCACTTATTTTAGGAATATAATTTATTAATATTTCGTAAAACATCTTTTCGTATTGTGTCATAGTTTTGATTTTTTAGTATTAATTATATTCTAAAACTACAAACACGTTTTACCCTAACCAATCAAATAAAAACATCATAATTAGAAGATATGGTAAAAATGGTAGTAAAAATCCAATAACCAAACTTAAACCCCTATAAATAAATTCAAAAATATCTTTATTGTTTTTATAAAATAGTTTTTTTGTTTCAAAAAAAATATCAAAAAACTCATCTTCATATTCAAGTAGTTTCATATAAAGAGTCACAAAACAAATCATAAATATAATTCCCAATATTATTTCTAATATTCTACCCAAAAGTTCTCCAACTATTT
>JASJJC010000002.1:0-103881 GCA_037624485.1 Chitinophagales bacterium
TTAAAAAGATGCTTTAATCATGCGGTTTTTGCCTTGCAGATCTTTTTTGAGGGTGGTGTTTTTAAACCCATTGTTTTTTAGATGCGTCACCACATCCTTTGCATTAAACTCATTGCACTCAAAATATATGCTGCCATTTGGATTCAGATGCTTGAGAGCAAAGCTGCATATTTCTTTATAAAAAATCAAAGGGTTTTCGTTGGAAACGAACAAGGCTAAATGAGGTTCGTAATCGGTAACGATACTATCCATTAAACTCTTTTCGGTGTCTGGTATGTAAGGAGGATTGGAAACAATTACATCAAATGAACCCAGCTTTGACCATTGATTTCGATCAAGAATATCGATTTGTTGAAATTGGATGTTAAACCGCTGCTCACAACTAATTAATTGAGCGAGCTGCAGGGCATCTTCGGAGACGTCTATTGCTTGAATTTCTGCATGCGGAATGTTGTCTCCTATAGCCATTGGTATGCAACCACTGCCTGTTCCGATATCCAAAACACTTACTTCCTTTTCTTTCCAATCTTGGATAATCCAATGGACTAGTTCTTCCGTTTCCGGTCGAGGAATGAGGACGGTATCGTTTACTTTTAACTCCATATTATAAAACCATGCTTTTTCTAACACGTATTGAAGTGGTTCGCCTTTTGACAAACGAACTACTGCTTTATTTAACAAAATTAAGTCCTCCTTGTTCAAATTAAAGGCAGGATTTCGAAAATCAAATTGTGAATAATGGGGGAGAAGCTCTTCTGCTATTATTTGAAGAATACGCTTTGCCTCTCCATTATCATAATGAATACTTAGCTCAATTTGTTTTTGTTGTCGAAATAAAAACCAATTCATGTTTACTTATTTATTTTAATATGCACCTAGCCATTTACGTGCAAACCATTCAACACCAAGAAGCGAAATAATAATAAAGAATAAACCAAACAAGTTAATAATTGGCCTCGTTTTAAAGCTTTCATATAACACAGGCTTAATAGTACTCATTGTGTCTATTTGATTGCTAAGTTCGTCTAACTGATTCACATCAAAAAAGACCCCATTTGTTTGCTCGGATAGTTTGCGCAGCAAATGATGGTTAGCTTTTGTTTGCAGGGCCTCTAACTGCATTGCTTTGATACTAAAAGCTCCAGAAGCTTCCAATGCTTTACCGTTAAAACTTGTATTTGCCGTATAGGTATAATTCCCTATTGGCAGCGAATTTGTTTCGTATTGGTATGCTTTACTCGTTTTGTTAAATACAAATGGGAACTCATTTTTATCTTCATTTTTTATCAATAGATTAGCTTCAGGCCCATTAATTAGTTCGTAATTTTCATTGTATAATTCTGCTTCTACAAGTATAGTTTCTCCTTCAAAAAATGATGTTTTGCTGGTATTCACTCTAAATTTTCTTTGATCTCCTTTTAGGGCTAAATAATTAATTGTTTTCTCGATAATCTCGTTAAATGCCTCATTAGAACCATTTTCTAAATAATCGTGCAATTTCCATCGCCATAAGCCTTCACCTATAAAAATAGCAGAACGTGTGCCAAAGTAGTCTTGGAAAGCTAGCACCGGTAAGTCTGTTTTCACACTACCTATTTTTTGTTTTAAAACCGCTGTGGTATTGGTGCCGAGTTCATAACTTCCAAATGGACATATTAAGGGAGGAAACTTTCTTAACTGATTAATGGTCGATTCAGAAAGTGTGAAATTATTGAAACTATTATTGAAGTATGGTACCGACTCATTTGTATTTTCTCGATTCTTATCAATCTGAATAAGACTTTGCTCTTGATTTAATAAGTTGTAAGCACTGGAGTTGCCAGTAATGTGCCAAACGGGAATTTTAATGTTTTTCACAGCACTAAAAACAGTTTTTGCTCCTTGTTTTTGTGCAGGCAGCTGATGAATAATGACTAAACTATAAGCATCTATATCTGCCTGAAATTTATTTACATATTGAACATCTAACTCAAAATTTTTATTGACTTCCACTACACTTTTAATTGCGGCAATATCCGGATGTGGACCACTGGCAACTAATAAAATTTGTTGTCGGTTATCAATCACTTCAATATAAAAGTCAAAATAGTTATTTAGCTCACTTATTTCACCTTCAAGACTTTCCAGTCTCACGCTGTATTTATGTATTCCAATAGCACTTGCCTGAACAGTAAAATTCGTGCTTTGCTCATCAAAATCGTTTTTTATCATTAGTGTTTTACGACCTAAAGTACGCGCATTTTTTTCTAAAGTGATTTGATAGCTTTTTCCCTTTAAATGGTTGGCTTGCAGGTCTATATCAATTTGAATTTCATCGTCGAGGTAGGCCAGTTTGTTATGCCTTACCGCTACCACTTTTACATCGGTTTGTTGATTGGTGTCACCCAATGCGATAGTGTATAAAGGAAAATTGAAGTCATTGTAGCTAGGGTTGCTCCCTTGATTGTATATGCCATCTGTGGCAAATATTACTGCACCCACATTTTGATTAAAGTAAAGGCCATTTATTTGGTTTAATGCATGGCTTAAATTGCTGCTTTTTCCTGTAAAGTTGAGCGTGTCGTTTTCTTTTATACCTTCATCAAAAGTGAAATAATCTATCTGATATTGTTCACCTAAGGTGCTTAACATTTGATTGGTCTTGCTCAAATAAGCTGCAGAATCTTCAGAAGACAATCCCAATAGAATAGATTCACTATTATCATGAACAAACACAATTACAGGGTCAATTTTATCGATATATCTGCTTTTAATAAAAGGGGATAACAACAAGAACGAAAGGATACTTACTGCTACAAAACGCAGGAGGCTGAGTACTTTTTTATACCACGAAATGTTTTGTTGTTCATTATTGAAATGGCTGCTTTGGTAATATAACGTAAGCGCATAAATAGCACCTAGGGCAATACAAAACAAAAAAAACCAAGAAGGATAAGAGAGTATTATTTTCATTAGCGGTTTAAACCTCCACAAACACTCAAGACTTGACCATTCACATAACTTGACAAATCGGATGCTAGGAATAGAGCGGTATTTGCAACCTCTTCAGCAGTTCCCATTCTTTTTTGCGGAATACCACTTAGGTAAGATTTTTTTACATCTGCGGGTAATTCATCAGTCATGTCTGTTTCAATAAATCCTGGAGCTATAGCATTACTTCTGATAGCTCTTGAACCTAATTCATCAGCTATGGATTTAGTAAATCCAATAATACCAGCTTTTGATGCTGCATAATTAGATTGCCCCGCTTGTCCTTTCATTCCAACAATAGAGGTAAGGTTAATAATACTACCTTTTCGTTGCTTCAGCATGACGTAAGATACGGGTTTCGTAATATTAAAGATTGATTTTAGGTTATTTTCCATTACATCATCCCAGTCTTTTTCTCCCAAACGAAGTAATAAATTATCTCTTGTGACACCTGCGTTGTTGACCAGGATATCGATACCGCTAAATTCTTCAAGCACGTTTTCACAAAGCGCTTGAGCATCATCAAAGGATGCCGCATCAGACTTGTATCCTTTTGCCTTAACGCCCATGTCTTTAAGCTCCTTTTCTAAGGCATTTGCTTTCTCCACTGAAGATCGATAAGTGAAGGCAATATTACAGCCTTGCTCAGCAAATACTTTAGCAATAGCATTTCCAATTCCTCTAGAGGCGCCTGTAATCAGTGCCGTTTTGTTTTCTAATAACTTCATAAGTAGATTTTGATTTCGCGAAAATACTAAGAATAAATTACAGTGTACAGCCTTTTGGCCATGGTATTGGTATAGATGTAGGAGTTCAGTCCCTTATTTTGAAACCCGGTAGACGAGAGTTAAGCAAAAAAGACCCCGCAGGTGGAGTCTTTTTTAAACGTATATTTTAAATTAAGCCAATACTTTCGCCATCATTTCTCCAATGTCAGCAGGAGATTCAACAACATGAATACCACATGCTGCCATAATTTTCATTTTCGCTTCCGCAGTGTCATCTGCACCGCCTACGATAGCTCCGGCATGTCCCATGGTTCTTCCTTCAGGAGCAGTTTGCCCAGCAATAAAACCAACAACTGGTTTTGTTCCATTCGCTTTTATCCATTTGGCGGCATCTGCTTCAAGATTTCCCCCAATTTCACCAATCATTACGATTCCTTCAGTTTCAGGGTCGTTCATTAAGAGCTCCACAGCCTCTTTTGTGGTAGTTCCAATAATTGGATCTCCACCTATCCCGATAGCTGTAGTTATACCTAAGCCTGCCTTTACCACTTGATCCGCAGCCTCATAGGTGAGTGTACCAGATTTAGATACAATACCAATAGTCCCTTTCTTAAACACAAATCCAGGCATAATTCCAACCTTAGCCTCATCTGCGGTGATTACGCCAGGACAATTAGGCCCAATCATTCTTACGTCACGACTATCAATAAAAGCTTTAGCTTTTACCATATCCTGAACGGGAATTCCTTCTGTAATTGTGATGATAACTTTTATACCTGCATCAGCAGCTTCCATGATTGCATCCGCAGCAAAAGCTGGAGGTACAAAAATGATTGAAACATCCGCGTTTAACTGCTTTACTGCATCAGAAACAGTATTAAATACCGGACGGTCTAGATGCTGAGTCCCACCTTTACCAGGTGTTACACCACCAACTACATTTGAGCCATAAGCAATCATTTGCTCAGCATGAAATGTACCTTCTTTACCGGTAAATCCTTGGACAATAATTTTTGAATCTTTATTAACAAGTACGGACATTACTAATTCGTTTTAAATGGACTGCGAAAGTAAGTAATTTTTTAAAGTTTCAGTAATTATTCTTTCATAAGATAATATCCTATTTCCCAATTTTAAAAGTATAAGCGTAATAAATAAGGATGTCGTCTCCTGATTCTTTTACAGCTGTAAACTGCATGTTTGTGGCTTCTTGAATACTTGATTTATGCATGGTGTAAGATCCTAATTTACCATTGATTTTGACCACTTGTTCTTGTAATTTTATGAAATTCGATGGATTTTTGGAAAAGCTAATCAGTGCTTCATTTTCAATATTGTTATAGCAGTGAATAGCATACTGGGTCTCAATAATTCCTAGTTGAGCATCTATCTGGCTATGAATTAGGCAAAACAATAAAAGAATCTTAAATTTGTTGGACATGGGGTATTCTAAGTTAAAAGCAAAAATACATGAAATTATTTTCGAAGCTGATACGCCAGCTGGCAAAAGTTTTGATGTATTACTACTATTACTCATTATAGTTAGTATTGTAGCGACTATGCTAGAAACCGTCACGAGTATTCGAGAAAATTACGGGACTTTATTAGTAACAGTTGAGTGGATAGTCACTGCCTTTTTTACGCTTGAGTATATTATGCGGATTTACAGTGCTAAAAAACCGTGGTCATATATTTTTAGTTTTTATGGTATAGTGGATCTACTCTCGATTTTCCCTACTTATTTCGGGGTATTTAATCCAAGTACTAAATCTTTAGCTGTAATACGTTCTTTGAGGCTTTTAAGGGTTTTTAGAGTACTGAAACTTGCCAAGTTTCTGAGTGCATATGAAAGTTTAAGTGAAGCTGTTTCTGAAAGCAAAAATAAAATTTTGGTTTTCTTGACTATGGTTGTGATCATTGTGCTTATTGTAGGGTCGCTGATGTATGTGATAGAAGGAAAAAATGGCAGTGGCTTCGATAATATTCCAGTAAGTGTTTATTGGGCAATTGTAACGGTAACAACTGTTGGATATGGAGATATTGCGCCGATAACTCCCTTAGGGCAGTTTTTTGCTTCTTGCTTGATGATAATAGGCTATGCAATTATCGCGATACCAACAGGTATTGTAGGTGCTGGAATAGTAAGTTCCAGTTTGAAAGCAGGTGTATCGACTCAAGTTTGTCAGGGCTGCAGAAGGGAAGATCATAAAATAGGAGCTGATTTTTGTTACCACTGTGGAGAGAGCTTGAACGATTAATGGATAAAATTAGAGTGGACAAATGGCTTTGGGCCATCAGGATTTTCAAAACCAGAACCTCAGCGACGAAGTACTGTGAAGCGGGTAAAGTGAAAAAGGAGGAGGAGAAATTAAAAGCATCTTCCAAAATTAGTGCGGGGGACATTCTAAAGGTTAGAGTTAATCAAATTACCAGAACCTTAAAAGTGTTGACTATTATCACCAAAAGGGTTGGAGCTCCAATAGCCCAAACTTGTTTCGAGGATTTGACTCCTCCCGAGGATTTACTTATTCCAAGTATTAAATCAGCATTTTTATTGCCTAATGCTCATCGGGATAAAGGATTAGGACGCCCTACGAAAAAAGAAAGAAGAGATATTGATAAATTTTCAGATTACAAGGATCATTTTGAAGAAGATTAAATAGATAGATAATGAAACATGCAATAATAACAGGAGCGAATGCAGGAATTGGATTTTCTACGGCAAAAGCCTTACTAGTTAAAGGGTATAAAATTTCTATGTTTTGCCGAAACAAGGATAGGGCTGATTTAGCAAAAAAAGAATTGATAACGCTAACGGAAAATGACAATATAGATATCTTTTTAGTTGATTTCTCAAAGCTCTCTAGTATAGGATTGGCATGCGATGAATTCAAATCGAAATATACATCTATTGATGTATTAGTAAATAATGCGGGTGCTACATTTGCTGAATTTACGATGTCTGATGATAAAATAGAAAAAACGATGGCGGTGAATCATTTCGGATATTTTGCCACCACCTATCATTTACATACTTTAATGGGTAAAGGAAGCAAAATTATTAATGTTTCATCCAAGGCACATTACGGGGGGCATATTAATCTAGATACTATCAATGAAGAGAAAGGATATTCTGTCATTAAGCAATATCAAATCTCCAAACTAGCTAATGTTTTGTTTACTAAGTTTTTAGCAAGAAAGTTTGAAAATAGGGGGATTACTGTAAATTGCCTACATCCCGGAGTTGTAAAAACCAAAATAGGTAATAAGGCAGGAAATAAATTGTTCGGATTGATATGGACTTTATTTTCTTTATTCGGGATAAATACGGAGAAAGGGGCAGCCACATCGGTTTACTTGGCTTCCAGTGAGGAGGTCGCAGGTATCAGTGGCATGTATTTTGACAAAAAGAAAGCTTACAAAGGCTCAGAACTTTCAAGAGACGAGAAGCTGCAGGAGCAATTTTGGAAGTGGAGTGAGAAGGTCAGTAAGATCAATTGGTTTTTTGAAAATCAAGGATTTATTTAACAACTTTACTATATTTACAATAACATTTACCAAGTTTAGATTTAGCACAAAAAAATTAATCTTAGCAAGCAAGCAATAAAAAATGAAAAAATCTGTATTCGTCCTTTTGATTATTTTAATATGTTTTAGTAACTATTTTTTAGCTGCGCAAACAGTATTACTTTATCAAAATAATTTTGAAAACCCTCTTCAAACACCAGTAGCTAACTGTGGCCCTGATCTGGATTTAACCTCGGTGAATACATTATGGGGTGGGACAGGTTTAGGGACAGGCGGTGGTGGTTTGTTTAAACAAGTTTTTACGGTGGAAACTATGCTAATTAACGGCCCAGCCAATATATATACGGATTCTTCAGGTATCGGTGGTAATTATTGCATAGGTATTCAAAATAATGCTCAAGATGATAAGCTTGCACTAACTTTAAATTCACAGCAACTTCCATTTGCGAATATAAACTTTGATTATTCAGCTATTAATTTGGCAGCCTGTGGACCTGATTTTCCAGCTTTACTGGATACAACTTCCCTAAAGATTACTGTTTATGATTCTCCTGGAGGTAACTTTTCTTTTGCTGCTCCTGGAGTTATACTGGATCAAGATAGTGTTACGGGAAATGATACTGGAATCAGTGATTTCACGTTTAATTGGTCCTCGTGCAATCTAAACCTTGATATAAGTAATTCTTTAGATGGCAATATTACTGTAGTTTTCGATTTAGTTAATGGCAAATATGCTGGCCTTGACAACTTGAGTATTTCTTCAAGCGTTTTTTCCCAAAATTGCGCCATGGACTTGGGGCCCGATACCAGCTTTTGCCAAGGTGAAAATATTCTTTTAGATGCGGGAGCAGGGTTCGATAGCTATCAATGGCAAGATAACAGTACCAATCAAACTTTCACAGCATCAACCACAGGCACTTATATTTGTACAGCTTCCTTCAACGATTCTACAAATAATTTAGTAGTTAACGGTGATTTTGAACTTGGAAATACAGGATTTCTCTCAGATTATGGTTTAGGAGTGGGTGGGGCTTTTGGATTGCTTACCAATCCAAGTACTTACGCTATAAGCACAAGTCCCTCCAATGTTCACAATAATTTCTTCAGTTGTGTAGATCATACCTCAGGTGCCGGAAATTTAATGATCATTAATGGGTCCATTATACCAAATACAAATGTTTGGTGCCAAAATATCAATGTCAGCCCCAATACGGATTATAACTTCTCTGCTTGGGCTATTAGTCTGGAAAATACCGATTTAAATAATGTAGCAACCTTAAATTTCTTGATCGATGGGGTACAAGTAGGTTCAGCTTTCTCTCCTTCTCTTACTGCTTGTGATTGGCAACAATTTTCCGCAAGCTACAATTCTGGAATCAATACAAATATTCAAATTTGTATTGAAAGTGATGTGATAACAGGTAATAATGATTATGGAATTGATGATATATTTTTTACGCCTATTTGTATAATTACTGACAGCATTGATATAACCGTTAATCCAATTGTCCAAACAAATTCTAATCAAGTCATATGTTTTGGTGACAGTCTTCAATTGCCCGATGGATCATTTACAATGACAGCGGGAACATATAATGATACTATCGCCGGTGGCTCCATTAATGGATGTGATAGTATTCATAGTATTATCTTACAAATTACTCCTCTAAACCCAGCAATTGTGCAGTTTGATACTATTTGCTTCAATGACAACTACACCTTAGCCAACGGCTTACAAGTCAATACAACCGGCTTTTATCAAGATACAATTGTTGGTTCAAGCGGATGTGACTCTGTTGTGGCTGTGGACTTGTTTGTTCGACAGGCCAATAGCATTTTACTTCAATCATCAGATTTATTGCTTTGTGATGGTGAGGATGCTTTGTTTTTTGGGGAAAGTGATCTACTCAATGTAAGCTATCAGTGGTCTGCGAATGGGGCAGCACTTTTAGGAGAGAATAATGACACCTTACTTATTCCTAATGTAAGCTTTTTGAATGACGGCACCTTGTACCAGTTGGAAGTTATTAGCCTCTGTGATACCGTAAATAGTAATGCAACTCTACTGAATGTAAGAAGTTTTGCAAATATTGTTTTAAATCCGTTAGACACCAGCTTATGCGAGGGTGAAATAGCAACATTTGAAGTTGCAGTTGATAGACCAATCCTACAGTATCAATGGTATGAAAATGGAGTAGCAATTGCTGGAGCTAATACCTCAGTTTATAACACAGGTCCAATTGCAGCTGTGCAAAATGGCAGTCAATTTTTTGCTGCTGTAACGGATTCATGTGGCAATATAGATAGTTCATTAATTGCAAATTTAAGCGTCGTCCCAAGTACTATCATAAATAATCAATCTTCCAATTTAATAGTTTGTTTGGGTGATCTTGCCACTTTTTATGTCAGTGCAACGGGAGCAAATTTGAGCTATCAATGGCTCGAAAATGGCATAATCATGCCAGGTGAAACCAATGATACATTAAATTTCATCATCTTCACTCAAGCTATGAGTGGAACTATTTATTCTTGTCAGATAACAGCTGATTGCGGAAATTTGAATACTTCAGATATGGAGCTTATCATAGAAGATGCAGGAGTTTTATTAAGCCAATCCGGTGATGTTTTGCAATGTGGCGGTTTTAGTTTTGAGTTATTTGTGGATGCATTAAACGTATCTAACTACCAATGGCAAGTCAATCAAGGCGCTGGTTTTGTGGACTTTACTGATGGTATATTAGGTATTGGTTCTACCCAGGTTTTAGGTTCAAATACAGATGTTTTAACAGTCAGCAACTTCGATCTAAACATTACTGGGAGTCAATTTCAGGTGATTACTTCAACCAATTGTGGTACATCTCCAATTTTTACTCCAGTTAATGTTACCATTACGGCGCCTCAGGCTGGAATTGATTTATTAGCTGACACAACTATTTGTCTTGATGATACAGATCCAATTTTCGTATCTTATGTGGATGGTTCTGCAGTATGGAGTAATGGTGATTTTGGCCAGTTTTTTATACCTAATAGTTCTGGAGATTATACGGTTAATTATACTGATGCCAATGCATGTCCTCGAAGCGATACTATAAATATTCAGCTGGAAGATTGTTTAGCAAATTGCGTTGTTACTGCTCCTACCGGGTTTACTCCCGATGCCAGTGGTGTAAATGACATCTTCAGGGCAATATATACTTGTGATTTGAGTTACTATGAGCTTCAAATTTACAATAGGTTTGGAGGGCTAGTCTATATGACAAAAGACCCTTTGGAAGGTTGGGATGGTATCTATGAAAATGGAAATACTGAAATTGGGGCATATGCTTGGTACATTAAGTATCAGATAGAGGGTACAGATATTACCGAAGAAATAAAAGGTACGATTACCCTAATCAGGTAGATCAAAAATAAGGTTCTAAAGCTCCATTCATCTGTTGATATGGAGCTTTTTTGTTTTCAGCCTAATTGAAGTAAAATAAACCCTTACTTTTGTACGATGAATAAACCATTAATTTTAGTAACAAACGACGATGGAATTACAGCTCCAGGGATTAAGAGCTTAGTTTCGGTAGCCAGAAAATTTGGAGAGGTTGTAGTTGTCGCACCCGATAGCCCGCAGAGTGGCATGGGACATGCGATTACGCTTACAAAACCGCTGCGTTTGAATCCTTCGGATATGTTTGAAGGGGTCACATCTTTTGAGTGCAGCGGGACTCCCGCAGATTGCGTTAAGATTGCCGTTGATAAAGTCTTGGATAGAAAACCAGATTTATGCATTTCTGGTATTAATCATGGGAGCAACTCTTCCATCAATGTGATTTATTCAGGGACCATGTCGGCAGCAGTTGAAGCAGCTCTAGAGGGTATACCTTCTATTGGGTTTTCACTTTGCGACTTTGCCTATGATGCCGATTTTAGTGTAGCTCGATATGCGGCGGAAAAAGTAATCACTCAAGTACTTAAAAATGGATTGGCAGACAAAACCTTACTTAATGTAAACGTTCCAAAAGTTAAGCTTGAAGAGCTAGAAGGAATAAAAATTTGTAGACAAGCTATGGCAAAATGGGAGGAAGAATTTGATGCAAGAAAGGACCCTCATGGCCGAGAGTATTTTTGGCTGACAGGTAAGTTCGTAAATAACGATAAAGGAGAAGATACAGATGAATGGGCATTGGCGCATAAATATGTTTCGGTTGTTCCTGTTCAATATGACCTGACTGCCCATCAAGGCATTAATTTCATTAATCAAAACTGGGATTTATGAAAAACAAGATGTATGTGCAAATACTATTAGGAGCTATTGTAGGATTATTATCTCCTGCTATTACAGCTTATCTCATCTATAAGTTTAAGTATAATTATATCAGTGTAGATATGCTAAAAATTAGTAAAGCCTTGTTGGTTCCTTTACTACAGTACGGAGCCCTTACCAATTTAGCTTGGTTTTTCTTGCTTAATTATTTTAAAAAGACCTACCTACAAAGGGGTATAATATTCGGGACTATCTTTATTGCTATGTATATTATCTATCTGAAATTTTTCGGACACTAATGAAATATTACCTCATAGCAGGTGAGGCAAGTGGAGACTTGCACGGCGCTAATCTTATGCGCGCGATTGCCAAAAGAGATACTGGTGCTGTTTTCAGGTTTTGGGGAGGTGATAAAATGAAGGCTATTCCCAATAGTGAGCAAGTCGAGCACTATAAAAATACGGCTTTTATGGGATTTGTCGAAGTCCTTCGGCACCTGCCACAAATCTTTGGGTTTATTAAGAAATGTAAAAAAGATATTGTAAGTCATAAACCGGATGTGGTAATTTTTATTGACTATCCCGGCTTCAATATGCGAATTGCAAAATTTGCAAAATTGGCAGGTTATAAAACCATTTACTACATTTCACCGCAAGTATGGGCTTGGAAAGAGAATAGAGTCAAGAAGATTAAAAAATATATAGATAAAATGCTGGTCATACTTCCATTTGAAAAGAAGTTTTATGCTAAATGGAAGTATCCTGTTGAATATGTTGGTCATCCTTTATTGGATGAGTTAAGTAAGCAAGAATATAAAGCAGAAAGAGTCGAGGAATTGCCGGTTATAGCCTTATTGCCGGGTAGTAGAGTACAAGAGATTAAAATGATTCTACCAATTTTTCTTGAAGTGGTACATCAGTTTCCAGCGTATCAATTTGTTCTTGCTGGCTTGCCTCATATTGATAGCGAAATTTATCATCAAATTATTGGGGATGCGAATGTTCGATTAGTAAAAAATGAAACGTATAGTTTATTAAGTAAAAGCCAGGCAGCACTTGTAGCAAGTGGAACAGCAACATTGGAATGTGCCTTATTTAAAGTCCCCATGCTAGTCGGGTACAAGGCTAATTTTTTATCTTATCATATTGGCAAACACTTGATTAAAGTCCCCTACATCGCTTTGGTTAATTTGATTGCTGGGCGGAAGATTGTTCCTGAACTTATCCAAGACGATTTAAACGCAGAAACACTTGAAAAGGAGTTGAAAATTATTCTAAGTGAAGAGGCGAGTAATGAAATGAAATCAAATTTTGAGACTTTGATTACAAATTTAGGCACGACTGGAGCATCAGATCGAGCTGCTGAAATTATTATAAAATCTTAATTATGAAGATATTTTGTATTGGAAGGAATTACGCAGCGCATGCGAAAGAACTAAAAAATGAAGTACCAACGAAGCCATTAGTTTTCATGAAACCCCCTACGGCAATTCTCAATGGAAACAAGCCTTTTTATCTTCCTGATTTTTCAGATAATGTACATTACGAAGGCGAAATTGTGGTAAAAATTTGCAAAAATGGAAAGCATATTCAATCCAAGTTTGCCCGAAATTATTACGATTTAATAACGGTAGGAATGGACTTAACTGCAAGGGACCTGCAAGCAGAATTGAAAGCTAAAGGGCATCCTTGGGAGATTGCGAAAGGATTTGATGGAAGTGCTGTAGTAGGTAAATTCTTTCCAATTAAAGATACTTTGGATATGCATTCTTTTACCATTCTTAAGAATGGAGAGCTTGTGCAGCGGGGTAAATGTAAAGACATGATTTTTTCAATAGATGTTTTGATTGAGTACATATCTCAATTCTTTAAATTACAAATAGGTGATTTGATTTTTACAGGCACGCCCGCTGGAGTCGGAAAAATGAATATTGGAGATATATTCGAAGGATTTATTGAAGAAAAAAAATGCTTTAAAACTGAAATTAAATAAACAATGTAATACATTTGTAGTATCCTATTTTAATAATAAAAAAAATAAAGTTTATGTCATATTTGTTTACATCAGAATCTGTTTCAGAGGGACATCCAGATAAGGTTGCTGATCAAATTTCTGATGCGCTGATTGACAATTTCTTAGCATTTGATAAAAATTCTAAAGTCGCATGTGAAACATTGGTAACAACGGGGCAAGTTATTTTAGCAGGAGAGGTTAAGTCTACTGCCTACCTTGATGTTCAAAATATCGCTAGAAAGGTGATTGAGAAAATTGGCTACACCAAAAGTGAATACATGTTCGAGTCTAAAAGCTGTGGCGTTTTAAGTGCTATTCATGAACAAAGTCCTGATATTAACCAAGGAGTAGATCGAGCTAATCCTGAAGAGCAAGGTGCAGGTGATCAAGGAATGATGTTTGGTTATGCTACAAATGAAACAGATAACTTCATGCCTTTAGCATTGGATCTATCGCATAAGATATTAATAGAGTTGGCAGCGATAAGAAGAGAGAATAGTGAAGTGACTTATTTGCGTCCAGATGCAAAGAGTCAGGTAACACTAGAATATAATGATGATAACACACCCATTCGAATTGATGCTATCGTTATCTCAACGCAACACGATGATTTTGTAAAGCCAAAATCTTCTAACGCTAAAGATAATCAATCGGCTAATGTGGAAATGCTAGCTAAAATTAAAAGTGATTTGGTCGGGATTTTGATTCCTAGAGTAAAAGCTAAGTTCCCTAAGCACGCGCATTTGTTTAATGATGATATTACTTATCATATTAATCCAACTGGAGTATTCGTAATCGGCGGGCCTCATGGGGACACTGGACTTACAGGAAGAAAGATTATTGTAGATACCTACGGCGGTAAGGGCGCTCATGGTGGAGGAGCTTTTAGTGGAAAAGATCCGAGTAAAGTAGATAGAAGTGCTGCCTATGCTACACGTCATATTGCAAAGAACTTGGTAGCTGCAGGATTATGCGATGAGGTTCTAGTTCAAGTTAGTTATGCAATTGGAGTGGCCAAGCCAACATCAATTAATGTAGTAACATACGGAACGGCTAAAGTAGATATGACTGATGGACAGATAGGTAAACTGGTTGAAACAATATTCGACATGACACCTTATGCCATCGAAACTAGGCTTAAATTAAGAAATCCAATGTATAGCGAGACTGCGGCATATGGACATATGGGGAGAGATTATGAAGTGGTAAATAAAACCTTTGAATCTCCGGATGGCAAAAAAGTAAATATGGATGTTGAATTGTTTACTTGGGAAAAACTGGATTTTATCGACAATGTAAAACAAGCTTTCAAGCTGTAAAGCAAGCTAAATTTTATAAAAAAGGGTTCTCTATAGAGAACCCTTTTTTATGTAATCGAATCACTCTGAAATTTTATTCTTCAACTTTATAAAATCAATACTAAAAGTAATTCGTTTAGTCCATTCGCTTCGTTCTATGCCATACGCCGTTTGCTGATTAAGCTGAATATTGGATGTAGTGGCAAATGGCGCATGAAATCCAATGCATTCATCCAGGAATAACAAGGAGATTCCTCCTTCAGCAAATAAGGAAGCTTTTAGCCCTTTATTTAACGATATTGCAGCGTTTACAAAGGCTTGAAGATTGATCCATCGCTTGATGCGAAGAGGTATTAGCAAATCACTTCTTACATTTAGGCTAGCCATTACAAGCTTCGAATTCCCTATACTCATAACTGATTTAAAGCCTCCAGCTGAATTTGCTACTTGACGCTGAAGAAAATTGTCCTGGGCATTCCTATCCAAGTAAAAATCATTAAAAGTATAGTCTTTTTGCAACCAATAAATTCCTGAATTGCTCATTCCTCCCAATTGAAAAATGGGTAATGGTGGATCAATCAATGAATTTGCTCTGGTATTATACAAAAAACCGCCAACAAATGATCGGATGTACAAGGCATTTTCTGCTTGTTGTAAGTAATGAAATTTTAAATTATTCGTCCAATTGATTTGGCCATAGGTATTGTTGAATTCAGCAGTTAAGTTAGTTTTAAAGCTATAGGTTTCTTTCTCGTTTGCATAAGAAGCTCCAAGCTCATGGATGTTGAAAGCTTGTGTTTGACGGCCGTTAAGGATGTATTCTTGCCAAATATAATGACTGGTAATAGAAAAATCAAGTTTGCCCTGAATAGATAGCTCTGGGACAAAACGAATTTTCCCTTGAATACGATTATAAGTTAAATCTTCCGGAAACAATAAATATGAAAACCTTTTTGCATTTAAGTTGAGCTCCCAAAGCTTTATTTTTGGTGAAGTAAATTGATATTTACCATGGATTAAACCTGTAAGGTTTTTACTTCCAAGTCCATACATAGGAATAGCAAGAAAGGAGTATTTATTTTTTTTTTCTAGACCAATGATTACGCCAAGCTGAGTTTTATCATAGTTATTCCAAGCAAGAGCAGGAAGAAGCCAGAGTCTTTTCTCATTTTCCCGCTTTAATAAAGGAATCTTCATCTTTTCAAAGCTTGTATTGACGGTTTGAAAGGAATTTGGACTTACCTTCGTGCTATCTGAAACTAATTTAGCGTCAACGCTGTTTGACTGACTGAATACAAGCTGTAAAGTTATACACAACAGAAATGCTGTAAGAAGCGTTTTTAAAGTATATGTAGCACAGTTTTTCAACAGCAGTAAAGATAAAAAGTAAAATTGAGTGTAGTGATTTTTGTTAAAAAAATCTTTACCTTAAATGATATAAAGAATAGATTGAATGTACGATAAAGAATTTGATGATAACCTTCAAAATAATAATGAATTAGTCCGAAGGTTTGAAAACGCTGAACTTAGCGATGAAAGCAGTTATTTCGATGAATCCGAATTGGAGTTAATAATTGACTATTATTTGGAACGTGATAAGCTGACGCAGGCCCTAAAGGCAGTGGATCTTGGTTTAGATTTATTTCAATTTTCAGCCACTTTTTATCAGAAAAAGGCAGAAATATTTTTAGAGATGAATCGGCTGGATGATGCTTTAAGTAATCTTGATTTGGCCAGTACTTTTTCCCCAAAAGAAACCAGTATTTTCCTGCTTAAGGCAGATGCTTATACCTTGAAGGGAGAATATGCCAAGGCAGTTAAATTGGTAAATCAGGCATTGGAGCAAGCTGATGAGAAGGATAAAATTGACCTATACCTTGAATTAGCGGATGTGTATGAGGAGTGGGAGAGATATTACGAAGTGATAGATCAATTACAACAATGCTTAGCTTTAGATCCTTTTAATGAAGAAGCCCTTAATCGTTTGTGGTTCAGCACGGAGTTGACTGAAAAGTATGCAGAAAGCGTAGTATTTCATTCAAATTTAGTGGATAAGCACCCTTATAACGCAACTGCGTGGTATAATCTAGCTCATGCTTACAATGGATTGAATCAGCCAAGTAAAGCCTTGGAAGCCTTCGAGTTTGTATTAGCAATAGATGACAATTATGACTTAGCATATATAGATGCTGGAGATGTTTTATACAAACAACAGAAATACGATAAAGCAATAGAGTTTTATTTAGAAGCTATAGAAAAAGGAAGTGCTAAAAAAGAGATTTTTTATCAAATTGCTAAAGCTTATCAGAAAAACAACAAATATGTCAAGGCAAGAGAATATCTTAAAAAAAGTATCAATATTGATCCTTATTATGCCAAGGCATTTCATAAACTTGGTTTAAACTATCTGGAAAGTAATTTGCCGAAGAATGCCACTTCTCCATTGGAAAGAGCCGTAAAGGTGGATAATCGAAACTTTGAGTATCTCAATAGTTTAGCTGCAGCATACTTTTTAAATGACAAGCAGGATCTAGCATTGGAGTGTTATCATAAGATGCTTGATATCAACGAAGGAGATAAACGTATTTATCTAAATATTGTTAGTATATTATACGAACAAGGTAGGGTAGGCGACGCTATTGAAACGATTGATGCATGCATCGCTATTTTTGATGATCATGTTGATTTAATTTATATTAAAACTGCTTTTCTATATGAACTAGGAAAGAAGAACGAAATGTTTGAATGCCTTCTCTTGGGCTTGGAGAAAGATGCTCACGCCCACACCCAAATTTTTGAGTTATTGCCAGAAATGGAAGATGATCATGCGGTTATGGCATTGATCGAAAGTTATCTTTAAACTGCATTTTAAATTATCTTTGAAGCATGAAAAAATATATGTTTTTAGCTTTTAAGGGAATGGCTATGGGGATGGCTGAAGTGGTTCCTGGAGTTTCAGGCGGAACAATTGCGTTTATTACTGGAATATATGAAGAACTACTCCACACCATAAAAGAACTTACTCCTACAAAACTTTTAATAATAAAAGATAAAGGCTTTGCAGATTTTTGGGCTTCAATTAATGGCAATTTCATTCTTTTTCTTTTGGGGGGTATGGCGCTAGGATTGATTGTAGGGGTTTTTACTATTGCAAAGCTGTTAAGTGCTTATCCTATTCTAGTTTGGTCTTTTTTCTTTGGTTTAATTATAGCTTCAGTTTTATATGTAGGTAAACAAATAAATAAATGGCGAGTGATTGAGGTCGCACTATTGATTATTAGTGCTGGAGTATCCTACTATATTACCATTGCTGCGCCTAGTGAGGGCCCGCAAGAATTATGGTTTGTCTTTCTTTCCGGGTTTATTGCGATTTGTGCTTTAATGCTGCCAGGAGTGTCAGGTAGTTTTTTACTTCTTTTATTGGGTATGTACCAATACATTGTAACCGATAATGTCAAAACATTATTAAGCGATTTTAATACCGATTCATTATTGGTCGTAGCTGTTTTTGCCTTAGGATGCTTGACTGGTTTATTAAGCTTTTCTCGGCTACTATCTTGGACATTCAAAAAGTATAAATTTCCAACTTTAGCTCTACTTACTGGCTTTCTATTAGGGTCTCTTAATAAAGTTTGGCCATGGAAACATATCGAGAGTATATATGTGAAAAATTTAGGTGAAATTGATGAAAAAGTAGTTGTCCTGACTGAGAGGAGTGTACTACCCGCCAATCACGATGCATTTATACTTGAAGGGGCAAATATTGTTGGTTATCAAGCTGCAGATAATTATCTCATAGGTGCTATTACTATGATGTGTTTTGGCTTCCTACTGTTATGGGCAATGGAAAGATTTAGTCAGCCTAAAGCATAAATGGAATTTGATATAAAGACATATGGCTTAATCGGAAAAGAACTTAATCATTCGTTTTCTCCAAGTTATTTTGAGGAGAAGTTCGCAATAGAAGGAAGCGATGATTGTCAGTATTTGCCATTTCCATTAAAGCGCGTTGAAGATTTTGTCGATTTAATAAGTGACTATAGCTTGAATGGTTTAAATGTAACCATTCCTTATAAGCAATCTATTATACCTTTTTTAGACGAGTTGACTAATGCGGCGAAGAGTATACAAGCGGTAAACTGTGTTTCTTTTAAGCAAGGTAAACTCATCGGACACAATACAGATGTTATTGGCTTTGAACGTTCTCTAGCGCCATTGTTAAATACGTCGCATAGCAATGCACTTGTATTAGGCTCGGGAGGTGCAGCTAAAGCCGTTGCTTTCGTACTCAAAAAACTCCAAATCCCATATAATTTTGTTTCCCGACAAGAAAGGGAAGGCTTTATGACGTATGAAGGGATTAAATCCTGCTTGGAAGAGTTTCCTCTCATCATAAATGCAACACCGGTTGGCACGTACCCTGCTATTGAAGATTGCCCATTAAGTTCGCTGGATGGGATAGGGAAGGATCACCTCATTTATGACCTTATCTATAATCCTGAAAACACCAAATTATTAGTACAGGCGGCACACCGAGGCGCCACGGTCAAAAGTGGTTTAGAAATGCTAAAAATACAAGCAGAAGAAAGTTGGAAGATCTGGACGGTCTCTCAATGACTATTATGAGTATAAAGACTTTCTTTTTACGCCCATTTGCCCATACCCTCACAATGCTTAAAAACATTTAAGATATTGTTGTGCTCAGCGGTTAATTTACTTACTCATTTGGAATTTTATTAATCCATTCTCTCAGTGTTTCAGGATATATGGTTGGAAAGCCATATCCTCTGGGCTTAATCCCTTTTATACTCTTATTGATATATTTTTGTCGCATGGGATCCTCGGCTACTGTACCATTGAAACCAAATCCCATATACATTTCACCATACTTATCAGGGCGTTCTTTTGAATACCATTCATCAACCTTAAATACTTCACGAATAAGACCACGGTATTCACTTAACACATAATCATATCTTGCTGGTCTCCATTCGGCCATTTTCCAAGTTTCTTTCGTGGCTGTATATATCGCTTCTGCTCCTGATCCTTTTTTGTAGGTTGTATTAATATTAATTATCATGCAGTCGTCATCAATTGTTTTTAATAATTCAGCATTGTAAATGGAAATAATTTCATTTGAAGACATTAATCCCTTTTCAATTGAGTTATATCCTCCCTGAATATTACCTCTTGCGAACTTGTTAAATGAGGGAATATACCTAAACGTATCAATCAAGCTAGCTTCGACTGCGAAAGCCGCGGAATTACTTAACCCATGTCTTACTATTACATGTTTCACATTTTTAGTACCAATGCGTCGTATTTCCTGATACTTAAGATTTTCATTCCCTTCCACAATATCTTGATTTATATGAGCAAATACTCTATCATCTTGTCCTTTACCAACATAAAAAGGCTCGTTGTTTTCAGGGTCTATTAATAGATAGACATAGTGCTTTAAATTTTCCTTTGTGTTTTCATCAAACATATACAATCTATTTAGTTTATTTCTATTGCCATCGTTTGGATAAAGATAAAACTTATTTCGGAGGAAGGCCTTAAGAGATAGAATGATTAATGATTCAAGGGGATATTTAAGCAATTGAGTATAGCTGCAGTTAAATATTCTTCTTGTTCTTCTTGCGCATAAAGTTGGTTTTTTTGTATTATTGTAATCTATAAAACCTCTTACTTATGAAAAGACACACACTTATACTAATATCACTACTAGCCACGATAAGTATTTCCGCGCAGGAGGTGATTTCCACACAAGGAGATTCCTACTCGGGGTCAGGGCTTGTCTTAGATTTTACGGTAGGCGAAGTGATTATAAACACAGCCAGTACCAGTGTGGGCTCAAATACCTTGACGCAAGGTTTTCATCAAAGTAAATGGAGCGTGGTAGGGATACGTGATCTCTTTCCAGATTTCGAAGCCAATGTATTTCCTAATCCCTTAGAGGAAGTATTAAATATCGAGGCGAGTGCCTACGAAAATGTGAAATTTTTCTTATATGATGCGCAAGGTAAACTAGTACGAGAAGATAAACTATATGCAGAGTTAAGCACTATTGAACTCAGCGAACTAGCAGCAGGCGCTTATTCCTTGCTTTTAACCAAAGCCAATCAAAACTTAAAAACATTCAAACTTATTAAAACAAACTAGCTGAGATAGGCAGCTTCTACTTGCGCACCACTAAACACCACTTCAATATGCTCCTTTATTGTTGTCCCTAAACTGGTGCCTACATAATCGCAATGTACCGGAAATTTCTTATGTTTTCTATCGACTAAAACAGCCACTTTAACCGTCTTAGGTGCGATATTCAAAAATTGTTGGAAGGCATAAAAGATAGTCCGCCCTGAATTGGCAACATCATCGACCAAAATAACAGCCTTGCCATCAAAATAGGCTATATCATTGCTCAATTGAGTTGGAGCAATTAATGGATTGTCTTTGATTATTTTTATAGATGATATAGATACTTTGATGTCTTTTATTTTTAAAATTTCTTTCTTTAAAATTTTAGCAACCTGATGACCTCCATTGACAATGCCAACCAAACAAATTTCTTCCTCTTCAAATTGGTCTTCAACAATTTCATGAGCCAATCGAATGATTTTTTGCTTGATGGTACTTTTATCGATAATTAAACTTTGCATCATTCCTTTATTAATTTTTGTTGGTCGATCATCGTCCCATTTTCAATTAATCCTACAATGTAAACTCCTGTGCTTAGTGCATTTATATTTAGGCTTTGCTTACTAGATTTTATGTCGTATTCTTTGATAAGTCGCCCGTTTAAATCAAGTATTTTTGCACTTAATGCTTTAGCTAAACGATCGGGATTAACTTCAATTATCAACTTACCTTGACTTGGGTTTGGGTGTATATTAAACAAATTATTTTCTTGAATATCCTTAATGCTTACGGTATCTATGGGATACTCGCATGAGCCATCATCTGTATTGGCTGAAGGATTATAATTAAGTGCTAGGGTGTCCATACAGCCATATACAATCGGAATACAAGTTCCATCATCCGTATTTGCGAGTAGGGTGAAATTTAAGGAAAAAGTATCTGTGCATCCATATATGAATGGAAGACAGGTTCCATCATTCACATTTGCATTCGCGTTGTAGTTAAACATGGTGTCATCTGTACAACCAAGAATAGCTTGGTATTTTAGGAGCTCAAATGCATTTAATTTACCATAGCCATATACATTGTTTTCAATCGGTCCTGTGAAGGTATCTCTGAGGGCTGTTTGCTTCAACGCTGCCTCGACTTCATACCACCATGCTGTAGGGTTTGCCTCTAAATATAAAGCAACGGCACCAGCGACAATTGGGGAGGACATACTCGTGCCTCCATTGTAATTATGCATCGATCCAGGGGCAACTTTAGGCCTATTAATAGCCAAGGCACTTGCGATGAAGTCAAGATTCCCACTGGCGAAAATTATGTTGCCTGTTGCACTGATATCTGGCTTCATTCGATTATCTCGTGTTGGTCCCTCTGAGGATTTGTAATAGATTTCCCCCGGGGTTAGATTTAAATCCCTATAAACGGAATCTACATCGAAATAAGCTGATCGATTAGCAAAATTACCAACGCTTATAACTTTATCTGAACATTGCCAATTACTTACAATACACTTTTGATTGTCAGGTAGTTTGTAAAAATCTATTTCAGGTAGCACAAAGTTAGGAGGTAAACCACTATTAATCATATCAGCAGTTCCTTGATATGCCCTTGAGCTCCATAGGTCAAAATTACCTGATCCGGTGAGCATAAGTCGCCAATTGTCTTGAGTCCTGGAGGGAGTGATTAAAAACTCTAAGTGGTATCGGCCTTCGGTTTCTTCTAAGTACATTTCTACCTTTCCCTGTTCATCTGCTTGATCATTATAAACAAAATCGGTTAGATAGACACCTTGACTTAAATTGCCAAGAAAACTATTTACGGTCATGAAATCTAGATTTCCATTATCTACAAAATTGGTATCGTTGTTGTTCCCAATGGAGAAATATGCTTGCTTAAAATCTGAAGTATCTGCCCACAAATCAAAATATAATGTGCCATTTGTCATGGTCTCGAACCAGGTGAAATTGGTATCTGAACTTAAGGGGTAACTCAAGTGAGTTTCTTTAAAGCTGCTATTGGTATTATCAATATTATTTCCGTTACCACAAGAAGCTACGAGCACTCTTCCAGCTCGCTCCTCGATAAGAGCATCAATAAGCTGTGAGGCAAAATCTTTAGCATCGTGCGAACCGTAATAAGAACCATAGGATGTGTTTATTACACATGGTTTACCCAGCGCATCTGCTTTTTTAAAAACATAGTCCACCGCATCTACGGTATTACTTAAAAAATTATTATCGTAATAGTCAACGGCCACTGCAATAATATCGCAATCAGGAGCTACACCAGTATTCGTTCCTGTTGCCAATCCATTCCCACAAGCAGCGCCTGCGACAGTAGTACCATGACCATATTGGTTTGCAGGTTCTACATGATTACATGCTCCGTTATTTATATCTTGCCAAGTCCACTCTTGCCCAAAGTTGTAGGGTGCAGGAGGATTAGATGGAGTATTTTCATTTTGATCCCATATGTATCGTATACGAGTCGTTCCATCAGCATTTTTAAAATCATCATGTTCAAAGTAAATACCGGAATCTAAGATTCCAACAACGACTCCTTTACCGGTGTATGCTTGCAGTAAAGGGCTTAAGCCATTATGCACCTGACTGATGTTATTGTGGATGAGTGCGGTGTCCATTAAGGTGGCAGCTTTACCTAGGGGTATTTCTATTTTACCTTGACCCATACTTTCATAAAAAGCACCTAATTTTTCTTTTTCAATTTGAATAGCGGCAAGGTCTTGATAAGCATATTTTAGATTGACATTCATACTGATGCAAGTCTCCTTGATTTTTTCAATGTCACCCTTAACAATAATAGACACCAATTCTTGCTCTTTCAATTGCTCTAAAAAAAGACTCTCTTGAATACCAAATTGAGCGAAGGAACTTATATACAGCATGACAGATAATAAAAAGGAAATTATAGCTTTCATATAATAAATTGCTTATTTAGATTGACTTAAAATTAGGCTTTTTTTGATTAATTTTCGAGCAAAACTGCGTGAAGTAATTTTTATACGATATTTTTGGAGTTCTAAAATCTCTTAAATGGAAATTTCTAAGTTGGTTCAAATTATCATATTCGCTATAGTAAACATTGCAGTATTCTATTTTGGCGGGATTAAATTTTACAATATCTATAAAAATGTCAAACTCGGGAAGGATCAGGAAATAGAAGGTGAATCATCGAAAAGGCTTAAAAATGTGATTTTAATTGCATTGGGCCAAAAGAAAATGTTTAAAGAGATCGGCCCAGCGTTTTTACATTTGGCTGTTTATCTGGCTTTTTTAATCACTCAAATAGAGTTGATTGAAATCTTTATTGATGGGTTTACTGGAAAACATCGGGTTCTTTACCATTTGTTTGAAGGAAGTGGTTTTCTTACGGGTATTTATGTCTTTGTTATCAACAGTATAGAGGTTTTGTCTGTTTTGGCTTTACTGGCTACTTTTGTATTCTTAGCGAGGAGAAACCTTTTGAAAGTACCACGCTTAGTTCGCTCAGAAATGAATGGTTGGCCTAAACTTGATGCTAATATTATTCTATTTGTAGAGATATATTTGGTTACTTGTATTTTCATGATGAATGGCGGCGATCAAGCCTTAAATGAAAACAGTTACCCTTTTGTACTTTCTGGCGCTTTAAGTGGAGCTATTTTTTCTGGATTAAGTGAAGGAGCGTTGCATGCGATTGAGCGAATTGGCTGGTGGGGACACATCCTAGGTGTCTTAGGATTTATAGTTTATTTACCCTACTCGAAGCATTTACATATTATGTTGGCTTTTCCGAATGTTTACTTCTCAAGTCTTAAAGAAAATGGGTATCTAGCTAATATGCCTGAAGTAACTAAAGAAATTCAGTTAATGATGAATCCGGATACGGCATTTGCCGCTCCTGCTGATGGAGCTGAAGCGGAAATCCCAACCTTTGGGGCTAAAGATGTTCAAGATTTACCTTGGACCAATTTATTGGCAGCCTATACCTGTACAGAGTGCGGAAGGTGTACAGAACAATGTCCTGCCTCTGAAACAGGAAAGAAATTGTCTCCGCGGAAAGTAATGATGGATACGCGTGACCGTCTGGAGGAAGTGGCTTTGAATATAAGGGAAAATGGTGTTTTTATTGATGATGGCAAATCACTTTTAAGTGATGAATATGTTTCAGTTGAGGAGTTGAGAGCTTGCACCACATGTAACGCTTGTGTTGAAGCCTGTCCGGTAATGATTTCCCCTTTAGATATCATTGTGCAGCTAAGAAGAAATCTAATACTTGAGCAGTCCAATTCACCTGAAGAGTGGAACGTAATGTTTAGTAATATTGAAAATAATGGTGCTCCATGGAAATTCAGTCCACAGGATAGATTTAACTGGGCAAACGAGGAATGATTTAATACCAATAAAAAAGATAGCTACTAGCTAAAAAATAAAACAGAATTAAGTCCTATGTCTTAAGTCTTAAATATAGAAAGTTATGAATATACCTACAATGGCATCGATGATGGCTGAAGGCAAAAAACCAGAAATTCTTTTTTGGGTGGGATGCGCAGGAAGTTTCGACGATAGAGCAAAGAAAATTACAAGAGCTTTTACCAAAATATTAAATGAGGTAGGAGTGAATTATGCTGTGTTGGGAACGGAGGAAAGTTGTACTGGAGATCCTGCAAAGCGAGCAGGTAATGAGTTTGCTTTTCAAATGGCCGCTTATCAGAATATCGAAGTACTTAATGCCTATGCCGTAAAAAAAATTGTTACTACATGCCCGCATTGCTTCAATATTCTGGCGAATGAATATCCTGAACTAGGAGGCGATTATGAAGTTATTCACCACAGTACTTTCTTGCAACAATTGATTGATGAAGGGAAAGTGAAAATGAAGGGTGGTGGCGAGTTTAAAGGCCGACGTATCACTTATCATGATTCGTGTTACTTAGGTCGCGCTAATGGTGTTTATGAAGCTCCTCGAAAGGTTTTAGAAGCATTAGATACAGAGTTAGTAGAAATGAAAAGCTGCAAAACCAAAGGGCTATGCTGCGGCGCTGGTGGGGCACAAATGTTTAAAGAGGACGAACCCGGTGAAAAGAGAATTAATGCTAAGCGTGCGGAAGAAGTGACTGATTCAAAAGCAGATATTGTTGCGGTAGCTTGTCCTTTTTGTATGACCATGATGAAAGATGGAGTTACTTCTGATGATCCCCAAGCTCATTCGGTAAAAGTATTCGATCTAGCTGAACTGATTGCGCATGGACAAGGTTTAGAAGATATAGGTGTGTAAAAATGAATAATACAGCTTCCAATAGACGAATATGGCTTTATCAAGTGAATCGCTTGTTAAGCCAAGAAGAACAAGACTTGTTGAATAAGGAAATGCAATCCTTTATCAATCAATGGGCAGCTCACGGCACACCCTTAAAGTCAAGCACTCAGATATTGCATAATAGTATTCTTGTTTTCGAGGTAGATCAAAATCATGAAGCCGCAAGTGGATGTAGCATTGATAGTAGTGTTCGATTTGTTAAAGAGTTGGGTAAAAAATATGGTTTTAATGCATTTGACAGAAATACCTTCGCCTATTTAAAGGATGAACGTATTGCATTTACTTCAATACAAGAGCCTTCTAAAGCTAAAGGTGCGAAAGTGTTTAATTTGGCGCTCACTAACTCAGGTGAATTTGAAAATAACTTTTTGATAAATTTTGAAGACAGCGCTTGGGCTAAAATAGCTATTGACAATAGTTTTAAGTTTTCTCTTTAGTCTTGTACGAAATTTGGCCAACGGCTCATGTAAATCAAGAATTTTTCTCCCAGCCCTTCCTGGATGAGGTGACTTCTTTTAACGGGTGTCTCAATAGTTTGAAAATCAGTATGATTCATAACCAATAGCGGAAAATCGTGATGAAGAATCGCAGATTTGCCAATGCCGACAAAATCAACTCCCTGGGATAGAATTTTTTTCACATCTTCGGTAGTGCTAATTTTTCCTGCTACTGTCAATAGGGTATGCTCCAGTCCTAATTCAGTAAAATGAGCAAGTAGTGTTTTGTCTTGGTGTACTTCTTCTTCAGGCATCTTTGAGCAATCCCATAAAGAGATATCTAAAAAATCTAAGGTTTTCTCCTTCTCAAATTCCATACAAAGTTGTTTAATCTCCGCTAATTTCATCCCCATTCTTTCCGGAGATAGGCGTAAACTTAAAATAAAATTTGGCTTGCATTGCTTGCGGATTCCATCTATGATTTCTTTAATAATTCTTACTCGGTTTTCTAAACTACCTCCATATCGATCAGTTCGATGATTATGCTCAGTGCTTAAAAATTGACAAAGAATATATCCATGTGCCCCATGAATCTGAACACCGTCATATCCACTCTTTTCAGCACGAACAGCCGCTTCGACAAATCGATCTCTAAGGGTATGTACCTCATCAAGTCTTAAAGCTCTTGCACCAGTTTCTTCATTATCAGAAGGACATACAGGTTTTTCTCCAATCAATTTTTCAGGTGAGCGCATACCAGCATGATGCAATTGAATCATTGCTATACTTCCTTCAGCTTGGATACCTGCCGAAAGTCTTTTATGTCCTTCAATTTGCTCATCGTTAAAAATACCCAATTGACCAGGAAACCCTTTGCCCAAAGGATCTACATGTGAAGCACAAGTGCAAACTAAACCAAAGCCGCCTTTTGCTCGCATGACCAGCCATTGGTATTCATCTTCACTCAATTGACCATTTTCCTCGCTCTGTGTATTAGTCATCGGTGCTAACATAAACCGATTGTTTAAGGTTTTACCAGAAGGAAAAGTGATAGGACTGTTGAGTTTGGTTGCTGGCATAATACTTTTGATTGAAATTAGTTAATTGAAATTTAAGTGATAATGTTCACGCAAAATAAATTATAAAAAAGCGCTTAAAAAAACTTAAGACCAAATAATAATCTGCCAAACTGTCAGTTCTATTTCTCATTTTACTTATATTTACAATCCTTAAAACACGAGATGCCTGATTTATATAACAATAAAATTCCCTTTGAATTGCATGCCAAGTCTATGGATGAATCCATGCAGGGGAATGCGCTTGAACTTGAGCGCCCGGCAGATATCAGGAGTAATGGAAAGAAATACTACATTGAAAGTTATGGATGTGCCATGAACTTCGCAGACAGTGAAGTTGTAGCTTCGATATTAGGGAATAGTGGCTATGATGCCACAAAAGATTATAATGAAGCAGATTTGGTATTTATAAATACTTGCTCCATACGGGATAAAGCAGAACAAACTATTCGCAAACGACTGATGCACTTTAAAAGTGTAAAAAAGAGGAATAAAGGCGCTTTAGTTGGGGTGTTGGGTTGCATGGCCGAAAGGTTAAAAGATAAGTTTTTAGAAGAGGAACAATTGGTAGATATGGTCATTGGCCCAGACGCTTATCGATCGCTTCCGGATTTAATCGTAGAAGCCGAATCTGGTCAAAAAACAATAAATGTACTCTTATCTCGAGATGAGACTTATGCAGATATCAACCCTGTCCGTCTAAACTCCAATGGAGTCAATGCATTTGTTTCAATTACAAGAGGATGTGATAATATTTGCTCGTTTTGCGTAGTACCACAGACCAGAGGAAGAGAGAGAAGTCGCCATCCAGATAGTATACTTGCAGAAGTTCAGCATTTATATGATAATGGGTATAAGGAAGTAACTTTACTTGGACAAAATGTGGATTCTTACCGGTGGAGCGAAGATGAAAAAATTAGAGGCAAAAAGCTAATAGAACTTAGAGATACCGATAAGGTCTTTAATTTTGCCAATCTTTTGGAAGAGGTCGCTAAACTTGCACCTGATTTAAGGGTTCGGTTTTCAACTTCCCATCCCAAAGATATGCATGACAATGTGCTTCACACTATTGCTAAATATCCAAATATCTGCAACAATGTACATTTGCCAGTTCAAAGTGGTAATAGTGAACTATTGAAAAAAATGAATAGAGGATACACCAGAGAATATTATTTGGATAGAATAGAAGCTATTCGAAGAATTATTCCTGGATGTACTATATCAACAGATATTATAACCGGTTTTTGTGGGGAAACAAATGCACAGCACAGCGAGACAATTTCATTAATGGAAGCCGTGAAGTATAATCTATCTTACATGTATTTTTATTCCGAGCGACCAGGTACTTTAGCTGCAAAACGCTACGAGGACGATGTGCCGGAAGAATTAAAGAAAAGTAGGCTAACTGAGGTTATTTCGCTGCAGAAAAAGCATTCCCTTGCGCACAATAAAAATATGGTAGGGGAAACAGTTGAAGTCCTGGTAGAGAAGTACTCCAAGAAAAGTGAGGATGACCTCGCAGGAAGAGATAATAGAATTAATATGGTCGTTTTTCCGAAAGGAAATGCAAAACCAGGGGATTATGTAAAAGTAAAAATAACAGCTTGTACATCAAATGTTTTGTTAGGAAGAATGATAGAAGAGTAAAAAAGTATAAATTTAATTAATGGATATTGGTCAATGGCATAATATTAGATTGCCTATCAGCCATATAGCTAATTTATTTAAAAACAAATGAGCACACAAAGTATAAAACAACGTTTTGGGATAATTGGGAATTCGTCAGCATTAAACTTTGCTATCAGCATTGCGGAACGTGTTGCGCCAACTAATCTCTCAGTTCTCATAAGTGGAGAAAGTGGAACAGGTAAGGAGGTCTTTTCTCAAATTATTCATCAACTAAGTGCTAGAAAACATAATAAATTTATCGCAGTAAACTGCGGGGCAATTCCTGAAGGCACGATTGATTCTGAACTGTTCGGACATGAAAAAGGATCTTTTACTGGTGCTAACGATAAAAGAAAAGGATATTTCGAGACGGTTGATGGAGGTACTATATTTTTGGATGAAATTGGCGAAATGCCAATTGGCACACAATCTCGCTTGTTGAGAGTGCTAGAAACAGGTGAATTTATAAAAGTGGGTTCTTCTCAAGTTCAAAAAACAGATGTTCGCGTAGTTGCAGCTACTAATAAAAACCTTTTAAAAGATATTCAAAAAGGGAAATTCAGAGAGGACTTGTATTACCGCTTAAGCACCGTTCAAATTGAAATGCCAGCGTTGCGAGATCGAGGAGAAGATATTGAACTGCTTTTCCGAAAGTTTTCATCTGATTTCGCCGAAAAGAATCGTTCGCACAATATTCGATTAATGCCTGATGCAGCATCCGTGTTAAAAAGATATGCTTGGCCAGGAAATGTTCGTCAATTAAAAAATATTGCTGAGCAATGTGCAATTTTAAGCGATCAAGTAGAGTTAAATGGAGCAGAACTTTCCAGATTTATACCAGACAACCCAAGCAACTTACCAAAACTAATAGATAGTAAAGGTTCGCAGGATAATTTTTCAGAACGAGAGATTCTGTATAAAATTATGTTTGATTTAAAAAATGATATGAATGAGCTGAAAAAGTTTGTTTTACAAATGGCCAAGTCTAAGGGTTTTTCCACTGATGCAATACAAGATGTAGGGCAAGAAAGCAATAATGAGATCGAGCAGCTGCCTCAGAGCTATTCGGGGCAAGTCAAGAGCGAGGCGGAAAGTAAGGCAGCTTTTATTATCCAAAACAATGACAATTTTAATGAAAGTGAGGAGGTCGAGGAGACCTTGTCTTTAGCAGATATGGAAAAGATGATGATCATAAAATCTTTAGAGAAATTTAAAGGGAAGCGTAAAAATGCAGCTGATGAATTGGGTATTTCTGAGCGTACCTTATATCGTAAAATAAAGGAATACGAAATTAACTTATGAGAATTTTAGTAAGCATATTAAGTTTGTTTGTAGCACTTAGTGCCTGCAAAGTATACAGTTTTACTGGAGCAAATATCAATCCGGATATTGGTACAATATCAGTTGCCTACATTTATAATAAAAGTGGCAATGGTCCCGCGAGTGCAAGTGACGTTTTCACTAATCTATTGAAAGACAAAATGAATACCAATACCAACCTCAAGATGATTAACGCGAATGGAGATGTGCATTTTTCTGGAGAGATTTCAAATTACAATTATACCATTCAAGCACCATCTGGAAATACAAGTTCGGATTTAAGACGAATCACGATTTCAGTTACCATCAATTTTTATAATCGAGTAGATGAGACAGATAGTTTCGAGCAAAAGAAATTCACACGCTTTGCAGATTATCCAGTTGGTGAAGATTTGACCGCCGTTGAGGAGACAATAATTACAGAAATAAGCACACAACTCGTAGATGATATTTTCAATCAAGCATTTGTAAAGTGGTAAATAAAAATTACATAGAATCCATTCAATCTCTTGAAAAAAACCAAGTACCCGCATTGGATCAGTTGTGGATTGATAAAATGCTGAATAAATACCCTTGTTTTCATGGCATGTTTTTATTGAAGGGAATTTATTTAAAGCAACAAGATGAAGAGCATTATGAGCAAGCTCTCCCTAATATAGCAGTTCACGTGAATGATAGAACAGTTTTATATGATCTTGTCCATCGAAAATACGGTGTTATAAAATCAAAAAAATCAACTTCGCTAGTAAACAAAATCAGTCCTATAAAAGAAGATGTCCTTGTTCCAAATGAGCCCGTTATAGACGAGAATAGTGAAGATTTAAAATCATTGGTGCAAGCCATTCGCTCCAATCGAAAGAAGCAAACCTCTTCGCAAGCAAAGGAAAGAAGCCCGAAGAATATAGAAGGTTCGGTAAACAAAAATAAATCTAAATCCAAACGGGAGAAACCGTTGGCGCCTAGGAAGAAGGACCAGGATAAGAAGATACAAGCCACTAATTCGTTTACGGATTGGCTGAAAAATCAAAAACCGGTTGACTTAGCTAGTCAATCCCAAGTGCCAATAGACCCAGCGGTTAGCCGTGAAGCGGAGTTGATTCTTGAGGCGAAGCGATCGTCGTTTAAATTAGAAGACTTTCTTGTCAATCAAATCCAACGCAAGCAGAACAAGAAAGAAGGAGCTAGCGTGACTCGTATTAATGCCGTAAGTGAAACTTATGCTAAAATTCTTGCTAATCAAGGAAAATTAGAGCAAGCAATAAGTATTTATAAAGAGCTCAGTATAAAATATCCGAAAAAAAGTTCTATTTTTGCACGTCAAATAGAGAAATTAAAACCTAATTAATCATGTATATTGTCATTTCAATTGTAATCCTTTTACTTTGCGTACTTCTTAGTTTAGTAGTATTGGTTCAAAACCCAAAAGGTGGTGGACTAACTCAATCTTTAGGAGGTGTAAGTTCTCAAGTATTTGGCGCCAAAAATTCTGCCGGTTTAGTAGAAAAAGTGACCTGGTACCTAGCTTTAGCGATTGTTGTTCTTAGCATGTCTTCAGTTATGTTTATTTCAGGAGAAACAAGTTTTGATGAGATCGAACGTTCAGATGCCGAAATTTTTAACGAAGAGGGTGACTTTAATCCTAATCAGGAAGTAGAGTCCTTGGACTTACCTGTTCTGCCTACGGAAGGGGAATAGAAAGTTCTTCCAATCATTTATAGAAAAGCGCCCATTGAATTCAGTTAATGGGCGCTTTTTAGTTGGGGCTTTAGTGAAAAGCCATTTATTTAATATTTACGAAACCTTAACCTTATCAATATTAATTTTATTGATGTCCTCGTTGTTTCTTTCATCTTGCTGATACTTTGTGGATAAGGCATAATAAAACTGATTGCTGACCTAAACCGACAATTTTTCACCTCATTTTTCACTTAAACTGACACAATGTTCATGTAATACTGACAAACTTACTTCTTTAGCACTTGGCACAAAAAGTGCTTGATAAGGAGTGTACAATTAAAAACTAAAAATTGATATACTTATGAGCAAGATTAACATTAAACCAATAGCAGGTACAAACAACAGAGTTGTTGTTCTCCCTACTGCTGCAGAAGAAACGACGGTGAGTGGAATAATTATTCCAGATTCAGCACAAGAGAAGCCTCAAAAAGGAGAAGTTATTTCAGTTAGTGATGAAGATGAGAAAATGATGAAACCGAAAGTAAAAACAGGAGATATCGTTCTTTACGGTAAATATTCTGGTACAGAAGTAAGTATTGATGGTAAAGATTATCTAATCATGCGTGAGTCAGATATCATGGCAATTGTTTAATTGAATTGAAAAACTAAAAAACTTAAAGAAGATGGCAAAAATTATAAAATTTGATACAGAAGCGAGAAACTCGCTTAAATTGGGCGTTGATCAATTGGCTGATGCGGTAAAAGTGACACTTGGTCCTAAAGGACGTAATGTAGTTATCGATCGAAAATTCGGGTCCCCAGTAATTACAAAGGATGGTGTATCGGTTGCTAAAGAAATAGAATTGGAAGACCCTATTGAAAATATGGGCGCTCAAATGGTGAAAGAAGTAGCTTCAAGAACCAATGATTTGGCAGGTGATGGAACCACTACTGCAACTGTTTTAGCTCAAGCAATTATCACTCCGGGGTTAAAATCTTTAGCTGCAGGTTCTAATCCGTTAGATATGAAAAGAGGAATGGATAAAGCGGTGGCTGTGGTGATTGCAAATATTAAAAAGCAAAGTGAAGAAGTTGGAAACAACATTGAAAAAATCCAACAAGTAGGAACAATTTCTGCTAATAATGATGAAACTATTGGAAGTCTAATTGCGGAAGCAATGAAGAAAGTAGGTAACGAAGGTGTAATTACTGTTGAAGAAGCAAAAGGTACCGAAACTTATGTAGAAACTGTTGAAGGTATGCAATTTGATAGAGGGTACTTAAGTCCTTATTTCGTGACGGATACGGAGAAAATGGAAACTCAAATGGAGAATCCATTTATCTTAATTTATGATAAGAAGATTTCTTCAATGAAGGATTTGTTGCCAACTTTGGAAAAAGTAGCTCAAAGCGGCCGTGGTTTAATGATTATCGCTGAGGATTTGGAAGGTGAGGCATTAACAACCTTAGTTGTAAATAAATTAAGAGGTACCATCAAGGTTGCTGCGGTAAAAGCACCTGGATTTGGAGATAGAAGAAAGGCAATGCTTGAAGATATCGCTATCCTTACGGGAGGTGTCGTTATTGCTGAAGAAACTGGAAGAACCCTAGAAGCAGTTGAATTGACTGATTTAGGTACTTGTGATAAAATTGTTATTGACAAAGACAATACGGTTATTGTTAATGGAGCAGGGAAAGCAGATAGCATCAGCGCAAGAGTCGGTCAAATCAAATCTCAAATTGAAACAACTACGTCTGATTACGACAGAGAAAAACTTCAGGAACGTTTAGCCAAATTGGCTGGCGGTGTAGCAGTGCTTTATGTAGGTGCTCCAAGTGAAGTAGAAATGAAGGAAAAGAAGGATAGAGTTGATGATGCATTGCATGCCACTCGAGCTGCAGTAGAAGAAGGAATTGTTCCAGGTGGAGGAGTTGCTTATATCCGTTCAATCGATGATTTAGATTCATTGAAAGGCGATAATGAAGACCAAAATGTGGGTATTGAAATTATCAAAAGAGCTATTCAAGAACCTTTGCGTCAAATAGCAAGAAATTGCGGAGTTGAAGGAAGTGTAGTTGTAAATAAAGTTAGAGAAGGTAAGGGTGACTTCGGATACAACGCAAGAGACGATAAGTACGACAAATTGAAGAAGATTGGTGTCATTGATCCAACGAAAGTTACAAGAGTAGCATTAGAAAATGCTTCTTCAGTAGCGGGAATGCTTTTAACCACTGAATGTGTGATTGTTGATAAGCCTGAGGAGGCTGCTGCTGCGCCTGCAGGAATGCCAGGTGGAATGGGTGGTGGAATGCCCGGTATGATGTAATCGATTTTCACGATAAAATTGACTAATAAAAGGCTCCATGTTGGAGCCTTTTCTATTGAATCTGAGTCCAATTAATGATGTGTTTAGAAAATAGATATTGTCTTTAATCATTTTTATAATTTATTCTTGCCTAGGAACAATTTAAGCTTACATAATGTTACCACTAGCGACTTACTTTTTTTATCTTTGTACAAATTCTAGAAATGCGCAAATGCCTCTTATTGATTTTAATTTTTGGTTTGATTCTGACCAATCAAGTTAAAGCGCAAAAACAATTTACGGTAAGTGGATATGTGAAAGATGCAAAAAGTGGGGAAGACTTATTCGCTGCTAATGTCTACATCAAAGAGTTACTGAAAGGCACTACTACAAATGTTTATGGATTTTACTCGCTTTCTACCGATCCAGGCACATACACCATAGTTTATTCTTACTTAGGTACAACGGAGGTAGAAAAAATAATAACCTTAGATAAAGACTTCACATTAAATATAGAACTTTCTGAAAATGAAGTGATTACGGCAGAAGTTATGGTTACGGGGCGCAAAGCAGATAGAAATATAGAAGACGCTCAGACGAGTGTTATTGAGTTAGAAATGAAAACGGTAAAGGAGCTGCCTGCCTTGTTAGGGGAAGCAGACATTTTTCGAACGCTTCAACTTAAACCAGGTGTTGCCAGTGCAGGCGAAGGTAATTCAGGTTTGTATGTCAGAGGTGGAGGACCTTCCCAAAACTTAGTACTTTTAGATAATGCCACAGTTTATAATCCTGGACACTTACTCGGATTCTTTTCTGTCTTTAATGCAGATGCAATTAAAAGTTCCACATTGATTAAAGGCGGAATTCCTGCGGAATATGGTGGACGAATTTCATCAGTACTTGATATGACCATGCGAGAGGGGAATATGAAAGAGTATGAGTTTGAAGGTGGAATTGGTGCCATCTCTTCTAGAATAACGGCCCAGGGACCTATCATAAAAGATAAGGCCGCATTTATTGTGTCGGGTAGATTTACCTATTTGAGTTTTTTATTAAACCCAATTTTAGAAAGACAAGAAAACCCAGTAAGCATTCCCTGGTTCTTTGATGTGAATGCTAAAATGAACTTTAAAATGGGTGAAAAGGATAGACTGTTCATCAGTTCATACTTTGGTAGAGACCGCTTTTCTTTTAGCTCTGGTGGTGATGGAGGTTTGTCTTTTGAATTGCCATACGGAAATGCGACAACAAGCGTTCGATGGAATCATCAATTTAACGGTAAACTTTTCATGAATAATACCTTTGTATTTAATGATTACGTATCTAAAATTAGTGCTGGTTTTCAAGAAAATAGTTTTGAATTGAATTCAGGAATACGGGATTTTGGTTTGAAGGGATCCTTAGAGTTTTTTCCTAGAATCACCAATAAATTTAAGGCTGGATATGAATACGTTTTTCACCAGTTTACACCTTATATTTTTGAAGCAAACATTCAAGATGAAGCGTTTACCTCCGAAATTGATGTTAAATATGGCCATGAGTTTGCCCTGTTTATTCAAGATGAAATAGATATCACTACTTGGTTAAAAATAAATGCAGGTTTAAGGGGGTCTTTATACGCAAGTACGGGTCCTAATGAAAGGGTTTACTTTAATGGGGCTGTGCCCGTTGATACTGTCCAGAAGGGTGCTTTTGATTCATATGCCACGTATTTTGGGGCAGAACCAAGATTAAATGCGCGCTTCAAGATAGATGATAAAACCTCAGTCAAGGTTGGTGCAAATCTAAATTATCAATACATCCATTCAGTTTCTCAATCAACAACTACATTACCAACTGATTTGTGGGTTACTAGTACCGATATTGTGAAACCTGAGATAGGGGCTCAAGTTTCTTTGGGTTTGTTCAGGAACTTTAAGAATAATATGTTCGAAATGTCTATTGAAGGATACTACAAAAAATTATGGAATCAAATTGAGTATGGTGACCAGCCCGTAGTATCGGCTAATGAGGAAATAGAAGATCAATTTGTTTTTGGCGAGGGTCAGGCTTATGGCGCAGAATTTTACGCGGCAAAAGTGTTAGGAAAAATTACTGGTTGGGTTGGCTATACTCTAGCGTGGACGAATCGCTCATTTCCAGATATAGATAATGGGAAAACATTTTATAATCGCTATGATAGACGACATGATTTATCAGTGGTCTTCCAATATGATATTAATGATCGGTGGAATTTGAATGCTACGTTTGTATATGGCTCAGGTCAAACCACAACACCTGTTGTTAATCGATATCTAATATCTGGGGAAATAGTCAATGAGTACGGGGATAGAAATAGTTTTAGGCTACCGGCTTACCATCGCATGGATATAGGAGCATCTTATATCCTAAAAGATAATGGTAAGCGATATTCCGACCTCAATTTTTCTGTTTACAATTTATACAGTCGTCAAAATCCTTATTTTATTTTTGATGATGTTAATTTTTCAGATAATGGAGATATTGCTATTCAAGCTAGACAAGTTTCTTTATTCCCTATTTTACCTACTATAACCTGGAATTTTAAATATTAGTTATGAGAAATCTTTTGTTTGCCATATCAATACTAATGAGTTCCGCACTGGTTTTTTCATGCGAAAAAGAGATTATCTTGGATATTAGTCCAGGGGAAATTGATTTTGTGGTTGAAGCATGGATATATAATGGTTCAGGTCCTCTAGTAACACTTTCAAAACAATTTTCTGGTTACGGGACATTTAATCAGGCCACTTTAGCTGATTCGTTAACGGTACGGGACGCTGCAATAACGGTTAATGCTATCGGGGGTAATGTGGTTCAATTAGTTCAACAAAGCTTGTTCGATTTGCCGAGTGATTTGCTGGATCAGTTTCTTGATGCTAATCGAATTCCTCGCTTTTTCGGTCAGTTTGCAGGGCAGTTAGCAGGGTTTACTTTAGAACAGCAATTGGCATTTGCTGAAGACGTTCAGGATAGTACTTTCATTCAGTATGTCAATAGTTTAAATTTCTATATTGATACCACAAACACCCTAATCGGCATGGGTGGAATAGCTTATGAACTAAATATTGAAGTTGACGGAAAACAGTTAAATGCGCTCACCACGATACCTGTTAAACAGGATATTAACTTTCTCAGCTATACCATGAGCGCCGATTACCCTAATTATGCGGAGGTTAATGTCAATCTTACAGTCCCAAATAATTTTGATGCATTTGTTTTGCTTTCCAATCGAAGAAGCGATACCACAGCATTTTATATCCCCGATTATTTTGATGGAGGCTTATCTGACAACGGGATATATGCGGGCAGTGGAACTATTGATTTACCTTTATTGCGCGGATACGCTGACAATGAAAATCCCGAGTTAAGTGTTATTGGTTTATTTGAAGTAGGTGATGAGATTACCTTAAAATGGCAAAATATAGATGAGGCGACTTATAATTTTTGGTTCTCCGTCTTTAATGATGGTGGAGATACACCTTTTTCTTCAGCCACGAAAATACAAAGTAATCTAAATGGTGGCATTGGAATATGGGCAGGATACAACACGAGCTATACAACGATAACAATACAATAACCTTAATACTATAAAAGAATGGAAAAACACAATGTAATAATCGTAGGGTCAGGACCAGCAGGCTATACCGCTGCGATTTATGCTGCAAGAGCAAATATGAAACCTATTATGTATATGGGCTTGGAGCCTGGCGGCCAGTTAATGCAAACAACAGATGTGGAGAATTATCCCGGTTATGCTGATGGCGTAATGGGGCCTCAAATGATGAATGACTTTAAAGCTCAAGCAGAACGCTTTGGAACGGATATCCGTTACGGAATGATTACTAAGGTAGATTTTTCAAAGCGACCTTTCACTTTGACCATCGATGATGAAAAGCAAGTTCAAGCGGAAACTGTTATTTTAGCGACAGGTGCTTCAGCGAAGTGGCTAGGTATTGAATCTGAAAAGCGACTTAACGGAAGAGGTGTTTCAGCTTGCGCTGTGTGTGATGGTTTTTTTTATAAGAATACTGAAGTAGGAATTGTAGGTGCAGGTGATACTGCTGCAGAAGAAGCTTTATACCTTTCAAAACTTTGCACCAAGGTGCACATGTTAGTGAGAAGGGATGAAATGAGAGCCTCTAAAATTATGCAAGATCGTGTACTGAAGACCAAGAATATTGAGGTATATTGGAATACAGAAACAGATGAAATTTTAGGTGCCGAAGAGGTGGAAGGCGTTCGAATATTGAACAATAAAACGGGGGATAAAAAAGAAATTCCTTTAGCTGGGTTTTTTGTAGCTATTGGACACAAACCAAATTCTGATGTGTTTAAGGATTTCTTAGATACCGATGACGTAGGATATGTGCTGACTAAAGCAGATTCTTCTCAAACCAACGTGGAAGGTGTTTATGCTTGTGGTGACCTACAAGATAGCGTGTTTAGACAAGCAGTTACAGCTGCAGGCACAGGATGTATGGCAGCCTTAGAAGCTGAGCGATTTTTAGCAGAAAAGGAAATCATTTAGGTTTTGGCATAATATTGGATCTTAAAAGTTTATAAATAGAAATTATGAAAAAAATAATTGCAAGTATTTTCAGTTTAATGATAATCTTCGGAATTCAAGCACAAGAATGGAATCTTAAGAAAGAGAAAAATGGTATTCAGGTATATACCAAAAGTTCAGCGGAATATGGTATGCCGGCATCGAAAGTAACTGCGACTTTCAAAGCTTCTTTCGATGAAGTGGTTAAAGCAGTTTTTGAGGTAGAAAATTACGTGAGCTATGTGCCCGATTGTGCAAAAATAGAAGTGCTTCAACGGAAGGGAAGTGATGAATTAATTTATTACGGACTTTTTGATTCTCCTTGGCCTGCAGCTGATAGAGATTTGGTAATTAAAATCAAAAAAGTAGCTATTGCCAATGGCGTGCGTATTGATATGTCAAATGAGGCGAGCTTTATCGAACTTAGAGATAATGCAACTCGAATTCCAATTTACTTTGGTGCATGGGAAATACTAAAAACTAGTGAAGGGGTAAAGGTTGTTTTAGAATACCAGACAGATCCTGGGGGAAGTGTTCCAGATTGGATGGTGCAAGGTGCTGCCACAAAAACACCATTTAATATGATCGAAAATTTAATAGAATTTGTAAATTAGAAATATGCAAACAATACACGATATAGCCGTTAAAGAAATAAGTGGTGATTCAAAGGATTTAGGAGATTATAAAGGAAAAGTATTGCTCATAGTGAATACAGCATCTAAATGTGGTTTTACTCCTCAGTTCAAAGACCTAGAGGCTTTGTATCAAGACTATAAGGATAAGGATTTTGAAATCCTTGGATTTCCAAGTAATCAGTTTCAAAATCAAGAACCATTAGAAGGTGAGGAGTTGAGTCAATTCTGTGAAATTAATTATGGAGTGACCTTCAAAATTTTTGACAAAGTAGAGGTTAAAGGGGATAACGCGTCACCTTTATTCCAATACCTATCCAACAAGGATTTAAATGGAGAAATAAACTCTACACCAAAATGGAACTTCCATAAATTTTTAGTGAATAAGGAAGGAAAAGTAGTAGATTATTTCTACACCATTACCAACCCTAACTCAGGTAAAGTGAGGAGAGCCATTGATAGGCTTTTAGAGGAATAGATGAGTTCGATGAAACTAGACATATTAGCAATAGCTGCGCACCCAGATGATGCTGAGTTATCATGTGGAGCGACCTTATATCAGCATGCTCTTGCCGGAAAGAAAACAGGGATTGTAGATTTGACCACCGGGCAGCTAGGTACTCGAGGTACGCCAGCATTACGAATTAAAGAATCGCATGAAGCAGCTAAGATTTTAAAATTAGCAGTTCGTGAGAATCTAGAAATGGAAGACGGATTTTTCTTAAATGACAAAGCACATCAACTTAGATTGATTTCAGCTATTCGTAAGTATCAACCCGATATTTTACTCATTAATGCACCGCATGATCGACACCCTGACCATGGCAAAGGAGCTCAACTAGCATCAGATGCAGCATTTCTTTCTGGATTAGCAAAAATTGAAACCAAACATAACGGTAAAATACAAGATGCATGGCGACCGAAGAACGTGTATCACTATATTCAAGCTGAACACATAAAACCTGACTTTGTAGTTGATATTTCAGACAGCTATGCCATTAAAATGCAAGCAATTTTAGCTTATAAGTCACAATTCTTTAACCCAGATTCAAAAGAAAAAAATACCTTTATTAGCTCACCTGAATTTCTTGATTTTTTGAAAGCTCGTCACCAAGAATTTGGGCAAATAGCTGGAGTAAAATACGCTGAAGGTTTCGTGGCTCAAAGGCACATTGGTGTAAAGGATTTAACCAGTCTTTTCTAAAATAAAATTACTGTATTCCAAGACCTATTTGACAACTAGGCATTACTTTAGTGAAGCATGGAAAAAACACAGCAAGCAAAACGAGCCAGTAAGAAACAATTGCAATCTGCGCAAGATCTATTTAAATACATAAAGCCTTATAAGGGCTATTTCATTTTAGGCTTGATATTTTTGGCCTTTAGCAGCTTGATTTTTATGGTTGTTCCTGCTGCAGTTGGGCAAATGTTGAAGGCTGCCAAAGGAGATACTTTGATTCCTTATCTCAATATTCATATGAATATTTTCCAGTATGGCTGGTTGTTTTTAGCAATCCTCTTATCTCAAGGATTACTCTCTTATCTTAGGGTGAATGTATTTGCTATTGTAACGGAGAATAGTTTAGCACAAATCCGTATGGATTTATATAATAAACTTCTGGCTCAAAACATGGCTTTTTTCGAGAAAAATAGAGTAGGAGATGTTGTTAGTAGGTTATCAACGGACGTTGAAAAACTTCAGCAAGCTTTTTCGATTACCTTGCCCGAATTTCTTCGCCAAATTATTGTATTTGTCGTAGGTGTCGCATTGCTTTTGCTATACTCCGTTAAACTGACTTTAGTGATGCTAGCAGTTTTTCCTTTAGTCATTATTCTAGCAATAATATTTGGTAAATACATTAAACGCCTGGCTAAAGAAAGACAAGAATATTTAGCACAAACTAATGTGATTGTCGACGAAACATTTCAATCCTTCCAGTCAGTAAAAGCCTATGTAAACGAAAGTTTTGAGTTGAATAGATATAGTGCTAAAATGATTGAGCTAGTAGAGATCGCCCTAAAATATGCGAGAGCTAAAGGTGTATTTTTCACCTTCATCATTACAGGCTTATTCGGTGCACTTTTTTTTATTTTATGGATGGGGGGAATTCAAGTTTACGAGGGAAGTATTGAAGTAGAGGAGTTAACTGCCTTTATATTTTATGCAATGGTTATTGGAGGCTCTATCGCTGGACTCGGAAATCAATATACAGAGTTGTTAGGCGTTTTAGGTGCTACGGAAAGGGTGAAAGAAATATTGGATGAAGATCAAGAATTAAACATTGATGAGGGTGATGTACAAGTTATTCAATTCGAGCAAGAAATTCGATATGAAAACGTAGTTTTTTCTTATCCTACAAGACCCGACATCGAAGTCTTACACAAGATAAGTTTTACCGTGAAGAAAGGACAAAAGGTGGCCTTGGTTGGTAGTAGTGGCTCGGGTAAATCTACTATTATAAAATTGCTGAGTAGATTCTATGATTTAGAACAAGGGAATATTTTTGTCGACAATAATAATATCAAAGATTTAGAGATAAAATCTGTTCGAAAAATTATTGGTATTGTTCCGCAAGAAGTCATCTTGTTTGGAGGAAGTATTTTGGAAAATATTCGATATGGAAAATTAGATGCTAGTATGGAAGAAGTAAAAGCTGCTGCCAAGCAGGCTAATGCTTTAGATTTTATTAAAGGCTTTCCTGAGCAATTTGATACGCTGGTTGGAGAGCGAGGAGTTCAACTATCGGGTGGTCAGAAACAACGAGTGGCAATTGCTAGAGCGTTACTCAAAAATCCGGCGATATTAATCTTGGATGAAGCAACAAGTTCATTGGATGCTGAATCTGAAAAACAAGTGCAGGATGCGCTAGAAAACTTAATGCAAAATAGAACAACTTTCATTATTGCTCACAGATTAAGTACTGTGAGAAGTGCAGATGAGATATTGGTATTGCATCAAGGGGATATTGTTGAAAGAGGCACGCACAGCCGCTTATTGAAGGATGAGGAAGGGTTTTATGCAAAGTTGCTCAAACTTCAAATAGAAGAACGTTAACAAACTAGGTGTAATATTTCTCCTTTCTAGGTTTCTTATTGACGGATTGTAAAAATACCCCACTCATTGAACTTAGCATACCAATAATGCCACCCAAAAAAGCTGTGCTAATGATTATTAACGGTTCATTGTGTAATGGCAATAATTCAGCCATTCTAGTTAACAAGATAAAATCGTTTTGATAGCTTTTGATTAGGGCCACAAACCCCCATAGAATAAAAACGGAAAAAAAGCCCGCAAGTGCAGCTTCGCTGCTATTGTCCAAGTAATACATTGCAACACCAAAACATACTATAGCAATCGTCCACCAGGGTAAGAATAATGAAACTATTGTTCCTAGAATGAGCATAAATATTAATGCAAAAATTGTTTTCATTTTATTGTTTTTTTAATCGTACAGTTTTAAAATTACCTTGCTGATAAAAGGATTGGTCATTCGAATTTATTAAATCGTGATATTCTCCATTTGCCCATTCTTTCACCATGTTGTCGTAATACTTACTTCCAGGATTACCACTTTGCCCGCCTGGATAGACTCCATAACCTTTTATCTTACCGCCATCAAAATCTAAAATCATTCGCCAGCTAGGTCCATGAAATTTTCCCGATGCATTAACAATTTTATAGTTACCCCCAATATCTAAATTCGTAGAGAAAGCGGGTATCATTCCTAAATGCTCAATCAAGGTATTTTTGTATTTCCCCCAATCCGTACTTTCTAAGTCATCCAATTGATTCACAACATTATCAAAAGCTCGTTCGATTATCTCGCCACTGGTTTCTATGGCATTAGTCCCTTCCATGTCAATGAATCGGTGCTCTACGCTATCAGCAAGCAATCTATAGGTCTGATACTCATTAGGAGCTTTCCAGCCGTCTTTCCATTTATAAGGATCCCAACCCCCGGGAACTTCTGTTTCAACGAATTCATCCCATAACGAAGTGTAATATCCATCATTAAACAATTGATAGTAAGTCGCTTCTTTAGAATCAAGATCATTTACATAATCCCATTCGCTCAATGCATCAAATATCTCTTTCCCTTTTTCATCTAAGGAATCCCTATCGAGATAACTCAATAATAGGGGCAAGGATTCTTCGGCCATTAAATTGTATTCATTGAATTGCAGCGCTTTAAAATCATCTTTTGTAACTTGCCGCATCTCTTTCAATTCCCTATTGATAACTCTGTTTCTGTAATATTCAAAAACACCGTTAGTGAAGTAAGGGTATGTGCTATCGGCTACATGTTGATTGGCGCTATAGACATATTCTCGATCTGGATTATGCATCATTGGAATTTCATCGTAAGGAATGAATTCGCTCCATGCCTCTTTTTGTGATCCATCCATGAAGAACACCCCTTGATTATCATCAAGCACAGGAAACTTACCCTGTTGACGCAAGGCAATATCTCCATCAACGCAAGCAAAAACGAAATTCTGTGCAGGACATTCATAATATTGTAAGGCTTCTAAATAGTCCTCAAAGTTCTTCGCTCTGTTTAATAGGTAAAACGTCATGTATTCTTGACCATCTTGATGGGCCATCCATTGAAGGGCAAAGTTCTTTGGGCCATCCTGAGTTGGGAAGTCTTCATATACCACTGGTCCTAAATGTGTCATGATGATTGTGTCGTAGACAGGATTTCCCCCTTTCACCGCAAACTCTTCATAAATTTTAGTAGTCGCTCTCCATGAATCCTGCCATTTATAGAAGTCTTTTGAATCGTCCTTGTATTCTATGCTATACCAATCTTTAACATCTCTTCCAGCATTAGTTACTCCCCATCCTATATGGTCATTAAACCCAATAATGATTCCTGGTGCTCCCGGGAAAACCACTCCATAAGTATTTAAGTTTGGAGCATTTAAATGCATTTCTAACCATACTGAAGGGAATGATAATTTTAAGTGGGGATCATTGGCCAATAGTGGATACCCTGAAGCTGTTTTTTCACCTGAGACTGCCCAATTATTACTACCAATTTGTACATCACTCTTTTCATAGAGCGCACCTAAATCTTGTAAATTAGCTGTATTCACCGGAAGGTCCATTATTTCCAAAGCGGTATCTTTTTCGAATGAGGCTTTCCAACCGTTGTTAGGTGTTGGGAAAATTGGTTCTAATTGATCGGAATAATCATTGAATAAGGAGTCAAACAAAGACTCCCCATATTTAATGGCGAAGTTGCTATTCTCAATGTCATATTCTGTTGAAGTCAACACATTACTCATGTTCATCAACAATAGAGCGGTTTTATAAGAACTCCAAGGTTCAGGCGCATAACCCATTAATTGATATTCAATAGGTAAATCTTTTTTCTTTACGCTATTCATGTAGGCATTAACACCTGCAGTAAACTGATTCATTAAGTTTTTAGAAAAGGGGTCTGCTTCTATAACGAGCAATTTGTTTTGGGCACCAAGTTTTAGGCCTAATCGTCGTTGCTTCTTATCAAATTTTACAAATTTATCATTCTCGCCAGGGCCAATCAACTCCGCGATTCTCCCTTCAGCAGCTAGTACCTGAAATTCCATTTGCCATAGGCGAAGACTAGCCACTACATAGCCTTGCGCAAAATAGAGATCTTGCTCATTTTGAGCAAAAATGTGCGGAATTCGTCGTTCATCAAAATAGATATCTACATCTCCTTCAAGTTCTTCAATGAGTAATTGACTTGGTAAATGCAAGTCTTTACTATCTTCACCTAAATTATAAAAGCCCGAGAATGGGTTGAGTAGCTTTCCAAACGCTGGATTTCCGTCTATCCTAAGATTTAAAGCAATCATTAGACAAATTGTCAGCAAAAAAGTAAGGATAAAGCGGAATTTATTCAAGGGTAAGGTTTTTGTATAGGATAAGAAGAAATGGCTAATATAAGTGCTAATATCAAGAATTTAAAGGAACGGCAATCATTTTATTTCAAACTGAAATTGTCTGTTTTGATCGTATTTACCTGGTTTGTGGTAGAGTTGCTTGATAATATGTTTAAATTGGGATTAGAGAATTACGGACTAAAGCCAAAATCTGTAGAGGGCTTGATCGGTATTCTTACATTTCCTTTTCTACATGGTGACTGGAACCACCTGCTTTCCAATGCTTCTAGCGCAATAATTCTGTTTACAGGCTTGTTTGTTTTTCACACGAGAAAAAGCTTGTTGTATTTGTTAATCATGTACCTTGCTTCTGGTATTTTGCTGTGGTTTATAGGTCAAAGTGGGACGAATCATATCGGTGCAAGCGGGCTTATCTATGCCGTAGCGTTTTTCTTATTTGTGGGAAGCGTTCGAGAAGGGAATAGAAATTCTATGGCCTTGTCTTTTTTCATTATTCTTATGTATGGCAGCATGATTTGGGGGCTTACACCATTTACTGTTCAAGCTAATGTAAGTTGGGAAGGTCACTTGTCAGGTGCAATTATAGGTGTAATTTTAGCTTTATATGTGTATAAGGATTACATAAAACCTCAAGAGCTTTATACTGAAGATGATCGCCCATTCTTTGAGCGTCATCCTATCGATATCTAGTTTTTAAGCTTCTTTTTCCAGTTAAAGAACCTCAAATAAAGCAGGGATAAAAGGGCTAGAGAACCCCAATAGAATAATTCTGTGGTCCAAGCAACTGTAAGATTTACATCAAGTATATAAAATATGATATAAACAAAAAACAGGTAGACAACAATGGTTATCGTTTCAACGATTAAGCTGTGTAAACTTGCCCCTATACTCGCTATACAATTAAACAAAATAGTGGAGAAACCATACAGCCATAAGGCAACCAAAGCAACATACAAAGGACCGATTGAATCTCCTACTAATCCTTTTTCAGAAATTAAGGTTAAGAGCATTTTAGGGAAAATGAAAGTTGGTAAAGTAAAGAGGAATATTAATATACTGCTGATTATAATAATTCGCTTAAGCGTAGGTATGATTTCATCAATCTTTTTCTGACCGACTAAATTGCCTATGACCGTATTTGTACTTGAGGCAAGCGCATAGGTTGGAATCCCTAAGAGGGTATAGATCTGTTTAACGTTATTGGAAATGGCTAATTCTGCTTTACCCATTTTCTCTATTAAAGTAAAGAAGACTACCCAAGCAGCAAGTCCTATCAGGGTCTGAACCACTAATGGGAAAGATAAATTTGTGATTTTAGAAATGATGTCTTTTGTGATTTTCTGAAAATAAAAGAGATGATTTTTCTCTTTCAAATTGAGCACGACTATGCCTGCAATCATTATGCCCGTTGAAAGAAACTCCGCTAAATTACTGGCATAAGCAGCCCCCTTTATTCCTAAAGCGGGAAATCCAAAGTGACCAAAAATCAAAACCCAATTCATAAAAATATTACTAACAGACATCGTGATGATAGCAACTGCTAAAATTTTAGTTCGACCAATACCAGAATAATAGGCAATCATCGCGCTACCTAAAAAGCTAGCAAAGAATCCCCATTTTCTTATATTTAAAAAAGCATAAGAAGCTTCAATAACGTCAGGGTCCTGAAGGATGGCTTCTAGTATTGCTCTTCCCCAAAAGAAAAGAATGAGCCAAAGTAAAGTTGCCACGCACATTAATACCACCAACATATTGTCCAAGATTAAGCCAATAGCCTTGTGTTTGTTTTGACCATCTTTTTGAGCGATAAGTATCTGAGCACCACGAGTATAACTGAAGCCAGCCATGAAAAAGAATAAGTATAGCAGGGAGATGTAGCCGATTGCGGCTTGCTCAGTAACTCCAATTTCTCTCATGAAGCCAATGTCCGTGACAGCAATAAGGGTGAAGAAGAAATTGCTGACCATTAGTGGAAATGCAATTTTCAATATATCCTTGTAACTATAGCTTAAGTTCTTCATCATTAGTACAGCGCACAAAGAAACTAAAAGTATTTTGCTCTTGAGCTAAATCCATGGTCCAAATTTATACTATTATCCTTATTCCTGAAGTTTAAACCATTGTAAGTCATCTTAAAATACGCTAAACACAAAAAATGAATGTACTTTGACCTAAATATTCTTAAAATGTTTTTATTTTGTGGTTGAATATATAATCAATTTAAGACTAGAATATATGAAATTAGGGAAAGTTGCTATTACAGGAGTTCTTTGGATTATTGTTGCCGGCTTAGGATTTTGGCTTTACAAAATCATTCAGGATCCGGTACAGTTTGAAAAAGATTATGACACAAGATTTAAAATGACCACTGAGCGCATGGAAGATGTTCGCGTTGCTCAAGGTTTTTATTTCAAATCTAAAGGGGAGTATGCAGGTAATTTTGATGACTTAATCGCTAGTATTAAAAATGATCTAATTACGGAAATAGTTATAAATGGTAATGCAGATGATACTTCGATAGTTACCACTTATGATACCTTAAAATATTATATCAGCGATAAAATTGAGTTGTCAACCGCATCAAATGTAGATTCATTGCGAAAAATCCCATTGACCGGTGAAGATTTTGAAATGCAGGCAGGAATTTTAAAACTTCAAAGAGTGAAAGTTCCGGTTTACGAACTGCGCGCTCCGAAAGTTAAATACCTTAAGAATTTAAAAAGTGAATATTGGTCATTGAAAGATGATTTAGTAATGGGTTCAGTAGTTGAAGCCACAGATAAAGGAAATTGGGAATAAACCAGATAAATTGATTTTTACAAATCCATCCCAAAGCAGGGAAAGTACACTAATAGTTGAATGGGGCAAACGCAGTTTGTCCTTTTCTGTTTTTCATGAGCAAGACAATCGGGTTTTACATACCGATATTCTTGAATTTGAGAAGGAGCTTATTGATTTTACGAAACAAGATTTTAATCGTTTTTTTAAAGCGCATTCGATTTTCGGCTATTCCTTTGAAAAAACGCTTTGTTTAGTAGACACCAAATACGCTACTCTGGTGCCTAATGATTTATTTACAACAGGAGAAAATGAAGAATTTCTAAGATTTGTACATGATTTACCTTCGGGGAATTTCACCTTTCCCAATGAAGCAATTTTGTCGACAGATTACCAATTGATATATGCTCTGCCTAAATTACTGCAGGAATCATTATCAAAACATTTCATCAATGTACACTATTCTATAAGTCAAGTTTCGCTGCTTAATTATTTTTCTAAATTCACACAACTTGATGAATTCTTTGGGGTACATTTTAATGGGGATGAGTTATTTGTTTTCTGCTATAAAGAAAGTCATCTTCAATTTTATAATTCATTTCCATATATCAGTTCAGAAGATATCGTTTACAATGTGTTAAACGTTTTAAATGAACTTGGTTTAAGTAATGAAAGGTGTGTGGTTTATTACACAGGTATGATGCCCGAGGATTCTGCACACATCGAACTGTTAAATCAATATGTTAAATTTTTAAAGCCTCTTGAGCGAACGAATAAGTTAAATTATTCGACAAGTGTAGCTGCGACTCCTAGTCATTATTTTATCCACCATTATGCTAGTATTTTATGAGAATTATTGCAGGAAAATATGGGGGACGGGTGCTAAAGGTTCCAGAATTTTCTCCTACAAGACCTACGACTAATATTGCTAAGGAAGCGCTTTTTAATACTCTAGAGAATTACTACAATTTTGAAAATATCCGCTTTTTAGATTTGTTCGGAGGGACCGGACAGTTGTCTTATGAAATAGCATCTAGAGGTTGCACGGATATTACAATTGTAGAGCAATATCCAAAGTGTGTTAAGTTTATTGAAAAAACAAGAGACCTACTCGATATTGAAGGAATGAAAGTAATGCCAATGGATATCTTCAAATTCATGAAACACAGTAGAGAAAAATTTGATCTCATATTCGCAGGTCCTCCTTATCCTTTGCCTAATTTACCAGATATTCCGGATTTGATTTTTGAGCACGACTTAGTGGAAGGAGAAGGTTGGTTTATTATGGAGCATAATCCTCAACACAATTTCAAGAAACACCCCCATTATGTGAAGCAGAAAAAATATGGACAAACTATATTTAGTATCTTTACGAATGCAGGAAAAAACTAGTTGCTATGTCTAAAATTGCCATTTTCCCGGGATCTTTCGATCCTATAACTGTTGGACATGTGGATATTGTAAATCGCGCTTTACCACTTTTTGATAGAATCATCATTGCTATTGGTGTTAATACACAGAAGAAATATTTGTATTCACTAGAGCAAAGGATGCATTGGTTGCAGGAAACTTTTGGTAGTGAAAAGAAGATTGAAATCGCTAGCTACGAAGGGCTAACTATCAATTTTTGTAAAGAAAAAAATGCAGATTACATCCTAAGAGGTATTCGTTCGGCTGCTGATTTTGAATATGAAAAGACTATTGCGCATTTAAATAATGCAATGTATGAAACTATAGAAACTATTTTAATTCTTTCAAAACCTGAGCTTAGTTCGATTTCGTCTACTATCGTTCGGGAGATAATCAAAGGAAACGGAGACGTAAGTAAGTTTGTTCCAAAGGTTGTAATTCAAAGCATACAGTCAGAAAAATCTTAAATATTTATTTGTTAAATTTGTATCAATTGATACAAAGATTTTAGTTCAAAAAAAATCAGTATTTTTACATGATGCAAGGCGGAAAAAAGATTTCTGGATTTTCAAAATTAAGCAAGACTGAAAAGATTCAGTGGTTAGCTCAAAATTTCTTATATTCTAATCCTATTGAGGTTGTCAAGGATTTCGCAAGTTTCTGGCATGATAACATCGAGGATCAAAAAGTTTTTGAAGGGTTTAGTGAAAATACGGTATCAAACTTTCATATGCCTTTCGGTATTGCACCGAATTTTCTAATAAATGGCAATGATTACGCTATTCCTATGGTTACAGAGGAAAGCTCTGTAGTAGCAGCTTGTGCTAACGCGGCAAAGTTTTGGTACGAGAAAGGGGGTTTTAAGTCTGTGGTTCTGAATTCAGTTAAGTTAGGTCACGTTCATTTTACCTATAAAGGAGATACAGATAAGTTAAAAACTTTCTTTCCTGAGCTCAAGTCGAAATTAATTAGCGGAGTTAAGGATATTACACAAAATATGGAAAATAGGGGTGGAGGTATCTCTAATATTGAACTTCTAGACCTCAGCCAAAAAGAAGAATACCTGTTTCAATTGAAATGTAGTTTCGAAACGGTGGATTCAATGGGAGCTAATTTCATTAACTCCTGTTTAGAGGCATTTGCGGAAATATTAGTTGAAGAAATTCAACTTTCTCCTCTTTTCTCGCTGAAAGAGAAAGACGTGAATGTCATTATGTCTATTCTTTCAAATTTTACTCCAGATTGCGTCGTGAGAGCAGAAGTGAGTTGTCCAATCGATCAGCTTGGTTATTTTAATGACGGTGCTATGAAACCGGAGGAGTTTGCAGAGAAGTTTGCAACTGCGGTTCGGATTGCTGAAATAGATCCTTATCGGGCTACAACGCATAATAAAGGGATTATGAACGGAATTGATTCTGTTGTAATTGCAACAGGAAATGATTTTAGAGCGGTTGAAGCTTGTGCGCATACGTATGCGGCCAAGGATGGTCAATATAAAAGTTTAACACATTGCTCAATTGAGAATAATATTTTCAGGTTCTACATAGAAGTCCCTCTTGCTCTGGGAACGGTTGGTGGCCTTACTGGTCTTCATCCCCTAGCTAAAAAATCAATGGAGCTAATGGGGAATCCCAAAGCACATGAATTGATGAAAATTGTCGCTGTTGTCGGCTTGGCTCAAAATTTTGCAGCGCTCAAATCATTAACCACTACAGGAATACAAGCGGGTCATATGAAAATGCATTTAAATAATATTTTAAGTCATTTCCATGCTACTGAAGGGGAAATGGAAGTTGCTTTAGTACACTTTAAGGATAGGGTGGTTTCTTTCAGCGCAGTAAGAGAGTATTTACAATTACTTAGAACGGTTTAAGTCATGGATGCAACACGCTTTTATGCGCACGGTAAACTTATGTTAACTGGTGAGTATGCTGTTTTGGATGGCGCCAAAGCTCTTGCCATACCAACACGTTTTGGCCAAAGACTAGAAATAAGCGATTCGGGCAAGACCAGTCATCAAATAGATTGGCAAAGTTACAATAGTGAAAATGAATTATGGCTGCAGGCAAAGTTGCCAAATTCAGACATTGAAAGTCAAGAGATTGATCGACTGCAGCAAATATTGAGAGCTGTAGATGATTTAAATCCATCCGTTTTCTGCCAAAAGAATATTAGTTTTAAAACTTTTCTGGAATTCCCGCAAAACTGGGGGCTAGGTACGAGCAGCACATTAGTAAGTCTGCTTGCGCAATGGGCAAATATTGATCCTTATGAATTGCTTGACAAGACCTTCGGGGGGAGTGGCTACGATATTGCCTGTGCTACAGCAAATGAGCCAATTATCTATCAAAATTTGAATGATCAAATTCAAATAGAAAACTGCAAGTTATCTGCCCAATGGACAGATCATACTTACTTTGTATACTTGAATCAAAAGAAAAATTCAAGAGAGGCAATAGCGCATTATCGATCTTTGTCAAATACAAAAGAAATTGTTGAAGCAATAAATGTCTTGACTATGGCTTTGGGAGATTCATCGGATGTGGATTCTTCCATTGATATTTTAGTTGAACATGAAGCCTTAATGAGCAATAAGCTCAATTTACCTAGTGTTAATGTTGACTTATTCGATAATTTTAAGGGAGCTTGTAAATCATTGGGTGCCTGGGGAGGCGATTATGTAATGGTATTGAGTAAAGAAGAGCCTAAGTATATAAAGGATTATTTCACGAAGAAAGGTTTAGACACCATTTTTGCATTTGAAGAAATGATATGGAAGTAAAGGAGAATTATCAAGCCATCGAATTGAGCTTGGCGATAAATGAGTTAACTGGTAAAACAGCTTGGAGAAGCCCTTCAAATATTGCTCTAGTCAAATATTGGGGCAAGTATGGCCGGCAACTGCCAAGTAATCCATCAGTAAGTTTCACCTTGAAAAATGCGCATACGAATATGCGTATGAATTATCAGCAAGGAAATGGGCAAGTGGTTTTATTCTTTGAAAAGGAGCGCAATACGGCTTTTGAGTCGCGCATTGCTAATTTTATCAAATCTATAGAAGATATCTATCCATTTTTACAAGGATTAAATCTAGAAATTCATTCGGATAATTCATTCCCACACTCGGCTGGAATTGCTTCGTCTGCTTCAGCTATGTCTGCTTTAGCCTTGTGTTTATGTTCTATTGAACGTCAAGTTTTCGGCAGTTTGACCGATGAGGACGAATTCTTACAGAAAGCCTCTTATTTGTCTCGATTAGCAAGTGGTTCTGCTTGTCGATCAGTTTATCCTAAGTTAGGGCAATGGGGAGATCATGAAAAGATTCAAGGCAGTACCAACTCTTTTGCCATTGATGTGAGTGATGCGGTAGATCCAATCTTTTACACCTTCAAAAATTCAATTTTAATTGCTTCAGCCAAGGAGAAGTCTGTAAGCAGTTCCGCAGGGCATCAGTTGATGGAAAACAACCCATACGCGGCTGTTCGCTTTAAGCAAGCCAAAGATAACTTAGCTAAGCTGATGAGCGCCATGAAAAAAGGTGATATAGATGTATTCATGCAAATAGTAGAGGAAGAAGCTTTAACACTTCACGCCCTGATGATGACCTCCACTCCAAGCTATGTTTTGATGAAGCCAAATAGTTTGGTTTTGATAGAAAAGATTAAAGCTTTTAGAGAAAAAACGGGATTACCTGTTTGCTTTACTTTAGATGCCGGTCCTAATTTACACGTCTTATACCCCGAATATATTGCTACTCAAGTACGAGTATTCATTAAGGAAGAATGTCAACTGTATTGCGAAAACGGTCTAATCATCGAAGATGAGGTTGGTGAAGGGGCGCACAAGCTTTAATTTCCAAAAGAAATAAAAAAGCGTTGAGCTGCAGTTTGCATCCCAACGCTTTGTCTTGAAGTACCGAGAGGCGGAATTGAACCGCCGACCTCAGGGTTATGAATCCTGCGCTCTAACCACCTGAGCTACCTCGGCATGAGGTTGATGTTTTAATTCTTCTCAGAATATTTATTTTCTGGCTCTTGAATCAACGCCCGCCAATGGCGGATATGAATCCTGTGACCTATTCACAAGAACTCTACCTCTGGCTTAAAAGGATTGCAAAAGTAAAACATTAAATTCAATCATTCAAGAATTTATTTTACTAATTTCAAAGTAAATCTTCAAAGTATAAACAATCTCTTAACTAATATGTTTTCACTAGCATGACGCCAAAAGTTTGCTCAAGGTGTAAAAATAAACTTTCCTGCTCCGCGCAGGATATTTCAGCTTGCAAATGCAATTCCATCAAGCTTTCTGAAAATACGAAAGAGTTTCTTCAAAAAACTAATTATGATTGTCTTTGTAATTCATGTCTGGATGATGTAAATAATAAAATAGCCTCTATTTCGGAGTTAGGAAGTTCTGAGCAGCTAAAAGAGAAACGAGACTTCTACTATGAAAATGGATTTGTTGTGTTCACTGAGCTATACCATATGGTAAAAGGAAAATGCTGCAGAAGTAATTGTAGGCACTGCGCTTACGGATTTAAACTGCTATGAATTCCTTCAGAAGATTTCATCTTTCTTCAATCTGTTAATGACATCTAGTGTCCCTCCTGCTCTTATATTTACATATTCAAAAGCTACATTACATGCGTTTTGATAAGAATTAGTATTCTCATAAGTCAATAAGGTTTTTTTGAAATCTTCAGCGTTATTGATACATATTGCAGCTCCTTTTTGAATCAATTCAACAGCTTCCTTAGATTTAGAATACCTCGGTCCATAGATTAAGGCTTTACCATAAACGGCAGCTTCTAAAACATTATGCACACTAACTCCAAACCCTCCACCTATATAGCAAATATCGGCATACCTATACAATAAGGCTAATTTCCCAATACTATCCACAATCAATACATTATGATGGCCATCCATGATTGGATTAGAAAGTAAAATGGCAGTTGGGAAGAGTTTTAACAACTGCTTAACTCGTTGAGGATTTACTTCATGCGGAGCAATAATAAACCGATAACTAGGAAGACTATCCACTATCTGCTTAATAATCAATTCATCTTTTAGCCAACTACTCCCAATAACTATAACCTTTCCTTTCTTTATAAAATTTTCAATAATGTCATCTGTAAAATTGAGTTGACTTATTTGCTTAACTGTGTCAAAGCGAGTATCCAATGCAACAGAGGCTCTATGGAAATCATTTTTTTTCAATAGTTGAAGTGAGTTTTCCCCTTGAACAAACAAATGGTTGAAGCTTGATAACATGGATCTATGTAAGATGCCATAGGGCTTAAAAAAGATCTGATTTTTTCTAAAAATTCCTGCAACAAGGAAGTGAGGAATGTCTTGATTCTTTAATTCGTGTAAATAAAAAAACCAAAATTCGTATTTGATGAAAAAGGCTGCCTTGGGATTTATTTTATCTATAAATGCTTGTGCATTACTCGGACTGTCTTTTGGTAAGTAGTATACTGCTTTAGCTAAAGGATAATTGTTTTTATATGTATACCCTGAAGGTGAAAAAAAAGTAAGAATAATGGGCGCATCGTGGTTGTCATAAAACCATTTCATCAATGGTTTGGCTTGCTCAAACTCACCAAGAGAAGCACAGTGAAACCAAATCGTGGGAGTGATTTGTCTTTCAACTTGTTGATTGATTCGTCCTTTGCTAAACTGATAAGCTTTTTCATTAAATAAACTGAAAAGACCAATGAAAAAATGGTAGAAATGCACCACCAGTCTATATACTATTTTAGAAATAAACAAGCCCATGTTTAATAGGTGTAGTATTGATTGCTAGAACTTTGACCGAGGTAAACTGGAATCATCCAGGAAATTTTCACTCCATACATAAGGTCAACTCTAGATTCTTTCAATGCACGCTGAAGATGGAAGTCAAAAGGTCTTCGATTGGCAGTGAAACCTTCAGTTAACTCAAAGCCAATACTTAGATTTACAAATTTGCCTTTTTCTAGGCGTATTAATCCGATGTATTGACTTAGTAATAAGCCGCTAGATAATCTGTCATATCCCTTTGCATAATCGCCACTGAGTTGTGGCGTAATCCTTTTATTAACATCGATAAGAATTTTATGTTGTATGTATCCAATACCTAATTTCAGCAAGAGTCCGTTACTAGGTTTTTCAGGCGAGAAAAAAAATGATTTTCCTACATTAACTTTCATAACAGCTCCTCTTAAATTCAAATCAACATTGTCTAAAGAACCTTCTTCTGTTATAACTAGGCCATTAAGCGTAAGCGCTTCTTCAATGTGATCGGTTTCCTTAACCTTGGTTCCAAAGAGGAAGCCACCTTCGCTACCTACGGACCAATTTTTGGCAAACTTATATTCAATTGCAAGACCAAATTGATACGCCAATCCAAATCTTTCTGCCAAATCAACTCCTGGTATTTGAAATGAAATTATAGGAGAAAGTAATAATGTTTTTTCATAATCAACTACATCATCTTCAACTTGAGCAAAGAGCACTACAGAGAACATAAGGCATGTAAAAGCTAAAAGGATTTTTCTCATCAATCAAATTTACTGATTTTCATTTCTTATACTTGAATTATTCCATATTTTAACAAATTTAACTCGTTTAAATAATATCTTTACAAGTAAACAATGAAGCAATGAGACCGATTCAAATGGTGGATTTAAAAACTCAGCATAGTCATTTACAGCCTGAGTTAAACAATAAAATCTTGGAAGTCGTAGAGAGCGCAGCTTATATAAAGGGTGCGGAAGTTCAAAAGTTTGAAAGAGAGCTTGAACAATACTTAAATGTAAAGCATGTCATTGCTTGTGCTAACGGTACAGATGCATTGCAATTAGCCATGATGTCCATGGGGCTCAAGCCAGGAGATGAGGTTATTACTACAAATTTTACTTATGTAGCAACTGCTGAAATTATTGCTTTGCTGCAATTGAAGCCTGTTTTGGTAGATGTCCATCCCGATACTTTTAATATTCTTATTGATGAGCTTGAAGCGGCTATTACTGCAAAAACAAAAGCGATTGTCCCCGTTCATTTGTTTGGACAATGTAGCCAAATGGAAGAGCTTCTTCAATTCGCTAAAAAACATAAACTTTATGTAGTAGAGGATACAGCCCAAGCGATTGGCGCAGATTATACTTTTAGGGATGGTCGAAGGGCAAAAGCAGGCACAATTGGTGATATTGGAACTACCTCATTCTTTCCCTCAAAAAACTTGGGATGTATGGGCGATGGTGGAGCGATTTTCACGAATAATGATGATTTAGCTAAACAACTAAGAATCATTGCCAATCACGGGCAATCTAAGCAATATTATCATGATTTTGTTGGTATCAATTCTCGATTAGATAGTATTCAAGCAGCTGTTTTAAGGATTAAATTAAGGCATTTGGAGGAGTATTGTCATGCACGTAATGAGGCAGCCAATCGCTATGATCAGCTATTGGCGGGAGTTAATGAGATTATCGTTCCGGCACGTGTAAAAAATTCTACACATGTATTTCATCAATATGTACTTAAAACTAGGGGTGTTAATCGGGACGATTTAAAAAACTATCTCAATGAATGTGGGATTCCTTGTAATATTTATTACCCAGTCCCCTTAAATGAGCAATTACCTTATAAAGATGATTCTCGAAAGTTTGCCAATACTGATTATCTTTGTCAATCGGTTCTCGCACTTCCTATGCATACAGAATTAGGCGAAGACCAACAAGCATATATAATTAATAAATTAAAAGAATTTATAGCGTTATGAAAATTAGTGTGATTGGAACAGGTTATGTAGGGCTCGTTTCGGGTACCTGTTTTGCTGAGACAGGAAATTCAGTTATCTGTGTAGATATCGATAAAAATAAAGTGGAGCGACTTAATAGGAAAGAATGTACTATTTATGAGCCAGGACTCGAGCTTCTATTGGAACGCAATGTAAATCAAGGTCGTCTAAGTTTTACAACCGATCTGGAATATGCCATTGATAATACCGATATTGTTTTCTTAGCATTACCGACACCTCCGGGTGGGGATGGAGCTGCAGATTTATCTTATGTGCTAGGTATGGCAGAAAAGTTAGGTACAATTATTAAGGAGTATAAAGTTATCGTGGATAAGAGCACGGTGCCTGTAGGAACTGCAGACTTGGTTTATGCAGCGATTTCGAAAAATGCTACTGTTGATTTCGATGTAGTTTCAAATCCAGAGTTTTTAAGAGAGGGAGTTGCTGTCGATGACTTTATGAAACCTGACCGAGTGGTTATTGGAACTTCCTCTGAAAAGGCGAAGAAAATAATGGAACGACTTTATAAGCCTTATGTGATGTCAGGTAATCCTTTGGTCTTTATGGACGAGCGATCTGCTGAGTTAACCAAATATGCTGCTAATTCATTTTTAGCAACGAAAATTTCGTTCATGAACGAAATAGCAAATCTGTGCGAAAGAACAGGTGCTAATGTTGACATGATAAGAAAAGGTATGGGCTCAGATGAAAGAATTGGTAAAAGATTCTTGTTTGCGGGCATTGGTTATGGGGGAAGTTGCTTCCCTAAAGACGTGCAAGCTTTAGAAAGAACTGCAAAAGACTATGACTATGACTTTAAGATTTTAAATGCGGTTATGGATGTTAATGCCAACCAAAAGCAATTGTTTTTCAATCGAGTTAAAGCGGCTTATCAAGGAGAAATTAAGGGTAAAAAAGCAGCAATTTGGGGGCTGGCATTTAAACCAAATACTGATGATGTCAGAGAAGCTCCAGCCTTAGAAATAATCACCAATTTGTTGGCGGAAGGTTGCGAAGTTGCGGCTTATGACCCAGAGGCAATGGGCAATGTAGAAGCAGTTTTTGGTGATAAAGTTACTTTTTGTAAATCGATGTACAAGGCAACAGAAAATGCTGATTTTTTGATTATAGCTACAGAGTGGTCAGTGTTTCGAACACCTGATTTTGAAAAGCTTGCCAAAAATTTAAAAGACAAGACTATCTTTGATGGTAGAAATATCTATGAAAAAGATCAAGTGAAAGAATTAGGATTTAGTTATTTTAGTATTGGACGACCATAGCGTATGAAAAAAATATTAGTTACAGGAGCAGCCGGGTTTTTGGGATCACATTTGTGTGATCGATTTATCAAAGAAGGTTATTATGTAATTGGTATGGATAATTTGATTACCGGAAGAATGGAAAATATTCAACACCTTTTCAAATTGCCAAATTTTGAGTTTTATCACCATGATGTAACTAATTTTATACATATTCCCGGTGATTTAGATTATGTTTTACATTTTGCATCTCCAGCAAGTCCCATAGATTATTTAAAAATACCCATTCAAACATTAAAAGTGAGTTCATTAGGAACGCATAATTGTCTGGGTTTAGCAAAAGCAAAAAATGCCAGAATTCTAGTGGCTTCTACTTCTGAGATTTATGGAAATCCTCAGGTGCATCCTCAAAACGAAGAGTATTGGGGCAATGTAAATCCGATTGGTCCAAGAGGGGTTTATGATGAAGCGAAAAGATTTCAAGAAGCCTTAACAATGGCTTATCATACCTATCATAAGGTGGAAACTAGGATAGTTCGAATTTTTAATACCTATGGCCCAAGAATGAGGTTGAATGATGGCCGTGCTTTGCCGGCATTTATTGGGCAAGCTTTGCGTGGAGAAGATATAACGGTCTTTGGTGATGGCTCACAAACAAGGTCTTTTTGCTATGTGGACGATCTCGTTGAAGGAATTTATCGTTTATTAATGAGTGATCATGCACAACCTATAAACATCGGTAATCCGGATGAAATTAGTATCAAAGAATTTGCTGAAGAGATTATACAGCTTACAAATACAAAACAGCAAGTCGTTTTGAGAGAATTACCTATTGATGATCCAAAACAAAGGCAACCGGATATAAGTCGGGCTAAAGAAATTTTAAATTGGAGCCCAAAGGTTTCTAGAAGGGAAGGATTAGCGCGGACATATGAGTATTTTAAGCAACTGAGTCAAGAGGAATTGCACAAGAAAGATCATAATGATTTTAGTAATTATAAACGGTAAAAATTATGAACACTTATTACGCACACCCAACTGCAGTAATCGATGAAGGCTGCGAAATAGGACATGGAACAAAAATTTGGCATTTTACGCATGTAATGCCTAATGCTAAGCTAGGTAAAAACTGTAATTTAGGCCAAAATGTAGTCGTTTCTCCTGAGGTTGTCTTAGGGGATAATGTTAAAGTTCAAAATAATGTTTCCATCTACACTGGAGTTATCTGCGAAGATGATGTATTTTTGGGTCCTTCTATGGTTTTCACTAATGTTATGAATCCTAGAAGTGCGGTGGATAGAAAAAATCAATTCATGCGGACAAACGTAGGGAGGGGAGCTAGTATTGGTGCGAATGCAACAATTATTTGCGGGAATGATATCGGTGAATTCGCTTTTATCGGTGCCGGAACAGTAATTGTTGAAGATGTGCCATCCTACTCGTTATGGGTAGGAAATCCGGGTAAAATGATAGGTTGGATGAGTGAGTTTGGTCACCGGCTAGAATTTAATGAGGCAGGTATCGCTGCTTGCCCTGAAAGCGGCGAAGAATATAAATTAGAATTAGATAGGGTTTTAAAGTTATAGATTATGTATGAGGAAATACTTAATAAAGAGAAGAAACTAGCAGTGATTGGTTTAGGTTATGTCGGCTTGCCAATTGCGCTTGAGTTTGCTAAGAGTGTTTCGGTTATTGGTTTTGATATTCATCCTGGTCGTATAGAAATGATGAAAAATGGGGTGGATCCTAGCCAAGAGCTTAAAAAAGAAGCCTTTGAAGGAGCTGATATTCATTTCACCGCTAATCCTGATGATTTGAAAGATGCGAGTTTCTTTATAGTTGCTGTTCCAACTCCAGTAGACTCGCACAAGGTTCCAGATTTAGCTCCAGTCTTAAAAGCTTCTGAAACTGTGGGCAAGGTATTAAATGAAGGGGATTATGTGGTTTATGAGTCTACAGTATATCCCGGTTGTACCGAGGAAGATTGTATTCCTGTATTGGAAAAAATGTCAGGATTAAAGTTTGTAAACGATTTCAAGGTTGGTTATTCTCCTGAGCGAATCAATCCAGGTGACAAGGAACATACGCTTACTAAAATTATAAAAGTAGTTTCTGGATGTGATGAGGAATCACTTGATAATATAGCAAAGGTTTATGAGCTTGTGGTTGAAGCCGGAGTTCATCGCGCAACAACCATTAAGGTGGCTGAAGCTGCAAAAATTATTGAAAATACCCAAAGAGATTTAAATATCGCGCTGATGAATGAGCTTTCTAAGATATTTGACAGAATGGATATTAATACTTTCGATGTCCTAGAAGCAGCCGGAACAAAATGGAACTTCTTGAAGTTTTTTCCCGGCCTCGTTGGGGGGCATTGTATTGGTGTAGATCCTTACTACTTAACCTATAAAGCTATAGGTCTAGGATATAAGCCTGAAGTAATCTTGTCTGGTAGAAGAATCAATGACAGTATGGGTGCCTACGTTGCCCAACGTTTAGTTCAAAAGCTTATCAAGAATGGTAAACAAATTGCTAGTGCTAAAGTCTTGGTTATGGGATCCACTTTTAAAGAGGATGTGGCGGATATAAGGAATTCAAAAGTTGTCGATGTTATTAAAGAGCTTAAAGGCTTTTCGGTTAATGTAGATGTAACAGATGCTTATGCTGAAAAAAGAGAGATGAAAGAAGAATATGGAATTGAGCTAATTGACGAGGTGGAGACTAAGTATGATGCAATAATTGTTGCAGTTAATCACGATAAGTATTTAGCATACGATGATGCATATTTTGATAGTATCACAACAGAAAACTCAATACTGGTAGATATTAAAGGTATTTTTAGAGGTAAAATTAAGAGTTTAGAATATTGGTCATTGTAAAATACTATGAAAAAGATACTAATAACGGGAGGAGCTGGATTTATTGGATCCCATGTGGTTCGATTGTTTTTGAAGAATTATCCTGAATATCAGATATATAATTTGGATAAGTTGACTTATGCAGGTAATCTTGAAAATCTCAAAGATATTGAGGATAATCCAAATTACAATTTTGTAAAAGGAGACATCGTAGATGCTGACTTTATTCATAAGTTGTTTGAGAAAGAATTATTCGATGGGGTCATTCATCTCGCGGCTGAATCGCATGTTGACCGCTCGATATCTAATCCATTAGAATTTGTCATGACCAATGTAATCGGAACAGTAAACTTATTAAACGCCGCTAAATTTCATTGGAAATCTTTTGAGGATAAATTGTTTTATCACGTCAGTACGGATGAAGTGTATGGTAGTTTGGGCGCTACAGGATTTTTTACCGAAGAGACGTCCTATGACCCGCATAGTCCGTATTCATCGTCAAAAGCAAGCAGTGATCATTTCGTCAGAGCTTATCATGATACATACGAATTGCCTGTGGTAATCTCTAATTGCAGTAACAACTATGGTTCTCATCAGTTTCCTGAAAAATTGATTCCACTATGTATTAATAATATTAAAAATAATCAACCTTTACCTATATATGGAAATGGCAAATATACAAGGGACTGGTTGTGGGTTTTTGACCATGCTAGAGCAATTGATTTGGTTTTTCATCAAGGTAAAAAAGGGGAAACCTATAACATTGGTGGTTTTAACGAATGGCAAAACATTGAATTAGTAAAGACTTTATGCAGGTTAATGGATAAGAAACTTCAAAGAGATCCGGGCACTAATGAAAAATTGATAACTTTTGTGAAAGACAGACCTGGTCACGATTTGCGATATGCTATAGATGCAAGCAAGATTCAAAAAGAGTTGGGCTTTGAGCCTTCAGTTCAATTTGAAGAGGGTTTAGAAAAAACAGTTGACTGGTATTTGAAAAATGGGGAATGGTTGAGTAACGTTACCTCTGGAACATATAAAAATTATTACGTTAAACAATATACTTCTTAAATATGGAGATGTACCAAAATAAGTATCACGAAGGTAGCATTGAAGACAAGAAGTTTTTGGTTACCGGTGGAGCAGGATTTATTGGTTCGCACATTGTAGCATACTTGCTAAAAAATAAGGCCGGGCTTGTTCGAGTACTCGACAATCTGATTACGGGAAATTATTCCAATATTCAAGAATGGGAAGAGCATCCAAATTTTGAATTTATTGAAGGAGATATCACGGATACTGCAACCTGCTTGCATGCCTGTGAAGGAATAGAGTATTTATCTCATCAGGCTGCATTGGGTTCTGTTCCTCGATCTATCAAAGACCCTGCTCGAACAAATTCAATCAATGTGGATGGGTTTTTAAACATGATGATAGCAGCAAAAGACTGTCAAGTGAGTAAAATTGTTTTTGCTAGTTCCTCTTCGGTTTATGGTACGGAAAAGTCATTGCCAAAATTTGAAGATAAAATTGGTGATCCACTTTCTCCTTATGCAGTTTCAAAGTACACGAATGAACTTTATGCAAAGGTGTTCGGGCTGACTTATGGAATGAAAATTATTGGTTTGCGTTATTTTAATGTTTTTGGACCAAGGCAAGATCCTTCAGGACCTTATGCCGCCGTAATTCCAATTTTTATTGATAAGTTGAAAAGAATAAGTCCCGTTTATATAGATGGAGATGGCGAGCAAACTCGAGATTTCACTTTTGTGGAAAATGCTGTCCAAGCAAATATTCGGGCCATGTTATGTGGTAATGAGAAAGCTTTCGGACAAATCTATAACATAGCCTATGGAGAGAATTATTCAGTCAATTACTTATATAATTCTATTAGAGAATCGTTAGAAAGTGAGCAAGAAGCAATTCACAGAGAAAGTCGGAAAGGTGATGTTAAGAATTCTTTAGCAGATATTTCAAAAGCGAAGGAACTATTAGGATATCAGCCTTTGTTTAATTTTAAAGATGGGCTGCCAATAACCATTGAATCCTATAAATAGATATGTGTTTAGTATTTTAAAAGACTTATTTAAATCAAAACCTAAGCAGATCCTAAGCGATCTATCTGATATTGGTGTGGATATGCATTCACATTTGATACCTGGTATTGATGATGGTTCAAAGTCAAATGAGCAGTCTTTGGAAATGATTTCACGCTTACAAGATTATGGTTTTTCAAAATTGATTACCACACCCCATATCATGAGTGGAGGATATGACAATACCACCAGTATTATTCAAAAGGGTTCGGAGAGTCTCAATCTTTATTTAGAAAAAAATAAAGTAGACATAGAACTAAAATGTTCCTCGGAGTATTATTTGGATGGACATTTTGAGGATTTAATCAATCAAAAGGATTTAATGCCAATCGGCGATAATTATATTTTGTTTGAATTTTCATATATGTTTCGACCAACAGATGGTGAAAGGGTGATCTTTGATTTAGGACTAGATGGATTTAGGCCGATATTAGCCCATCCTGAGCGTTATAATTATATGGCTGACAAGAACTTATCTAAGTTAAAAACACTTAAGGATACCGGTGTTTTGTTTCAGCTTAACTTATTTTCTTTAGTGGGGGCATATGGTCCTATAGCTCAAAAAGTAGGGGAGCATTTAATTCGTGAAAGAATGATCGATTTCGTTGGAACTGATTTACATAATCCATCGCAACTCGAGTATTTAAATAAGTTATTGGAAAGTGAATCCTTAATGGATTTAATTCAGCAAGATCAATTGAAGAATAAAGTATTATAAAATGAAGTTTACATCGGCAGGTATGCAGGATTTATGGTTAATTGAACCAACTGTTTTAGAAGATCATAGAGGCTACTTCTTTGAAGGCTTTAATAAAAAAACATTTGAGGCTAAAACAAACTTAAACATCGATTTTGTTCAAGATAATGAATCTAAATCAACTAAAGGAGTGCTGCGTGGACTGCATTTTCAGCATGGTAGGTATGCTCAAGCAAAATTAGTACGCGTCTTGCAAGGCGAAGTACAGGATGTTGTAGTTGATTTAAGAGAGGGGTCATTAAGCTACGGCAAACACTATTCAGTAATCCTTTCCGGAAAAAACCGTAAACAGTTATTTATTCCTAGAGGTTTTGCACATGGTTTCTTAGTGCTAAGTGATTCGGCAATCTTTAGTTATAAATGTGATAACTATTACAATAAAGAGAGTGAAGGTGGTTTATTGTTTAACTGTCCTAAACTAGCCATATCGTGGGAGCTACCAGGCCAAGAATTGAAGCTCTCCGAAAAAGACCTTGTTCTTTCATGCTTCGAAGGTTAATCCGGTTTTATTCTTCTGCTCGAATTATTTTATAATTAATAGAATCCGTTGACTGTATCGCATAATCGTAATAGTGCTTCATTTGGGTCTCATCCATGTGATGTGTGCAAAAAGTAAAGTTGAAATTTTGCTTAATGAGATAGTTTTGATTAACAAGCGGTCCATTTTTTAGGTAATAATCTTCCAAAATCTTCCTATTTCGTCTAAGACAGCTATTAATCAGTCGTATGGTTTGATTGCTTGTTCTGTTTTGCCGACTATGATAACTTGCGCGACAATAGTCATTACAAAATTTTTTGTCTATTCTGCCTATAAGGGCTGATTCACACTCTTTACAAAATGATTTCATTGCTGAAAATTAGGAAAAATAGTTTGAGCGTATGTTTCTATTGCGTGATGACCTATTAGCTTTGAGTAGATTTATCTAACCATAAATTATTCAAAACGATATCGGGGTCTTTTTGTAAATTTGGGATGCATAAGAAGAGGTTTAAAAAACCAATGCACCAAAAAAATGATCTCACTTTCTAAGAAGGGTATCCGATGAATAAATTTATATGTTTAGGGGTTTTGATAACAATTGGTTTTGTAATGGGCTGCTCAAAGAAAAACAGTATTCAACAAGATTGTATGGGTGTAATCAAGGATGATTGTATCTGTACGCAACAATATGAGCCTGTTTGCGGTTGCGATTTTAAAACGTATAGTAATAGTTGCACTGCTAATTGTGCCGGAGTATTGCGCTATACATTAGGAAGATGTAAATAAGACTGATTAGGAATACGTGGTTGGTTTCCCAAGGGCTTTTGTCCATGCTATTTCATTAAAATTTTCGTTTCTTTGTAGCATGTTGAAAATAGACATGCATAGTCATATCTTACCTAAGAATTTACCTAGATGGGCCGATAAGTTTGGATATGGAGATTTTATTTATTTGGATTTCCATAAAAAAAATTATGCCCGAATGATGAAGGGGAATGAGTTTTTTAGGGAGATTTTTATTAATTGTTGGGATCCGGAATATCGTATTAAAGAATACGAACGATTTGAGACGCAAGTTCAGGTAGTATGCACGATTCCAGTACTTTTTTCCTATTGGGCAAAGCCAAAGGATGGTTTAGAAGTGGCACAATTTTTAAATGATGATATCGCTAATTTGCAGCAGAAATACCCTAAAAACTATATTGCTTTGGGTACTTTACCCATGCAGGACACAGAGTATGCTGTTCAGGAATTGGAGCGATGTAAGACAGTACTTAATTTGCCTGGTATTCAAATTGGTTCAAATATCAATGATATTAACTTAAGTGATGAACGATTTTTTCCGATATATGAAGCTGCAGAGCGTCTAGGGATGGCGATTATGATTCATCCTTGGAATATGATGGGTTTCAATAGTATGGAGAAGTATTGGTTGCCATGGTTAGTGGGTATGCCTGCAGAAACGAGTAGAGCGATTTGCTCCCTGATTTTTTCAGGGGTTTTGGAGAAATTTCCGAAACTTCGTTTTTGTTTTTCTCATGCCAGTGGATCTTTCTTATCTACAATAGGTCGAGTCGAGCATGGTTTTAATTGTCGACCTGATCTTGTGGCTATTGACAATCCAATCAACCCTAGGGAATATCTGGGTAAATTTTGGGTAGACAGTATTACTCATGATGATAAGATGTTAAACTATGTACTAGATTTACAGGGAAGCAATCGAGTGTGTTTGGGGACAGATTACCCCTTTCCTCTTGGAGATTTAGAAATTGGTAAGTTTATAAGTGAAATGGGATTATCTGAAGAAACAGTAGACGATATTTTCTGTAATTCTACCCTGAGCTGGTTGAATCTTGATAAGGCTCAATTTTTATAGTAGTTAGATCCCTGCACTGAATATTAAATCCAAATTGGTGAATTTAATATCAAAAATTTGAGATAAATTTCGTTGAGTTAAATGGCCATTGTACGTGTATAAGCCTAGACACGTTCCTCTATCCATTCTTACCCAACTTTCCATTCCGCCATGCTCATGAGCTTTAAACAATATAGGGGTGAGTAGGTGACTGAATGCATAACTTGCGGTCTGGGAAACCCTTGAAGGTATGTTTGGCACACAATAATGAATCACTTCATGTTTGACAAATGTAGGTTTCTTCAGCGTTGTCATTTCACTTGTTTCAAAACAACCACCTTGATCAATACTTACATCAATAACCACGGAGCCCGCTTTCATGCTTGCAATCATTTCTTCTGAAACAATTACAGGAGTTCTTCCTGTTTTGCTATGGATTGCACCAATCATTAAGTCCGCTTGTTCTAATTCCCTTTTAAGTACTTCTGGAGTAATTACTGAATTGAATACTCGTTGACCAATATTATTCTGTAAATCACTTAATCGGTGCACGTCATTGTCAAAAATAGATACCAGTGCTCCAAGACCAATTGCAGCGCGGGAAGCAAAAGTCCCTACTACTCCTGCACCAATAATTACTACTTTTGCTGGGGGCACTCCAGAGATTCCTCCTAGAAGCAATCCCTTGCCGTTGTGGGCATTGCTTAAGAGCTCTGCGCCTATAAGAACAGCATTAGAACCAGCTATTTCGCTCATTGCGCTTACAAAAGGATAATTGCCTGATTCATCTCTGAGGAATTCATATGCAATAGCATTAATTTTTTTCTTCATTAAGGCATACAGATACTCCTTACTAATGCTAGGCATGTGTATCGGAGATATGAGATGATGTCCAGGCTGCATCAACTCAATTTCAAAAAGGGTAGGTGGAGCAACTTTAATAACAATATTTGCTTTGAAAACCTCCTCTGTATTTTTGGTAATTTCTGCTCCTGCTTCAGAATACATATAATCGAAAAAACCGCATGCTTTTCCTGCATCATGCTCAACAATTACTTGATGTCCATTAGCGATAAGTAACTCTACGGCATCTGGCGTTAATCCAATTCTTTTTTCTTCAAAGGTTCGTTCTTTGGGTAGACCAATAAACAATTTACCTTTCTTTGTGCCTGCTAAAGCAATTTGTTCTTGAGGCAATAAGCCAAGTTTCTTGGTAATTCCTTCAAATTTTTTCCCCTGGGTAGACATAAATAAATAGAGCTTAGCTAAAAGTTAAAAGTACTAATTTTTCTGCTATTTACATCTATTTTCTTTATTTGAATCTTCATGCCATGATCTATAAGGTCTATTGCTTTATCGGGCCATTCCACTAAACAGATTCCCGTACTATCTAAATATTCTTCAAACCCAATATCCAAGACCTCTTCTAAGTTCTTTAACCGGAATAAGTCAAAGTGATAGATTAGAATCTTATTATTAGCGTATTCATTAACAATAGAGTATGTAGGGCTAGTTACATCTTCAGTATAGCCAATTTCTTTGCAAATGGCTTTGATTAAACTGGTTTTTCCTGCTCCCATTTCACCCTCAAAAAGAATAATTCTTTCTTGCTTAATCTGGATAATTAACTGCTTCGCAAGTATGTTTAATTCATCTAAACTATGAATAGTGTATTCCATGACTATTTGCTTTTTAAGATAACAAATGGAATGATCATTTCTTCTAGAGAAAGTCCGCCATGTTGAAAGGTATCTTTAAAGTAAGTGGCAAACTTGTTATAGTTGTTTTGATAGATTAGGTAATTGTCATCTTTTGCAAAGATGTAACTTGAACTTAATCGAGAAGATGGGAGTTGAGCATCTTTCGGGTTCTTAATTTCGAATACATCACGTGAATCAAAAGCTAAGCTTTTCCCAGTTTTATATCGGATGTTAGATGTTGTATCTCTGTCTCCAATGCATTTTGAAGGATGGGCAACTAACTTTGTACCGTGATCAGTTGTAATAACAATATTTACGTCTTTATTGGCTAGTTTCTGAATGGCATTTTGCAGAGGTGAGTGTTCAAACCAACTCAAGGTCAAAGATCGGAAGGCACTGTCATCGCTTGCCAGTTCTTTAATCATATCCATCTCCGTTTTTGCGTGTGAAATGGTATCGACAAAATTGTATACTATAACATTTAACCGATTATTCATCCCATTTAGAATTTTGTCCTCTAAATCTTTTCCTTTTTCAAAGTTGGTTACTTTGGTATATGAAATTTTTAAATCGTCTTTGAAGTTTCTTTTAATAAGCGCTTTAACTAGTTCTTCCTCGTATAAGTTTTTACCTCCATCTTCCTCGTCATTTTTCCAATAATTCGGGTAGTGCTCTTGAATTTGAAGTGGCGTTAGTCCGCTAAAAATTGCATTTCTTGCATACTGAGTAGCTGTTGGCAAGATGCTGTAAAACATTTCCTCATTTTGCACTTTAAAATTATCCAATAAGGAAGGTTCGAGCATTTTCCATTGGTCATATCTTAAATTGTCTATAAGGATAAAGTAAGTAGGTTTATCCTCTTTTAATAAGTCAAATACTCTCTCTTTAAATAGATTGTGGGAAAGAAGAGGCTTGTCTTCATCTTCACCGAACCAGTCTAAATAGTTTTTACTTACATACTTACAAAATTCTCGATTGGCTTCTGTTTTCTGCGATGCCAAAATTTCTGCCATTTCATAGGTGTTAGATTTCTCCAATTCTAATTCCCAAAATACCAATTTCTTATACAAATCTGCCCATTCGTTATAATCTAAATGGTCTTGCATTCGCATGAAAAGTCGCTGAAATTCTTGCTGATAATTCGATTGAGTCTTTTCTTTCACTAATCGTTTATTATCTACTATTTTTTTTAAGGTAAGTAGTATTTGCTGAGATTTTACAGGCTTAATTAGATAGTCTGTAATTTGAGAACCAATAGCTTCCTCCATCAAGTCCTCTTCTTCATTTTTGGTTATCATAACTACTGGAAGGTGTTGCTTAATTTCTTTTATTTTAGGTAGGGTCTCCAGTCCGGATAAACCGGGCATTGATTCATCGAGGAATACTACATCCACGTCTTCCTCTTTCACCTTATCAATGGCATCTTGACCATTAGTTACTGGTATTATTTCATAACCTTTATTTTCAAGGAACATGATTTGTGGCTTAAGCAAATCAATTTCATCATCAGCCCACAGGATTCTAATTTTTGACATAATTTTTATTTTTTAACAGTCATCTTAGACCGTCAATTAGCAAGATGGAATCTCCCAGTTTACAGACATTAAACTTCTTAAACACCTATTTTATTTTAGAGAGTGAAACTTAAATTGAGTTAAAATTGAAAACTGCTTATTCTGCAGAAAAATCTAAGTTAATTTTTGCAATTTTTTGTAGTAGTTCTTCCTTTAAAGTTTCATTGATAATGCCAAAACCTTGTTGAAATGTTTCCTCAAAGCTAGGAAGGGAGAAGGTATCTAAAACTTTCCCTCCATTCCATGGAAAACGACTCTTTGCCATTTCAAGAACACCTGCACCACCTCTAGCTCCGGTTGACGTCGCCATGATGAAAACACCTTTATCTTGAAAAACGGATTGCTTTGGTATTCGAGAGATCCAATCGAATATATTTTTAAATGCTGCAGAATATGCGCCGTTGTGTTCAGCTAGTGAGATGAGTATGATATCCGAATGAGCAATTTTATTAGCAAAGGTATAAGCTAAATCAGGTATTCCATGCTCAGTTTCCTTGTCTATGCCAAATATGGTCATTTCGAAATCATTGATATCTAAAAGCTCGACTATTCCATTCTCGAAAAGGGAAGCGGCATACTCGACTAACTGTTTATTTATTGAGGCTTTACTATTGCTTCCTGCGAATGCTAAGACTTTCATTATTTTTGGTTTTTTATTTCATTACGTTTAGTTTCGAAACACTAAGAAGTGAAGAATGATTTCTAATCTGCACAAAGTAAACACCATTGCGAAGTCCTGTAATATCAAACTGAACATTTCCACCTGCGATTGGCTCATTCATGATTAACTTACCCATTTGATTATATAAGCTCATGGAAAGCTGATTGCCCTCGAAGTGATGTTGAATATTGAAAACATCCTTGCTTGGATTAGGGAAAATAGAGAAGTAATTGCTGACAAGATCTTTGATGCTTGTCGGGCTAGAAGAGAAGCTAACCGTTCCATTTTCAGTAGCATTTGCTATTGCTGAGACCATAATAGAAACACTTGCATCCGTTACGATATAGTTAAACCCATTATTCTCATTAAGAAACATGACTTCATCTTCAGCTTGTAAGTCGATCGTAACACCTGCTATCATTTGAAAGGTATCAGTTCCATTCACCACTATCCAATCCCCATTATTTAAGTTGAACTGTTCGTCTTGAATAACATGAACTACATTAGGACGACCAATTACCGCCATACTTCTCATTAAGCCCGCCTGTTGTTGGGTGAACATATTTTGGCAAGACTCAGTAGAATAATCCATATAATTTTCGACCATATCTGGTTCATCTGGCGTTTCTCCATTGGTACAAGAGTTCTTATTGAAGCTACATCCTGCTTGCTGTGAATTGTTGCCCATGTGTGGCGTATCCAAAAATCCATCATCCTGTGTTAGGTCACAATCTGGTGTTCCTAAAAATGGATTTCCGCTGTCTCCCCAAATGTGCCGTAAGCCCCAATAATGGCCAACTTCATGCACTGCCGTTCTACCTCGGTCCGCTATAGAGAGTTGACCTGAAGCTAATGGATTGTTTCTGCCGACAACCTCATAATGCAAGACTACACCTTCTTCACCTGGATTTCCTGCACCTTGACCTGCAGGCCAATTTGGAGCATTTGATGGCGGATAAGCAAAACCTAAGATTGCTCCACCTAAATCACAGACCCAAATATTTAAATATTTGTCTGAATCCCACGCATCTTTTCCTCCCGAAGATGAGGATTTCATCGCATCTAGGTTGAAAAAACTAAAGGTCGTGGACGTTGAAGTTCTTGTCACTCCATTGCTTGGGTTGCCCTCAGGATCGATGGTGGCAAAAAAGAACTCGAAGCCAACATCACTCGCTCTATTCTTGAAAATGGCTCTCGTATTGCTTGTATCCCCATTTAATCGCCGAAAATCTTCATTTAAAACATCAAGCTGACTTTGCAACAAGGCGTAGTTTGTATTTTGGTTACTTCCATTAAATACCACATGAAAAACAACAGGAATTCGAAAAATAGTATCGGGCGCTGCATTTGTTGATTTGTGCGCATGAAATTCTTCACTATGTAACTTTGCTGCGTTAAATAATGAATGAACATTACTCTTGAAATCGGGTGTTTTTTGCTCCAATATTTGCATATACTCAGTTGTATAGCATTTATGTATTTGCTGCTGTGCAAACAGGTTGTTAGCGGATAAGATTAAAAGAATTAGAAGTTTTTTCATTACTTAAATTTACGTGAAAATACAACAAATTATGAAAACTTAGGTATCAGTTATTGCACGTGAAAGGGTTATTGTTTCTGCCGTAAAAACTTATATTTGCATATATGATGAAGCAAAAAGTAATCAATGACCCTGTTCATGGTTTTATTGCCGTTAATGATCCTTTGATTTATCAAATCATTGAGCATCCTTTCTTTCAGCGCTTAAAGCGAATTAAGCAATTGGGCTTAACTGATTTTGTGTACCCTGGGGCAAATCATACTCGATTTCACCATGCCTTGGGTGCTTATCACCTGATGCGAAAAGCACTTTTTACCTTGAAACAAAAAGGAGTGAAAATTACGGAAGAAGAGGAGCGAGGAGCTCAAATTGCTATACTTTTGCATGATATAGGACATGGCCCATTTTCTCATACCCTTGAGAATACCTTAATTCAAGACCTCGCTCATGAGAAAATTTCACTGATGTTTATGGCTAAACTTAATGCGATTTTCAATGGGCAGTTGGATGTTGCTATCCGGATATTTAAGAATGAGTATCCGAAGCGTTTTTTATATCAATTGGTTAGCGGACAGTTAGACGTTGATCGTTTAGATTACCTAACTCGAGATAGCTTTTTTACGGGGGTAAGTGAAGGGGTTATTAACTACAATCGTTTGATAGATATGATGGATGTTGTCGATAATGAAATGGTGGTAGAAGCAAAGGGTATATACTCTGTTGAAAAATTCCTTATTTCTAGAAGAATCATGTATTGGCAGGTTTATTTACATAAAACAGTTATCTGTGCAGAAGAAATGTTGGTTAAACTTATCCTAAGGGCAAAACATTTGGTCAATCAAGGAGTGGGATTAGAATGCTCAAAAGCATTAATGTTTTTTATTGAAAATGAGGTGAATCAATCCAATTTTGAATTCGATGAGCATACGTTAATAAGGTATTCAAATTTAGATGACATTGATATTCTTGCAGCTGTTAAAGTATGGATGAATCATGAGGATAAAATCCTTGCACATTTGGCCAAGTGTCTGGTTAATCGCAGTTTGTTCAAGATTAAACTTCAGGATAACCAGTTTGAGGAAGAGGAAATTTCAGCGATTAGAAATGATATAATTAAGCGTTTTGGGGTCTCAGAGAAAGATGCGGAATATCTTTTGATTAATCAGGAAATAACAAGTTATCTCTACAACCCTAAGCATGCTAAAATTAAAATTCTAATGAAGGGCGGCAAGGTGAAGGATTTTGCTGACGCATCAGACCAATGGAGTTCACTTGCCATGCAGAAAGCTGTAAGTAAGTATTATTGCTGCTATCCTAAAAAGAACTAGTTCAATTGAAATTCACGTTATAATGAATTAATTGTTATTTTTGTCCAATGCGCGTAACTGCTCAAGAACTTGCCATATTGTTAGATGCCAAAATAGAAGGTAATCCTAAAGCTGTAGTTAACAAATTAGTTAAAATAGAAGAAGCAGATAAGGACTCACTTTGTTTTATTGCTAATTCTAAGTATGAGCATTATGCGGAAACAACGCATGCAGGAGTTTTGGTAGTTGCAGAAAATTTACTTCTAAAGAACAAGAATGGAACAACTTTTTTGCGGGTTAAAGATCCGTACAACAGCTTTGCAATTCTTCTAGAAAAATTTTCTGCTGAAACTAATGATGATAAAAAGGGAATAGAGCAACCTTCATTCATTCATGAAACCGCAAAAATCCATCCTAGTGCATACATTGGCGCATTTTCATACATTGGCTCGAATGTTATGGTCGGTGAGGGAGTGAAAGTTTATCCTAATTGTTATATAGGTGATTCAGTCGCAATAGAAAAGAATTCCATCATTTCTGCAGGTGTTAAAATTCATCGAGATAGTTTACTCGGCGAACGATGCATTATTCACTCAGGAGTGGTCATTGGTAGTGATGGTTTTGGCTTTGCACCACAAAAAGATGGTTCCTTTTTAAAAGTACCTCAAACGGGTAATGTTAAAATTGGAAATGATGTAGAAATTGGAGCCAATACGGTGATTGATAGGGCTACTCTTGGCAGCACTTGGATTAAGGATGGCGCGAAGCTTGATAATCTTGTTCAAATAGCCCATAATGTGGAGGTAGGATCGCACAGTATTATTGCTGCTCAGGCAGGAGTTTCAGGAAGTACTAAGCTTGGTAAGCATGTTATGGTAGGTGGTCAAGCGGGATTTGTTGGTCACATACAAATAGCAGATGGCGTCAAAATCAATGCGCAAAGTGGTGTGAGTAAATCAATTGAAAATCAAGGGGCATCTATTAGTGGATCACCAGCTGAGCCCTTTCGTCAACATTATAAAAACATTGCTCACACTCGAAAAATTGGTGAGTTAATCGATAGAATAGAAAAACTAGAAAAGGCCTTGTCTAAAAATAAAGAATGAATTTATATCAACAAACTATAAAAAAATCAACTCAATTAAGTGGAGTTGGTTTGCATACAGGTGAGGCAGTTACGCTTACCTTTCATCCTGCAGCACCTAATTTTGGAATCAAATTCAAACGCGTGGATAGTCCTGAACAGACTGTTATACCCGCAGATTGTGACTTGGTTGTCTCTGTCGATCGTGGAACTACCCTTGAGAAGAATGGGGTTAAAGTTGCTACGGTTGAACATTTAATGGCAGGAATATTTGGTCTTCAAATCGATAATTTATTAATCGAATTGGATGGGATTGAAATACCGATTATGGATGGTAGTTCAGCTCCATTTATTGAAGTATTGTTAGCCGCTGGTTTGGAAGAGCAAGCCGAAGAAAGAGAAATATACGAGCTAAGAGAAACCATTAAATACGTTGATGACGAAAAAGGCGTAGAGATGCTTGCAATGCCAAGTTCAAATTATAAAATTACAGCACTTATTGATTATCAATCAAAGGTCCTGGGCCAACAGCATTCTTCCATTGATAATATTGCTGATTTTGAACAAGAGTTTTCGAAGGCAAGGACCTTCTGCTTTTTACATGAATTGGAGTATCTAGTAGAAGCGAATTTGATAAAAGGCGGCGATTTAAATAATGCAATTGTGGTTGTTGATCAGCCTGTTAGTGAGAAAGAACTTGAAAAACTTCGCATAATTTTTGATAAACCCGATGTTGCGGTGGAAAAAGAGGGTATTCTAAACAATGTCAAATTGCGTTACCCTAATGAGCCAGCTCGGCACAAGTTATTAGATGTAATTGGAGATTTAGCCTTAATTGGAACACCTGTAAGAGCTAATATTATTGCAAGTAAGCCAGGTCATAAGACCAATATTGAATTTGCAAAGAAATTAAAGGCCTTGGTAAAAAAGGCTAGACATAATCCGCAAGTTCCAGCTTATGACCCTAACAAAGAACCTATATTCGATTTGATAGCCATTGAGAAAATGTTGCCACATCGCGCTCCATTTTTGTTAGTAGACAAGATCATTAGCTTGTCAGAAAAGGAAGTAGTAGGTATCAAGAATGTAACTTTTAATGAACCATATTTTCAAGGGCATTTCCCTGGAAATCCCGTTATGCCTGGGGTATTACAAGTTGAAGCAATGGCTCAAACCGGTGGTATTCTGGCTTTGAATACAATGGATGATCCAGGTAATTATGATACGTACTTTTTAAAAATCAGTAATTGCCGATTTAAAAGTATGGTAAAACCAGGCGATACTCTGATTCTCAAGTTGGAACTTTTAGGTCCAATGCGAAGAGGGATTATGGAAATGAAAGGAACTGCCTTTGTAGGGGACAAAGTTGTAACTGAAGCAGAATTAATGGCTAAAATACAGAAGAGAAACTAATGCATCAACCCTTATCATACGTACATCCTCAAGCAGAATTAGCTGACAATGTAGTTGTTGAACCCTTTGTAACCATCCATAAGGATGTTATCATAGATGAAGGTACATGGATTGGTCCACATGTTACTATCATGGAAGGAGCACGAATTGGTAAAAATTGTAAAATTTTTCCAGGTTCTGTCATCTCTGCTGTTCCTCAAGATTTAAAATATAAAGGAGAAAAAACTACTACCGAAATCGGTGATAACGTGATTATTCGTGAATATGTTACCATAAACAAAGGAACAGAATTTAGTGGAACCACTAAAATTGGCGATAATAGTATGTTAATGGCTTATGTACATATTGCACATGACTGTATAATCGGTAAACACGTTATTTTAGCAAACAACGTGAATTTAGCTGGACATGTAGAGATAGATAATTGGGCTATTTTGGGTGGATCAGTCAATGTGCAGCAGTTTACTAAAATTGGTAAGCATGCTTTTATTTCAGGTGGCGGGGGAGTCAATAAAGATGTCCCACCATACGTAAAAGCAGCTCGATTTCCTTTATCCTATATTGGAGTAAATTCTGTAGGGATGCGGAGAAGAGGCTTTGATTCGAAAACTATTAATTCTATTTTAGAAATATACAGAATCTTGTTTGTGCGTGGTTATAATACCCGAAATGCGCTTAAACTCATAGAAGCAGAAATTGAGGATTCACGCGAAAAAGATGAGATAACAACGTTTGTAAGAGAATCTGTGCGCGGAATTATGAAAGGATTTGCTGCTTCAGATAATCGTTAGTCTATATGCGTATAACCTTAGAACATGTTGGCAAAAAATATGGGAAAAGCTGGATTTTTAAGAATGTAAATCTAAGTTTTGAACCTGGACAGACTTATGCTATACTGGGAAATAATGGTTCTGGTAAATCTACCTTACTTAAATTACTTTCCGGACAAACAGCTCCGAACCAAGGTGAAATTGAATTTGAAAACACAGCTATTGAAAAAGTCTATCAGAAAATAAGCTTTTGTGCTCCATATATTGATTTAATTGAAGAGTTGACATTAGATGAGTTATTAGATTTTGTCGAAAAGCACAAACCATTTTTGCCGGATTATCCTAAAAAGCGAATAGTTGAACTTTTTGCTTTTGATAGCAAAAAGTGGATTAAGGATTATTCTTCAGGGATGAAGCAGCGTGTTAAACTTGCTTTAGCCTTATTTGCCGATGTAGAGTTGTGTTTATTGGATGAGCCCACCAGTAATTTAGATGAGCAAGGAGTTGAATGGTATTTGAATACCTTAGAAAAAATGCCAAAGAATAGAACCTTAATTATTGCTTCTAATTTGGAACGCGAATATGGGTTCTGCACACATAAAATAGATATCAATCAATATAAAAAGTAGCTATGAAGAAAGCATTTGTTTTTCCAGGACAAGGAAGTCAGTTCGTCGGAATGGGTAAAGAATTAATACAAGAACGATCATCCTTTAAAGAGTACATGGACCAAGCCAAGGAGATTTTGGGCTTTGACATAGCTAAAATAATGCTCGAAGGACCTGAGGAAAAACTACTCCAAACCAGTGTTACTCAACCTGCTATATTTGTGCATGCAGTGGCAGATGCGCTTACCCGAGAGGAGTTTAATCCAGAAGCTGTCGCAGGTCATTCTTTAGGTGAGTTTTCTGCATTAGTAGCTGCAAAGGTCTTGAGTTTTGAAGATGGATTACAATTAGTTAAAGCTAGAGCAAACGCTATGCAGAAAGCTTGCGATGTTCAGAAAAGTGGTATGGCTGCGATTATTGGTTTAGAAAATGAACAGGTTGAAGAAATTTGTTCAAGTATTGATGAGCTTGTTGTGCCTGCAAATTATAATACGATTGGTCAAGTGGTTATCTCCGGTACCGAGAGGGGGATAGACATAGCTGTCGATAAGTTTAAGGAAGCAGGTGCTAGAATGGCTATCAAGTTAAAAGTAAACGGAGCTTTTCATTCGCCTTTAATGAAAAGTGCTGAGGAGGAGCTAGCTGCTCAGATAGAAGCGATTACATTTAATATGCCTGTTTGCCCAATTTATCAAAATGTTGTCGCTGCTCCCGTAGTTGATGTCGAAGAGATTAAAATGAATTTAATCAAACAACTTACGGCACCTGTGCTATGGACGCAGTCTGTAATTCGTATGAAAGCTGATGGATTTGAGTCGTTTGAAGAAGTAGGACCGGGGAAAGTTTTAAGCGGTCTTATTCGAAAGATTCGTTAAAGACATTCATTTTTTGTTAAATTACATTTGCAGTACTAGCGTTTATTTAAGGACTAGAGTAATAGATATTCTTTGATATTTAATTTGACCCTGCAAGAAGGAACCCGTCATCAAAAAATCAAATAGTGCCCTTATAATAGTTTTCATATTAAGTAAGTTTGTAATTTTACACAGATCTGCCGAAATAAAATAAAATATTTAACTTGAAATTAGCCTAATTATGTTGATATTATTAAAAAGAAGAATGCCTTATTTTTTATTCTTAGTTGTTGTTTCTAGTTCTTTTGCGTGCAACAATAACAGCACTGAAAATCATAATAATGAGCGTAAGGTTGAGGATGAAATTGATATTTCGGATTCGAATATTTCATCAAATCGGAATGAGGAAAGCAGTAATGCAGAAACCCTAGTTGATGCAATAGATCTGTCCAAGTTAAATGAGTGCCAAAAAAATGTGCAACAGTTATTAGGAAGTTGTTTAGATGAAAACTATTCTGCTGCTGCCAAAGTAATTATGTATCGAGGATCAGATGAAAGCAGAATTGGGCAAGATTCATTTAATCTTTCAAATGCTAGTGAAGCCAATACGGTGAAGGTTACTTGTGCTGTCATTTCAGACTGGCTGGGGGCCTCGAAATCTTATGAGTTTATCTCTTACCAAGAAGAGGAAACTGAATTTGGAATGCAATACGCAGTTGAAGTCTTGTTTACTCAAGAAAAGTTGGGTGTAAAGCGGCATTTCTTTTACTTTATGGACACGCCAAAAGGTAAACTCCTCGTGGATATGCTCTAGTATAACATCCCAGCAATTGTTGCTGTCATAAAGCAAGCAATGGTTCCACCAATTAAAGCTCTTACGCCTAATTTAGCAAGGGTGGATTGTTGATTTTGAGCCAAAGCACTTATTCCTCCAATTTGAATGCCAATAGAAGCAAAGTTGGCAAAGCCGCATAATGCATAGGTTGCAATTATAATTGACTTTTTATGATGGAATAATTCCGCTGCTTTTAACTTACCTAGACTTGCATATGCAAAGAATTCATTAAGTATAGTTTTTTCACCGAGAAGTTGCCCAACCATTACTGCATCAGACCAGTCAACGCCGAGCATCCAAGCTACAGGAGAAAAAATCATCCCTAAGATATACTGTAGGGTAAGTCCTTCAAATCGGCCAGCGGTATTCGCATAAATTTTAGCATTAAGGTTAGTCCACTCACCAATCTGAAAACTCATTGCATTAAACATATACATGAAGGCGGTAAATACCAATAACATTACGCCAACATTTACGGCGAGTTTTAAGCCATCTCTTGTTCCTGTGGAGATTGCATCCAGAATATTGGTACCAATTTTTTCCTTAGAAATACTTAGGTTACTATCTATATCCTCGGGATTTGATTCAGGGACTAGCATTTTTGCAGCAACAATAGCTGCAGGAGCAGACATTATAGATGCTGCGAGTAGGTGAGACGCAAATACCTGTTGTTCTTGGATACTATCTCCACCAAGATACCCAACATAAGCACCAAGCACACCTCCAGCAATCGTAGCCATTCCTCCTGTCATCAAACACATGATTTCAGATTTGGTCATTTTTTCTAAATAAGGTCTCACCAACAAGGGTGATTCTGTTTGACCCAAAAATATATTGCCAGCTGCAGCTAAGCTCTCAGCGCCTGAAAGCTTCATAGTTTTACTCATGATCCAAGCGAAGGCATAAACAATCCATTGGATAATCCCCAAATAATATAATGCCGATGTAAGGGCTGCAAAGAATACGATGGTCGGTAAAATCTGAAAGGCGAATATGAAGCCCATAGTATCAATATCGGTGACTAGGTTTCCAAACAAAAAGCTTGAGCCTTCTTTGGTGAAATTCAATACAGTAACAAATCCTTTAGAGACTATATCAAAAATACTTTTCACAAACGGCACTTTCAACACAAGAAGTGCTAAGACCAATTGTAAACCAACACCTATACAGACTAAACGCCAGTTAATGTTTTTCCTATCCGTGCTTAACAAGAATGCTATCAACAAAAGAAAAACTATACCCATCATTCCCCTTAGAATAGAAATGAATGATATGCCAATTTCCGCAATAGCTTCTTCTTTTTGAGCCTTAAAATTTAGTGTTTCATTTGTGCTGGATAGTATGCTAAGCTGACCTTCATTAACAGCTAAAATAGTAAAGGTATTCTCGGCTAATATGCTAGAAATCTTCCCAAACTCTTCTGTTGCTATCAATTCTCCCTCATGGTAATAGGAAAGAGAAGGAGCACCTACTGAATTAAAGTAGCTTTCTGTGGAATCAATTGTCATAGATTGATTCTGTAAAGGAATATTAATTCTTAATATAGAATCACCCTCGAGTTCATAGAGACCGAAAAATTCATTTCCAAAGATATTGCTGCTGACTGTATTATCTGCAAGGATACTAAGATAGAAACTCTCCTGATTTTCACTGATCCAAGTATTTATAATTGGTTGATTTTCATTATCTTGACCACAACTAACTAATCCAAAAGAAGAAACTGCTAATAAGAAGGTTAGTGTAAGAATACTTGAATATTGTTTAATCATAAGGTTTGGGTTTAGGCATTAATTGCAATGGTTTAGCTTACTTTCTGCGGCTAATTTCGTCTCTCAAATTCGCAGCTAATTCGTAGTCTTCGTTTTTCAATGCCCTGTTAAGCATTTTACTCAATTCGGTAACTGTTTTTTTGGAAAAGTCTTTTTTTTCTTCTTCAATTTGGTCAATACTAGTTTTCTCTAAGTCATTTAATTCTTCTTCGAGCTCCTCTTCAAATTCTTGGATGGTTTGATTCGAATCCTTTTTATCCTCTATACTGACTTTATCGAGTAAATCTTTATTTATAAAAATTGGACAATCAAAACGTAATGCTAGGGCTAGTGCATCTGAGCTTCGGCTATCCATATCAATGATTGAATCTCCTTTTTTACAAATCAAGTTAGCAAAATAGACTCCTTCCTTTAAATGAGTGATTGCAACCTCCAATAATTCTATGTTGTATGATTGGCATACCCGATGAAATAGGTCATGTGTCAACGGCCTATTAGGCTTAACATTCCCATCCAGAGAAATTGCTATTGCTTGTGCTTCTGTATAACCAATAACAATCACAAAACGCTTACTACCATGCTTTTCTTGCAATAAAACAGTATAAGAGTTTGATTGTGAAACTCCCTCAGCTAAAGTAACTACTTCTAATTGTACTCTTTCCATTACATTGTAAAAATACTGAAAAATGGGGATTAATCTAGTATTCTATTTTTGGTTTCAATTAATCTCTATAAAGTACAAAAAAAAGACGAGCATTGCTCGTCTTTTTTTTGTTGAATTGCACTTAATCTGCTTGCTTAAAAGCTTTTACTTCTTCCAGCAACTTGGGGATGACTTCGAATGCATCACCAACAATACCATAATCGGCAGCCTTAAAAAATGGAGCCTCTGGATCATTATTAATTACGACCATAACCTTACTTTGATTGACTCCAGCTAAATGTTGAATAGCTCCTGAAATACCAACAGCAATATATAAGTTTGGCTTAACTGTTACGCCTGTTTGACCTACGTGCTCGTGATGAGGTCTCCATCCGATATCAGAAACTGGACGAGAGCAAGCTGTAGCTGCAGTAAGTGCTTTGGCTAAATCCTGTATCATTCCCCAGTTTTCTGGTCCTTTTAGACCTCTGCCAGCAGAAACAACTCTTTCTGCTTCAGTTAGGGGAATTTCACCCTCTAAAACTTCTTTTTTCAGAACCTTTGTTGCAAAATCTTCAGCAGAGACTCCACTTGAGAAAGCTTCGACAGCTGCAATTTCATCAGTCTTTTCTGCTTGAATTGAATTTGCGGATAGACCAATGATTGCTTTATCGGTAGCTACTGTATAGTCTGCATAAGATTTGCCAGAAAAAACGGCTTTCGTTAACTGTCCATTATCATTTGGTAGTGAAGAGGCACCTGGCACATAGCCAGCATTTAACTTCACAGATAAACGCGGACCTAACTGTTTACCATTTTGATTAAAAGGTACTACTATATCACTAGCATTAACTTGCTCTGCAGCTGCTGCTACAGCTTTTGCAAATGCTTTTGAATCAAAATCATTAAACATGCTATCGTTGGCATGTAAAACTTTGCTTAGTCCGTAATTTCCTAATGAACCTACTTTATCCTCACTCGCTTCACCAAGATAAACACCTATAGCCTCAGTACTTTTTGCTGCAGCTAAAGTTTTTCCATAAAATGAGGCTTCCAAGCTGGCTTTTTTTGCCGCTCCATTTGATTGATCTATATATACTAAAATTGACATTTTCTTTCTTTTTTAAATTAAATCACTTTGGCTTCTTCATGTAATAATCGAACCAATTCACCAACATTTTCAGCATCTACATAGGTGCACCCACTTTTAGCAGGCGGTAAATGATAGGCTGCAATATTTACTATTGAGTTCGTTCCATTTGCAGGAATGACATTCAAAGGTTTTGTTCTTGCTTGCATAATACCCCGCATGTTAGGAATTCTTTGCTCAGCCATTCCTTTCTGGGCACTTACTACAAGTGGAAGACTAGCTTCCACAACTTCTTCTCCACCTTCTATTTCCCTGTTTAAGCTCACTTTACCATCTTCAATGTCCAAGCGTGTAACTAGGCCTACATATCCAGCGTCCATAAATTCAGCAATCATGCCTCCGATTTGAGCACCATTGTAATCGATGGTTTCTTTACCCGTAATCACCAAATCATAAGCGTTCGCTTTTGCATAATCAGCAATCTGAGAAGCCGTAAAAAAAGCATCCTTTGCATGAGCATCAATGCGCACAGCATCATTTGCACCTATAGCCAGGGCTTTTCTAATGAATTGATCATTTTCTGCAGTACCAACGTTGATAACAGTAACGGATCCACCATTTTTCTCTACTAACTCAATTGCTCTAACCAACGCATACCATTCATCTGTAGGATTGATAATGAATTGTACATTGCTTGTATCGAATTCAGTATTATTATTTGTAAAAGCAATTTTTGCCGTAGTATCAGGCACTTTGCTTAAGGGAACTAAAATTTTCATAAACAACTAATTTTTATTATACCACAAAAGTAATAAAAAAGCTTCTATTTTAAAAGATAAAACAAACGTTTGGTAAATAAAGTTTATGCTGCAAGACTACCTGGTTAAAATCCTTATATTTACTACATTCTTATCATACAGTTAAAATAGAGTTTACCATAAGAAATTCTATATTTGCATCATGCTCGAGCAAGTTCAAAACTTCATCCGACAAGAAGCTTTATTTAAAACATCGGACAGATTAATTCTGGCCTGTAGTGGAGGAAAAGACTCTATGGTTTTATTGGATGTCTTACGGAAGCTGAATTACGCATTCGTCGTTGCACATTGCAACTATAATCTAAGGGGTGATGAGAGTGAAGCGGACCTTGTTTTTTTAAAAAAATATTGTGAATGCCATCAACTTGATTTTCGAAGTGTTTCATTTGAAACATCTCGCATAAGTCAAGAGCAGAAGCGATCTATTCAGGATCTAGCACGATCACTTCGATATAATTGGTTGGAAGAAATACGAAAGGAAGAGAAGGCGCAAACGATCTTAACAGCTCATCACTTACAGGACAATATTGAAACATTGCTTTTTAAGTTGGCAAAGGGGACGGGTATAAAAGGAATAAGAGGAATGTTACCCAAACAAGGGAATGTTGTAAGGCCTTTACTTCAAGTTTCACTGGAAGAAATTCAACAGTATATCAAGCTTAATGAGATTGAATACCGAGAAGATAGTTCAAATTTAACGCTTAAATATGATCGCAATAAAATTAGACATCAAGTTTTAGGACCTTTAAAAGAAATTAATCAAAGTTTGGATGCAACTATGAAAGATCATTTTACTCGATGGAATGATATTGAACGGATGCATGATATAATTGTAGCAGAGTGGCGACAAAAACTTGTAAAGCCACGGAAAGGCAGTTTTTTTATTAGTATAAAAAAACTCCTTCATTATGGTGTCAATTATAGTTTAATCTTTGAGTTGTTTAGGCCTTATGGTTTTAATGCTAGTGATGTGACTGATTTGGTTCAAGGCATGCAGCAAAACGATGTTAAAGTGTATTTAAGCAAAGAATATCGGATACTAAAAGATCGTAAGTTTTTAATAGTTACCCCACTGAAGCAAGCATTTAAAGCTGAACGCTATCCAATATCGAAGGGATGCAGAAAGTTAAAGGTGGAAAATGATTTTACTTTATCGTTTAGTGTAAAAACGATTGATAAGTTAAGTAAAATAAACAAAAAGCCGTCGCATGCTTACCTTGATGTTAGCAAGCTGTCTTATCCATTAATCCTAAGGAAATGGAAAACTGGTGATTATTTTTATCCTATTGGACTCCAAAAATCTTCAGGAAAAACAAGTAAAAAGAATATTGGTAAATTTTTGCGCGATCAAAAGATATCTGCTTTTGATAAGGAAAATACTTGGGTATTAGTCTCGGGTGAAAGGATTGCCTGGGTATTAGCCCATCGCATTGATGATCGCTTTAAGATTACTCCAAATACCGTTGAGATGATGGCCATAAGTCAAAAATAAAAAAGCCTTAGGAAGTATACCTAAGGCTTTAAGAAGATCTTTGATTTTTACTAGCGTATCAGTAGTTTCGCACTTTGAGCTGCGGAGGAAGATTGCGCATGCACAATGTAAACGCCTTTACTAAGATTGCTTAAATCTAATTGGAAAGTGTTTAGGCCTTGTTTTGTCTGTAAGTTAAGATTATTCAATACTTTTCCACTGACATCCATTATTGATACCTCCAGATTCTCGGCAGTTTTCATTGGAACTACAAGCTTAACTAAACCGCTTTGGCTTGGGTTTGGAGCTAGGAGAATATTACCGATTAGGTTTTGATCTCTAATTCCTGTGGCCTGATTATTAAAACTACCGATATCAGATTTTTGACATCCAAACTGATCAATAACAATAAAGGTATAATCACCACTTTCGATATTTGCTAACGTCAAGCTCTCACTGCCATTATCCCATATGAATGAATATGGAGGTGTTCCTCCTGAAACGCTAGCAACAAGTTCATTTCCTACTTGATTGATATCTACGATAAGTTCGTCTGGCGCATCAACATTAATTTGACTGAATAAAGTATCACCCGCATTGCTAACAACAGTCACCGTATATGTTTCAGGACCTAAATTACTGATGACGTTTGAATTGACATTTTGAATATCGCTGTTTACAAATGGATCACTACATGACCAATAGTAATCATAAGACCCCGGTTGGTTCATCACTATTTCAATGCTTCCATCCGCATTTTGAATACATGAACTATTATCTACATTAACTTCCGCGCTTAAGGTTGAAATTGAAAATGTTCTTATCGGTGTAAATGGAGCACAAACATAAGTAAAGTTAACTGGCTTCACTCTCCACTCATAAGTATCGCCGCTTGCTGGATTACTAATTATGTAAAAAGTATCCTGAGTAACAACGTTTATTGAAGGATTATTGAAATTAAATCGAGTTGCCTGCAGGTGATAATAATCTGCATTAGTCGTTCGGTTCCATGTAATTGTTACTTCATTAGAATTTAGATTGAATGTATTCTGCTCGGGCAACAAGCCTCCCATAGAAGCAACAGTATCAATCGATGGAATTGGGTCATTCAAAAGGTATGGTCGATAAGATGCAGGAGCCGCATTTACCTCTGCCAATTGATCATCCTTTAAATAAGAAGAACAACCATCATTACTATATGACATATAGTTCTTTTCATCGATTGTAAAGAGTATTCCGTTTGGATCTCTGTATTCTCTTGCAAAATTACAAGTCCATCTATCGCTTAAGTAATCTGGGGGAGTATCACAAAAACCATCACCAGAGTTAAAGCAATTGGATTGGTCTGCCCTTTCAACTAATCTTCCACCAATGGAGTTTGGTGCATTTGCACCAATACCCGGAGGATTTTCCCCTTCCCATCCGTAAAATGTGTGTGGTAGATTCAGATAATGGCCCATTTCATGTCGGTAGGTTGTATTTCCTGGCTCCATACAATTCATTGCAAGCATGATACCACCACGATTGGGACCTGCCCCTGAGGTTGACGGGACAAAACTATATCCACAAACACCACTCATTTGACTTACTAGAAATACGTTACACGCATCTCGATCATTATAATTTGAAAATAATGGGTAAGTTGAACCCCCGCTGTAATAGTTTGAATTGTCTACATATTTGATATCCTTTATGTAGAAAACGATATCTGCATTATTAAATAAATCCTGCAGTTCGCAGTGCGCTCTAAACAATTCACTTAACTCATAATATCCTGTGCCGTTATCTTCACCGACTAAATGATATACGATTGGAATGTAAACGGTAGGATAGTTGCCAGTCTTGCGGTTAAGATGACTTTTATCTCGCTGATAAAAAGCTTGCATTCCTTCATCACTTATTTCTGTACCACACCAGCCACCATTTTGAGCGTGCTCGTGCTGTGCTTGAGTGAGTATTGGAAATGTGGTTAAAATCGCTAGTAAAATGTAAAAATATTTCATGGAATTTATAAAATTGAACTACTAAGGTAAATCATTACTTAGAATAATACTAAAAAAGTATTCTCTTATTAGATAAACGCTTTTTTTTCTACCTTTGTTTGAATTATCTCAAAACACTCAAATTATAACATAAAAAAATATGAAAGTATCAGTAATTGGAGCTGGAAATGTAGGGGCTAGTTGTGCCGAATATATTGCCATTAAGAACTTTTGCTCAGAAGTAGTTTTATTAGACATTAAAGAAAATTTTGCTGAAGGAAAAGCAATGGATTTAATGCAAACTGCCAATTTGAATGGTTTCGATACCAGGATAGTTGGATCAACCAATGATTATTCAAAAACTGCTGGTAGCCAGGTTGTAGTTATTACTTCTGGAATTCCTCGTAAACCAGGGATGACAAGAGAAGAGTTAATCGGGATCAATGCGGGAATTGTCAAATCTGTAACTGAGAATATTTTAAAGCATTCTCCAGAAGCAATTATTGTTGTAGTTAGTAACCCGATGGATACAATGACTTATTTGGCATTGAAGAGCACAGGATTACCTAAAAACAGAGTAATAGGTATGGGAGGAGCATTAGATAGTGCTCGATTCCAATATAGAATAGCTGAAGCTTTAGCTTGTCCTGGAAGTGACGTAGATGGTATGGTAATCGGTGGACACAGTGATAAAGGAATGATTCCTTTAACTCGATTAGCTCGTTATAGAGGGGTTCCAATCAGTGAATTCTTAAGCGAAGAAAGAATTAGCGAATTGATGGAAGCCACAAAAATTGGTGGAGCAACATTGACGGGTATGTTAGGTACAAGTGCTTGGTACGCGCCAGGTGCAGCGGTTTCAACTTTAGTGCAATCAATCGTTTGTGACCAGAAAAAAATGATTCCTTGTTCAGTATTTTTAGAAGGTGAATATGGATTGAATGATTTGTGTATTGGAGTGCCTGTTATTTTAGGTAAAAATGGGGTAGAAAAAATTGTAGAACTTGAGCTTAGTGAGGCTGAGCAAGCCATGATGACCTCTAGTGCTGAGGCGGTTAAGAAAACAAATAGTGTCTTATAAACTTAGAAATATAATTTTTAACACACAAAAATAAATAATAGCTAAAACCCCATGTTGCCGAAAGGTAGTCTGGGGTTTTTTTATGTCTTCGTTTTCCCCTTATATTTGTAGCATGCAAGTAGAGCAATTTTTACAGAATTATATCGATGGAAAATTAGTTGAGCCTCTCAGTGGCCAATATATTGATAATGTTGAGCCCGCGACTGGCAAGGTCTATGCACATATTCCTTCATCGAATGCCAAGGACGTAGAGTCCGCTGTTCAAGCTGCAGAGCAAGCATTCCCTTTATGGTCGAATGCCGGAATTAAGGCTCGAAGCGAGGTGATGCTAAAAATTGCCGCCGGAATTAAAAAATACCAGAAAGAGTTAGCTGCTGCAGAATCAATGGATAATGGCAAGCCAGTCGCTTTGGCAGAGTTGATTGATATACCTAGAGCGCATGACAACATTCACTTCTTCGCAACGGCTATAGAGCACTTTGCTAGTGAGTCACACCACATGGAAAATTTAGCTATTAATTACACCCTAAGGAGGCCGATTGGTATTGTGGGTTGTATTTCTCCTTGGAATCTACCGTTGTATCTTTTTACTTGGAAAATAGCTCCGGCTTTAGCCGCAGGAAATTGCGTGATAGCCAAGCCGAGTGAAGTGACTCCTTTAACTGCTTATCTGTTTTCAAAGATTTGTATTGAGGCTGGGCTTCCTAAAGGCGTTTTAAATATTGTTCATGGCCTAGGTCCAAGTGCTGGTCAAGCGATTGTTGAACACGAAAAAATTAAGGCGATTTCATTTACGGGAGGGACCAAAACCGGCGAGCATTTAGCAAGAACAGCGGCTCCTATGTTTAAGAAGCTGAGTTTAGAACTAGGGGGTAAGAATCCTAATATTATATTTGATGACGCTGACTTGGCTAATGCAGTTGCCACGAGTGTAAAAGCCTCCTTTAGTAATCAAGGACAGATTTGCTTATGTGGATCGCGTATTTACATTCAAGAAAGTTTGTATAACGAGTTTAAAGACAAGTTTGTTTCTGCTGTGGCAAAATTGAAAGTGGGTGATCCTAAAGAGAAGGACACTGATATTGGGGCGGTAGTATCACAAGCACATTTCGAGAAAGTATTAAATCATATTGATATTGCTAAAGATGAAGGTGGACAGGTTTTAATTGGTGGTCAAGCTGTAAAAGGAAAAGGGAGATGTAAGGATGGTTATTTTATTGCTCCTACAGTTATTGAAGGCTTGGAGCCAGGTTGCGTGACGAATCAAGATGAAATTTTTGGCCCTGTGGTAACATTAAATAAGTTTAAAACAGAAGAAGAGGTTTTGGCTTTGGCTAACAATACCAAGTATGGCTTAAGTGCTACTATATTTACCAATGATTTAAAACGCGCGCATCGAGTAGCTGAAAATATTCATGCAGGAATTGTATGGGTAAACACTTGGTTGCTGCGTGATTTACGTACTCCTTTCGGTGGAGTGAAAAATAGTGGAGTAGGACGGGAAGGTGGATTTGAGGCTTTACGTTTCTTTACAGAGCCTAAGAATGTTTGCATTAAATATTAGATCTAAGACAATAGATGTTAGTAGTCTGATGACGGATTTTTAAAATCTGAAATCTTTACTTTGTCAGCAATTGAAAAAAATGAAAAAGAGTTTATCTGAAAGAAGTCAAGCCAGCGTATGGCATCCATTTACCCAAATGCAAGTCGGGCCAAAGCCTATTGGTTTGGTGAAAGGAGAGGGTGTATATTTATACGATGAGGACGGTAAGAAATATATCGATGCGATATCAAGTTGGTGGACCTGCTTGCATGGGCATAGTCATCCTTATATCGCTGATAAGATAGCTGAACAAGCTAGAAGTTTAGAGCACGTAATTTTTGCGGGATTTACACACGAGCCAGCGGTAAGTTTAGCAGAACGTTTATTGGCACACACACCGGAAAATCAAGCGCGAATCTTTTATTCAGATAATGGTTCAACAGCGGTGGAAGTTGGGTTAAAAATGGCTTTTCAATACTGGCAAAATGTACAACAAGAAAAGACTAAAGTGATAGCTTTTAAGGAAGGTTACCATGGCGATACTTTTGGGGCAATGTCAGTAGGCAGTCGAAGTGCATTTACAGAACCATTCTTTCCTTTTTTGTTTGATGTTGAATTTGTAGAAAGTCCAGCAAAAAATGCTGACCAATGCATCGCAGAAATTAAACAACTCGTGGAAGCTCATGATGTGGCTGCTCTTATATATGAGCCCTTAGTTCAAGGCGCTGGTGGCATGTTGATGTATAGTAAGGAGACTTTGGATGAAATTTTAGCTTTGTGCAAGGAGCATGAGGTGCTTTGTATTGCCGATGAGGTGATGACAGGTTTTTACAGGACAGGCACTTTTTTTGCTAGTGAAGTAGGGAAGGAGCAGCCGGATATTATGTGCCTATCGAAAGGCCTTACCGGAGGTGTAATGGCAATGGGAGTGACCACTTGTACAGCAAAAATATACGATGCTTTCTTATCGGATCATTTTATGAATAAGACTTTTTTTCATGGACACTCGTTTACCGCCAATCCGATAGCTTGCGCTTCAGCGAATGCGAGTTTAGACTTATTACTTCAGGCAGAATGTCAAGATAGAATTAAAGGTATTCAAGCTAAAAACGAATCATTTATGGAGCGTTTAAAAGGGAATACTAAAGTAGAAAATATTCGTGTGATGGGCACTATTCTTGCCTTAGATGTGAAGAGTGATGTTATCACAGGTTATGGGAATGCTGTGCGAGATGAAATTAACTATTTCTTTCTGGAAAAAGGTGTACTGTTGCGTCCTCTTGGAAATACCTTGTACTTACTTCCACCATATTGCATATCTGATGAGGAGCTGGACTTTATTTATGAGAAAATAGTAGAATATATCGCTTAGATGTTAAGCGGATTAATTTCATTAATAGCCAATAATTTCCCTATTTATTTTAATCGATTATTGTTCTGAAAGTTAAGTTAACTCTAGGTCCAAAGATTTTTTTGCTTGTTGGAAGCATATGCAGCCAGTGGCGTTGTGTTTCTCCTTTCATAACCAATAAGCTACCGTGCTCTAAGAAAACGCTCACTTTTTCTTTACTTTTTTTGTGCTTAAAAGAAAATTTACGCGTTGCTCCAAAGCTTAATGAGGCAATGGATCCATTACTTTTTAAATTTTTTTCGTTATCACTATGCCATGCCATACCTTCATTTCCACTGTGGTAAAGATTCAGTAGGCATGAGTTAAAAGATTCTCCCGTTTTTTCTTCAACCTTTTTCTTCAACTCCAATAATTCAGTTGTCCATATTAGGGCATGTTTTGTAATTTTGGAATAGGTGTATTCAAATTCTTTTTCGCCATACCAAGCTACTTTTCGTTTGGTAATTATTTTTTTTCCAAAAATTATTGCTTCATCATTTCTCCACTCAATATTAGTTAACAGTTTTTCTGTAAAATAGTCAGCTTCGTTTTGATTAAATATCTTAGCAAAATAGTTTACTGTTCCGTCTTTAGGTAGCCAATTTTTTTCTATGTCGTTTTCAAATAGGTTCATTAATTTTTCTCGATATATTTTTGGTTTGGCTATTCGTCTTGAATATTAAAGTATATAATACAGCACTTATGCGATAAAATATGTGTCTAGATTGGTATTGTTAGGCTAGGATATCGCTGCCGTGTTGAAGTAAGAGTGAATCTTTTCAACCATTTTTTCAATTTCGCGATTACCATCATTATTGATGATGAAATCAGCATGTTCCATTTTTTCCAAGTCAGTAAACTGATTCTTAATGCGGGCAAGTACTTTTTCTTTGCTCACTTTGTCTCGCCTCATTACCCGAAGAATTCGTTCATCTTCTTTGGCGTGCACCAGGATCGTTTTGTCTAATTCTTTAAAAGTGCCAGTCTCGAATAACAATGCCGCTTCCTTTATAGTATAAGGCTTGTCATTGTGTCGGTGGTGCCAGGCTTGCGCGTCTTGTGCAACAGCGGGATGAACAATATCGTTTAACTGCTTGAGCTTAGCCTTATTTTTAAAGACGATTTGTGCTAAAAAATCTCGGTTTAATCCATCTTTGTTAAAAACCTCAAGACCGAATACTTCAATAAGCTTTTGACTAACAATTGGATCATTGTTCATGAGGTGTTTGGCTCTTTCATCAGCATTGTAAACAGGGACTCCAAGTTGTTGAAACAACTGGCAGATATGAGTTTTCCCACTTCCGATTCCTCCTGTAATACCTACTTTTATCATAATTTATTAAAGATATTGAATATTATTTGCGCGCTGTTTTTAATTACAGAGGTTCAATATTAAAAACTTATCTCCGTAAAATCAAATATTTTGTGGAAAAAATGTTGATAACCATAAAAAAAAGCCCCCCGAGTTAATCGGAGGGCTTTAAAATTTTGACTATACTAGTTATCATTTCTCTTCGGCAGGCTTGTTTAAAGCAGTACTCATTTCAATGGATATAGCATTTTTCTCCACTTTAATAATGGTGTTTTTTCCTATTTCCATATCTATAGTTCCCTCATTAATGCGATTTACTTTACCATGAATGCCAGACGCCGTTACCACTTTGGTTCCTTTCTCCAATCCTTCCATAAAAGCTTCTGCTTGTTTGGCTTTCTTTTGGTTGGGCCTAAGCATAAAAAAATAAAGCACGAACATAGCAGCTGATATCAGTACCATGTTCATTGGGTCAGCGAAAAATCCTCCGCCTTCACTAGCAAGTATAATATAATTCATTACTCAGCTGTTTTTTGAACATCACTTTTAATGTTGATGATCGTTGTAGCTGGCTCAGTGTTCGCCGTAATAGTAACTGTTTTATTATTTACGCCTTCCTTGCCAGATGGGTTGAAAGATACTTTCATATCTCTACTTTCTCCGGGTGCAATTGGGTCTTTTGGATATTCGGGTACTGTACAACCACAAGATCCTTGAGCACTTGTAATTAACAATGGCTCATCACCGTTATTTGTTAATACAAATGAAGTTTCTACAGGTGCAACATCAGCGATCTGACCAAAATCATGCTCCATTCTGTCAATTGACAAAACAGTTGTTGCCATTGCAACTGCAGGCTCAATAGCGGGTGCCAAAGCTTCCGCTGCAGGCTCTGCTACCGTAGTCTCAGTGCTTACTTCTTCAGCATCATCCACAGCAGGTGCGTCCGAGTTACAAGAAAACATAAATGTAGCCAATGCTACTGTTGATACAAATAAATACTTTTTCATAATTTTAATTTGATTTTTTTAATTTGATTGTAAATTTATTAATTGTTTATTAAACCTCTTCCTAATTTTTGAATTTTTCCCTCATCATTTAACACTTTCATTACCTTGTCCAGAATTCCATTGATGAAATCTTTGCTCTTTGAAGTGCTGTATTCTTTAGAAATATCGATGTACTCATTAAGGCTCACTTTCAAGGGAATGTGTGGTAAAAATAGAAATTCAGTTACCGCTAATTGTATCAAGATTATATCCATTACAGCGACCCGATCCATATCCCAGTTTTTTAACCTTGGTTCAATGATTTTATTTAGTTCATCACGATGATTTAAGTTGTTACTTAACAGGTCTTTAGAAAACTCTATCTCTTCTATATCTTCAACTTCAAGTAGGAAAGATTTTAGGAATAAATGTTCGTCCATTTCTGCATAGTCTTTTAACTTTTTTTGTAAGCTATGCAAAGTGATAAAATGGTCGTCTTCCAATCCCATGAAATACTCGGCTAAGTGCTCATCAAGGGACTGACTAGCGCCAATTATTTTTTTAGATATATAGCGTAAAATCTCTACTTCATCAGCTTTCGCATGCTTCTTTATTTCACAAAATTTAACATACTTATCACTTGCTTGCAACTTTTTGAAAAGCTCCTTCACCAATTTTTGATCAATAAAAGAGGATATCGTTTGTGTATTCAAAATACGTTTATAGTGCTCACTTGCCTGAATACCTGTAATTATAGAGTTGTGCGCAATCGTTGTGTTAATATTGACGTCACTTTCTTCTTGAATATGCTTATTTGCACGTTTTGCCGCATCGACCAATGCATACTGACAAACTTCAATAAGATATTGAAGGTATACATAATACAATTGTTTGGTCTTATCAATGCGCATTAACAGCATTTTTTCCAAACTATCTGATCGCTCTTCTCCACTTATTTCGTGAGAAAATAGAACTTGCATTACCTTTACTCGAAGTATTCTTCTTGAAATCATTTATCTGCGCTGTCTAGTTTTTCCAATATTTTCAATTCGTTCTATAGCAATTTCAAGTGCCACCTCTTGAGCATTTTTATTCTCTTTGGCCGCATGATTAAGTACAGCTAATGTCTGGTCGTATATCTTTTCTGTCGCCGCCAATGCTCTTGGTCTATTGTATCCAATCGTCTCAATATAACAATTAATAACTCCTCCAGCATTGATTAAAAAATCAGGCGCATAAATTATTCCCTTATCACGTAATAAATTGCCATGCACAAGTTCTTCAGCTAATTGATTGTTTGCTGCTCCCGCGATGATTCCACACTTTAACTGAGGGATGGTTGCATCATTTAAACTTGCACCCAACGCACAGGGAGCATATATGTCCATATCGGCTTGATAAACATCAGTCGGTGCTACAACCGTAACCTTATACTTGTCAGAAACCATTTTTAAATTGACTTCATTAATGTCAGCTATTGAAATTATTGCTTTTTCTTTTGCTAAATGATCAATCAAGTATTGTCCAACGTGCCCAGCTCCTTGGACAAGAACTTTTTTCCCTCGGAGTGATTCACTACCGCTTAATTGCTTTTGTGCTGCCTTCATCCCCAAATAAACACCATAGGCCGTTACTGGAGATGGATCTCCACCACCACCCAAATAGTCAGGTTTACCTGCTACATGATCCGTTTCTAAAGCAATGTATTCTATAAATTGTGTATTGGTGCCAACGTCTTCAGCAGTGATATACTTACCTCCTAAGTTATCGACAAACTTTCCATAACTTCTCCAATAAGCTTCATCTTTCTTAGCCTTAGGATTATCGATTATGACTGCTTTTCCCCCACCTAAATGGATTCCACTAATCGACGATTTAAAACTCATGCCTCGGGAAAGGCGCAGGACATCGTTTATCGCTTCTTGCTCGCTGGCATAATGCCAAAGTCGAGTTCCACCTAGTGCTGGCCCCAAAACACTATTGTGGATGCCAATGATGCCTTTTAATCCTGTTTTATTATCATTGAAGAACATGAGCTGCTCATGCTCCATGTTTTCCATTTTTTCAAATACATTCATCTTGTTGGTTTGGATTTTTAGAAATCAATTTTTGAATGTTACCTTTACCACCCAAATGGGATATTAGCTACACAAAGGTAAGACAATACTTTAAAGTTGAAGATAAAAATTAAGTACATTTCTTAATAAAATCAGATACACTAATGTCAACTTTGGAAAGGGGGAAACACCTTGAACCTAAACAATAATTTTGAAAGAATTAAAATATTTAAACAAGTATTTGTACAAGTATAAGTGGCAGCTTTTACTGGGTATTGCATTCGTTGCCCTCTCAAATGTCTTTAAAGTTTTATCTCCTCGTGTATTGAGCCGAGCGATTGATATGGTCAGTCAAAATATTAGTCTTTTTGCTTCTTTTGAAAATTTCAATTTGCAAGAAGCACTTCAATCATCTTTAAAGAGTTCATTACTTATATTCACCTTGATATACTTTGCGGCTGCTTTGATTGGTGGGGTGTTTACGTTTTTGATGCGTCAGTCCATTATTGTGATGTCTCGATTGATAGAATTTGACTTAAAAAATGAGATTTACGAACATTACCAGCGACTTGATACGGCTTTCTATAAGAAAAACAACACGGGGGACTTAATGAATCGAGCTACTGAAGATGTCTCCAAAATTCGCATGTACTTGGGCCCGGCATTGATGTACTTGATTAATGTATTCTTCTTATTTACTTTTGTTATTTACACCATGCTGAGTATTAATGCTTCGCTCACTTTGTGGGTCTTGCTTCCGATGCCAATATTGACCCTTTCGATTTTTTATATAAATAATTTGATCCACAAACGAAGTGAAGCTATTCAAAGACAACTATCTGTTTTAACAAGTAATGCGCAAGAATATTACTCAGGTATTCGTGTGCTTAAAAGTTATGTTCAGGAAAGGCTTGCATTAAGGTTTTATGAAGATGCAAGTGAAGTATACAAGGAAAAAGCATTGAGTTTAGCTCATATTCAAGCTTTCTTTTTTCCGCTTATGGTCTTACTTGTTGGTTTAAGTACTATTATAGTGGTAATCGTTGGCGGATTTTATGTTAAAAGCGGTTTGATTTCTCCGGGAAATATCGTGGAGTTTATTATGTACGTTAACCTACTTACTTGGCCGGTTACATCGATTGGTTGGGCGGCATCACTCATTCAAAGTGCTGCGGCCTCACAAAAAAGAATCAATGAATTCTTGAAAACGGAGACTACAATTGATACTACAAAAGGCGAGGAAATTATCTTAAAAGGGAATGTTAAATTCGACAAAATGGATTTTACGTATCCTGAAACTGGAATCAAAGCTCTTCAAAATATTAATTTGGAGATTAAAGCGGGGGAGAAATGGGCTATCATGGGGCGCACAGGAAGTGGTAAAACTACATTTGCTGAGTTAATTTTAGGCATGTATTACCCAAGTTTAGGAAGTCTTAGTATTGAGGGTGTGAAAATTCAAGATATGAAGCTGAGCAGTTTGCGCAAACAAATAGGGTACATTCCTCAAGATGTTTTTCTTTTTTCTGATACTATATATAATAATATTCGTTTTGGAAATAGTGAGATTAGTGATAGAGATGCCGAAGAAGCAGCCAAGCAAGCTTCCATCTATGATGAGATCATGGATTTCCCTCAGGGGTTTAAAACCTTTGTTGGTGAGCGTGGAGTAACTTTGTCAGGAGGTCAGAAGCAAAGAATATCTATTGCTCGGGCCTTGGCCATGAACCCTAAAATCTTAGTGTTTGATGATGCACTTTCTGCGGTTGATGTGCACACGGAAAAGAAAATTATTGAAAATTTGAACGAGCGTATTGAAGATAAAACTGTAATCGTCATCAGTCATCGGATTTTTAGCAGCTTAAAATTTGATCAAATAATTATTCTAAATGATGGGCAAGTGCTTGAACAAGGAACGCATGAAGAGCTGCTAAGCGCAGGTAAAATCTATAATGAGTTTTATGAGAAGCAAAACTTTGACCAGGTGGAGTGATTTCAATCTGAGATTTGTCCTTCAAGTTGAGTTATAATCTCAAAAAAACCTTATTTTTGTAAGGTGATAAATTAATTGTTCATTAAAAAATACATGCAGTGGAAAATCAACAAGGTTTTTTTTCAAGAAAACTAAGAGCGGGAAAAAGAAGAACATATTTTTTTGATGTACGTTCGACTAAACAAGGAGATTATTTTGTAACTATAACAGAGAGTAAAAGACGATTTGATCGTCCAGGTTACGATAGTCACAAAATATTTTTATACAAAGAAGATTTTACCAAATTTGGTGAAGCATTTAACGAAACCATAACGCATATCAAAACTGAATTGAATCCAGATTTTGATTATGATGCTTATGATAGAGAGACTTATCAAGCGCAGCTTGACGAGAATGGTAGTGAAGATGGCAATGAAGGAGATGATCGTCAAAGAGGTGATCAGGATAAACGAGAAACTCGAAAAGATACCCCGAAAGAGCAAAAAAAGCCAACTCGGCCAAATAAAGATTTGATGAGTTCTAATCCTATTCTGGAAAAGAAACCAAACCAATCAATTTTGGGGGACGATGCCAAAGATGAGCCAGCTTCTGATGAAGCCATGGAATGGTAAACGCTTAAAATGAAACAAGCAAAATAGGGTGCTACTTAAGTGCCCTTTTTATTTTTCAATACAAAAAAATAATCCATTGAGTTTAAAATGCGGAATAGTTGGTTTACCCAATGTAGGAAAATCAACCTTATTTAATACCCTTACTAAGGCAATAAACGCCCAAGCGGCCAATTTCCCTTTTTGTACGATAGAGCCTAATGTAGGAGTCATTACAGTTCCCGATTATCGATTAAATAAATTAGAAGATTTAGTTCAACCTCAAAAGGTTTTACCTACGACGGTTGAGTTGGTAGATATCGCTGGTTTAGTAAAAGGAGCAAGTAAAGGGGAGGGACTGGGTAATCAATTCTTAGGTAACATTCGAGGTGTTGATGCTATTGTGCATGTGGTGAGATGCTTTGTAGATGACAACGTGGTGCACGTGGATGGTTCTATCAATCCGGTTAGAGATAAAGAAGTCATTGACACCGAATTGCAATTGAAAGATTTAGAATCCATAGAGAAGAAACTAGAAAAGAGTAGAAAAGCAGCAAAAAGTAACGACAAAGATGCGAAGAAGGCCATGGAGGTTTTGGCTAAATTTAAAGCGCATATTGAACAAGGTTTATCTGCTCGATCTTTGGAAATTGACGATGATGATTTAGTTTGGGTTGAGGACTTGAGTCTTCTAACTCTAAAGCCAATCTTATATGCTTGTAATGTGAGTGAAGATGACGCTAAAGATGGCAATGCTTATGTTGAGCAAATTAGAAAGATAGCTGATGATGAAGGCGCGGAGGTACTGGTTATTTCTGCTAAGATTGAATCTGAAATTGTGCAATTAGATCCCGAAGAGCAGGAAATGTTTTTGGAGGATTTAGGTTTGACTGAATCTGGGATGGATCGATTGATTACAGCCTCATACAAATTACTAGCCTTGGATACTTATTTTACCGCAGGGGAGAAGGAAGTACGAGCCTGGACAATTCATAAAGGAACAAAAGCCCCGCAAGCAGCTGGTGTGATTCATTCAGATTTTGAAAAAGGATTTATTCGAGCTGAAGTAATAGCCTATGATGATTTTGTGGAGTTAGGCAGCGAAGCTGCATGCAGAGAAAAAGGCAAGTTGCGCGTTGAAGGGAAAGAATATATCGTAAAAGATGGTGATATTCTTCATTTCAGATTTAATGTCTAAAAGTTCGAACGTTTTTGGATTTGCATTGTTCTAAATAATATGGAGACTAAAGTAATGACAGTAATAAAAGAACAATTTCCCATTTTAGATCAGGAAGTCCATGGTAAAGCATTGGTTTACTTCGATAATGCGGCTACTGTGCAGAAGCCACAGCGGGTTATAGATGCTATTACGCGATATTATACAGCATACAACAGCAATATCCACAGAGGAGCACATTACTTAGCTAACAAGGCTACAGAACATTATGAACAAGCGCGTGATCGAATCGCTGGTTATATTGGAGCAGCTAGTCAAGAAGTCAATTTTGTAAGAGGAACGACAGAAGCGGTTAATTTAGTTGCCAATGCTTGGGGTGATTTGAATGTACATCAAGGTGATGAAATTCTAATTAGTGGACTCGAGCATCATAGTAATATGGTTCCCTGGCAAATGCTTGCAGAGCGAAGTGGAGCAAAGATTCAGATTATCCCTGTTTTAGAAGATGGTTCTCTAGATCAAGTGATTTTTAAAAAATTATTGAGTGCAAAAACAAAATTACTAGCTGTTAATCACGTTTCGAATGCCTTAGGAACAATTAATCCAATAAAGGAAATGATAACTGCAGCTCATGAATTAGGGGCAAAAGTTTTTATTGATGGAGCGCAAGCGATTCCTCATTTAGCTATTGATGTAAAAGATTTAGATGCTGACTTTTATGCTTTTTCTGGACATAAGGCCTATGGTCCCACAGGAATTGGGATTTTATATGGCAAAGAAGAATTGTTGCTAGCCATGAAGCCCTACCAAGGTGGTGGAGAAATGATTAAAGAAGTTAGCTATGATGGATTTTCTGTTAATGCCTTACCTTATAAGTTTGAAGCGGGTACGCCTAATATTTGTGGAGCGATAGCTCTAGGCGAAGCCATTGCTTTTATGGAAGATGTAGGTATTGAAAAGATTGCCCAAATTGAAGCAGATTTATTGGTTTATGCTACAGAAAAAATCAGCGCTATCGAAGGCGTTAAAATCTATGGCACTGCTGCGAATAAAGCCAGTGTTTTATCCTTCTTGGTAGACGGCGTTCATCCCTTTGATCTTGGCATTTTATTAGATAAACAAGGAGTGGCTATTCGCACTGGACATCACTGTTGCCAACCTTTAATGGGGCACTATAATATTGAAGGCACTTGCAGAGCTTCCTTTGCAGTGTACAATACTAATGAAGAGATAGACATCTTCATTAAAGCTTTAGAAAGAGCCTTGAGGATGTTGTAGATTTAAGGCTTAGTTTTTATGTCTAGGCTTACGAAGCCATGAAAATATTTTTTATTGTCTTTATTTGCGCTGTTAGGTCTCTGACAAATGTGCAATTTAGCTTTACAATTTGATAGGTTTAAAGAATATGGGAAGTTATGTCTGTAAAATCATACAAGATTCATGACCAGCATATGCAAAAGATCAAACAACTCTTAAGTTTTATTTTAATAAATTAAGGAATGTTAGCACCTTAACTTTGGAACCGTTCATCCAAAAAAAATAACCTTTTCTATAATCGTCCTCTTGTTCTATAACGTCGCATAAAATATGAAATTGAGGTGTCGGTGTCTTGACAAAAGGCTTTCTTCTAGTTTAATGTTGCTATCTGCAGTATGAAAAAGTGTTAAAAAGCGGTTCATTAATCGAGAACTACCTTTTTTTCTACGGAGCCATCTGAATATTGATAGATTAGGACAACCCCTTTTTCGAATTCAGTTTCTCGCCCTATCAAATCGGTAATTCGCAGTAATTGACGCTCAATATTAGGATCGACTTCTACAATTCCGACAGGTTTAGCACATAATTGCTCAAAAAACAGCCAGGCTTGTCTACTCGCTGAGAGATCCATATTTCCCGCTGCTCCTGGCCAATCATGCCCACCTCCATCTACAGTATACAGCCAAACTTGAGTGCAGGAAGTATTTTCTGTGTATTTGTCTGAACTAACAGAGCTGCCATCCGTTGGGTCGATGTTCGGAAAATTACTTGATGCTAGATTTGTTAGCCCGTAGAGGTTGACCCAGTAATCGATTGTATTTGTAATGCTTGGATACGCTCCCCATCCATCATTATTCATTGGATCACCATTTATGGGTGTAATATTGTCATTCGTGCCATGGATTTCAAGAATTGATACTTCTCTCACTTGATTACACGTATCTATAATGTGCTGAAGCATCATCCCAGCAACAGGTGCAATCGCTTTGAACGTTTCAGAAGATTCACAGGCAAGTAGGTAGGAAAAATCTCCTCCATTGGACATTCCCGTAGAAAAAATTTCTTCATTACTCAAAGAATTCTGTGCACTTAGCAAATCAATGAGATCATCAACAAAAACCACATCATTGACCGTTTCATTTGGTTGAAAATCATAACCAACGTTCCAGAAAGTGGTATTATCGAAATCTTCCGTTCCTTGTGGGTAACAAACGGCAAATCCGAACTCTTCGGCAAGAGCATTAAATTGGCTGTAATTCATGATATCTTCGGCATTTCCTCCATAGCCATGAAAAACCATAACCAATGGACAATTTGCTGCTGCTGAACTTGCATGATAGTAAATATAGTCACGGCTAAATGCACCGCTAACTATAGTCCCGTATTCTGCCGCGATAAGATTCATAGATAGAATATCATTTGTTGCATTTGAATCTACTGGCTGTCCATTTACATTGCTTATAGATACATCCAAGCTGTAGACTCCACTATTGGTAATTTGCATTTGATCCGTATGAGAAAAGTTGAAGCTGCCTAGAGAGGGAATAGACAAACCGCTAATATTATTGGTATAAACCGATCCGCCAATTGTCCATGACAAATCGAATGATTGAATTGTTTCTGTCCCAATATTTGTTACAACTCCCGTTATTGGATTCATTGAACCTGTCGAAGGAGTAGAAGAGACGTTTATTGAGCTTAAAGCCAAATCCATCCCTGTAACTTCTAAGACCTCAACGTCATCAATAGCCCAGCCAAATAGCCAATTGAAATCATCAAAATAATGAAAGCCAAGCATCACGTTGGAATTCCCTACCAGAGAATTAAGACTTACTGTTTGAGCGTCCCACTGATCGTTGTCAACTCCAGCGATTGTTTGTAAAATCGACCACGTCATTCCATTGTCCAGTGAAAACTCTACAGTCGCTATCTCAGTACCACCGAATAGAGTGCCACCGTTAAAATAATTCTGAAATTGAAGCGCTGCCGAACTCACCCCAGTTAAGTCCAAAGACGGTGTGATAAGGTAGTCTTCGGATTTGTCGCAATCACAGGCATCATCGTTCGTCGCAATAAAATTTCCATGTGACGAAATTGTCCAATATGGGCTTTGAAGCGAAGTATTGGTTCCTAGTAGCCAACCACCATCAGTTGCGCTGGTTGATTGACTCCATCCAACAGGAAGCGTTCCGAGTGCGAAATCCTCTGATAAAAATACAGTTTGACCAAAAACAGTTATTGAACACAGGTGTAATACAAAAAGAAAAGCAGTTAATTGTTTCATGTATTAGACTTTTGCGAAATTAGAGCTTTATTACTCTTCTTAAAGGTAATTAAAGTAAGAACAATTACTTCAAAGAGTAATATTTTTTGATACTTAAAAAGGAGAAGGGGAAAATTCTAATTTTCAGTTGCATACAACGATTAGTATAAGCGGCCGTTTTAATGCCGCTTATACATTGTTAACAAATCGTTTTATTCTTTTACGAATCGTATTACTGCTTTTTGATTCCCAGTTTCAATTTTCAGTAGATAGATACCTGCTGGCTCATCAATTTTTAAATTCAGGAGCTTTGTTCCATTATATTCTTTGGATTCGATTAATCTCCCGCTCAAATCTGTTATTGTTATTAATATAGAATTGTAGGTTTTATCTAAATCAACTGAAAAGTTTCCTTTAGTTGGATTTGGATAAATGTTAAACTCGCTTCCAAAATTATTTTCTAAAATCCCAGTTGTAATTATATTCACACAAGCAGTAGTATCTATACATCCATTTTCAGTTAACTCAACAGCATAGTTACCATTTGCTACTGCGGTATAGGATTGTCCAGTTTCACCAGGAATAGTTGCATTACTGTTATCACAATCTAACCATTGGTAGCTTGCACCTAAATTATTTGCTGTAATAATAGCTCCTGATGATGATGTCGTAATGTCAGTAACATTATTAATAGTCAAATCTAAAGTTACCAAAGAGTCACAACCATTAGCAGTACCTCCGATAATATTAAAAGTAGCTAAGTTGTTACTTGCTGTGTAGTTGATACCATCAATCCAAGTGTAGGAGTTACATTCTGTTCTGGTGTCCGTTCCTGAAGTAGAATTAACAATTGTCAAGTCTAAAGTTACCAATGAATCACAACCATTAGTAGCACCATTAGTAATGTTAAAAGTAGCTAAGTTGTTACTTGCTGTGTAGTTGATACCATCAATCCAAGTGTAAGAATTACATTCTGTTCGGGTGTCCGTACCTGA
>JASJJC010000003.1:0-7851 GCA_037624485.1 Chitinophagales bacterium
CATCAACTACAACTAAGTTAGCATCAAAGGAGCCTTGATTTAAATAATCGTGTGTCGGATTCTGGAGCAATGATGTATCGTTTGCTCCACTTGACGGTTCACCAAATGTCCACGTCCAGTCTGTAATTATCCCATCACTTGTTGAAAGATCAGTAAAAATAGTTGTTTCATTCAAACAAACAGCTGTGACATCAAAGAAAGCCTCAATTTGATTAACCTCGACAAAAAGAGTATCCCAATTTGAACAACCACTCACATCGATGCCCTCAACCACATATGTGGTATCTACAGTAGGAAAAACAAATGGGTTAGATATACTTGTATCTGATATATTATAGTTGGGTTGCCAGATGTAGGTAGCTCCACCAGTAGCATTTAACTGCACACTATCTCCATTACATGTAATCGTATCATTGCCAGCAACGATAGTAGGTAAAGCAAAAACTTCAATATTAACAGAATCAGAACCCACACAAGCATTCGAATCCGTGACTGTAAGCGTGGCAGTGTATACACCTGCTACATTATAAGTAGCACTTGGGTTTTGTATTGCGGAAACAGCTCCATTGCCAAAGTCCCAATCCCAAGATTGAATACTTGTGGAAGAATCCACTGCAGTAGAATCCCAGAACAAAAGCTGTAGACCAATACATCCGCTAGAATCCGATTGACTAAATGAGACCATAGGATTAGCTGGTATATACACCTGATATTCCGTGGTATCGCGGCAATTAAAGTTACTCTGCACGGCCAATCTTACATTATACAAACCTGGAGCAGAATAATTATGGCATGGATTAGCTATGTTGGATGTGGAACCATCCCCGAAATCCCAATTATAGACTTCAAGCCCAACAGTTCCTTGAACCAAATTAAATGAAGAATCAAAGAAACAAACTGTACCTGAATCACATGATGGAAGCGGGCCAATACCAAAATTCGCAATTACACTGTCAACCCTAATCGTATCAGAAAGCTCAATATTTCCCGAACATGTTCCATCGTCTATAAAGAGTTGCGGTACAAAAGCACCTGTTTGACAGTACTGGTAGCTTAGGGTATCCAATATAGTATCTCCAAATATTCCATTGGGTACAAAAGGAATAATACCGCCATCACCGGTAATTAATGATGGATTACTCGCATTCCAAGTTAAAACTTCAAATGAAACCGTTTCACAAAAGCAAGCACTATCTGAACCAATAACATTAACCTCTCCATATGGACCACCAACAAATATGGTATCTACAATTGTTGTATCGATACATCCCGTATTCGAAGCAATAGATAGAGAAACGATGTATGAACCTGCAAGATTATATACAGCCGAGGGATTAAACAAAGTTGATGTCGTTCCGTTTCCTAGATCCCAAAAAACAGAAGATGAATCAATATTGTTAAAAGATGTATTATTAAAAGAAACTGCCGTAGTATTAGCAAAACAACTAATAAAATCGGTACTAGCTGTTGCTTGAGCCACAACATCAAAAACCGGAACCGAGACTGTGGTATCGTCAAAACAGCCAAATAGATCGGTTACCTCTAAGATAATATCTTGAAAACCCTCATTGGCATAAGACAAAGCTGGAGGATTCTGTGCATTACTTGTTGCAGGCGTTCCATTTAAAAATGTCCAAGCGTAGCTCAAACCAGTCCCAAAGGATTGATTAATTAGCCCTATATTTTGATTCGTACAGAAAAAGGTATCACTCAAACTAAAGCTAGCTATTGACCCTGATACATTAACCGTGCTTGTAGCTATATTAGTGCAGCCAAAACTATCCGTGGCGCTTAGCGTGACCGTATAAATTCCAGGAACATTGTAGGTGAAATTTGGATTTTGAAGGTTGGACGTATCCTCAAGAGTTCCTGGAATCCCAAAGTCCCAATGTAAGGATTCCACATAGCTGAGTGGCGCATTTGATGTATCCGTAAAGTTTACGGTTAATGGCGCACAGCCTTGGGTGCTATCTTGAGTAAATCCAACATTAACTCCGTGTATGGTGATTATATTAGGGCGTCTAAGTGTATCAATGCAACCTCGCAAGTCTTCATTGCTCATAATAACAGTATAGACACCTGGATTAGAATAAGTATAAAAAGGAGAGCTATTATTATTCCAAATTGTATTGAAACCAGGACCTGACCAAACATAATTATCAACATAATTCCAGCGAGTCGCTGCTGAAAGTGGCTTGGTTTCCAAAGAAATATTAAATAGTTGTATTGTTTTTGGACTACAGCCAATAGTATCTGAAACTGTGAAATCAGCATCAGGTGGATAAACTGCAATCGTATTTGACGATTGATGCATGCATCCCGTGGTGAAGTTATAAGCATACTGTGTAACCGTGTAATTGATAATTGTATCAATAGCTGGATATATCCAAGATGGATTAAATTGAGAAGAGGTGTCATCGTTGGTACTAGGGTCTCCAAATTCATAAAATACCGAATCCGCCTCAACGGATTGATCCGTAAAATTAAAAGTATTCCAATTCGTACAACCATCAAAAACGGCATCGAAAACTGATATTGGGCCTAAAACCTGCACGGTGTCCACATATACAGTTGTATCTCCCGGACATCCAAATTGATAAGGAATCATGGTGACGGTAAAAGAGCCGATATCGTCGGGATAATTGTACGAAACCGATGCATCATCGGGAGCAAATACAGGTGATGAATTGTCTCCAAAATCCCAGAAAATGGTATCGGCACCAGATCCCGTGTAAGTAAATGTCACAATATCCTCCTCAAAACAAAATGAAGTGGGGCCTAATGAAAACCCTCCCGTCGGAGGCGCTCCTGCACATATTGCGTTACTACTCGTAACTGTAGTTGTACATCCGGAAACTGTTGCAACTGATAGAGTGACATCGTTACACCCGGAAGCATTATACACTGCAGTGGGATTGGGCAAAGTAGAAGCTCCAATATCGCTACCAGGCAAGGTCCAATTTTGAGATGCCGCTACTTCACCAGCCGAAAGAGTGAAACTCAAATTTGATGTTAAAGGAACACAACCACCGGTAGAATCAACGAGGACTGAAGCCTGAAGTGCTTGCAAATCAATAAAATTATTGTAAGAAGTACTCGAGCTACAACCTTGACTCGAAAAACTTGTTATTTGGACACTGTAAGATCCGTATGCATTGTAAGTTACATCAACGGGGGCAAAACCAGTATGTGTTGAAGGGGATCCTCCCGGAAATGAAAAAATCGTTGAATCGGCATTCAAGGAGCCATTTGTAAAAGTTGTAGTAAAAGGTATAAAACAAGCACTGTTATCTGTTACCGAGAAATTATTTATTGGATCCTGAAAAACATCAATTAAATTGGCTTGGTAAACAGAGTCTGAACATCCACCAGCATATTGGGCGACTAAACTGACCCCCCAAGAACCTGGAATGGTGAAATTAACAGTGGGATTCTGCGCAGATGAGCTACCATGCCCTTCAAAAGTCCAATCCCATGAGATGGGATTCCCTGACGAAAGATCCGTAAAACTAAATAATGTTCCGGGGCAGCCCGAAGTTGTGCCAATTGTAAAATCAGCAATAGGATTACCTACAACCACATAGTTAGGTTGGAAAATAGTATCTGCACAACCGTTAGGATTCGTAACAATGAGCTCAACGTCATAAGAGCCAACCGGGAAAGCTTGATTAATATTTTGAGTATTTGCGCCATTGACTATTGGTGGAATATTCCATTCATAAATAGTGCCAGGTTGGGTATTTGTAGATGTACTGTTAAAGTTAATATTGAACGGTGCAGAGCAAGAAAAACTATTTGAAGAAGCAAAACTAGCTACCGGTGGAAGTGAAATACTGACCACATCATTGAAAGTTTCAGTGGTCAAACAACCACAAGAATTACTGACAGAAACCGTAAAGTTGGTAAAAGTCCCAACAAAAGGATAAATATGGCAGACATCTTCCACATCAGCGTAAACCGTTCCATCCTTAACGTCAATAACCGAGGATACTATAGTCCCGCAACCTGCTGCAAATGTTCCATCAAAACAGACTTCTAAAGGCGGGCATCCAGTGAGTGGTGAAATAACCATTCCAATAGATGGTGGCGTAAAAACCTCAATAAAATCAGTTTGTGTTACCGTATCACAAACACCCCCGCTACAAGCAATTAACGTTACCGTATATAATCCAGGAATTGTTAGCGTCGTTGACAGTTGATCAACTACAGAAGTTTGAGATGTAAAACCTGCAGGACCAGAAAGTGTCCATGTCCAAGCATCGATTGGACCCGGAGCGGCGCTATTATCTGACAAAATCAATAAAAAAGGATTAGGGCATCCTGCGGTTTGATTGGCCGTAAAAGCAGCTGCTACTTGAGCTTCTGTAAAATGAACAGAAACCAATGTCAAAAATAAAAAGACGAATCTTTTGAGCATATTTTAATTTTTTAAAACAATCAAATATAGTAATAACAACTTTCATAAAGAAATAAAAAAAATGTTGTAGTAGAGACTGTTTTTTTCATGATGAGAATTTATAACTGATTAAAAATAAGACACTTTACTACCAAAAAAAACGACAATTATTTTAATTTGTGGTTTAGAAAAAGTGGCCCGACCTAATTTAAGATACCTTCATACTTATAACCATAACCTGTCTCTATAAAAATTCAATAATACCGCATTATAAAGTTGTGAAAAAAACATTAAAAATCTAACTTAGCATTCTTTCTCAGTTAAAATTATTCTAGAACACCATGAATTTAGGATGTTGCCATGTCACACTTGCCGCTGTCCGAGCGAACTGCTCTGATAGCGCGGAAATGACTTCACAATTATTGTTTGGAGAATTCATTGAGGTTATTGAAGTAAAGGATAACTGGAGCTTCATTAGATGTATATACGATAAATATGAAGGATGGGTCGACACCAAACAATATAAAATTGTAAAAAAAATCGAGGATACATCATTCATGTCATTTCATTTGTCTCATGCCTGCCAGTTAAAATCGCATTCAATACCGCTTGTTTTGGGAAGTAGACTACCTAATTTTGACGGGATAAACTTTAAAATCAATAAGGATAAATATCTCTACAATGGAAAGGTCATTGAGAAAGACAAAAACCCCATTAGTAACCTCAAGAAAGTGGCCTTAAAATACCTAAATGCGCCCTATCTATGGGGTGGACGAAGCCCATTTGGCATTGATTGCTCAGGATTTACTCAAATGGTTTTTAGTTTTTTCAACTATCCCTTGCCTCGAGATGCATACATGCAAGCAAATTTGGGCGAAACTATCAATTTTACCAGTGAAGCTCGTTTAGGCGATTTGGCCTATTTTGGGAAAGAAGAAAAAATTACTCATGTAGGTATTTTTATAGGCGATAATCAAATTATTCATGCTAGCGGTCAGGTGAGGATTGACTCCTTGGATCACATAGGAATTTTTAATAAAGAAGAGAAAAAATACACCCATTTTCTAAAAACCATCAAGCGGATAATTTAGTGAAAAACTTAGTGGTTATTTCGGGTGCAGGTATTAGTGCCGAAAGTGGGTTAAAAACTTTTCGCGATTCGAATGGCTTGTGGGAGAATCACGACATAATGGAGGTCGCTTCTTTCCAAGGATGGACTAACAATCAAGAACTTGTCTTAGATTTTTACAACCAACGCAGAAAGCAACTCCTTTCCTGTCAACCGAATGAAGCGCATATCCAAATTGCTGCACTTGAAAGCAAATTTAAGGTCCAGATAATTACTCAAAATGTTGATGATTTGCATGAGCGTGCCGGATCAAGCCAGGTTTTACATTTGCATGGAGAATTACTCAAGGCACGAAGTACGTCTCATGCGCATCTTGTTTACCCTTGGAAGAAAGATATTCTAACCGGAGATACATGCAGTCACGGAAGTCAATTACGTCCCGACATTGTTTGGTTTGGAGAAGAAGTACCCTTGATGGATCATGCACTAAACATACTTCCGCAAGCGGACATACTTTTAGTCATAGGGACATCATTGCTAGTATACCCTGCAGCAGGTTTAATCCATGAAACAAATCTATCTTGCCAAAAATTTATAATTGATAAAAATATTCCCTCAACTGTTCCTTCAAGTTTTACTAAAATTCAAAATACCGCAACAGCAGGTATCAGCAAACTTTTAAAGTTAATTTAATGAGCGATCAAAATAATCCTTGGGAAACTAAAAGTAGAAAGGAAATCTATGAAAATCCATGGATTCATGTCGTTGAAAATCAAGTTATAAACCCCGCAGGAGGAGAAGGTATTTATGGGGTCGTACACTATAAAAATATAGCAGTGGCTGTTATCCCTCTAGATGAGCATGGGAACACCTATTTAGTCGGGCAATATCGATATCCTTTAGATTCTTATGAATGGGAAATCCCCATGGGAGGTGGTAATAAGAAAAATAATCCTTTAGATTCGGCCAAGCGAGAATTGTTGGAGGAGACAGGCATCAAAGCGAATCATTGGGAAAATATTTTGGAAACTCAGGTCTCCAATTCGGTTAGCGATGAAATTTCTGTAACTTTTTTAGCGCGGGGGCTTGATTACCAGGAAGCAATACCCGAAGAAACTGAGGATCTACAGATCAAAAAATTACCACTAAAAGAAGCTGTTAAGCTTGTAATTGCAGGAGAAATTAAAGATGCCATTTCTGTTGCGAGTTTGTTGAAGCTAAACTACTTGATAGAAAATAACTTAATTTCGTCTTTAAAAAATAAATAAAATGATTCAGGAAATATTAGCTCCAGAAATGTTAATTGCGCTTATAACACTTATCTTTTTAGAGATTATACTTGGTATAGATAATATAATTTTCATCTCCATAGTAACCAACAAATTACCCAAAGAAAAACAACAAAGGGGAAGAAATATTGGTTTGAGTTTGGCGATGATATTTCGGGTGATGCTACTATTGGCCATTACCTGGATTATTCAATTGACCCATCCCATCTTCACAATTCCAAAATTTCTTTTTATTCAAGAAGCAGTAGATATAAGTGTTCGAGATTTAATCTTAATTGCTGGGGGTCTATTTCTCTTAGCCAAGAGTGTTAGTGAAATGCACCATAAAATCAATGATTTTGAAGATGGTGGACATTCGGCTATGAAAGGCAAGGCGGTGAACATGATGAGTATACTAGCGCAAATCGTCTTATTGGATCTAGTTTTCTCATTTGATTCTATTTTAACTGCCATCGGTTTAATTGATGTAGACAATAATACGCAACACTTTTTACCTACGGGAGTAGTTGTTATGATTATAGCCGTTATGGTGTCTATATTGGTCATGATGGCCTTCGCTGGTTCGATTAGTGACTTCATCAATAAACAACCAACCTTGCAAATTTTAGCACTAAGTTTCTTGATATTAATAGGGGTAATGCTGATTGCTGATGGCTTCCATTTCCATATCCCTAAGGGATATCTCTATTTCTCTGTAGCTTTTGCCTTGGGGGTGGAAGCTGTAAATATTAAACTAAGAAAAAAGATAGACTAATAGTTGGGCATGAATAAATATTGCCGTAGATTTACACCCATATCGCGGGATGGAGCAGCTGGTAGCTCGTTGGGCTCATAACCCAAAGGTCACAGGTTCGAGTCCTGTTCCCGCTACTAAAGAAAAGTCAGTCTGAAAAGATTGGCTTTTTCATTTCCAGAAGCGTTGAAAGCTTGCTTTAATAAGTGAACAGAAATGAAAAAAGGAAGGTCACGAAGTGGTTTGAGCTTTTCTTTGTTAATTCTCCATTTAGGTCCATCCGAAATGAAATGAAGGATAGTCCTGTTCCCGCTACTAAAACAATAAAACGGTTATACTATTATAGTGTAACCGTTTTTTTATT
>JASJJC010000004.1:0-2916 GCA_037624485.1 Chitinophagales bacterium
TGAAGAGCTTAAAATAATTGAAGCCTCAAAAAAAGAAGGAAATATAGTACTTAGAACATTTAAAGATATTTGGCTTGCCCTAAAAGATATGCCCTTGTCAATGCGACAACTCATTCCAGTGATGTTTTTTCCTTGGTATGCAATGTTTTGTTACTGGCAATATCTTACCTCTGCTCTATCACTCTCACTTTATGGAACACTTGACCAAACAACAACTTTTTTTAATCAAGCACAATTACTTACAGGAAACTTAAACGGAACCTATAATATTATTTGTTTTTCAATTGCTTTTGCTTTAATACCTATAGCAAGAAAATTTGGTGCAAAACACCTCCACTTTGTTAGTTTAACTATTGGTGGAGTCTCACTATTATGCATGCCTTTTCTTAACGATACTGATTTAATATTTACACTTCCTTTGGGGAATGGAATTCCTGTTTCTGAGATTTATTTATTTTCCTTTGGACTTGGGATAACCTGGGCCTCAATGATGGCTATGCCATATGAGATGTTAGCGGCCTCTATTCCTCAAGGGAAAACAGGAATTTATATGGGCATTTTCAATATGTTTATTGTGATCCCTATGATTATACAAATTTTTTCAGTTCAATATTTTGTATATGATTTGTTAGGTCAAAACCCAATAAATATTATTAGACTAGCGGGAGTTTTCTTAATAATTGGCGGGATTTTCTCTATGTTTGTTAGTCAGCCTAAAACAATTGAGAGCTAATTATTTAAATTAAAAAGAGCGTTACGACTCTTGCTACTAAAGAAATTAATATGCAGAACGAACAACAGCGCAGAGCGGCACTTGTGTATCACGCCAAACCAAGACCAGGAAAAACGGAGGTTGTCCCTACAAAAAGTTATGATACGCAACGAGACTTAGCCTTGGCATATTCCCCAGGTGTAGCAATCCCTTGTCTAGAGATAGAGAAGAATAAGGAGGATGTATATAAATACACCAACAAAGGCAATTTAGTTGCAGTAATTTCAAATGGGACTGCTGTTTTAGGGCTTGGTGATATTGGACCAGAAGCTTCTAAACCAGTCATGGAAGGGAAAGGGCTTCTTTTTAAAATTTTTGCTGATATTGATGTTTTTGATATTCAAATTGACGCCAAAGATCCAGATAAATTTATTGAAGCTGTCAAAGCAATTGCCCCTACTTTCGGTGGAATTAATCTTGAGGACATTAAGTCTCCTGAAGCCTTTGAGATTGAAAGAAGGTTAAAAGAGGAATTGGATATTCCAGTAATGCACGATGATCAGCATGGAACGGCCATAATTTCTGCCGCTGCCCTTTTGAATGCCTTGGAGCTTTCAGATAAAAAGATAGAAGAAGTCACTATTGTAGTTTCTGGAGCAGGTGCTGCAGCAATTTCTTGCACAAAACTCTATAAAGCTTTTGGTGCTAAAGTTGATAATATTGTAATGTTGGATAGTAATGGTGTTATTCGAAGAGATCGTGAAAATCTTAGTCCTGAAAAAGATGAATTTGCAACATCAAGAGATCTTAATACTCTTGATGAAGCGATGAAAGGGGCAGATGTATTTATTGGATTATCTAAATCTGATATAGTTTCTCCTAAGATGCTTTTAACAATGGCTAAAAATCCAATTGTTTTTGCAATGGCTAATCCTGATCCTGAAATTGGATATGATATAGCCTGTAAAACAAGAGATGATATTATTATGGCCACAGGGCGTTCTGATAATCCCAATCAGGTAAATAATGTTCTTGGATTTCCATTTATTTTTAGAGGTGCGTTAGATGTTAGAGCAAGCACCATTAACGAGGCCATGAAAATGGCAGCTGTAAAGGCTCTTGCTGATCTAGCAAAAGAATCTGTCCCTGAGCAAGTAAATCTAGTATATGATCAAACCCGATTGAGTTTTGGTAAAGAGTATATAATTCCAAAGCCATTTGATCCACGATTAATTACAACCGTACCACCTGCAGTTGCAAAAGCAGCAATGGATTCTGGTGTTGCTTCAGCTCCAATAGAAGACTGGGATCGTTATAAAGAAACTTTAGAAGGCAGATTAGGGAATAGTCAGAAAATGGTTCGCTTACTCCATGACCGAGCAAAATCTGCTCCAAAACGGCTTGTTTTCGCTGAGGCTGATCAAATGGATGTTCTAAAAGCAGCTCAAATTGTTGAGGAAGAAGGTATTGCTCATCCTATTTTATTAGGAAACAAAAAGGTCATCACAGATTTAAGAAAAGAAATTGATTTTACCGCTGATGTTGAAATTATTGATCCAAAAGATTACAGTCATAATAACCAAAAAAAAGAGTATGCTAAGTTATTTTGGAAAGAACAAAATCGAAAAGGATATACTCTATATGATGTTGAGCGTTTAATGGGTGAACGAAACTATTTCGCATCCATGATGATAAAAAATGGAGATGCAGATGCTATGATTTCTGGATATTCCAGGAATTATCGTTCGGTAGTTAAACCTATTTTAGAAACGATATCAAAATCAAAAGGGGTAAATAAAGTTGCTGCTACTAACTTAATGTTGACAAAATCAGGACCTTTATTTTTATCTGATACCACAATGAATGTGGAGCCATCTGCTAAAGAACTTGCTAAAATTGCTCAAATGACAGCCAATACCGCTAGTTTGTTTGGTTTAGAACCGATTATGGCGATGCTTTCTTTCTCAAATTTTGGTTCTTCACGTTACCCTCAAGCGAAAAAAGTTAGTGATGCAGTTTCCTTACTCCACAGGGGTAGTCCTGAATTAATTGTTGACGGACCTATTCAATCAGATTTTGCTCTTAATAAAGATTTACTTCAAAATACATTTCCATTTTCTTCATTGAGCAATAAAAAAGTTAACGTATTAATTTTTCCAAATTTAGATTCGGCAAATATTACTTATAAATTAATGAAAGAGTTA
>JASJJC010000005.1:0-13629 GCA_037624485.1 Chitinophagales bacterium
GCAAGAATAGCCTTTAACCGGCCAAACGTGCGGAATGCCTTTCGCCCCATAACAACCAAAGAGCTTTATGAGGCTTTTTACGATGCGGGCGAAGATACTTCTATCGGCGTGGTTTTGTTAAGCGCAGAAGGACCGTCAACAAAAGATGGTGTGTATTCCTTTTGCAGCGGCGGCGATCAGAAGGCTAGAGGGCATAAAGGCTACGTAGGAGATGATGGATATCACCGATTAAATATATTAGAAGTGCAACGCTTAATTCGGTTTATGCCAAAAGCGGTGATTGCTGTAGTGCCCGGTTGGGCTGTAGGTGGTGGACACAGTTTGCATGTAGTGTGCGACTTGACTTTAGCGAGCAAAGAACACGCGATTTTTAAGCAAACGGATGCAGACGTGACCAGTTTTGATGGCGGTTATGGTTCGGCATATTTAGCTAAAATGGTCGGTCAAAAGAAAGCCCGTGAAATTTTCTTTTTAGGAAGAAATTACGATGCACAAGAAGCTTATGAAATGGGTATGGTGAATGCTGTTATTCCTCATGCTGATCTAGAAGATACTGCCTATGAATGGGCACAAGAAATATTAGCGAAGTCTCCAACTTCTATCAAGATGTTGAAGTTTGCAATGAACTTAACCGACGATGGTATGGTGGGTCAGCAAGTCTTTGCTGGTGAAGCCACTCGCCTAGCGTACATGACGGATGAAGCGAAAGAAGGAAGAGATGCTTTCTTGGAGAAAAGGAAGCCGAACTTTGAGAAGAAGTGGATACCTTGATGGGGTGTTGGTGCTAATTGGGAATCAGGAAATACTAATTGGGAATGAGAATTATTTATCCCGGTAAGGAGCTGTGTCTTCTGCTGCTAGATTGATTGTCTGTTTACCTTTATATTCTAAAGGTTGATTGTATTGTTGATTATTAGATGTAAGGTAATTATATAAATCTTTGGGCACAGTTTGTTCTAACTTGAACGTAAAATGTACTACAGGCAAGTTTGATTCTGGCATTGTATCTTGCCTTACAGAGTCAGGCATAATAGAACAATCCCCTATAAAATAGAAATCTGTTCCCTCTCCATCACTCTTTTTTACAAACAACAGTATTCGTTCTGAATTAATTACATTTTGTATTTCACTACTGGCTAGTCTTCTGTTAGACCTTGATTCCCAGGCGAATTGAGAAAGATTGATAAAATGATCATTGTAATTAATAGACTCTTCAATGTCACCAGATTTGTTATATGTAACAAAGCAAGGGGTTACGCCATTCTTTGTTCGATAACCGTAAACAGTTGAGCTAATATCCTTCTCCCAATTTAATAATCGACAAACATCCTTTCGGCTATACTTATTAAATAAAACCAAACCGTTTCTGTAAAGGTCTTTAGTGTATTTTAAATCAAAAGATCTTAGACTGTATTCTACCGAATCCATTAAAAACTGTTTAAAACTGTTTTGCTTTAGAATTTTGCAAAAATCATCGTGAAACATAAAATTGCCCGCTTTTAAAACAACTATACTTTTAGTTTTATTGATAAAATTCAAATTCAAATTTGTCAAACATGAGTCAACTGCTGCATCTGAAATGTCGTAACCGTAAATTTCCTTTATTTCTCTTTTAAACTTACTTAATTCGAAAGATTCATTGAATAATAGCTTCTTCAAAATATAGCTTTCTTCAATACGCTTAGCGTTATTAATTTCTCGGGAAAACAACTCTAGCAATTCCACCAATTCCAAATCAAGTTCTGAATCAAAGTCTTTCTCATAATTACATAAGAAATTGTAATATGATTTAGAATAGTCAACGTATAAAAATGGGTTTCTCGATCCATGTATTAAAAAATCAACCATCATAGGAATACGCCCTAACCGATACTTTAATAATTGATAGTCTTTCTTTAGATCTGAGAGCAGCCTCATATTGGCAGAATCAATAGATTCAAATATTCTTTCTTTAGTAATTTGATCAAAATTAATAGTCGAAGCTCCAGGAATTAACTTGCTCCCCTCTGACATTAATTTCCTCAATGTGTCCTTATTAAAGGATGTATCTCCATACAAAGCAATTGGAATTAAGTAGCTATTCTTATGATTTCCTATAAAGTCTATGATTGTTAAATATTCCTTGCCGTTTGTTTTTCTCAGTCCTCGCCCTAATTGCTGAACAAAAATAATAGCAGATTCTGTAGGTCGAATCATTAAAATTTGATTAATGCTTGGAATGTCTATCCCTTCATTAAAAATGTCAACCGTAAAAATATAGTCTAATTTTTCGGTCTGATTATTTGATTCTAAACATCTTATTGCTTCTTCTCTTTCCTCCTCTGAATTATCCCCTGATAACGCCCTTGTTCTTAAACCAAATTTATTAAATTTATCTGAAAGCAAACTTGCCTCCCTATTTCTAGAACAAAAGACCAATCCTCTCACCTCACCATTGTCGCTACCATAAAGCTCTGCCTTTTCAATTATCTTTTCAACTCTTTCGTCTGTAGCAAGTATATTGAAGTCCTTAGTGTTCTCCATTTTCTCATTATTCACTTTTAACTCCGTAATTCCATAATAATGAAATTGACAAAGCATATCCTCTTCCATTGCTTTATTTAATCGAATTTCGTAGGCAATATTATGATCAAACAAGCTAAATATATCGTAGCCATCCGTTCGCTCAGGAGTCGCAGTCATCCCTAATAAAAATTTAGGCTCAAAATATTGCATTAGTCTTAAGTAAGAATCTGCTCCAGTTCTATGAGACTCATCAATTATTATATAGTCAAAATGAGCTTTCTCAAATTTAGATAAATGGCCTTCTTTCGAAAGAGTTTGTATAGTTGAAAAAATGAAATCGGCATTTACATCTCTTTTATCACCTGAATACAATCCGAAACTTTTACTCTTCCCAAACACTTTTTTAAAGGACTCCATTGCTTTCTTGGCAATATTCAATCGATGAACCACAAACAACATTTTTTTAGACTTAGCCCTTTCAACATCAAAAGCTGATAAGAATGTCTTACCTGTTCCTGTAGCTGAAATAATTAATGCCTTTTCTTTTCCGTCCTTCCTCAGGGCTTCAAGATTTTCAAGTGCTTCAGCCTGCATTTTATTTGGTGTAATTCTCTTAGTCAAAATTTCTAATTCAACTTTCTTTTCCGATTCTTTTGCCGTTTTATATATTTCTTCATACTCTGAGATATAACCAGCATCTACTCTGATGGCTTCTTTGAAATCAGATTCAAATTCTGATAAAACCTTGTCCACAATTTCGCTAGAATGCAATCCTGATACTTTTAAGTTCCACTCTTTGTTTACCGTTAAAGCAGATGAAGTCCAATTACTACTTCCTATAATAATATTATAATAGTCTTCTGTTTTAAATATGTAGCCCTTAGAATGAGAACTGCTCGTGGTGGCAATTCTTAAGTCAATATTCTTAAATTTCAACAAACGTTTTAGTGCTTCCGGCTGTGTGAAATTCAAATATTGCGAAACCAGTACTTTTCCCTTTACGCCTTTCTTTTCAAGCTCGATAAGTGAGTTTAGTAGGGCCGCTACTCCACTTGTTGTAACAAACGCAACAGAAATAAAGAATTCATTACAAAAGTTTAATTCTTGAAGAATTGCGGAGAGTACTTTTTCTTTTGGAACTTGTTTGTTGACCAATAAAATTGGTCTATATAATTGTTCTGACTCCTGAGTCTTATCTATAAAGCCAGTCGCAAGACTATCTGTAAAGACGTTTATAAATGAGTTAGCCATAATTCATCAGTTTTTTAACTATCGGAACATCCGCAGCAGCCCAATCCAAAAATTTTAACTTATCTTTTTTTAACCATTCATGAGAAATATGCTCATTGAGAGAAACATCGAAAGAATCTGTTTCGCAAGTATAGCTATGCATCGTTAGTTCAAAATCTGGATATTGGTGCACAACCGTTAAGTAATGATTACTAATTTTCGGATCTATATTTAACTCTTCTTTCAGCTCTCTTTTTAATGCTTCTTGATGTGTTTCCCCTTCTTCAATCTTCCCACCAGGAAACTCAAATTTTTCAGAAATATATTGTAGTTTATTTTTATCCCTTTGTGTACATAGAATTAAATCCTTAAAAACAACTATAGCTGCAACAACTTCTACTTTTTTCATTCTTAGATTTAAAAGATCTTATTCATTCAAATTTTGATAAAAACATTATCATTATAATAAATCCAAAGGTAATCCGTTTGGTTTGACTTTTCAAATTTCGCACCTCACCCTTCGAATTTATCTTAACCCGGTCTCAAAACCGAACTCTCCCCGCCGCCGGAATCAAATCGGCCGCTGCTTGTTGAATGATGTCTTTCAGGGTATTTTATTGTTATAGTAGCTCACCTTTCATTTCTTGAACAGTATTGTTTATGGTATCAATCTCGTTGATGATGATAAGTAGTCGGTTAATAATTAATTCGCCATCTGGGCTCATCTAAACTGGTTTCGTTTTTTGCTCGAAAATCTGCATCTTTGATTGAAACAATGAAAAACTCATGAAAACTAAATTATTCTTACTAATGGCTAGCGCAATGATGCTAGTTGCTTGCAACAACAAGCAAGAAGCCAATATGGAAGAAGGTGGCGAAGGATGCCCCTTTGGATTTGGTACGCAAAAATCAAGTGGTCAAGTACTTAAAAGTAACGGCAACACCAACAGGGATTGGTGGCCCAATCAATTGGATCTAACGGTTCTGCGTCAGCACGGTGAATTGTCTAATCCTATGGGAGAAGCTTTTGACTATAGCGAAGCGTTTAGCAGCTTGGATTATGAGGCCTTGAAAAGCGATATCGAAGCCACATTAACCGACTCCCAAGATTGGTGGCCTGCCGATTTTGGTAATTATGGTCCATTTTTTATCAGAATGTCTTGGCACAGTGCTGGAACCTATCGTACTGGTGATGGAAGAGGCGGTTCAAGAGAAGGGCAACAGCGATTCGCACCTTTGAACAGTTGGCCAGATAATGGCAACTTAGACAAAGCCAGACGATTATTATGGCCGATCAAACAGAAATATGGGCAACAGATTTCATGGGCCGATTTAATGATTATTACAGGAAACGTAGCGCTTGAATCTATGGGATTTCAAACGATTGGTTTTGCTGGAGGTAGAGCAGATGTTTGGGAACCAGCAAGCAATGTCTATTGGGGTTCAGAAAGTAAGTTTATGGACGACAATCGTTATTCCGAGGATCGGGAACTAGAACAACCGCTTGCTGCAGTGCAAATGGGATTAATCTATGTAAACCCTGAAGGACCAAATGGCAATCCAGATCCAAAATTAGCGGCAGTAGATATTAGAGAAACCTTCGGAAGAATGGGAATGAATGACGAAGAAACTGTAGCGCTAATTGCTGGAGGACATACCCTAGGAAAAACACACGGTGCTGGCCCAGCAGATAATGTGGGTGCTGCTCCAGAAGCAGCAAGCATGGAAGAGCAAGGGTTTGGATGGAAGAGCTCGTATAAATCGGGTAAAGGTGAAGATGCCATTACATCAGGTTTAGAGGTGATTTGGACAGAAACACCCGCCCAATGGAGTCACGACTACTTCACTAGCCTGTTTGAAAATGAGTGGGAGTTAACGAAGAGTCCTGCAGGAGCGCATCAATGGGAAGCTGTAAATCCTGAGAATATGTATCCAGATGCATTTGACTCTGAAAAGACACACAAGCCAACAATGTTAACTACAGATTTATCTTTACGAGAAGATCCAATTTATGAAAAAATCTCTAGACGATTTTATGAAAACCCTGAAGAGTTTGAAGCGGCTTTTGCAAAAGCGTGGTTCAAGTTAACTCACCGTGATATGGGTCCAAAGACGACTTATTTAGGTCCAGAAATTCCTGCAGAAGATTTCATTTGGCAAGATCCTATTCCTGCTTTGGATCATGACCTCGTTAATGCAGCTGATATTGCAGCCTTAAAAAAAGTAATTTTAAACGCAGGTTTAAGTTCAAGTGAATTAGTTTCGACTGCATGGGCTTCAGCTTCTACCTTCCGTGTTTCTGACCGACGAGGTGGGGCTAATGGCGCGCGTATTCGATTAGAGCCACAAGTGAATTGGGAGTGTAACAACCCAACGCAGCTGAAAAAAGTATTGGCTGTTTATGAGCAAATTCAAAGTGATTTTAATACAAAGTCTGCGACTAAAAAAGTTTCTATGGCAGACTTGATTGTTTTGGGTGGTAACGCTGCTGTTGAAGACGCTGCTGACAAAGCGGGTTTCTCCATGGACGTGCCTTTCCTGGCGGGTCGCATGGACGCCACACAGGAACAAACCGATATCAACGGTATAGCTGTACTTGAGCCAATGGCAGATGGTTTCCGTAATTATCTAAAAACAGCGTATGTATTCTCCACAGAAGAGTTGTTGGTTGATAAGGCACAACTCTTGTCACTTACCGCTCCTGAAATGACGGTTCTTTTGGGTGGAATGCGGGTTTTAGAAGCTAATTATGATGGTTCGTCTGTTGGGATATTCACTTCCAATCCTGGTGCGTTAAGTAATGACTACTTTGTGAATTTATTAGACATGAGTACGAAATGGGAAGCCACTTCAGAAGAGGCCGAATTGTTTGAAGGAAAAGATAGAACAAGTGGAGAATTGAAATGGACAGGAACGCGGGCAGATTTGATTTTCGGGTCGAATTCAGAATTAAGGGCGATTGCTGAAGTATATGCAAGCAGCACTTCCCAAGAAAAGTTTGTGGAAGATTTTGTGAAAGCGTGGACTAAAGTAATGAACGCCGACCGTTTTGATGTGATGTAATTATTGCCTCTTTAAATCCGAGTAACAAGCATTGGCTAAGGTCTTCTATTTTTATAGAAGGTTTTAGCCATTTTTGTCTTAGCGTAAAATAGCGCTTAACGAGAAGCTGACTAATACTTCGTATTTAAACTACTCCACCTCAATCAAGACCTGTCCTTTTTCAACAGCCTCACCTTTTTTGATTTTGATGGCTTTAATGGTTCCAGCACCTGGGCTCTTGATCATATTTTCCATTTTCATGGCTTCTAATACCAATATCACATCACCCTCTTCCACCGTATCGCCGGCAGCGATTTTGATGTCTAAGACCAAGCCTGGCATCGGCGCTTTGATGTCTTTCATCTTTTTTACCGTCATGTTGCTCATGCCGAGTTGGTCCAGCAAAACATCGTACTTGTCTTTGATGCTTATCGTATACTCCGTGTCATTGACGGAGATCACCATGTTCTTGGCTTTTTCGTCTTTCTTCACCAAGACACAGCGGTACGACACCTTGTTCTTTATAATGTGAAAACTATTTCCCTGCTCCAATACATTCCAGTCTGCAGCTTCTCTAATTTCAAATTCTTTCTCGTTTACTTTTACTCTTAACATGTTTTGGCTCTTTATACGCACATAAAATTATCATTTTTTTACGAAGCATCATCCAAAATAACCGCTGCTTTTGCACTATTAAGGATATATTTGTGGGACAACTTAAATAGATTTATGAAAAATTATTGGTTAGTAGCGGTATCCATCCTTTTTATTACAGCTTGTAAAACAACTCAAGAGTCTGGGTTCGGCAAGAACGATGTGATTATGGATGAGGTAGAAGTATTAGGGAAAAAATATCCTTACCGTCCTGCAGCAGAGCGCACCAACGACCTTATCCATACAGCACTTAAGGTAAGTTTTGATTGGGAAAAGCAACACTTGTATGGTGAAGCAAGCTTAACTCTAAAACCTTATTTCTATCCGACCAATCAACTTATTTTGGACGCTAAAGGAATGGACATTACGCAGGTAAGTTTATTAGGAGGAGCTGAACTTGCATACGAATATGACGGCATGCAGCTAGACATTACTTTAGATAAAATGTATAGAAAACAAGATACTTTCAGTGTTTATATTGCCTATGTTTCCAAGCCCAACGAACTAGAAAAAACAGAAGGCTTATCGGCAATCTCAGATGATAAAGGACTTTACTTTATCAATCCACTGGGCGAGGAAAAGAATAAGCCGATGCAAATTTGGACGCAGGGTGAGCCAGAAAGCAACTCGGTTTGGTTTCCGACTATTGACAAACCTAATGAGCGTTGCACGCAAGAGATCGCCATGACTGTTCAAAATCGTTTTATGGCTATGTCAAACGGTGAGTTTGTCAGTGATATTGATAATGCCGATGGAACACACACGGTTTCATGGCAGCAATACAAACCGCATGCCCCTTACCTCTTTATGATGACTATCGGCGAGTTTGCCCAAATCAAAGATGAATGGGAAGGTATGTCTGTAGATTATTTTGTTGAGAAAGAGTATGAAAATGTGGCAAGAGAAATTTTTGGAGAAACGCCTGCAATGCTGTCTTTCTTTTCTGATCAATTGGGTGTTCGATACCCATGGGACAAGTATTGGCAAGTGTGCGTAAGAGACTATGTAAGTGGTGCTATGGAAAATACTTCCGCTGTCATCTTTGGTGAATTTGTACAGCAGCATGAACGAGAATTGATCGATGAAGACCATGAAGATATTGTGTCTCATGAATTATTTCATCACTGGTTTGGTGATTTGGTGACTTGTGAAAGTTGGGCCAATTTACCTTTAAACGAATCCTTTGCCACATACGGAGAGGTCCTGTGGAGAGAGCATCGTTATGGTGAAGATGAAAAGTATCGCAAAGTTTATGGTAACATGGATAGCTACTTTAATGAAGCTTCCCGCGGCAAACAAGTAGACATGATTCGTTATCACCATGATACAGCGGAAGATATGTTTGACAGCCACAGTTATGCAAAAGGAGGCGCTATCTTAAATATGCTTCGGGATGCGGTTGGAGATGATGCGTTTTTTGAATCGCTGCGCGTATACTTAGAAGACAATAAATATCAATCTGTAGAAATTCACAACCTACGTTTGGCCTTTGAAAAAGTGACGGGCAAAGACTTAAATTGGTTCTTTAATCAGTGGTTCTTAAGTGCGGGACACCCTATTATTGATATCGACTATGAATTCACCGATTCTTCCGTGATTGTTAAAATGCTGCAAGAGCCAAGCGTGGAAAATAATTTATTGTATACTTTGCCCTTGCAAGTTGATGTTTACGGTGAAAATGAAACCGCTACATTTGATATCGTTTTCCATCAAGAAAAACAAAGCTTTGAATTACCTTTCGACCAAGATGTTTTATGGGTGAATGTAGATGCTAAGAAATCCTTACTTGCTGAAATAAACGATAATCAAAGTGAAGCGAATTGGATTTATCAGTTTAAGCATGGAAAAAACATGTTGGATAAATTGTATGCTTTAGACGTATTGAGCGAAATACCAGAGCCAAGCGAGAAAGTAATTGAAGTGTTTCGCATGGGCTTAAGTGATCCGTATTGGTATATCCAAGATTATGCTGCCGCCATTTACCCCTTAGAAGAGGATGACAAAGAGGCCATCCGTTTATTGAAAGATATGGCTTTGAATTCAAGTAGCTCAGATGTGCGCGCTTCTTCTGTTTTGACCTTATCCATTTTGGAAGATTCAAGTCTCGACCCCATCTATGAAGCGGGGGTTAAAGATTCCTCATATCTTGTAAATGCAGCAGCACTAGAAGCTTTGATGTATTCCAAACCAGACGCAGCTCTTAGGCAAGCTGAGGAGTGGGAAGGTATAAATAATTATGACGTGATTGACGTGGTGGCCTATGTGTATAGTGAAATTGGAGAGGCAGATAAAGTCCCTTATTTTCAAGAGAATGCGCTAGAAGGCGAAGGGCGATACACTAAATTATATAGCATATATTACTACTCTATATTATTGGTTAATTTATCAGAATCGAAACTTGCATTGGAAGGGCTGACCTTTATTGAAAATTGGAGTGCCGACAATGATGGACCCTACTCCAAAAGTGTGGCATCGTCTAGTTTAAAAAGAATTAAGCAAAATTTCGAAGGCCTAGCCGATGATTTGGAAGACCGGATCAAAACGGATAAAGCGCTTTCAAAATCGCAGAAGCTTGCTTTGGAAAGTGAACAATTAAATTATATTCATGTGGCAGAGCGCGCTGAAGAGGCGATGGGACGAATAAAAAAATAAAACTACTCTAAACTTAGAATGCATGGAAGCAAAGACATTTAATTGGAAGCAAGACAACACTGAATTGTTTGGTCAGTATTGGAAAAACGATTCGGCGAAAGCCATTGTGGCCATCGTCCATGGTATGGGAGAGCACAGCAGCCGGTATGCTGATTTTGTAGTCCCTCAATTGCTTGCTGCTGATTATTCAGTGATTGCCTTTGACCAGTTTGGGCATGGCAAAACAAATGGAAAGCGCGGGCATTGCCCGGGTTATGATGCAGTGCTTAATTCTGTTGAAAATTTATTATCCAAAAGTGATGAATATTTAGGATCAAATATACCGACCTTCCTTTATGGCCACAGTATGGGTGGTAATGTGGTGAGCAATTTCTTGCTGCGGAGAGCCAGTAAGGTGAAAGGAGCTGTTATTTCAAGCCCTATGTATCGCTTGGCTTTTGATCCGCCAGCATGGAAACTGATTGCAGGTAAATTAATGCGCAATATATACCCTGCTTTTCAAGAGCGAACTGGTCTTGATGCAAGTGCGATCTCCAGAGATCGTGCAGCGGTAGAAAAGTATATCAATGACCCCTTGGTACATGATAAAATTACTGTGAATTTTTCCCTACCTTTCTTTGAGGCCGGAGAGTATGCTATTGAAAATGCAAAAGATATCAAAGCTCCAGTTATACTTATCCATGGCACCGCAGATGCTTTAACAGCTTATAAGGGAAGTGAAGCGTTCGCAAAAAATGCTGGCGAAAAAGCCAGTATTAAGCTCTATGAAGGTGGTTTTCATGAATTGCATAACGAGCCGAATAAAGAGGCCGTGTTGGCTGATGTAATTACTTGGCTAGATAAACAAGTTTAAAATGCCCTTACTAAACGAAAATTCTAAACATCAAACTCAAAACATCGAAGGGTGGTTTGCTGTCCGTCGATTTGTCAAAAATACCTTTGGTAAACGCCCTGATATTAATGCTATTTTATTTCTAATCGGGATGAATGAGGTGGGTGTCTATAAAGAAGAATGGGAAAAAGAAGAGAAGCAAAACTTGATGCATGTAGCTGTCTGTCGTCTGTTTATGGAGGATGGTTATTATAAATTTGTAGGCAAGGACCAAGACGGTTGGCCGCATTACGAGCTTCTAAAAGCCATTCCAAATATTCATCTAAAAGATCAAGAGGGCTTGTTAAAGGAAAAAATTGTAGCGTACTTTAAAGAGATGAAGTATATTGATTAGTGTATGGTGTAGTAGCATCCCGCAGGGTGCTATGCACTATATACATTGTTGTAGCGCGTTTTTATTATTAATAATTTCCTTTTCCTTTAACACAATGCCTAACACCTCCTCGTGGATTATCCATATCGCCAAGGTATCTAGGAATAATGTGACAATGAAAGTGAAAAACTGTCTGACCGGCTGATTCCCCGCAATTCATACCAATATTATATCCATCTGGTTTGTATTTCTGTTCAATAATTATTTTTGAAACACAGATTAAATGAGTTAGTTCTTTCTGTTCTAACTCTGATAGTTCGAAATAATCTGTTTTTTCTTTATTACTAATTATCAAAAGATGGCCAGGGGATACTGGATAATTATCTTCAATTATAAAGAAATGCTTGCCAACATGAATCTTTTTATCTTCAGGTAAATTTTTAAATGGATTACTCATGACACATGAATGATTTGAGGTTTCCAACCATTAATTAAATTTATATAACTCTTAAAAATACTCATTTTTTGTCTTACTTGCTGATGATTTGATGCTCCAAGACTCATTAAAATAGTGTTTTTTAGTGAATGTTTGTGTTCCTGAGTAAATAGAATATTTCTATTTATTAATTTTTCAAAATAATATTTGTCGGGCGGGGCATTAAATTTACCATTATTGCCACGATTACATTCTTGACATGCTATCACGAGGTTCCATATAACGTTTGAATTTATACTATCTGAAAATATTTGATTATTAAATGCGGAAAATGGGATTACGTGGTCCACATCAGGAAAGTCATTTTCACTTGATTTAGAGTTTACATTTAATTTTTTGTTACAGTAGAAACAACGTCCATGTTGGTAAGGAATTAATACATCAACTGCACTTCTTAGATTTACTCTTCGTTGACCTTGTACAACTGAGTATATGTTTTTGTCATTATCATAAACTAATAGGTTAGGTGATAGTTTGTTTTTCCATGCTTCTTCAACGACGGCCCATCTACTTTGGTTTTCTTTAGTTAGTTGGGTTGCTATATCTGAAGACTCAATTATCTGGTGCAATTTATCTGTCAAAATTATTTGCTTGTTGTCTTGATCATGTTCAAATAAAATATGTTCTTTTTTTATGGAAGAACCGCCGACGTTATGAAATGCATCAAACACATTGTTATAAATATTTTTCTCTGCAATTGATATAACTTTGTCCCAATCATTATCTAATGAGTATTGATCAAAAGCCCTTGTAATTGTATTACTGCCAACTTGATATTGATTTGGATTTTTTGTATAATGCTTGTATAAAGATTTTAGAAAGCTATCTCTTAAATCTTTGTATGAAAGAGTTGAGTTTGCTGGTGATTCAAGTAGTGTGTCAGCCAAGGCAAATTTGTATGTAGAAACATTTCTGCCGAATAAAAGAATCGTTCTGAGAGTTGAGAAAGGTGAAATCTCTTCTTCAACGTAATTCTTTATAATTGGCTTCATAAATTTAGTCTGGTGTAATATGTGCTACAACGTTTTGGCTAAACTGCGTTTCAATGCAGTTTAGGTTTTGTTATGCACTTTTATTTTGTTTTTATCAGCCTTATGAATTGATTTTCAATATTCAAAATATAAACATTAGGAGCTAATGAAGACAAATCAATTGTAGTAACTTGAGAATTTAATTTACCACTGGTTACTAATTCTCCAATAACATTGTATATCGAAAAATCATTAGATTGTGCAGATTTTAGTTCAATCGTAAGCTCCTGATTAAAAGGATTTGGAAACGCCTTATAATTGTATGTCTGTCCATTATTTTCGCAAATAGATGTGGTTGTACAGCCAATTAAACCGTTGATGTCATAACGTGAAACAAATTGCCAAATCTCTGTATTCGCATCAATCGTCATATTTCCAAAACTTCCAGGCCAATCATGTCCTCCTCCTATCACTTTTAATTCCTCCACGTAGGCACAACCTGATGTAGTGGACCAAGTATATCGTTCAACACTTGGACTTACAGTATTCATGGTAGCAGTTGTGACACAATTGTTGTGCGTTGCCCAATAGCTATGTGTTGCTGCTGCGGAAATATAATATTCTATACCACCAAATACGATTCCATTGTATGGAGAAACCAAATCAACCGTACCAAGTATTGTAAGAACTCCAGTGGGATGCACCGGAGAGCAAAAACCATTTGGATTGGCTTGCATGGTTCTGGCTACTGGAGCTATAGCTGCAATTCTGTTATTGAGCTTACATCCAAGTTCAAAGGTCATATCTCCTCCTAAGGAATACCCACAAGCATATATTCTGTTCTGGTCTATTTGATAATTACTAGCAATCGTAT
>JASJJC010000006.1:0-18135 GCA_037624485.1 Chitinophagales bacterium
AATTTTTCTGCATTTGACTACATGGGATGTAATGAGGGTAATTATTATTATTTTTCTCAATATACAACCTCTTGGACAAATGCTTTTAATGATTGTCAACAATTTGGTGGTCATATTTTGACTATAAACAATCAAGAAGAACAAAATTTTATTGAAAGTATAGCAACATTTTCACCAGCACTTCATTTAGGAATTGAAAAAAATAATACAAGTCAATGGATAACAGGTGAGCCGGTTGTTTTTTCAAATTGGGAAACAAGCAATTTTAATCAATGTTGTTATGGAGAATTTTTATGGAACGATGGGACTTGGGGCTTTGATCCAAATACATCTCAACATCGTATTTGTATGGAAATAGAAACAAATGGCTTGTGTCCTTTAACTAGTGATATTTTATGGTCCACAGGCTCAACGGAGCCGAACATCACCGTAAGCCCAAGCCAAACCACTACCTACTCAGTAAGTGTTGATAATGGAACGACTGTATGCACCGATAGTGTAACAGTTACGGTAAATGCTACGGATGCTACATTCGCCAACGCTACATCTTGCAATCCATTGGATACGGGTGTAGTCAGTGTCACGAATCCGAACCAGTTTGGTTGTGATTCGGTACATACGATAACGACAACTTTATTGCCATCAGATGCCACATTTGCGAACGCTACATCCTGCAACCCATTGGATACCGGTATAGTCAGTGTCACGAACCCGAACCAGTTTGGCTGTGATTCAGTGCATACGGTAACGACAACTTTGTTGCCATCAGATGCTACCTTTGCGAACGCTACATCCTGCAACCCATTGGATACAGGTGTAGTCAGTGTCACGAACCCGAACCAGTTTGGCTGTGATTCAGTGCATACTATAACAACGACTTTATTGCCATCAGATGCTACCTTTGCCAACGCTACATCTTGCAATCCATTGGATACGGGTGTAGTCAGTGTCACGAACCCGAACCAGTTTGCTTGCGACTCGGTGCATACGGTAACGACGACCTTATTGCCATCAGATGCCACATTTGCGAACGCTACATCCTGCAACCCATTGGATACGGGTGTAGTCAGTGTCACTAACCCGAACCAGTTTGGTTGTGACTCGGTGCATACGATAACGACAACTTTACTGCCATCAGATGCTACCTTTGCCAACGCTACATCTTGAAATCCAGTGGATAAAGGTGTAGTTAGTGTCACGAACCCGAACCAGTTTGGTTGCGACTCAGTGCACACGATAACAACGACCTTGCTGCCATCAGATGCTACATTCGCCAACGCAACTTCTTGTAATCCTTTAGATACCGGCGTAGTAAGCGTTACAAATCCGAACCAGTTTGCTTGCGATTCGGTGCATACGATAACAACGACCTTGCTACCAAGTTCTTTAGAGAATATATCTGTATTGGTTTGCCCTAATGATTTACCTTACATTCTTGAGAATGGTACATCAATAGATGGGAGTCAGACACAGGTAATTGATACTTTTACGAATGCTATTGGCTGCGATAGTCTAAGAATATTTGATATTAGTTATGCGCAAGAATATTACATTAGTCCTGATAACGTTATTGCCAATTTTGGTGATTCCGTATCCTTTACTATAAATAATTTCAGCGATGACGTTTTGATGAGCTATACGAGCAACACAGGAGAAGATTGTGAGCTTCCATGCGAGCAATATCTTTTGTTCCCAACAGATACATTGAATAGTTATTATTTTAGTTTATTAGATACTGTTACGGGTTGCTTGTTTACGGATATTTTGACTATTGAATTAAATTTATACTCTGAGCTCAATGTACCCAATACCTTCACTCCAAATGGAGATGGTACGAATGATATTTTTTATTGTTATGGTAAAAATATAGAACAATATCGACTCCAGGTTTTTGACAGGTGGGGTGGTCAGATGTTTGAAAGTGATGCGCTTGATTTTGGCTGGAATGGTCTATTTTTAGGTTTGCCTGTAGAGAGCGGTATTTATACTATGATGGTACAAGCCACAGGCCTAGACGGCCAGGAGTATAAGATTATTCAACACATTAAATTGGTAAGATAAGATGAGACGATCATTATTTATTGTATATTTTATTGGGTTATATTTTTCTAGTCAAGCACAAGACTTTCATCTTTCACAGTATTGGTCCAATCCGGTACAACTCAACCCTGCGTTGAGTGGTTTAATGGAAGATAATGTGAGGATAAGCTCTAATTATCGTAACCAATGGTTTCAACAGATATCATTTAGCACTTACACGGCATCGATGGATGCCAATCTTTTTAGAAATCGCTTGAACGGTAATTTTGTTGGTGTTGGCTTGGGATTCTATCAAGATGTGGAAGGGCGTGGTGAATTTAAGAACAACGGACTTAACCTTAACTTAAGTTACAACCAGAAAATAAAGGGTAGAAAAGCTTCTCATTATATTGGTTTTGGTTTGCAAGCCGCTTACTTTTCCAAACAGCTTAATATTAAAAATATTATATACGGAACGCTCTATGAGGTCAATTCGAATACGGATCCTATTGATTACTTAAATTATAATCGCAGGTCTATTATGGATCTCGGATCTGGAGTCAACTATTTTTTGAATATAAAAAATAAGCATTTATTTTCTGCAAGTTTTGCTGTGTTGCACATTGCAAGACCTAATACGAGTTTTAGAAATGATGTTAGCGACTTGTTGTATCGAAAATTTACATTGAATATGAGTGGAAGGGTAGAGTTTAATAATGAGAAGTTTGCCCTTATGCCATTGTTTCTTTTTCAGCATCAAGGGCCGCACAAAGAGTTAAATCTTGGAACATTTGTACAAATTTCACTCCAATCCAAAGAGCGAGCATATTTTTATTTGGGTGCGCAATATAGGTTAGCAGCTTTTGAGCAAAAGGCCTTAGGAAGTGATGCATTAGTATTAGCTGTGCGAGGAGAGGTGAAAGCTGTGGACATAGGATTTAGTTATGATATAACAACTTCAAAACTCAGAACCGCAAATTCATTTATTGGGGGTCCTGAGTTAAGCCTTCAATATGCTTTCAGTACTTCAAGTAGTCCAAGCGCTAAGTATCGCCGAAATGGGATGCGTATGCCAAAGTTTTAAACTTAAGGGTATTAATAAACCTCAACCGCTATAATTGCTGCACGTCTTTCTTGAGCAGCCTTTGGATCGTATATGGAATACTTGGTTTCATTAACACTATCTGAAATATTTGGGTCAGCTTTTTCTTCGCCAACTGGCACAGGCGTGAATGTTAAGTTTCCAGCATCATAGTATTCCTTTAAAACACCGTCGTTCCATTGCAGCAAGTGGTTTTCTAAACTGATGATTCTTCGCTTTGCTAAGTTGATGTTGTATCCGTTTAATGCAAGTGGACTGCAATAACCTTCAATACTCAGGTCGACTTTTCTGTCAGCCAAAACGAGGGTTAAAGTCTCTAAAAAGCTCTGTAATTCTTCATAACTTAATTCTACTTCATTAAACCACGCTCCAATAGCTTGATTATCTCCAAATGCATCAAAATAATCTCCTTGTACCGCTAAGTAAGTATCATAACAGTCATTATAGGCTAGGTTTGTTGTTGTAGCTGTAGTCTTTGGATTTGGCTCGTCGTTATGAAAATATACAGTGGCGGGAAGCTGTTCTTGTAAAGAAGCTATAAAAGGCATTAAAGGATCGACTGTGTCTATGCTAGCCAAAAGTATGGTGTCCGGTAGTTCTTCTTCCCAGGTATGTGCAAATACATCAAAGCAACAGGCAGAGTTACGCAGTTGCATCGCTCCTTCGCGATTGCTGGCAAATAATGCATGGTTATATGGAGTAGGATAGTAGTATTGATCATTTGCCGATGAATTAATCGGTAGTCCTAAATTTTCAATAGTTATATATCCATCCTTGCCCAATTTGGTTTTAAATATGTCGTAGCCACCAAATCCATAATACCATTCTGAACTAAAGTATAGGACGTGCTTGTCTTCATCATAAAAAGGGGTCGATTCATTATCGATGGTGTTTATTGAAGGGCCTAGATTATTCGCTTCCTTAAAACGACCTTCCCCGTCAGCCACACTCGCCCAAATATCAAGCTTACCTTCGCCACCTGCTCTATCGCTTATAAAATACAAGACCGTCACTCCCTGCTCATTTATACTAGCTGTGGCTTGCGTCTCTGTAAACTCATTCGTGTTTATCTCTAATCTTCTGGCAGATGACCAAGTGTCTCCATCGAAGCCTATTGCGTAGATGTCGCATAGTTTTTTGCCCTCATTTGCACTTGCACACTGACTGTAGTAAAAGGTTTGTTTTTCCTTCAAATAAAAGCCATTGGCAATATCCAGTGTATCGGTCATTTCGCTAGGAAAATATAAGTCTTCCATTTCCTTGCTTTCAAGCCCCTCAATATCATAGAAAAACAACTTCGCTTGAAACTCATCCTTCAAGTTCTTCTTATTACTTTTTAGGGTGGTGACTTGTATTCTATTGCTGTCGATATACCCTGCTGCAAAGTCTGAAAACCCAGTATTTAATGGCTTTTCGAATTGCTTGATTTCAACACCATTATCTAACAATTGATCTTGCGCCCAGGCACATGAGGACACTTCATGCTGAGACTTAATCTTGAAGAAATCGTTGGCTTCATAGGCATTGTTGAAGGATTGAAATGTTGATCTTGCTTTGCTGTATTCTCCCAGTAATTTATAATTGTTTGCTTTATAGAAATCAATCAGCGGATAAGATGCTGAGCGGGTTGTCTGCTCAAAAAAGACTTCAGCATTTGGATAGTCTTGCAAAGCGTAATAACTCAATGCTATTTGATTTATGGCCTGTTCGTTATTTTTATTAAACTTGAGGGCATTCTTCAAGTAAGCGATAGCTTCGTAGTGCTTTCCATCCTTGTATGCGGCATCTCCAGCTTTTAAAAACTGCTTTTCTGTTTGCGCTAGCAAGAACTGACTGCTGATCAGCAAGAGGACTAGTATGATACATTTTTTATTCATCTTAAAATACTACACATTTTCGTTTATACTTAATTTGTGGTTCTCTGACCTGTTTGATGATGTAAACCATGCCAGCTTCTATGCCTCCATAGCCATTTGTTGCAGCTTGTAGCTTACTGGTATTGATATCATAACTGAAAGCAAACAACATGTTATTCAGCCGGTATCTTACAATTCCGCTCAATGCATCTGCCCAACGGTAATAAGTGCCAAACTCGATCGATTTAATAGCAGGACCATCTTTTCTTATAAAATAACTTGCTAGCGCACCAACGGTGTGCTCAGAGAAGGTATTTTGCGTTTGATACAGGTAGTCAAACCTCAAATCCCAGACTGGTGTAAGTTCAGCTTTGAAATAGGCGGGGAGCGCATAACGCTTCGCTAAAGAAATACCCACACCATCATTGATGAAACTTTCTTCTATTCGGTTCAGGTGATGAATGCCAAACCCAATACCAAATTCTGCTTTTTCTTTAAGATTGAGCCCCAATTGATAGCCTAATCCAATATCGGGTTTGGTAAACCCAAGTTGATCAAAATTTTCAGCAATAGGAATATTAGGGTTGAAAATGTCTCCAGTGTATTGATTGTCAAATTGCAACTGACTGGTGTTGAAAGATTTATTTAACAGGCCTACATAGAATCCTGTTCCTAGCTTAAAAGTGTTCCCTTCGCCCGCTGGTAAGTATAAAGTATAACTCATGGGGAGTTGGAGATATAAACTTCGAAGGCGACTATCTCCAGCTTGATCGAAGAAAAATTGACCACCGGCACTTAAGAAGCTATCAAATTTTTTAGTGGTATAAACTTTAGAATCATATGCAAATCCCAAGGTGTTGTATGGTACAGCTACAGTAGCCCATTGATTTCTGTATAAAGCGGCAAAGCGGTGATCACCGTTGAAGTTTCCCGCAAATGCAGGGGATTGCTGTAGAGGCTGTAAAGTAAATTGAGTATAATGGATATCCTGACCCTGTGCATTCTTTGAGGATAGGAGAAACAATGCGCTAAGCAAGCATAAAATTGATATGTGTATTAAGCCCTTCATTTATTTTAAGATGCTCACATTTCCTTTAAGAAAAAATTCCTCTCCATCTTCACAAAAACCACTGCAATACCAGGCAAAAGCAGCTGGACTTAATTGTGCGAGTTTATGCTTCCCATCCCAAGATTCGTTTTGGTCGAAGGTTTCAAAAACTTGTTCGCCCCATCGATCATAAACCGTGAAGAAAAAACCATCTATTGGAGCTGAAGAACGCACATAGAACAAATCATTGTTACCATCACCATTCGGGGTAAAAGCATTGGGTACAAAAACCTTGCCCTCAATACATTCGGGTACACGAACGTATACCGTGACAGCTGTTTTGTTGGTACAAAATCCATCGCTAATATTGACGGTATAAGTAGTTGTTGAAAGCGGACTAGCGATAGGCTGAGGAATATTTAAATCACTTAAGCTAGAATTCGCATCCCAAGAATAAAGGTTAACCACTGAAGAAAAAGCTTCCAATTGACTGCTTTCTCCTGGATTTATCGTGTCAGGAAAAGCTTCTGCTTGAATATCTGGAATCTGGTCGATCACAAAAATACTCGCCGATGCAAGCGCTATACAGCCTGAGGGACTTGTTGCTTCACAACTAATCGTCATCGGGTTTTCTGCGGTAAAAACGGCAGTATTCGTGCCTTGCCCGCTTACCAAAAGATTGCTGGGTTCCCACTGATAAAAAACATTGCTGCCAGCGTCAGCAAAAACACTAAATGAGTCACCTAAACAGACTGAGTCGGGCAAATCAATGTTCAAGTTTAATTCTTCTAGGATAACTGTTTGTGTGAAGGTATCGGTGCAAGCTCCGTTGCTAACTATCAAGGTGTAACTCGTGTTTTGCGTAATATTTGCTTCGGGGTTCGCTATGGTGTCGTTATCAAGACCTATACTGGGTATCCAAGTATAGCTAACGTTGCTTCCGGAAATAGGGTTTATTCCAATTTGAACAGGAATAGATAAGCAGGTAGTAAGGGTGTCAAGCGCTTGACTAGAATTGCCAATAATCGTAAAGGTCTTAGCTAAGGAATCTTGAAAATTGCAGGAATTGGAATCAATGGCCAGTAAGCTAACGGTATATTGCCCAGGTTCGGTAAAGGTATAATTGAGGTGATAACTTTCGATAATCGTATCATTGACCTCCCAAATGAAAGTACTTGCACTGGTGTCATTAAACGCGGTCTGAGAGAAATTGAGAAAAGTTAAATCTTGTGGAACACAGTCTACCAAAGGCAAAGAAAAGTCTGCAATAACAGAAGGAGGGGTGAAGGCATACTTTACAAGGCCTAAGTTGCAGGAATTGTTATTGTTCCAAAACCCAATCGAATCCATCGGTACCGTAGGAAAATCTTGATTGCCACCACAACCGGCGCAAACCGCCTGGTAAATCACTCCTTTTTTATCAAAACGACTCGTGCCTCCATCGACATGCTCTGCGCTTAATTCGCCTCCAAAAAATGAGGCATAAATTAATGCGGAGGCATCATCCCTCAAGATCATGAAATAAAAGTCTGCATTATCTGTGGTGGAGTCCAATGCGTCTGCGGTTAAATCTAGTCCCGCGGTTCCACTTAGATTCATGTTTCCACCTAAGTCTGGTCCACCCCAACCGCTTATAAAAACTTGGTCGCAGATGTCTACTAAAAATGCAGTAGGCGAAATATCAGGTAGACCGCCTCCATCACCAAATCGGGTGCTCCATACAACCGAGGATACATCCGCATTAAACTTCGCTAACAATTGGCCACCATTGGGATTGTTGTATGGCGCAGCTTGTATCAATTGCCCGGAGCTGCCCTTTGTTTGACCAAATATGTATACTTCGCCTTCACTATTATTATCAATGAAATAGATTTGATCATATTCAGGGGTTCCGTAATAGCTGCTATTAAGTATATTTAGTCCAGAACTATGAATGCGCGTGATAAATCCATCTGCTAAACCCCCATTATAGTTGCTTTGTAAGGCATTGCTTATCGGGAAGTTTTGAGATTGAGTTCCTCCTGCAAGGAGTACATGCTGATTGTTGTCAAGACTTAAGCCATAACTTGCATCATCTGCCGATCCTCCAAGGTAACTGCTCCAAATGAGCGTACTGAGTTCTTCATCCATCTTGAGCACTACAGCATCCAAGCCGCCACCCAGGGTATCTTGAAAGGCATTGTTTGTAGGGAAGTCTGGGGAGTAGGTGCAGGTCGTAATCAAACAATTATCGTCTGCATCAATGAATATTTCGCCTCTTACTTCATCGGCGTAATTATATTTCAACACGGGGGATAAATTTAAGCCATCGTTTAGCGATCCTCCGATGTAGCTTGAAGCGATTAGATTGCTTCCATCTTCGGAAAAACGGGCGACAATTAAATCTGAGCCTCCGGTATAGACCACACCCAATCCTTGTGTTAAGTCGCTAAGCGTGCCGCCTGCAAAAGTAGAATCAAAGCAATTGTCGCTTGTAGGGAAATCGGGTGAAGCGGTTGTCCCCAGTAGGAACAATTCATTTCGAGAGTTGACCACAATACTATGCGGGAGTTCAGTTTCTGCGCCTCCTAGGTAAGTTGCATATATTTTATTTAAACCATCAGACGTATACTTGGTAATGCCAATATCTGTGCTGGCCCCGTTGAAAGAAATATCATAAGCACCTGGAGTGGTTATGTATCCGATGTTAAAAACACTTCCTGCGCCGTAAGCATTCCCTTCTGAGTCATAAGTTGCTGTATAACCAAAATTGTTTGCAGAGGAGCTTGAATATCGCGAAAAAACAATGAATGGGTCAATAATCAAAGCTTGGCTTTTATTGTATCCATTGGGGAATGAATACCTCACAATATTATCTTCTAGTATATAATTGCATGCGACTTCTCTTTTCACTCCTTCAATATATTGATAGGCGTATGGCGCTTGCTCAATGAGCTCGTTTACACTATTTTGGATATGCAGGTGTCCATCCTGCAGGTAAATTTTATCCGCTCCTTTATACGATAAATGAATGACTTCTGCATTCGCTTCAGGCTCGACAATAAGGTCGTATTTAAACGAATTGTTGGAGCTGTGTATTTTTAAATCTACGCCAGGGTATATTTCTTCAAAGGCTAAACTTTTAAAGGCGGGTATTTTACTTTGCCAGGTTTTCGGATCATCGCTGAGGTAATAGTTATAGTATGTCGTTTGTTTTTTGCTAGGAAGCGAGGTTAACTGATCTAAACGTGCACCGATAAACTGCACTTGAAGGCAATGCCCTTGAATGGCCCAGTCAGCATGCTTTTCATAGCTGTATGTGCTTTGATGATGAGCTTCTACGTGCTCATGCAGCTCATCTAAGGACGCAAGATTGTAATTGAACCCACTCTGTTCAATATAAAGATTTCCTTCACTGAACTCCGCTTTATAAAGAATGCGGTCGTTCCATTGGCCTCTATTTTCTATAAAGCCCGTCTGCGTCTTTCCTGCTAGTCCGACCAGTAAGGCAAAAATAAATATGGAATGCTTAATCTTGATGGTTTTTTGATTTTAGCCTAAGTTAAAGTTCTTTGAGGAATAAAAGAAGATTTTTACTGGAAAAGCCGTGGTTTTAAATCAGATCTTTTTGTGAAAATGCCAATGGCAATAACAGTGAGGCACTCGCTACTTTATATATTTTATTGGATTCGGCTTTCATGATTATGGGAATTTCACTTTTGTAGCGATTTTCTAGTTCAAATATATACTGCCGGCACTCACCACATGGAGCTGCTGGATTTTGATGTTCTTTGTTTAAGTTTTTGACCACGACCGCAAGCATAACTGGCTTTACATTATTATAAAGACTAGCAGCTGCACTTAGCACTGTTCTTTCTGCGCATATACAAGCGGGGAAGGCCGCATTTTCTTGATTGGCACCGTTAAGTATTTCTCCATTGTCCAATAATACTGAACATCCAACTAAAAATTTAGAGTACGGAGCATATGCTTTTTCGTGGGCATCTTCAGCCAAGCCTAAAAGTTTCCTTTCAATGTCTTGCAACTCATTGAGGTCTTCATAAACAAAAACTTCAGTACTCAATTCGATTTTTTTCATGGAATGATTTTCAGATAGATATCGAAGTTAAATATTTTTTATGACTATTTAGTTTACTCTTTTTCAGAATGCTATATTTACGTATAAATGTAAGCTATGAAGAAAATTGTGTTGTTTGGAGCTGGAAAGTCGGCTTATACCTTAGTGAGTTATTTGGTAAAGCAAGCTGGGGAAAATGCTTGGGTTTTTACAATTGCAGATTTAAATGCGTCAGCTTGGGCCAAATTATATAAGACGCCCAGCGTCAAACTGGTTGATTTTAATATAGAGAATGAGGCCTTGAAAAACACCTTGATTGAGCAAAGTGACTTGGTTATATCGATGTTGCCCGCCCGATTTCATCCCCAAATAGCACAATCTTGTTTAAAATTCTCTAAGAACTTGATTACCCCTTCCTATGTTTCTCCGGAGATGAAAGCGATGGACGAGGAGGCCCGATCTAAAGGCTTATTGTTTTTAAATGAACTGGGTTTAGATCCTGGAATTGACCATATGAGTGCCATGAAGATTATTAACAGGGTTAAGGCAGAGGATGGTCAAATAGAAGGCTTTGAATCTTTTACAGGCGGCCTAATTGCTCCGGAAAGTGACAATAACCCATGGCATTATAAATTAACTTGGAATCCCAGAAACGTGATTCTAGCTGGCCAGGGTGGAGCGGTGAAATTTTTACACAACGGAAAATATAAATACATTCCTTACAACAAGTTGTTTGATCGGACAGAGATGATTCATATTGATGGTTATGGTGATTTTGAAGGCTATGCCAATAGAGATTCTTTAAAATACATCGACCTATACGGTTTACAGGGCGTCAAAACAATGTATCGCGGTACTTTTCGGCGTCCTCATTTTTGCAAAGCCTGGCATATCTTGGTGCAAATTGGCGCCACAGATGATTCCTATGTCATGGAGGATAGCGAGAACATGACCTACAGGGACTTTATAAATACCTTTTTAAAGTATCGTGAATCAGATTCTGTGGAGATAAAACTAGCCTATTACTTAGGTATCGATGTCGATGGAGATGAAATGCGTTTATTGGCATGGGCCGGTTTGTTTGAAAAGAAAATGATTGGTCTAAAGATGGCTACTCCAGCTCAAATTCTACAAAAATTGTTTGAAGAGAAGTGGGCATTGGAAGAAGGGGATAAAGATATGATTGTAATGAGGCATCTTTTGAATTATACCTTAAATGGCACTAAAAAACGTATTGAGAGTTCTATGGTGGTTATCGGTGATGATGAAAACAATACGGCCATGGCTAAAACAGTTGGCTTACCCATTGGCATTGCCGCAAAACAAATTCTTCAAGGCAACATAAAAGCCAAGGGTGTTTGCCTACCGATGGAGGCAAATATCTATGAACCTATCTTAAAGGAACTGGAAGATTACGGTATTCATTTTGTTGAAAAAGAAATGTAAGAAAGGTGTTGTAAGTTTAATTTAATTAAACTTATCTATACAATTGATTGACAATATATTAAGCATTTATTTCAATAAAGGATTTTGCATAATCTTTTATCTCGTTTCGCGTATTTTCAAAGGCTTGATGAATATCTTCAGCATCGCCTTTCAGTTTTGATGGGTCTGAAAAATTGTGATGAAATCTTTGTGCCTTACTGGGGAAGTACGGGCAGTTTTCCTTCGCATGATCACAAACCGTTAAGATGTAATCAAAATGGATTTTCTGATACTCGTCGATATGATTGGAGGTGTGTCCTGAAATATCAATAGCGTCCTCATGCATAATTTTGACCGCCATCTTGTTCAATCCATGCGTCTCAATTCCTGCGCTGTAAATATTGACCCTGTCTCCGCCAAAGTATCTAAGGTATCCTTCAGCCATTTGGCTGCGGCAACTATTGCCTGTACAAAGGACTAAAATGTTTTTCATGTATATATTGTTATTTGTTAAAGTCTCAAAAGTGTCAATCTATTACAGCGTGCTTATCATATAAACTTGCAGGGGTAAAGGTAAGTAGAAAGTTCTTTTACGAAAACAATTACCAGACCCACTTTCCGATGTAAAAACTTCCAAGACTGACCAAAGTACAGAGTACCACACCCCAAATAATGTCAATAGGAACAATTTGCCATGCCCAGTCTTTAATAACTGCAAGGTTGGTCAATTCATAGGTCATATAGGTAAAGAAGCCAAACAAAGCGCCGTAGGTAAGCGCATAGCTCACTTTATCAATTTTTAAAGCGGGGTAAACAGCGAAAATTAAAATACCGACGATAAACAGGAGGTAAAAGACAATGGCGGCTTTCCAGTTAACATCTTTCGCCATCAAATGCCCTAAGTATTTTTGATACAAAGGCTTTCCTAAAAATCCAAGCCATACAATATCAATGGCAAAAAAGATAGGAACAGTAAGTAAAAAGTGAATGAGATATTTCATGGTTTATAGTTTGATTAGCATTAAAACAACGCAAACAAGATAATGGTTTATCGCTATTGATTTTAGTAAATGATAGACTAAGATCTCGAAAATAACTACCTTTAAACCAGCAATTATATACGCATGGAATATACCTTTTTAGTTAAAGATTTTGAAGCGCTCACTACTAGGGAATTATACGACATTATGCATCTCCGACAGGAGGTGTTTGTAATAGAGCAGGATTGCCCCTATTTAGATGCCGATTATAAAGATTTAAAGAGCAAGCACGTATATGCTTATGGGGATGATAAATTATTGGGCTATGCTCGACTTCTTTACCCGGGAGTAAGCTACAAAGAGGCTTCTATAGGCCGAGTCGTGACATCTCCTTCTGTAAGAAGGAAAGGGTTGGGGCGTCCATTGATGCAAAAATGCATAGAGGTGCTTGAGCAAGAATTAAACACCCGAGCATGCAGAATTTCTGCCCAGACCTATTTGGTCCCCTTTTATAGTGAATATGGATTTGAAATTTGCAGTAAAGAATATTTAGAAGATGGATTGCCGCATTTTGAAATGTTAAGAAGCTAAACGATATGTTGGTGAATTTATCAAGCACCAATCTTGTTGATTAGGATACGTAGAATTCTTTACCATGAAAATAGAACAGATTTATACTGGATGTTTAGCGCAAGGTGCATACTACATCGAAAGTAAAGGTGAGGCCGTCATTATTGATCCCTTAAGAGAAGTGGGTCCATATATTGAAAAAGCAAAGGCAAATCATTCAAAAATAAAGTACATTTTTGAAACACATTTCCATGCAGATTTCGTTTCAGGTCATTTAGACTTGGCTGCTAAAACAGCCGCTAAAATTATCTACGGACCAAAAGCAAACCCAAGCTTTGATGTGCATATCGCGGAGGATAATGAAGTTTTTAAAGTAGGCAATATTTCACTTAAAGCAATTCACACACCAGGGCATACCATGGAGAGTACCTGCTTTTTGTTAAGTGATGAAACTGGCAAGGATGTGGCAATATTTACAGGAGATACCTTATTTATTGGCGATGTTGGTCGACCAGACCTCGCACAAGAAGCTATTGCTGGCTTAACTCAAGAAACTCTGGCCAGTCATTTATTCGATTCTTTGAGAAATAGAATCATGCCTCTAGCAGATGATATTATGGTTTATCCAGCTCACGGAGCAGGATCCGCTTGCGGGAAGAATATGAGTAAGGAGACTTTTGATACCCTTGGTAATCAGAAGCAAACAAATTATGCTTTGAATCCTAAATCGACTAGAGGAGAATTTATAGCGCAGGTCTTGGATGGTTTAATGCCTCCACCGGCATACTTCCCACAAAATGTGTTGATGAATATTCAAGGATACGAGAGTTTAGATAAGGTAATGGCAAGAGGAAAGAAAGCCTTGACTCCTGAGGAATTTGAAACTGTAGCCAATGAAACAGGCGCAGTTGTAATTGATACTCGATCACAAGCGGCTTTCAAACAGGCCTTTATCCCTAATAGTATTTTTATAGGTATCGATGGCAGTTTTGCCACTTGGGTGGGCACCTTAATTCCTGATTCAAAACAAGAGATACTTTTTGTTGCTGATGCAGGAAGAGAGGAAGAAGTCATTACTCGATTAGCTCGAGTGGGTTACGATTTTGCTTTGGGTTATCTCGATGGTGGTCTAGAAGCATGGGCTAAAGAAGGCCTTGAATTGGATAGCTTAAACAGCGCGAGTCCGGCACAACTTGCCCAGATTATAAAAACAGAAGCAATCGAGGTATTGGATGTAAGAAAACGAAGTGAATACGAAGCTCAACATATAGACACGGCGCATGTCATGAATTTTCCATTAGCTTCCATTAGTGAAAATATGGAGAAGGTTCATAGCGATAAAACCTATTATATACACTGCGCGGGAGGGTATCGTTCGGTTATCGCGGCTTCTATATTAAAATCTAGAGGCTTTGATAAGCTAATAGACATCGAAGAAGGCTTTGATGGAATCGAACGCACGGCTATTGCGACGACCGCTTTCGTTTGTCCAAGTACGCTATGATACTATGTCATGGTAATTGATTAAAGTGGAGTCCTCACATCTATTTTACCTCGACACATCAAAGGACATCTAATTTCCAATTAATTCCTTTAATTTTGTATCCTCAATATCTGAAAATGCCTATAGATTTCAACAAAATACCAAGTCCCAGTTTCGTTTTAGACGAAAGTTTGCTCAAACGGAATTTAGAAATCATCCAAGGCATAGCAGTGGAGAGTGATGTAAAAATTATTTTGGCACTCAAAGGCTTCGCCATGCATAGTGTTTTTCCGCTTATTAATCAATATGTTTCAGCTACAACAGCTTCCTCAGTTCATGAAGCCCGTTTGGGTTTTGAGGAATTTGGAGAGGAAGTACATGCCTACGCACCTGCCTATCTCGACAGCGAATTCGATCAATGGATGAGCTATTGTAGTCACATGACCTTTAATTCCTTGAATCAATACAATCGCTTTATCGATAAGGTCTTGGATTCTGGTAAGGATATACAATGCGGCATAAGAATCAATCCAGCGTATGCTGAGGTGAGTACTGATTTATACAATCCCTGTGTGCCAGGTTCTCGATTGGGAGTGCGCGCAGATGCCTTTGGTGAAACCCTGCCTAAGGGAATAACTGGCTTACATTTCCATACCTTGTGTGAAAGTGATTCATACGCGCTAGAAAAGACTTTAGCGGTAGTAGAAGAGAAGTTTGGTCATTTGTTGAAGCAATGTACTTGGATAAATTTTGGTGGTGGTCATTTAATGACAAGCCAAGGTTATAATACGGAGCATTTAATTGAGGTATTGAAAAAATTTAAAAGCAAGTATCCCCACTTAGAAGTAATCCTCGAGCCGGGAGCAGCCTTTGCTTGGCAAACGGGTTATCTTTTGAGCACCGTTCAAGATGTTTTTGAAAGTGATGGTATTGAAGCGGTGATTTTGGATATAAGTGTTGCTGCCCATATGCCTGATTGTCTTGAAATGCCATATACACCCAGCATTCGGGGTATAAAAGAAGCTAAAGAAGGGGAGAAGCGCACCAGAGTAGGCGGTACCTCTTGCTTGGCGGGAGATTATGTTGGGGATTACTATTTCCCTAAGGGAATTGCTATTGGAGATCAGTTGATTTTTGAAGACATGATGCATTACACTATGGTTAAGACCAATTTTTTTAATGGAGTAAAGCACCCAAGTATAGCTGTTTGGCGGCAAGATGATACCTTGGATATAGTTAAAACATTTGCTTACGAGGATTTTAAAAACAAATTGTCCTAGCAAGGGAGTAATCAATCAAAAAATTAATGTTAAATTCACGCCGTTGAATGGGGGATTAGCTCAGCTGGCTAGAGCGTTTGACTGGCAGTCAAGAGGTCATCGGTTCGACTCCGATATTCTCCACCAAAGCGGAATACCTCTCAAGTTGAGATAGGGTTCCGCTTTTTTTATTTATCCTTTAAAATTTAATCCAATAATGAATGTGGCATAACGATCAACACATAAGCCATAAAACCCTCCATCAAAACCATCGTCTTCTATTTCATTAATGATGTATTTCGCAATTATTTCTCTAAGGCCTTTTTATACTCTTTACTATTAAGGTGAATTGATTGGTAGTTATGAATCAACATGTTTTTAATGCCGTAAAAAAAAATAGCCTTGACTTTCTAGATCAAGGCTATCATTAGTAAATTAAAGGAAAATTTATTCTACTTCCATTTCAGATGAAGGTGGAGCAGAGACTGCCATAACCATTCCAGTAGCATCGAAATAGTCTCCAGACATAACTATCTTACTATCTTCAATGTCAAAATAATGATAAGAGTCAACAGAGAAAGATTTTCCTGTCTCAATACTCTCTCCAGTCCATGTTCCATATACTCTTACACTTCCATTACTTTGAAGACTAACTGTATCAACTCCTGGCAACCAGACAGCATTATTAAATTTTACATTTGCAAAACCTTTCATATAAAATTCTGCTTGTCCTAAAACACCAGCATAATCTGTTAAACCTTGACCATACATAGGTGACTGATGCTTTATATCTTCATGAATTAAAGATTTAAATGTTTCAAAATCTGTAGGTGCTTCATAGCAAGCCATTGCCTTTTTTGCAATTGCAACATTGGTATGGTATAAGTCTAGGTCATCTGATTGTGAACATGCAGACAACATAACAATTAATGATAATAATAATAAGTTTCTCATTTTTTAATTTTTTAATTTAAGTAGGTAAACTTATTAATTTTCTAATAAAAAAAAGAATAACTAAGGAAAACCTGGCTTAATTTAATTTTTCTATCATAAAATTACTTTTTATGCTAAATACCTCTCAAGTTGAGATAAGATTCCGCTTTTTTTATTCTCACAAAGTTCTACAAGTTGAATGCAACAACACTAAACGCTTTAATTATAAAAAAGCTGGTGTAATATAATCGTATTTATTTTTTGATATTTATCTTTGTTCTTCTAATCGTATGGGAAAAAAGATAAATGTAGTATGGCTAAAAAGAGATCTTAGAACAAGTGATCATGAGGCTCTTTTTGAGGCTGAAAAATCCACGCTAGATTATATAATTGTGTATCTTTTTGAGCCCAAACAAATGGCTCATCCTGACTATAGCCTGAGACATCAGCAATTTATATATCATTCTATTATAGCAATGAACGAATCGCTTTTACTATATAATAGAAAAGTTCATATTTATAATTCTGATGCTCCTGATTTTTTCGATTATTTAGCCACTCAATATACTATTGAAGCGGTTTTATCTTACAAAGAAAGTGGTACTCAAATAAGTTGGGATCGGGATAAAAAAGTTGCTAAGCGTCTTAAAAGTTTACATGTTAAATGGAAAGAATTCGATTGTCAAGGGGTTATTCGAGGAAGTAAAAATAGAGTTGGTTGGGACAAAAAATGGTTTGTGTATGCTTCATCTCCATTAATTAACAACTTTTTTAAGACCAATCATTTTCATTTGGAATCGAGCCCTTTTGACTTTAATGTTGCGGATTTTCCGGCTTTAGCAAAGTACCCCAACCAATATCAGCCTGCCGGCGAGAAATATGCCTTTAAGTACCTAGACTCTTTTATAAAAAAAAGACATAAAAATTATAATTATCATATTTCACAACCTGAAAATAGTAGATATTCCTGTGGACGTATTTCAACCTACCTTTCCTGGGGAAACATTAGTGTAAGGCAAGTATATCAACTAACTAAGAATGCTTCAAATTATAAAAGGAATAAGCGTGCGTTTGACTCTTTTCTTTCTAGACTTAAATGGCGCTCTCACTTTATTCAAAAGTTTGAAGTGGATTGCAGCTACGAACACAGCTGTATTAATAGAGGCTACGAACAGATGACTTATCAAAACAGTGATTTACTTCTAGAAAGCTGGAAAAAGGGTCAAACAGGATTCCCTATGGTTGACGCAAGTATGCGTTGCCTGTTAAGCACAGGATGGCTAAACTTTAGAATGCGGGCTATGCTTGTTTCTTTTTTGTGTCATTATTTAGATCAAGATTGGAGAAGAGGAGTTTATCATATGGCAAAATTGTTTTTAGATTATGAACCAGGCATTCATTTC
>JASJJC010000007.1:0-4002 GCA_037624485.1 Chitinophagales bacterium
TGAGGTGGATTCGGTATTAATTGATGATGCACGTACACCATTAATTATTTCAGGACCAACACCACAGGGAGATAAACACGAATATAATGAGTTTAAACATAAAGTTGACAAATTAGTTGCTGCACAAAGAAAATATGTAACCACCATATTAGCTGATGCTAAAAAACTAATAACTGAGGGAAATAACAAAGATGGAGGATTTAATTTATTGAGAGTTTTTAGAGGATTACCTAGAAACAAAGCACTAATTAAATACTTAAGTGAGGATGGAGTGAAAATCCAATTACAGAAGACGGAAAACTACTACATGCAAGACCAAAACAAGGAAATGCACCTAGTAGATGAAGAACTTTATTTTGTGATAGATGAGAAATCAAATTCCATAGAATTGACTGAAAAAGGGTTGGAATTGATGACAAGTTCCACTGAAGACAAGGACTTTTTTATACTCCCTGATGTTGGTGCTGAAATTGCTGTTATTGAAAAATCAGAAAAAAAAGATAGCGATAAAGCAAGCGAAAAAGATATATTATTACGCGACTTTGGGATTAAAAGCGAACGCATACATACCATTAACCAACTCCTAAAGGCCTATACTCTTTTTGAAAAAGATATAGAATATGTAGTGATGGATAACAAGGTAAAAATTGTTGATGAACAGACGGGTCGTATCATGGATGGCAGAAGATATTCTGATGGATTACACCAGGCTATTGAGGCAAAGGAGAATGTAAAGATTGAAGCAGCTACTCAAACTTATGCTACCGTAACTTTACAGAATTATTTCAGGATGTACAACAAGATTGCTGGAATGACAGGTACAGCAGAAACTGAAGCAGGGGAATTCTGGGAGATATATAAACTAGATGTAGTTGCAATTCCAACAAATCGTCCTTTACAAAGGGATGATAAAGATGATTTGGTATTTAAAACAAACCGAGAAAAATACAATGCTGTAATTGAAGATATCGTAAAACTAACTGACCTAGGAAGGCCTATATTAGTTGGAACAACATCAGTTGAGATTTCAGAATTACTGAGTACTATCCTTAGGAAAAGAGGTGTAAAACATAATGTCCTAAATGCAAAGATGCACCAAAGAGAAGCAGATATTGTTGCGGAAGCAGGTAAAGCTGGAGGAGTAACGATTGCAACCAATATGGCAGGAAGGGGGACAGATATTAAGCTTGCAGCAGAAGTAAAAGCAGCTGGAGGATTAGCAATAATTGGAACTGAAAGACATGATTCAAGAAGGGTAGATAGGCAGTTAAGAGGGCGTGCAGGAAGACAAGGTGATCCTGGTTCATCTCAATTTTATGTTTCGCTTGAAGATAAATTAATGCGACTGTTTGGTTCAGAAAGAATTGCCAAACTAATGGACAGAATGGGACTTGAAGAAGGAGAAGTTATTCAACATTCTATGGTAAGTAAGTCCATAGAGCGTGCCCAAAAGAAAGTAGAGGAAAACAATTTTGGAGTTAGAAAAAGATTGCTAGAATATGATGATGTAATGAACCAACAAAGGGAAGTGATTTACAAAAAGAGAAAACATGCCTTGCATGGTGATCGTTTGTCATTAGATGTTGCAAATATGATATATGACACTTGCGAAAACATAGTGGAGGAATTACAAGCAAATAAAGAATATGAAAACTTTAAACTTGAATTGATTCGTTTGTTAGCTACAGAATCTCCTGTAAGCGAAGAAGAGTTTAAGGATAACTCAGTAGAAGTTTTAACAGAGAAAGTATATGAAAACTGCTATAAAAGCTACCAAGCAAAATCATCAGCTATAGCAAGCCAGGCCTACCCAGTTATTAAAGATGTTTTCGAAAATCAATCAGCAACCTATGAAAATATTGTTATTCCGTTTACTGATGGTTTAAAAACTTTACAAGTAGTAACTAACCTGAAAGAAGCACACGATTCGGAAGGGGGAAACATTGCAGAAGCTATTGAAAAAAGTGTAACTCTTGCAATTATTGACGATATTTGGAAAGAGCATTTACGCGAAATGGATGATTTGAAACAAGCGGTACAAACTGCAAGTTATGAGCAGAAAGATCCACTTTTAATTTACAAATTTGAATCTTTCAATTTGTTTAAAGCATTAATTAACAAAGTAAATAAAGATATTGTTTCTTTCTTGATTAAGGCTGGCTTACCTACACAATCAGCAGTGCAAGAGGATAGGCACAGGGCTGAAAATCATCAAACAAGCCGACCGGAAAATTCAGGAAACACGCCTCAGCAAGCAGGAAAACCAAAGCCAAAAGCACAACCGATAAGAGCTGAAGAAAAAGTAGAGCGGAATGCTCCTTGTCCATGTGGGAGTGGGAAGAAATTCAAGAAATGTCATGGGAAATAAAAAGTAAGAAAGATGAGATACTTAATTAGAAATCTGCTTTTTATCTTCTTACTCATAAATGTTACTGCTTGTAAAACTTACAGACTTATTCCTGAAAAGCAGGATACTCCAGAGCATAATTTTGATATAAATTTATCAGGAGATACACCAAACTATGCTGATCTGAAATATTGGGTAGAGCATCCTGAAAAAGAAAATCATTACGCAAGTCTTCCAAAAAATTATATAGATACTATATACGACTCTAAACCAGTAATAGATGTGTTTTTTGTACATCCTACTCTTTATTTTAAAGGAAATACATGGAACGCAGATATAAACGACAAGAAGCTAAATAAGGAAATTGGGGATGCAGCTATAAAAAATCAAGCAAGTGTTTACTTAGGCATTGCAAATATTTATGCTCCACATTATAGGCAAATGCATATTCAATCTTATTACGATTTAGAAAATGGATTACAGGCCTTTGAGGTTGCCTATTTAGATGTGAAAAATTCATTTATGTATTATTGGGAAAATTTTAATAAGGGAAATAAATTTATAATTGCTGGACATAGTCAAGGCACTAATCATACAGAAAGATTATTGAAAGAAATAATTCTTGAAAATGACAGTATGAGAGATAGACTACTTATTAGTTACCTACCAGGAATGCCAATCAAACAGCTCCATAAAGACTTACCCCCTTGCAGCTCGCCTAATCAATTAGGTTGCTTTCTTTCTTGGCGAACATTAGCAGAAGGGTATTTCCCAAAAGACTGGGAAGTTTCTGATAGTATTTCATGTGTAAATCCTATTAGTTGGCAAACTGATAATTTACTTTCAAAAAAGGAAGAACATCTAGGTATTCTTTTTAAAAATCATAAAATACATTATCCAAATTCAATAGAAGCATATACGAAAAATGGAGTGATTTGGATTAAACCCATAAAGATTCCCTTTGCTCGTTTTTACAAAATGAAAAATTACCATATAGCAGATTATAATTTATATTGGATAAACATTAGAAACAACCTAAAATATCGATTAAAAGAAAATGGATATTAATAAATTAATTCTTAGAATCACAACTAGTATTTTAGAGTTAATGATAACGAGCTAATAATCTTAAAAATACGCAATATTTTTCTTTGCTCAGCAATATACCTAGAAGCAAAATATAGTTTGTAGATTTACTTCCAAATTAATTAAAATCTATTCAAATGAAAAGTTTTGTTTCAATACTTCTATTTTTATCTATTTCCATAAGTGGATACTGTCAATCTTATTGGCAACAAGAAGCTCATTACCAAATGGATATAAATTTTGATTCAGAGAATCATCGTTTTGATGGAAATCAAGAATTGACTTTCATAAACCACTCACCAGACACTTTAAAGAAGGTATTTTATCATTTATACTTCAATGCTTTTCAACCGGGGAGCATGATGGATATACGCTCCAGAACAATACTAGATGCTGATAAACGTGTAGGTGATAGAATTTCTAAGCTAAAAGATAATGAGGTGGGAAGACAGCAAATCATTTCTTTAAAACACAATGATGTGTCTCTAAAATTTGTACACGATAGAACTATTTTAGAGGTGTTTTTAGAAAATCAAATTCTTCCTGGAGACACTGCTATTTTTAGCATG
>JASJJC010000008.1:0-85464 GCA_037624485.1 Chitinophagales bacterium
TCCTTGCTTCCTATTATTTCAGCATTTGCTAAACATGCAAATATTGAAATTGAGACTAGAGACATCTCCTTGGCTGGCCGAATTTTAGCCTTGTTTCCTGAAACATTGAGCACGGAGCAAAAAATAAATGATGAATTAGCTGAATTAGGTAAGCTAGTCAAAACACCTGAAGCCAATATCATAAAACTTCCAAATATTAGCGCCTCTGTCCCTCAACTTCAGGAAGCAATAGAAGAATTGCAAGCACTAGGCTTCGGTATCCCAAACTACCCTGAAAACCCGAAAACAGCGGAAGAAAAAGAAATTATGGCCAAATATAACAAGGTCAAAGGAAGTGCAGTAAACCCTGTTTTAAGAGAGGGTAATTCTGATAGAAGAGCTCCAAAGCCAGTTAAGCAATATGCTAAAAACAACCCCCATTCTATGGGAAAATGGAGCAGCAACTCCAAAACGCATGTAGGAACCATGACTGCAGGCGACTTTAGAAATACCGAACAATCCATTACATCTTCTGACGAGGGAAAACTTTCAGTGATGCTTATTGGAAATGATGAAACAAAATCTATTTTAAAAGAAAATATTGCCGTTCAGCAAGGAGAGATTGTTGATGCCTCGGTAATGAATAAAAAAGCATTGTTGGCTTTCTTATCCGAACAAATTGAAGATGCAAGTAATCAAAATTTACTTTTCTCCTTGCATATGAAAGCCACAATGATGAAAGTTTCCGATCCAATTATTTTTGGTCATGCAGTTAAAGTGTTTTTTAAAGATGTTTTCACAAAACATGCAGATACAATTGCATCATTAGGCGTTAATGTAAACAATGGATTTGGCGACTTACTGAACAAGCTAGAAAAGCTACCAAAAGAGCAGCGCGCTGAAATTGAAGCTGATATTCAAGCCTGTTATAATTCAAGGCCTAGCGTAGCAATGGTTGATTCCGATAATGGAATTACCAACCTACATGTACCAAGTGATGTCATTATTGATGCTTCCATGCCAGCTATGATTAGAAATTCTGGTCAAATGTGGGATGCAGAGGGGGAAACTCAAGATACAAAAGCCGTAATTCCTGACAGTAGTTATGCGGGAATCTACCAAGAAACTATTGATTTTTGTAAAAAGCATGGCGCATTTGACCCCACAACTATGGGCTCGGTCCCTAACGTTGGACTAATGGCTCAAAAAGCTGAAGAATATGGCAGTCATGATAAAACATTTGAAATCCCAACTGAAGGAAAAGTACAAGTTCTTAATGACGAGGGAACGATATTGATGGAACATCAAGTTGGAAAGGGAGATATTTGGAGAATGTGTTTAGCGAAGGATGCCCCTATTCAGGATTGGGTGAAATTGGCAGTTAAAAGAGCACGACTTAGCCAAACTCCTGCTATTTTTTGGTTGGATGAAAATAGAGCACATGATGCGCAGTTAATTTTAAAGGTTAACAAATATTTATTAAATCATGATACCAATGGCTTAGACATAAGAATTATGTCACCAGTTCTAGCTACAAGATTTTCATTAGAAAGAATAAAAGACGGACTGGATACTATTTCTGTCACGGGAAATGTATTGAGAGATTATAATACCGATTTGTTTCCAATCTTAGAAGTAGGAACAAGTGCAAAAATGTTATCAATCGTACCATTAATGAATGGAGGAGGATTGTTTGAAACTGGTGCTGGAGGATCTGCACCTAAGCACGTGGATCAATTCATGAAAGAAAATCATTTGCGATGGGATTCCCTCGGTGAGTTTCTAGCATTAGCAGAGTCATTCGAGCATATTGCAGAAGTAAACAGCAATCCAAAGGCCTCTATCTTGGCGAAAGCATTAGATTATGCCACAGAAAAGGTATTAAGCGAACGTAAGTCTCCTTCACGAAAAGTAAAAGAATTAGATAATAGGGGAAGTCATTTCTATTTGGCCATGTTCTGGGCTGAAGCGCTTATGAACCAAACAGAAGATGAAGCCTTAGCAAGTGTTTTTTCCACTTTATTTGAAGAATTAAAGCAAAACGAAGAAACTATTGTTACTGAGCTTAATGAAGTTCAAGGTAAAGCAATGAATATCGGCGGCTACTACAAAATTAACGACCAGGAAGCGAGGCGAGCCATGCGACCAAGTGCGTTGTTCAATGCTGCAATTGACACCTTGTAAACGGTACTAATTAAAATGAATATTGGCCTGCATTTTAAGTGTGGGCCTTTTTATTTAACATTAACGTTTTAAACCGTAAAATGAGTCAATATGTATTTCATTTGGAATATATTTTACGTTACTTTTGAAATATGAAGAAGCTCTTTTTAATTCTTGGAATTATCTTGTTTACTATTCAAGCTCAAGCTGCTTACATTTTGATTCCAATGGATAAAGATCAAAACAATCATCTAAAAGCATATGGAATTGCCTTCTGGGCATTAACTGAAGGATTAGAAATCGATTGGCTACTAAACTATAGAGGAGGAAGCTTTGCAGTTAAAAGCATCAAACAAATACAAGATGAATGCAATATTCGAGGAGTCAGCTATGAACTAGTTCCTGATGCTAAATACACAAATATTATCAGGACAATAGCCAATCCTGAAAAAAATATGGATATAGCCAAGCTAGAAAAAGCACCGAAAATTGCAGTTTATTCTCCGAAAAGTAAAGCCCCGTGGGACGATGCAGTGACTCTTGCCCTGACCTATGCAGAGATCCCTTATGATGTTATTTATGACACAGAGATAATGGAAGATAAATTAGTCCTTTATGATTGGTTACATCTCCATCACGAAGATTTCACCGGTCAATATGGTAAATTTTGGAATGCATACAAATCTCAGAGCTGGTATCAGAATCAAGTAAGAGAGCTAGAATCAATAGCTGCGCAATACGGATTTAATAAAGTTTCTCAACTTAAACTAGCCATCGGCAAAAGAGTGCAAGGCTTTGTAGCAGGAGGCGGTTTTATGTTCGCAATGTGTTCAGCAACAGACAGCTATGATATCGCATTAGCTGCTGAGGGGACGGATATTTGTGGACACATGTACGATGGAGATGCCCCAAGCCCTAATGCGCAAAATGAACTAAACTATGAGCATACACTTGCCTTTGAAAATTTTCAATTACGTATGAGCCCATATGAATATGAATACTCTAACATTGATGCTAATTTTGGACGAAAAGTTGCAAAAAACTTGGACTACTTCACTTTATTTGATTTCTCTGCTAAGTGGGATCCAATTCCAACGATGCTCACGCAAAATCACACAAAAACAGTGAAAGGGTTTATGGGACAAACAACGGCTTTCAAAAAAGATTATATCAAAAGTAACGTACTTATTCTTGGTGAAAATAAGGCAGCTAATGAAGCAAAATATATTCATGGAACTTACGGCTTTGGAATGTGGAGTTGGTATGGAGGTCATGATCCCGAAGATTATCAGCATTTTGTTGGGGACCCAAAAACCGATTTAAACCTACACCCTAATTCGCCTGGATATCGACTAATCCTAAATAATGTTTTGTTTCCCGCTGCACGTAAAAAAGAGCGTAAAACCTAAACAGTTAAAAAGCAAACTATCCCCCTATCTAGGATTGTTCCATAGAGTGTGGCATTACATTTTCATTTCGGTAAACTACTTTTTTACGTATATTTGATGACAATGATAAAGTTCAATTTAGTATTCAAGTTACTCCCTCTAATTACTGTGTTTCTTTGCCTAGACTTAAATGCACAACTTTTTGCCAATCAAGATATACCGGTTACTGAAAATGGTGACACCCTCTCTAATGCTTGGCTCGGAGGGCTTGATCTGCCTCAATTTTCTGGAGGAGACATCAATCAAGATGGTCGTGAAGATTTATTAATTTTCGATCGAAAATCAAACAAGACTCTTATTCTTTTAAAAGAAGCGAATGGAGAATATTCGTATGCACCAGATTTAGAGAAATTTTTTCCCGAAATGATCCGTTTTGCTTTGTTTAAGGATTACAACTGTGATGGACTAATGGACATATTCGCCTTTGTGAATACGGGCATACAAGTCTATGAACAAGAAATAGTCGGAGGAGAAATTTCTTTTTTCCAAGCCAGCTCTTTATTGAAATTTGACCTTGGTGGATTTCAAGTGAATATATATAATAGCAACGGAGATATCCCAGGCATTGAGGATATTGATGGGGATGGAGATATGGATATTTTAGTATTCTATAATTTAGGAACTACACTACCGTTTTATAGAAATCTATCTGTTGAAATGGGCTATGGGTGTGATTCGTTAATCTTTGAAGAATATTCTTCGTGTTGGGGGCTTTTTTCTGAAAGTAATTCAACCAATGGTGTCAATTTTGACATTACGTGTAAAGGCGGATCCTCAGGAGCCCCAATTGCTTCAGGTGGACCCAAGCATATCGGTTCTACCATTTTACTCTTTGACCCAAACAAAGACAATCGAATGGATATACTCTTAGGCGATGTTTCCTATAATTCAATGATCTTTTTGCAAAATGATGCAAGCAGTTTGAATGCCCATATGGAAAGCACGCTAGCCGACTATAGCTATCCGAGCTATGATGTTCCAGCCAATCTAGAAATTTTCCCTGCAGCCTACTATCTTGATGTCACCAATGACGGAGAAAAAGATTTATTGATTGCGCCTAATTCCCAAACCGCTCATGTAAATACTACTGGCTCTTGGTTGTATGAAAACACAGGCGATACGACAAGCCCATTTCAATTTGTTCAAAACGATTTTATCGTTGATCAATCTATAGATGTAGGAAGTTATTCATTCCCTACTTTTTTTGATCATAATGGCGATGGTTTGGAAGATTTAATTATTTCTAATGGCTACGTTTATGAAGACATGGGGACGACGGTTGCTAGTTTATTTTATTATGAAAATACAGGAAGCGATACCTTACCGGCCTTCACCCTGGTTGATCAAGACTACCAAGGATTAAGTAATTTTGGTGCCGACTTTTTACGTCCGTGTTTTGGAGACCTAGATAATGATGGCGATGAGGATATGATTATTGGTGATGCTAACGGATTGATTCATTTATATGAAAATACTGCAGGAATTGGGGATCCCGCAATTTTCAACTTAACACAGCTGCAGTACTTGAATATTGATGTTGGCAATAAAGCTCATCCACATTTGGTCGATTTAAATGGAGATAGCCTTTTAGATATACTTATCGGTAGAGAAGGAAGTTATGGAGAGCTCGTTTATTTCTGGAACTTCGGATCCGCTTCCATCGCTGAATTTCATACGGATAGCTCCAATCAATCATTAGGAGAAATTCGTACCAATCAGCCGGGTTTTGTACCTGGTTTTAGTGCGCCGAGTATATTAAGAACCGATAGCAATCAAATCCTTTATGTAGGCAATGATTTAGGATATATACAAAGCTATCTGGTCAACCAGGATTCCCTCCGAAAAGGCAGTTTTGAGTTGCTAAGCCCAGGGATTTTACCCACCCGCGCTGGAGTGCGATCTAGCTTAAGTATTACCGATATTAATAGTGATGGAGTGATGGACTTTTTTGTGGGAAACGCAAGAGGAGGAGTAAACCATTATTCAGGAACTACGCCAACCGATACAACCATTATCGACACCACGGGAATAACAAGCAGACCAAGACAACAAAATGAATTTCACTTCGATTTGTACCCAAATCCAAGTTCAAATCATATCCTTCTTCGTTTTGCTGAATCCAAGCAAGCTATTCGCTTAGAAATAGTTAATACGCTTGGACAGTCTGTGCATCAATCTAAACATAACAATTCAACATCCATTAAGCTTAACAGCAAGCAATTTCCACCTGGATTATACTTTGTAAAACTGTTAACAAATGATAATCTTGTTGGACTTAAATCCTTTGTTAAAAACTAATCACTAAATTTTAACTATTTTTGTACTCTGTTTTGAAAAGAATGTTTACCCATATCGCTAGTATTTACCTCATTGCTTTTGTCTTAATGAGCAGTATAGCTATTCCTTATTCAGCGGTGACCTGTAATGTATCCAATGAAAGATCTTGGAGTGTTTTAATCAGCGACTCGCATTGCAATGATGGATGTACCGAAAATAAAAATTCTTCAACAAGTTTTGATAAACCAGCATGTTGCCTCTTCGATTTTGGTTTGATTGACATCGATACAGAATTGGTGCACCATGATGTGAAAACATTCGTAAGTTTCATTCCGGTAAGTATGGTGAGAAGTCTCGCGCTAACACGTGCATCTACCAAGATTCCGTTTGAAAGAACAAGTTTTATTCAATCAACCCCCAGAGTCCCGCTGAGAATACTTCAGCAATCCTTTTTGTGTTAGCGTATAGTTAATTTTCAATTTGAATTATTAACTAAACACAAAAAAATGAAATCCATACTTTTAATAGGTATTTGTATTTGTCATTACTTCGTTGCAATTGGGCAAAACCAATTCGTCGAGGGATATATTTACGAATCCAACAACACAGAAAAATCAGCTTTATATGGAGCCAATCTTATCAGCGATGATGGCTTGCATGGAACTACCTCGGATGAGAACGGCTACTTTGCACTTTCCCTGCCTCGCTCCTATCAAAAATTAACGGTAAGCTACGTTGGATATAAAGATGAAACCATAGATCTTCCAAGCAATGCGTTACAGAATATTATCATGCAGTTTAGTGTGCTTGATGCCGTTGAATTTAGCTATAAGAAATTGGACCGATCGACCATTGAAACCTACAATTCTCAAACTTTAGACGGCGCAGATTTAGCGAAAGCCGCATGCTGCAACCTAAGCGAGAGTTTTGAAACCAATGCTGCAGTAGATGTTAGTTTTAGTGATGCTGTTACAGGAGCAAAAAGGATTCGCATGCTCGGCTTGGATAGCTATTACACGCAAATCATGTTTGAGAATCAACCCAGCATTAGAGGATTAGCAAACAGTTTTGGGATGCTATATGTCCCAGGACCTTTCATGAAATCCATCGCCATAAACCGAGGAGCTGGATCAGTGGTTGATGGTTATGAAGCAATCACAGGGCAAATAAATTATAACTATAAAGATCCTAATGATACAGAAAGATTCTTTTTAAACCTGTTTGCTTCTCGACATGGACAATTTGAGTTAAACACCAATTTCTCTCATAGATTTAGTGACAAACTTAGTACTATTGTCTTCGCTCATGGAATGATTCACGAGGTCAAGCATGATGATAATGATGACAGTTTTCAGGATGTCCCCCTTACCAAGCGCTCGGTTATAACCAATAAGTGGTTCTATGATTCAAAAAAGGTTTTTAAAATGAGATTTGGGTTTGCCTATACTTATGATGAACGAGAAGCAGGTCAGCTTGCTGACTTAAAACTTAATGAAGAATCCTCTAATTTGTTTCAAACCACCAATATTAATAGAAGGTATGATGCATTTGCAAAAACAGGATTTCTGTTTCCTAGTAAAACCAAAAGTATCGGTATTCAATACCGATACTACAACCACCAGCATCAAGCTTGGTATGGTGACAGATTCTATAGTGCCCAGGAAAATTTCGCCAAACTAAACTTTATTTTTCAAACCAAATTAAAAAATCACAATAATGAGATTAAAGGTGGATTTAGCTACCTCTATAATGATTTTGTAGAGCGTTTTAATACATTAAATTTAGATCGGAGAGAAAGTGTACCTGGAGTATTTGTCGAATACACTTACCAGGATTATGAGAAACTTTCCTTTATACTTGGATTACGAGGAGATCTACACAATATGCATGGTTTTTGGCTTTCTCCAAAGGCTAACTTCAAGTATAATTTACCCAAAGATCTTACCATCAAATTGGCGGTTGGAAAAGGTTATCGGACTCCAAATTTAATCGCGGAAAATATAGGTGCATTAGCAAGCAATCGAACCATTGCCTTAGAGGGTCAACAAGGGTTTGAAAGTGCTTGGAATACTGGTGGGAGCGTTATGAAAAAATTCTACTTAGGTTTTCAACAAGCGAGCATTGTAGTTGACTATTACAGAACAGATTTTCAGAATCGTATGCTTTTCGATTACGAGCAAACAGGTGAGTTGAGCCTTTACCAGTTAAATGGAAGAAATTATGCGAATAGTTTTCAAATAGAGGCAAACCTTGAGGCGGGAGAAGGACTAGATCTGCAAGTCGCCTATAAGTTTGATGATGTGCACATCGAATATAAAAGTGGCATGAAATTAGCACCCTATATTCCGAGACATAAAATGTTGATTACTGCAGATTATGAAACAAGAAATGAAAAATGGAAAATCAATGTGACGGGTCAGTTTAATGGTAAATCTAGATTACCCTCGACACAATCCAACCCTTTACCGTACCAACGACTAGATGAGTCTAAAGTGTTTTTCAATTTGAATAGTCAAATCACAGCAATCGTAAAACAATGGGAGTTTTATGTTGGTGGAGAAAACTTAATCAATTACTGGCAAGAGGAAGCCATTATTGCCGCTGATAATGTGGAAAGTGAATTCTTCGATGCTTCAATGATTTGGGGGCCCCTTGGAGGTGTGCGATTATATGCAGGATTGAGATGGACCATTCCATATAAAAATAAAGAAAAAAAGAACTAATTTTGTTAAAATAAAAAAATGAAAAAAATGAAAAATTTAAAATCAATAGTGTTAATGTTTACCTTGTTTGTTGGATTCAGTGCAATGGCTGGAAATGAAAAGGCTACAATTAAAACATCTACTCAATGTGAGATGTGTAAAGAAAATTTAGAAGGTAGCCTAAGCATAATGGAAGGCGTTTTAAAAGTAATGGTAAAAGTTGAAAGCAAAGAGTTGACTGTAAAGTTTGACGAAAGCGTTGTTAGCCTTGAAGAAATTAAAAAGCAAGTTACTAATACTGGATATTGGGCAGATGAAATGGCACCAAACAAGGATGCATATGCTGCTTTAGCATCGTGCTGTAAACCAAAAAAATCGTGCTGTTCTGCTAGTAAGACATCTTGTTCTAAAGACGCAGCTTCGAAGAAAGATGGTGCAAAACTAGAAGAAACTTCTACTGTCAAATAAATATGGCTGCTAAAATACTTCAAGTATCAGGGATGATGTGTGGCAATTGCCAGCAACATGTGCAAGATATTCTTGCCACCGTAAAAGGTGTTTCTAATGTAAATGTCTCCTTGGAAAATGGAGAAGCTCAACTGGAAATCGACCAATCTACCTTTGATAAAGTCGATTTGCAAGAGGCCTTTAAGGATACCAGTTATAGTGTAGTCTATTAAAATAAAAAATCCATTCGTTTAGCGAATGGGTTTTTTATTTAAGACTAAACCTGAGGCAAGTCTTGGGTTTTTTATAGAATACAAGATAGTTCATAAAGAATTCGTGCACCTACATTTGCATCCCATTCTTGATTACCTACTTCATTCAAATCACAACCTATGATTTGCTTACCGCTTTCCTTCAGTCGGCGAAAAAGCTCTACCACCTCTGCATACTGCAATCCGCCCGGCACCGGTGTTCCTGTATTTGGACAAAGCTTTGGATCCAAACCATCAATATCAAATGAAACATAGACCTGTTCTGGCAAATCTTTTATAATACTGTCCCACTGCTCGGACACTGATACCCCTCTAAATCGTTCTTGATGCAATTTAACATCGAAGTAAGTTCGAATTCGTTTATCTGCTTGAATAAGGTCTATCTCCTCTTTACAAATATCCCGCACGCCTACTTGAACCAAAGATGTTAGTTGAGTCATTTTTAAAGCATTAAACATTATGGACGCATGGGAAAATTCAAAACCTTCATAGGCTTGACGAAGATCTGCGTGCGCATCAATCTGAAGAATTCCAAATGAGTCATATTTTTGGGCTAAGGCTTGCATATAACCTAGCGGCGTGCTGTGGTCTCCCCCTAAAAGAATGACCTTTTTTCCCCTGTTTAACAAGCGCATAGCTTGTTCAAAGACCCATTTCCTAAGCGTATCACAAACCTGATTAATTTCAGTAATTTGCTCATTTAACTCCTCAATCGACTTACCCTTCTCTTGCAACAAAATAAGCTCATTAGCCTTTTGCACGTACTTAGAGTTGAGCTTATAGATTTCGTCTGAAACATCCAACATAAAAACACCCTGCTTCCATGCTTCAGGATAATTTAAATGATAAAGATCTAATTGTGTAGAGGCTTTTAAAATCTGCTGTGGTGCTTTCGAAGTCCCTCCGCCATAAGAAGCTGTGAGTTCCCACGGAACAGGTAAAACAATGATATCTGATTCTTCAAACCCAAACGGTAAACCAAACAACTTACCATTGGCTAAGCCTACACCCGACGGGTTATAATTCTTGATTTTCTCTTCCTTCGTCATGATTCTCCGATTTATCGATTAAGGTCGCTATTGTCGCATCTCCAGTAACATTAACCGTGGTACGAACCATATCCAATAAACGATCTACTGGCAAAATGATGGCAATCCATGCAGGATTAAGGCCAACACTTGTTAATACAATCATTAACATCACCAAGCCTGCGCTAGGAACCGCAGCAGAGCCAATGGATGCTAAAGTAGCGGTAACAATAATAGTTAACTGCTGTCCTAAGCTTAAATCAATCATATGGAACTGCGCTAAAAATATAGCAGCAACCGCTTGATATAGACTCGTGCCATCCATATTCACAGTAGCACCAATAGGCAAAACAAAACTACTCACCTTCTTACTCACTTTTAAGTTTTCCTCTACGACCTCAAGGGTCACCGGTAATGTAGCGGCACTAGAACTCGTGGAAAATGCCAAGGACTGCGCTGGGGCAATGTTTTTAAAGAATTCAAAATATTTAAAATCCTTTGTAAACAGCTTAAGAAGAATAGGGTAAAATATAAAAATCATAATCAGCAAGCCTAGTAAAACAACCAAGAAATAATAAATCAATTTCTCAAACACCCCTAACATGGCACCAAGGTCATCTCCTGCTATTTTGGTCAAGACACCCGCCATTAATGCAAACACAAAATATGGAGCTAAGAGCATGATAAAATCAATCATCTTTAAAAACACTTCATTGATAGCATTTATAAAGTCTTTTACAATGCCTGCTTGTTTTTTAGGGATATATAAGGAAGCTAAGCCAAAAAAGATAGCAAAAAATATAATCTGCAACATGGAATTTTTGATGAATGCATCGAAGAGATTGGATGGAACAATATCCACCAAAGCCCTTAATGGTCCACCAGAAACCGTTTTTTCTTGAGTAGCTAACCTTTTACTTACTTCTTCCGGAATCTCCTCACTAGCCATGAATTGCTTCACCTCTGCTACTAGCTCAGCATGCTCATCTAAACAGGAATAGCATTGACCATCCTTAATTTCAATTTCACTGGCATTTGCCCATAACTCGTATTGAATTCTATTCGTCAGGTCGGCATTATCTCCTGGCTTGATTACATTTACCAATAATAAGCCTAAACTCACGGCAAAAACGGTAGAAATCAAATAAAGTCCTAATGTTTTACCACCCATTTTTCCGAGATGCTCAGGATTTCCGATACCGATGATACCTCCAATAACAGAAAATAGCACCAAAGGAATAGCGATAAGTTTTAAAGCATTTAAGAATATATCGCCAAATGGCTTAATCCAATCTAGGGTAAACTTAGTCCAACCAAAATATGCAGCGCATAACGCCCAAATGATACCTAAAACCATTCCAATGATGATTTTCCAGTGAAGGGCTAATGACTTCTTCATATTTTACTCAATTTGTTTTGTAGATATAAATCTGCTAAAACCAAATTAGTCATGGCCTCAACGATAGGAACCGCTCTAGGCAGAACACAAGGATCATGTCTTCCTTTAGCTTCCAAGGTAATCTGCTCCCCTTGCTGATTAACGCTCGATTGTTTTTGCATAATGGTGGCGGTTGGCTTAAACGCTACTCTAAAGTAGATATCCATTCCATTGCTGATTCCTCCTTGGATTCCGCCAGAATGATTCGTCTTGGTCGTAATTTGACCACCGGCTTTGATGAAAGCATCATTATGTTCAGATCCTTTTAATAGTGTCCCACCAAATCCACTCCCAATTTCAAAACCTTTCACCGCTGGAATAGACAACATAGCTTTAGCTAATTGCGCTTCTAATTTATCAAAAACAGGTTCTCCAAGTCCAACTTTGCATCCAGTTACTACACAAGTAATAATTCCACCTAAGGAATCCCCGTCCGCTTTTGCCTTTTCTATTAAGGTAATCATTTGCTCCGCAGTCCCTTGATCTGGACAGCGAACTATATTATCATCTATCAAACTTAAATCCAAGTCCGTGTAAGATCGACCTAGGCTCAATCCTGCAATAGCAGACACATATGCATTAACCTGAATAGACATGCCCGATAGTAGTAATTTGTGTGCGACAACACCCGCAGCTACCCTTCCTACAGTTTCTCTTGCAGAAGCTCTTCCTCCACCTCTATAATCCCTTATGCCATATTTTTCTTGATAAGTGAAATCTGCATGACTAGGTCTGTATGTATCTTTGATATGGCTGTAGTCTTTACTATTTTGATCTTTATTGATAATACTCAGCGAAATAGGCGTTCCGAGTGTTTTTCCTTCAAATACCCCTGAAAGAATCTCTACTCGATCAGCTTCATTTCTTGGTGTGGTTATTTTAGACTGACCTGGTCTTCTTCTATCTAAGGCTTGCTGTATTTCTTTTGCCGAAATCTGCACACCCGCCGGACAGCCGTCAATAACCGTACCCATGGCTTTCCCATGACTTTCGCCATAAGTCATGATTCTAAATAAATTACCAAAGCTGTTGCCTGCCATAACCCTCGCAAGATAGGGAGAAAATCGAATTTTAAGAAACCATAAAATCCTTTAAAATATTAACTGCACGTTCAAGCAATTAAAATATTATGATACTTGCAGCTTGGAAAGAATAACCGAAACGAGCAAGATTGGAAGATCTAGCTATTGAAAGGCATTCACTCCGGTAACATCCATTCCTGTAATAAGCAGATGAATGTCATGCGTCCCCTCATAAGTGATTACACTTTCTAGATTCATCGAATGACGCATAATGCTGTATTCTCCGCTAATACCCATACCACCAAGCATTTGTCTGGCTTCACGAGCTATATTTATAGCGACTTCACAAGAGTTACGTTTTGCCATAGAAATTTGGGCAGGGGTAGCTCGATCTTCATTCTTGAGATTCCCTAATCGCCAAACCAACAATTGCCCTTTGGTGATTTCGGTAATCATTTCAGCCAATTTCTTTTGTTGTAATTGAAATCCAGCTAAAGGTCTGCCAAATTGCTGGCGTTCTAGTGAATACTTCAATGCCGTATCATAACAGTCCATAGCTGCACCCATCGCTCCCCAAGCAATTCCATATCGAGCACTGCTTAGACAAGTTAATGGTCCACGAAGGCCTTCAATTTCTGGGAATATGTTTTCCTTCGGCACGCGCACATTATCAAAAACTAATTCTCCGGTTATAGATGCTCGAAGACTCCACTTATTCTTAATTTCTGGAGCAGTAAACCCTTCCATACCTTTTTCGACAATCAACCCTCTGATTTTACCTTCCTCGTTCTTTGCCCAAACCACAGCTACGTCCGCTAGCGGTGAATTTGAGATCCACATTTTAGCTCCATTCAATAGATAATGGTCTCCTTTGTCAACGATATTCGTTTCCATACCTGCTGGATTACTACCGTGATTAGGTTCCGTTAATCCAAAACAACCAAAAAGATCTCCACTCGCCAAACCTGGAAGATATTTTCTCTTTTGCTCTTCACTTCCAAATTTATAAATCGGATACATTACCAAACTTCCTTGCACAGAGGCCGTACTTCGAATACCTGAATCGCACCGCTCCAATTCCTGCATGATAATACCATAAGCAATATCATCCATTCCTCCACCACCATATTCAGTAGGAATATTTGGACCAAAGGCACCAATATCACCCAACTCTTTAACTATCCATTTCGGAAACTCTGATTTTTGAGCGTAATCGTTAATAACCGGACTTAACTTTTGCTTTACCCATGTACGAACAGAGTCTCGAATGATTTTATGCTCTTCACTAAGCAATTCATCCATCAAATAGTAATCGGGGTGAGTATAATTATCTTGTTGCATTTCGTTTGGTTTTACTAATAATCCGACAAAAATAACATAATTTTGATTGGCTAAAAACAAATTGAGGCATCGAATGATCGAATACCCTCTCTTTATTCACAAATATTTGAAATTTAAGGCGTTTTATGATTAAAATTGGTCTAAGTAATATAGAAACACGCGGACACCACGGAGTGTTTAAAGAAGAACAAGAAAAAGGGAATTTATTTTTCACCGATGTCGATGTTTGGTTTAAAAGTAGGAAGTCAGTTACGACAGATAATCTAGAAGATACCTTCGACTATCAATTTATTCATGACGCGGTGAAGGCTGAAATGGCAAAGCCATCTAAACTACTGGAGCACGTAGCTGGACGCATTATAAAAACTTTGTCGGAAACTGATAAGCGCATCAAAAAGGTAAAGGTTAAAATTGCCAAGATGAACCCCCCTATTGATGGTAAAGCGGAGAGGTCCATTATTGCGTTAAAGGAAAGAGTTAATTAAGCTAAAAAGTCGGCTAAATAATAGCCTCGAGCATCACTTAGGTTCAAGATTAATCCATATCTTATGTAAAACAAAAAAAATGGATAGAAAGGATGCTTAGAATTTCTAAAAAATAATTGAAAGCTCTTTGTAAAATTGCAAAAAACACTACCTTTAGAGTCCTTTGAAAAGGTCGGATGGCCGAGCGGCTAGGCTCAGCTCTGCAAAAGCTGCTACACCGGTTCGAATCCGGTTCCGACCTCAAAAGCCCCTTACGGGGCTTTTTTAATTAGCATGACTTCAACTGCACTAGAACTATGGAGCTGCATTTACCTTGAGTTAACCATAAAATTGGCTTAAATTGTTTTGTAAAAATACTGCATCATTAAATGCTCAGCTATTAATTTTAATAAGCCAACTTAAATTACCAGGTCAACTCTATTGCTTCACAACCACCATCGGTTAAGTCAATTGTGCCAGTCCAATAAATAAAATCCGTTTGGTCTTTTACAGTAAAGCTGTAACTACCGGGTTCATTTGAATAAGTTATTGATCCATTTTCTCCGCAGTCTGGTGCAATAACATAATAAACATTAGAGGCCGACGAACCAGCTAATTGCCCACCTATAGTATACGATAATGACGTTGCCCCATCGTTTACTAGCTGAAGGGCGGTAAACTCACCATACCAAATAACAGTACTACCGTCTTGAGGGTCTTTTGCGCATGAGGAGATTAGCAATAACATTGGAATTAATAAAAGGATTATTCTTTTCATGATATATATATTTTTTTGTAAATGTAAGACAAATCCTTACTAATACAAATTAAGCATCTATAAATGATTAATTTATATCTAACAATTAATTTAATATTTTGAGCGAACCTCAACTCTCAATAACATTTTATGTTTAAGGACATCTTGAAATGCTGTATCTGTAAATTGCAGATAATTCTAAAATGAAAATTTTATTAGGATCTGCAAAAGCTGCTACACCGGTTCGAATCCGGTTCCGACCTCAAAAGCCCCTTACGGGGCTTTTTTTATTAGCATGACTTTAACTGCACTAGAACTATGGAGCTGCATTTACCTTGAGTTAACCATAAAATTGAGTGCAGTCATCAACTCTGATTTGACAGAATTAACGATAATGGTTACATCATCGACTTCCCACTGATATACCCTAAACTCTTCCTTTTCTATTTTAAGGGACGGGCTGCCATACAGCTGGCTTAATTTGTCTTTCAAAAATACTGCATCATTAAAAGCTTGGCTATTAAAAGTAGAGAGATCTGTATAATCATAAAACCCCATAAACAAAAGAGGTGACAAAGTCTCCATTCCAGATTTATTTGCTTCAGCACCCTTAGGAAAGGCAATGAAATAATCGTTAAACCCAAAACCTTCAAGCTCAACATCAACTTTATCAAAATAAAAATCGCAATCGGTAACTACATAATCAATAGATGCATCATTATCAGCAATTGCATAGGTTAGGCTCGAATAGTTTGTCAAACTATACCAATCAAGGTCCATATTTAGACCAAATAAGTTATGTGAATTATTTTGTCCATGCGTATGGGTGAAAAAAGCACAAATGATAACTAGTTTTAAAAATTTCATTTTATATAATTGATTAACATGTAATTTTTGTCTTCCCAAAATTCATTCCAAGAATACCCTCTATCGATAAAATTAAACATCATTTTGCCTCCATTTCCATGATCTAAATTTAGAACATCATGTCCTAATTCATGATAAATAAGGTACCATCTTTTGGGTTCAGATGAAAGACTCCAGGCCTTTGGGTCAACTTTTATTTTAATTAATTGATCGTTTTCTTTTGCATAACTTAAGCCAACAATATCTCCTTCAAGCGATTCAAACTTTGCATCAATTATATTTTCCGCTAATTCAATACCATGCTCAGCGCAATCTGCAAGGAAAACATCAATCATCTTGAATAAATCATAGGTGTCAATTTCTTTTAATTGATATGGTCCAATTTCATAATCTTTTTGATTCAACGCAACTAGCTTACTTACATAAAACATATAAAACTGATCATCTAACTCAACCTTGCAAGATCTCATCATTCTCCAATCAGCAGTAAGCTTAGATTTTTGTACATCGTAAAAATCTATATTTACTTCCCCGCTCATTCTGTTTAACTGATCTAAATCACACAGCGAGTAAAACTTATTTAGAACTAAATTTTTAGTTGCTCTATCCTTTTCAATGTTTTCTGCCAAGCTTTCCTCAACTATACTTTTCATGATAGGATTACCAGCAGTTTTTAATCGAAGTTGTTCGCTTAAACAGGTCAAACAAGGAGCGATAAATTGTACGTGATCAACATAGGCGCTAATGATATTTTTCTCAAAAATAAGTGTTCGCTTAAAAGAGTAGTTATCAGAGGAAAAATTAGCTGCCACGTAACTTTTGTCACCTAAAGCCTCTGAACTAATATTTTCAAATCCAGCATTAGTCAAAAAATTAAAAGCCTCATTTTGGTTGAGCGCTTTCCAATTGGATTGAATGGGTTTAAATATCTGCTTTATCTCCCCGTTGTTATCCAGGTGGAATTCTTGCGCATCGGATTTGACTGCCCAAATGAGAAAAATACAACAAACAAAAAATCTATAGATCATTTATAATTGAAAAGCAATGATAATATAAACCTACTTGTTACTCGCCTGCACATCGATTAGAATCCCATTACTTTCTAGAGCAGCTCTTATGGCTGTAAGTTGGTCTTCTAGTTCTGTTGTTTTTAGGGCTTGAGCATTTAACACTCCAACTTGATTTTTTAAGGCAGTATTTTCTTGCTGCAATTGCTCGATAAGCCGCTGCTGCTCTTGAGTAGCTGAAACATTTAGCATAGAGATAGCCTGATAATCGACAATTCGAAAATCATTAACTTCACGACCATAGACAAAAACCTGACCTGTTCTATCCTGATTGACATAAAATCCATCCTCAACCACGCTTGTAACCGTGGCTAAGACAACTGCATTATCATCAAAAATGAGTTTTACATTATCTCCCGTTGTCACTTTTGTTCTCAAAGGAATAAACCCATCCTGCATACTTGCCAACTGGTAAATATCTGGTACAACTGAAATAGATTGACCAACCGCTTCTGGATAAACCTTTTCAACCTGCTGAGCGATCACTTTTTTTATAGTACTATGACCCTTTGATTTATCCTTAAAAGTATAATCTGTGATTTCTATATCCATTATTCTATCCAGGTCATTTTTGGCATCTGAAATTCCCACAATATCTTTAATTCTCTCATCAGATTCAGTATAAAATTCTCGTGCTCTAATTCCCTCTGAAACCCACAAGCCCATATTTCTAAATCCAAATTGACCGCCTTCAGGACAACACTGTGTATAAGCAGAAAAGCCACACCCACCTGGGCAAACGTCACCACTTATAACACCATCAACTCTCAATCCCGAATTAAAATGACCGTCTCCATCAACATCAAGTTTATAACTTGGATTGGTTCCACCAATACCGACATTTCCATTTCTTAAAACCATTTCAATCCCGGGAGTTTGTAAAGAAATCGTTGAATTTCCGAATAGTTTAGGGCCATCAAAGCTTCCGCCCTGATAAGCTAGGTAATGATTCCCATCCAAACCACCTCTCAATCGAAGTTGGTTGTCGTTTAAGGATATATTTCCTGCAACATCTAATTTTGCTTGTGGGCTATCTGTTCCTATTCCTACATTTTGAGCGTTTAGGGTAAAATTACAGGCAAAAAATAGGATAAGTAGGCAGGTTAAGTTCTTTAAATTTTTCATAGAGCAGTTTTTATTGAATGTTTATATTTTATTTAATGAATAGTTTTTGATTGGTGGTAGAAGCCTGCATTTCAAGAGAAAGAAAATAAACCCCTTCTTCCAAATGCTTGGTTTGAATTAAAAATTGATCAATATCAGCTTGAATCCATAGTTGACTATTGACAACTAGTTTACCCAAAGCATCAAAGATTTTCAGCGCTGCTGCACCTTTTTCACTCGAGCGAATGGTGAGTGTAGATTCATATAATGATGGGTTAGGTGCCAAGCTTATTGATAGATTAGAATCCTTAGCTTTTAAAATTGCACTAACGATGTCACTATATTCATATTCACCGTTAAAATCTATTTGTTTTAAGCGATAATAATATCGGATGTTTGGCAAAAAATTATAATCCTTGAAAGCGTATATATTTATATCACTGCTCGTTCCATTACCATCTAGCCAGGCAATATTTTCGAAATTCTCGCCATCTGTGCTCCTTAGAATTTCAAAGCCTGAATTATTTAACTCTGTAGCCGTTGCCCATTCCACCATGATATGGTTATCATTGCCATATGCTTCAAGTGACAATAATTCAACAGGAAGAGTTGAACTTAATGGGTCTGTGGAATGAAGTCTTAATGAGGATAAGCTTGTCTGGCCGCTGATTGAATACCCTGTCGGGTCAAGTACGAATCCGGGCTGCTGGGGGAAATCAGTTGTCCCAATTATAGGATTTGAAGATAAATCTCCGCCTACAACACCTTCTTTTGCGAGATAACGCAATACCACATTCTGGCAGCCTAGCGGGCCGATATCCAGAGCATCTACATCAGCTGAAGGACTCGGCATTACGGTAACTGTATATTCAACACTTCCGCTTGGAGATGCTTGTATTGCCCACTGATGATTTTGATCTCGGTCCAAAACAATTTGATCTAAAACTCCATCTGGACCTCCTGTGCAATCCATCAAGGTACTTGACCCTGATGCATTTGGATTGGTTCCAACATCATCATAAACTTTATCAAAAACCAAAGGAACATCTCCATCCTCTAGATACACTAAAATATCATAAGGACTTGAAGCATTATTTGAAAAGGTAAATTGAATCGGTTGGGTTCCAGCATCCAGCGAACTGGGTTGTATTCCTATAGGAAATAAATAGGTGTTATTTCCATTTACCATCCACCTCAACTTACCCTCGATGTAATCATCTCCCAGGTTGGCTGAGGAAGAAGCGCCACTTATGGCTAATGGATCACTATTAAGCAAATACAACTCTTTTGAATATAAATCCCCATCATCAGAATGCGAGCTTATATCCGTACGAATGATTCCTCCGTCATTTTCAAAGCTAATACTGTTTTTTACATTTAAATTACTAGCTAAATCAATTCGAGTAGTTGAAGCTTTATCTATCTTTACATTATATAAATTATTTAAGCTAGCTAAGCCATTTAAATCACCGCTTATGATCTGGTTTGACGCACCGGAAAACCGCTCAACACCCGTAGATTCATATTTGGCATTTGTTTCATCTGCAGTATTCGTAAAGTTTCCTGTCAACTCAACAATACCGTCTATGTTTTGAAAAACGCCCTGATTGTTATTGATTTCTCCAGCTACAAATAAAGTGGGGTTTGTACCGTCATTGCCATCCACGTATACTTCAATGGTTGCAGAAAGATTATCTCCATCGACATAAAACTCATTTTGAGCTTTTAGATTTAGAGTAAAAACCAGAAAAACCAATGTAGTACAATAAAAGTTAGTCATAGATAGTTAGTTTTCATCAAACTTATGATTATGCCTCAGCATTTTGTGGATATATATCAAGAAGTTTTGCGTCATCCTAAGACTAAAGACTAAATTACTAGACAGTAATACCAAGAATAAACAAAACAAGTCTTATCATTGTTTCTTAAAGAAAGATTATGAAAACAATATTTTTAGTATTATTAGCAGTTTGGAGTTGCGGATCGCCTACAGTCAACCAAGAAAACTTTTCAGAAGAAAAAACAATCTACCAATTTAAAGTAGAAGACATAAACGGTAACACATTCGACTTTGCCGATTTAAAAGGGAAAAAAGTTATGATAGTTAATACCGCTTCCAATTGCGGCTTAACTCCTCAATATGAATATTTAGAAGAAGTCTATCAAGAATTTAAAGACCAAAATTTTGTTATTATTGGATTTCCCGCAAATAATTTTTTACATCAAGAACCTGGCAGCAACGATGACATTGCAGCATTCTGTAAAAAGAACTACGGCGTAAGCTTTCCCATGATGGCTAAGATTTCTGTGAAAGGAAAAGAAATGAATGAATTTTATCAGTTTCTAACAATCAAGGAGCTAAATGGAGAGCAGGATAGCGATGTTGCTTGGAATTTTCAAAAATATCTTATTGGAGAAGAAGGTAAATTAGAAAAGGTAATCAAACCTAAGACTTTACCTAACGACGCTGAAGTTATTGATTGGATTAAGGAATAGGCTTTAAGCCATTGTTAAATTTAAAAGCAGGGCCCTCTTCGAGAAGAGACCCTGCTTTTATTTTGAATGCAGTTCTTTACAGAGTTTCTTTAAACCCAGGAGCTAAGCCTTCAGCCTCCTACCCTTGTTTTTTTAAGCAAACTTGCTAAAGTCTTCTTGACATCAGCCAACTTCTCTTCTTTTTCGACAAGTCGATTCTTTATCATGTCAATTTTTGCATCCAATAGCTTTACTTGAAATGCCATGCTCGCATAATCCTTGTTTCTTTCCTCCTTGGCAATCGTTCTTTTCTCCCAATCAACGGATTTCTGCATTTTCTCTACTATTCCCTCTAAATCTCCAACTCGTTTGTCGATTTTAGAATCAACAAGTTGATCTCGGGCTTCGCTCATTTTTTTGAACAAAGCATTTATACCCCCATCAATGTCACTATAATCTTTTGAACGCAAGCCTGAAGTGTTTAAATCCTTCCGGATATCTTTTAAGCGCTCTACAGTAAATTTATAATTCGGCTTATCATCCAATTTTTCATTTAATATCTCCAGTTTCAAAAGCAAATCCTTCTTCGCTTCAACCGCCTTCCCTTTCAACTCTTTGTTGTGATCTTTTCGCAATGCCTTTAGTGCTTCGAAGAGAATGTCCAAGTTTGACTTGTACCTGTCTAAGTTTTTTTGAGTAACCATAGAATGATCCTGCTTAAAGGCAAGTATTCGATTCCAAAAAGCGGCACATTCATCAAATACCTCTTGACTGTAATCATCAAGGACTGCGAGCTTTTCTTGCAGTAAAGTCAACTCCCCATCAAACCCTTGAAACATTCTGGTCACCATCAAGGTATCTGCCCATTCTATTTCAATATCTCTTACTTTACCTACGTTTTCTACCTTAATACCATCCGTCAAAAGGTTGGCATCACTGATTGTACGCTTAAGTTTCTCTAAGGGTTCTGGTAAATAGCCCTTACCATTCGCCCAATTTTCAAGTTTTTCTCTTTCTACCTTGCTTTTTAAAAACAAATACAATAGCACAGTCACCTCTACTTCTTCAAACTCAACCGCAATCCAAATGGAATTATCTAAATAATCTCCCTCTAACAAAAATCTTTTTCTCATACTACTTTGACTATTTTTGCTTAACGAATAAGAACTAGCTCATGCGCCTTCATCAAATATTGGACAAAATTAAACAAATTCAAGAAAATAATTTGCCTGGATTTGCAGCTCATGCTAAAATGAGCCCTCCTTTAAGAGGTAAATACAACGCCAATGATTTGAAAAAGTTCAACGCTAAAGAAAGTGCGGTTATGATTCTCTTGTATGAGAAGAATAATCAAACACATATAGTCTTCACACAACGCCATGATTATGATGGCGCTCATAGTGGTCAAATCAGCTTCCCAGGTGGGAAAAAAGATGAATCGGACCATGACTTAAGTCATACTGCACTTCGGGAAACATATGAAGAAATTGGTGTTCCGTTATCCAATGCGCATATTATTTCAACGCTGAGTTGGTTATATGTGCCTCCTAGCAATTTCGTTATATATCCATTTGTTGCACTAATAGAAGAAAAGCCTTCTTTTGTGCCCGAAGAAAAAGAGGTAAAAGAAATATTGGAGATCCCTCTAGAAGCCTTAGCGAATAAAGCAAACCAGAAAAACTACCATTTTCAAAACAAAAAGCTAAATATCAGCTTTGATAGTCCAAGCTATCAGGTCAATGGAAAAATAATTTGGGGGGCAACGGCAATGATTTTAAGTGAACTCTTAACTATCTTAGAAGTATGATTTTGCGAATCGATAAAGATAGCCCAGATGAACGTCGCATTCAACAGGTTGTAGAATGTTTGCGTATGGGTGGGGTTATTATTTATCCCACAGACACAGTATATACATTGGGATGTGATATTAGCAATAAAAAAGCCTATGAAAAGGTGTGCGCTTTAAAAGATGTCAGACCTAATAAAGCAAATTTTTCTTTTGTTTGTTATGATTTGCGACATATTAGTGAGTACACCATCAGCCTTCCCACACCTACATATAAGCTTATGCATCGCTTATTGCCCGGACCGTACACCTTTATTTTAAATGCAAACAAGACCATTCAACGACTTTTTGCTTATAAGAAAAAAGAAGTAGGTATTCGTGTGCCAAATCATGCTATACCCAGAGCAATAGTTCAGGAATTAGGTCATCCTATTCTTTCAGCCTCCATTAAAAATGAGGATGAGATTTTGGAATATATGACGGACCCTGAAGAGATCTATTACGAATACAAGGATATCGTCGATATTGTTATCGATGGCGGAGCAGGAATGAATGAACCATCCACCATTATAAATTATACAGATAAGGAGCCTTTTTTAGTCAGACAAGGTCTTGGACCTATTGACATTATCAATTAATTTTTAACTAGATGTACTAAAAATTTACTAAGCCTAGCTCCGCAAAAAGATAGCTTGCGCGAACGCATGACTTTAGAGGATCAATTTCATAAGCTCAGTAATAGAGATTAATGAAATTTAATCACTCCAATAGTAGTTGAAGCTTTGGAAAAAATCTCAAGCAGTTAACCGCCATTATAAACCGATTTGAAGATGTAAACTTTATCCATAAAATTCTTGTTAGTATTTCGTTAATACCTTTACAAAAATCTAGATACTTAAGGGCTATTTTTTTACCTTTGCACTAAAATTACACCTCCATGAAGCGTTACTTCTCATTCTGTATTCTCTTAATGCAATTTGCTCATGCTCAAATGCCTGGCTTATCTATAAGCGGTAATGTCAAAGAACAACAGAGCAATAATCCAATGGAATATTGTACCATTTCAATTTTCGATGCAACTACCGAAGATTTAGTCACGGGCATTGTCAGTGATTTACAGGGAAACTTTATCGTAGACAAATTAAAGCCAGGCTTATATAACATAGAAGTTTCTTTTATTGGCTTTGAAGCAAAGAGATTGGAAGATGTCATCTTGAGTATGGCTGAACCAAAGGTTAACATAGGAACGATATTTCTAGGAACCGATGCCACTTTGGTCAACGAAGTTGAGGTCACTGCTTTGAAATCATCAGTTCGCTACGAACTGGATAAGAAAATTGTGGATGTAGATAAGAATATTGCAGCCGCTAATGGAACTGCTGTTGATATTCTTGCCACAGTCCCCTCTATTCAAACCAATATTGATGGTGATGTGAGCTTAAGAGGAAGTACGGGTTTTTTAGTACTTATTAATGGCCGCCCCTCGGTGCTGGATGCAAACGATGCCCTCAGGCAAATTCCTGCCAACACTATTGATAACATTGAAATAATAACCAACCCATCGGCAAGGTACGATGCAGAGGGTACTGCTGGGATTATTAACATTATCACCAAAAAGAAATCAAATGATGGAACCAGTGGAATATTAAATGTCCGCGGTGGCACATTTAATAGTTTTGGTGGCGATGCAACGCTATCCATCAAAAAGAAAAAATTTACCTACACAATAGCGGGAAATTACAGGCATAATGAAAGACCAGGCACATATAATTCTACCCTAAATACTATTTTTAATGATACCACAGTAAGTACGATAAATGATGGAGAAAAGGAAAGAATATTTAACAACTATAACGTTAAAGGCAGTATTGAATTTCGACCTACAGACGATCAGTATATTGTTGCTTCGTATACCTATGGTGGATGGAAAATGATTTTCAGGGATGAGCTTGATTTTAGTTTTATTAATCGGACAACTGGTGATGAAGAAAATTTTGTGAATCGGAATGAAAGCAAGCGAAGTGGACCGTTCCATGAAGTTATTTTGGACTATGGGTATGACTTTAAAAATAAGAGTCAGTTCACGGCACATGCTTCTTTTAATAAGCGAGGTTTTGAAGAACTAGTTTTTAGTGAACGATTTGATGAGGCGGACAATTTAATTTATGGAACCCAGAGCTCTGAGATAGGCCCTTCTCAGCGTATTCGTATAAATCTAGATTATCTGATCCCTGTGCAAGACCACAGCAAGTTTGAACTAGGCCTCATGCAACAATACGGTAAAAGTGATGAAGAAAATATTGCCTTTCAAAGGGATGTAGCCAGTAATGACTTAATAGAGCAAACTCAATTTTATAGTAATGTGGTGTACAAGAAAAATATCAGAGCATTCTACGGTATGTTTTCAAGCAAATGGGAAAAGCTGAGCTATCAATTTGGATTAAGAACAGAAAATACGATTAGGAATATCTATGTGAGGAATACCCAAACTACCTTTTTAGTTGATCGTCTGGATCTCTTCCCATCAGCCTCTTTGTCTGTCAACGTAAATGAGCAACATCAATATTTCATAAACTACAGCAAGCGAATAAATAGACCCCGCGGCTGGTACCTTGAGCCTAACGCAATTTTCACAGATGCCAATACCTTGTGGCAAGGGAATCCGGAAATTCTGCCTGAATATATTCATGCTATTGAAACGGGCTGGTTATTTAATTTTAAGAAAAAAGGTTCTTGGAATAATGAAGTATACTTCAGAAGAGAGTTAAATGTGATGCAAATTGTTCGTGTTCCTCTCGATTTTGAGTTAACGCGTCAATTTCCTGAAAATATTGGGACCTCTAACACTTTAGGACTGGAGTCAAGTTTAAGTTTGTTGCCCTTTAAATGGTGGAATACTGATTTGATGGCCAATGTATTTTACTACAATCTTGAAGGCGCTTATGAGGATGAGGTATTCGATCGTTCTAGCTTCTCTTATATCCTGCGATGGAATAACTATTTCAAGTTATCTAAATCTACCAAGTTACAATTTAATGGTTCGTATAGCAGTCCTATCGTCAATGCTCAAGGAAGAGAGAAATTTACTTACAGATTTGATGCTGGACTTAAGCAAGAATTTTGCGATGGTAAAATGAATTTAGGTATTCAAGTACGTGATTTGTTTAACACTTATGTAAGTCGAAGTAATCTGGATGGCACTAATTTTGATTTTCAAAGAGAGAATGATCCGAGAGGACCAAGTCTTGTATTCTCTGCGAGCTATAGAATAAATAATTATAGAGCTAAAAAGCCTAACTACTCCAGCGGTGGTGGCGAATTTTAAAGTGATATTAGTAAGCAGTTTATTTAAGCGACTGCCTACTAATGTTAACTTTTAAATGATTGAAAAGTCTATTTCAACTCAAAATTCGTCATGCCCAATAAATAACCTTCTTGGTACATTTCAGCTGTGTATGTTCCTGCTTGGGCAATGTTATGTGACCAATAAATACAAACTTTCTTATTTCCGCCATCAAAATTGAATGATGCAGCCTTTGAAAATCGGATTTCTTGACCATTTTCTTTGCTTGTAAAGCTTCCACTTCCTTCTTGCTCTAAGAACAACGATTCGCCATTTGGAGAAACTAGTCGCAACTGCATAACTACCTCACCTTCTTCACGCACTATGTTTTCACCCGTTTGGTAACAAACCATTATTTTCTCTACATTCTTCACCTTAGCAATTTCTTTCTCAACACCGCTATCCTTCACCTTGATTCCTACAGCTGTTAACTCATCTGCCTGTAACAAAGATCCCAATTCAAATTTTTCAGAAAGATATTCTTTGTCTTGTGTCAGGTTTAAAGTCACATTTTTCTCAGTCATTAAATCCGTTTCTAAACGCATCTTAATGGCCAACAGCTCCTGATTCTCCTCACTTAACTTATCAATTTGCCCAATAAAAGCGGCGCGTTCTGTTTCAAACTCAATAATTTTTCCTTTAAGTTTATTCAACTCATTTTTATTGAACCCACTTTGATTTTTCCATTTTTGGATTTCTTCTAAGTGCAACTTTATATCCGCTTCTCTCTCTGCTAATACCGCATCTAAGTCAGTATTTATTCCTTTCATTTCATCCAATTCGGCAAGTTGTGCATTGAAGTTCGCCTGCAAACCAGATAAGTCATCTTGTAAACCAACAAGCTCTGTTTGGGTAACTTCTAAATCTTGCTGTCCTTTAAAAAGATAATATGCACCTACTAGATTAATTAATAATAGTAGAAAAATAATTACTAAATAGACCGTTTTTTTGGAACTCTTATTAGTTTTACTCATAATTAAAAGGTATTTGTTTAAATATCAAAGTTAAAACGAAAAAGCACAAGTTTTCATTTATGGATATAAATAATATGCAATACTGGCAAGATCACTATCTACAAAATAGCACAGGCTGGGATTTAGGAGCCGTTTCTCCGCCATTGAAAGCCTACTTTGATCAGTTGTCAAACAAGGATTGTAAAATTCTAATTCCGGGTGCAGGCAATGCTTATGAAGCCGAATACCTCCATAAAATGGGTTTTACAAAAGTCTTTGTGGCTGATTGGGCGCAACAAGCAATTGATAATATTAAAAAAAGAATGCCTTCTTTTCCAGATAGTCAATTACTCGTTCAAGATTTTTTTAAACTTGAAGGTCCATTTGATTTAATCGTTGAACAAACGTTTTTTTGTGCCCTACCTCCGCAACAAAGGAAAGATTATGTTAATAAAATGCACGATCTTTTGGCGCCAAACGGAAAATTAGTGGGCCTACTCTTTCAAGTACCATTAAACCAAGATCATCCACCTTTTGGGGGCGACAAGTATGAGTATTTAAGCTTGTTTGAATCTAAATTTGAAATTGTAACCTTAGAGACTGCTCACAATTCGATCGAACCTAGACAAAAGAATGAGTTGTTTTTTATTTTTAAAGCGAAGTAACCGCGCAATCCGCGCATATCCCCCTTACGGTAAAATTTAACTCATGCATGCTATAACCTTCAGGCAATTGAAATGAAGGGATTACATGATGTAAACAAGAAACTTGCTCGCATTGCTCACATGAAAAATGAAGGTGATGGTGCAGGTGATCATCATTACATGCCACACATGCCATATATTTATTTACTCCATCCATATCCACCAGCTTATGAATTTTATCATCCTCCAACAGTCGATCTAAAACCCTATAAATAGTAACCCGATTGCACTTGCCATTTAACGCCTCCTCTATATCAGCATGTGACAAGGCGACATTTGCTCCTTCAATCAAGGCTAAAACTGATTGTTTGGCTTGTGTCGATCGTGAATTTTTAATAACAGCCATATCAAATTTTTAATGAGCGGTGGTGCAAGAATGCGTGTTTGTTAAGCGATAATTGATAACTTGAGAGATGGCAATGAGCAATGCAAAAAAAATCTCACTTGCAATGAGCCAAGCATTTAATTCATGGTGAAACAAGAAATGAATACCAAACGCACCGAATATCCCAATAGTAAATAAGATCACCGGATACTTAAAATGATGGTGTAATGAAAATCCATGACGCATAGAGTAATATCCAAGAAAAGCAGTTGAGCCCAGCAATAGGTATTCAATCCACTCAGGTGGATTAAAGGTCATATTAAAAATAGGCATTAGCACAATTAACAGGGGGAAGGTAATACAATGTATAAGGCATAAAGTAGACAGAAAGAGAGTTACTTTCATGCCTCTGTGCTGATGTTGGTGAGGGGCAACGGTTTTAGATTTCATAGGCAAACAACAATGCTTATTGCAATTGAGTTGCAAATATCCATATTTTTTTTCACTTTCTAAAAGACTAGCAGAGAAAGGGTGAAAATTATGGCTCCAACGCCAAAGACCAACAAACAATAAGGAAGTATATCTTTTGCGGATAGCTGCGTGATCCCTAACAATGGAAGCGCCCAAAATGGTTGCAGCATATTGGTAAGCTGATCGCCGTAGCTCATCGCCATAATTAGTTTTTGAATTTCCACCCCGCTTTTTGCTGCAGATTCAATAATGATTGGCGCTTGCAGCTGCCATTGTCCGCCACCACTTGGAACAAAAATATTTAAAATACCTGCACTTAAAAAAGTAAAAATGGGTAAGGTCCATTCATTAGATATGCTGACGAACATATTGGCGATCATCCCCGCTATACCGCTTCCTTGAATAATGCCCATTATTCCAAAATACAATGGGAACTGAATAAGAATTCCACTTACATCACCAATGGCTTCATTAACGGAGGCTAGAAAGTTCTTAATACTACCTTGAAGTAAAAAAGCCATGCCTAAGAGCATTAAATTAGTAGTTTGTAGATTTAGAATACTGAGAAAACCTTCGCCTGCTGAGACCTTATTCCAAGCGATAACTAAAAAATAGCTCAAGAGTATTCCTCCAACCGCGACTCCTGGCCAGAAAGAAGCCTCTAGGCTTTCTGCCGGCATACTACTAGTATTAGGAGATTGACTAGCTTTCTTAGCCATTCGTATTCTTGGAATTGATTGACCCGAACTTTTAATCCCCAAGAAATAAAAGAAAAGAGGAATGATAACAATGATAAGGATGGTATTAAATATATTCATGGAGCTAAAAATAGTCTCTTCAATACTTATCACGCCAATTTGATTCACGAACGTATGGCCATCTCCAGCTACAGTAATTGGGGCGGAGCCGGACAATCCACCATGCCAAACCATCATACCCACATAAGCAGCCACCGCTACTAAAGGATAATTTAACTCCTGTTTATTTTGCTGAAATTGTTCACCTACCTTTCGCGCGAATATGGCACCAAAGATCAGGGCAAATCCCCAGTTAAAAAACGAAACAAGAATGGTCAGCAGGCTCACCAAAAAAGCAGCTCTGGCGGTCGTTGTGCAAAAGGATAATACAAAATCAATTAAACGCTTGGCTGGCCCCGATAAGGCAATTACATGCCCTAAAACTAAGATCAGCATCATATGAAATGTGAAAACTAACTGAGACGGTCTAAAAACTCCCTCAAACCATCCATTGGCTAACTCACCTGCATAAGGTATTGATTCGGAGTTACCTTTCGTTAGTGTAAATGCTAAAACAAAACTAAGAATTGTCAACAGAAGCGCTATACTAAGCGGGCTTGGAAAATATCGTTGAAAGAAATTATTATAGACCTTAATCAATTTCATCTTACGAATATAACATACTAGTCGTGTTTAAGATAAAATTTATTAAAAAACCCCTTTATGACGAGCGATGAAACCATTATTCAGTTAAACCAAACCATTGCTAATTTTCACCGTGCCGAAGCATTGCAAGATGAAGGAAAGATAGAACACGCCAAGTCCATCCTCCTAGCAGTTTTAGACACTTTTACAAAACTTAATGAAGCCGATTGGCAACATGCTACTAAGCTTAAACTAGGTGCACTTTATATTGAAATAGGAGAAATCGAAATTGGGTTAACCCACTACCTAAATTGTAATGATCTAGCTAACATTTCCTTATCTCAACAAGCTGAACGAAAACTGTCTAATCTTATCCTCCTGCAAAAATTTGGACGTCCTAGTGCCAATCTCAAAAAACTATTAGCCATCCTTAAATCGCTCCATTTAAACCATTCAACTTATCTAGAAAGCTTGATAAGGGTTGTATATCTTCTTGATAAATTAAACTTGACAAAGCAACAATTTCGATTGATTACGATGATACAAGCACATCCAATGACTGATAAATACCCGAAAATCAGAATTATGAATACTGTATGTTTAGGGAATTATTTTCAAGCCAGAGGAAGCCTAAATATGGCCTTTATATTTTACACAAAAGCGATAGAAGCTGCTAAAAAAAATCGTTTATTTATTTTAGCTACCGAGGCTATGTTTGAACTTGCCCAGCTTTATGTTAAAAACAATAAATTCAAAAAAGCAGAAAGTATTTTGTTGGAAGCTAGCAAATATAAGATACCTGATCAGCACAGTATAATGCTTCAAGTAAATTTTCTATTACTAGAAGTCTACCAGCACCTAGGAAAATTGATGCAAAAGTGCCAATTGGCAAAGCGGATGACTATTTCCAACTAAAAAGTCAAGAGGGCACACCCCCTTATTTGTGCATGATCTATTCTTCCTATGACTTCAAAACTTCCATCATCACTCACTATTCCTAAATCTGCAGTTTCAATAAATGAGCAAGAATATATATTGGCTAAATCGATAACTTTAAGGATCCCACTTTTATTGACTTGCATGTCACTAAAAGGCTCCCCTATGGGTCTTGTATAAACGCGCATCCATGGCGGGCAACTAAATACACCATTCTTCTTTGCATATGCTTGACTTAGCAATTCACACATCCCGTATTCCGAATAAATATCTTGTTGGTTCAGCTTACTTTTTAAGCTGTCATGAAGCTCAAATCGAGTGATTTCGACTCTTCTGCCTTTCATCCCCCCAGTTTCCATAACAATCAAATTGCTCAAGTCAAGTGGGTATTGCTCTGCAAAATCCAAAAGAGCAAAACTTGTCCCCACCAAAATTGTCTTTAACTTGGATCCATTGGCTTTTTTAAGCTTTTCAGCAAGCTTTGCATCATTGACATCTAGAAATTCACTGCCATTGGTCTTCGTGCGTTCAACAATTTCATTGATCATATATAAAAGTGAAGAGTTGGGATTCTTCTGATAGTTAGGCAATAAAGCCAGCACGCAGACTTCCTCTAAAGCGCCAAATTCAGCTTCAAAATTCAACAAAAAACTTGTTTCATAAATAGCAGGATCCACTATATAGTGATGGCTTCTATCTCCTCCAGTACCACTGCTTTTAAAGACTTTCGAAATTGATAAATTTTGGCAAAATACACGTTGTGTTTTGAATAACTCAATAGGTAAGAATGGGATTTCTTCAATGCGAGTAAGTTGATCGAATTGAAGACCAAGATGCTTAATATAATCACCATAGACTTCGTTCTCGGTCGCTTGAAAACGAAATATCTCTAATGCTTTAGCCTCAAAATCATCATCCGCTTTAAAAATATCAATAGAAGCCATTATACTTTTTTACTCAAAAAATGGTTATTATTGCAAAGTTAGTATGCAAAATATAATTAAGCTATTTGTTGTCGGGCTGTTATTAACATTCCTCGCCTCATGTGTCTCAGAACCAGAATATCCTATTGAACCAGTGATTGGTTATGTAGGTGCCTCGAAAACTGTGGTCAATGAATTCGATAGTCTTACCCTAACTTTTAGTTTCACAGATGGTGATGGAGATTTAGGGAAAGTGCGTTCGCAGAATTCAAACTGTTCAGATTTTTGCAGCTATGAGGGAGATACTTCATGTTTCCAAGATCCCTTCTTTGCATGTTTTTTCATTGATCAAAGAGACAGTTGCTATGGCGCTTTGACGCTTCCCAACCTTGAACCCAATGGAAATATTAAAGCAATTTCAGGTGAAATTGATATCGTGATTCCTCCAGTTTTTTGTAAATGTGGCAGCAATGCTTGTCCACCATCACAGGATGTGATCTATCAAATTATTATTTCGGATTTCGCCGGCAACTTTTCTAATCTTATTTTATCAGAGCCTATTACTATAATTTGTAATTAGTCCTTACCAGATAAATGGCAGTATTGCTTTTCTTTCTTTGGGGTAATTCGGGAAATTCTCTAGATACCATTTGTGATGCGATATAGCTCTAGGGACCAAGTTGGCGAAGGTCCATATAAAGAAAGATAAAGAAGGTAAACACCAAGTCATTATTGCAAATCCGAACCACTCAACTAATTCTCCAAACAAATTGGGACAAGAGAGATACTTAAACAAAAACCCATTCGGAATCTTATAATTCGTTTCTCCGGGTGCTCTTAAGTTAATCAAGAGATAATCGCTGTACTGATTGATTCCAAAACCAATAACAAATAACGAGAATCCAAGAATAAACTGCCAGGATACAAACCAATCCATAGAATAAATAGCAGGATTTTTAGCCAAATAACTAGCTATCAAATATGTATTTACCGAATTGAACAAAATAGCTGAAAGTACAATAATTACCGGCATCTTTTTCCCGGATGTATTAATCCGAAAAGGATAAATAAAAGCCCTATTGAAATAATGAACCACCCAAGCTACCACAAACACAATTACTCCTTGACTAAAATAAGCGCTGCCTTCTAGAAAAAAATAAAGGAAAAGTACTAATGCTGGCATTTCCATTAAGATCCAGCCTACTTTATTACTTACCATAGGGCCCCAATTGCTTGAGGAATGCCTGCCATACGGAGCTGTTTTAAAAAATAAAAGATAGAAAAAAGTAAGAATTGCGATGCTTATCCAAATCCAAGTAAATGTAAAAAGTGATGGCATAATTTTTTTTTGTCTAAAAACAAAGCTACGAATTACACTTCGTATCTTTGTAGCAATGTCGAAAAGAGTAGTAGTTGGATTGTCGGGTGGAGTAGATAGCAGTGTAGCTGCCTTCATGCTGAAAGAACAGGGTTATGAAGTTATTGCCATTTTTATGCGAAATTGGGTAGATGACGAAGTTATTATCTCTGAAGAATGCCCATGGGTAGAGGATAGTAACGATGCATTATTGGTAGCCGATAAACTGGACATACCTTTTCACGTCATCGATTTTAGCAAAGAATACAAGGAGCGAATAGTCGACTATATGTTTAGTGAGTATAAGGCAGGCAGAACACCAAATCCCGATATCCTTTGTAATCGTGAAGTAAAATTTGATTTGTTTCTCGAAAAAGCCTTAAACCTTAAAGCCGACTTTGTAGCTACCGGTCATTATTGCCAAAAAACAATAACAACTGTTGACGGAGATGAGCTTCACCACTTATTGGCTGGAGAAGACAGCAATAAAGACCAAAGCTATTTCTTGTGTCAGTTGAGGCAAAATCAGCTAGCAAAGGCACTGTTCCCCATTGGGCATTTAGAAAAAAGCGAAGTCAGAAAAATAGCGACCGAACAGGACCTTGTTACTGCAGATAAAAAAGACTCTCAAGGTTTATGCTTTATTGGCAAAGTTCGCTTGCCTGAATTTCTGCAACAACAATTAAAACCGAAAAAGGGAAATATTATTCAGGTGTCGGCAGACCACCCTATGTATGGAAAAGATTGGGACAACGAAGATTGGCCGGAACTGGCAAAACCTTTCGCCTACGCGCTTGAGGATGGAGAAATTGTTGGTCAACATCAAGGAGCACATTACTTCACTATAGGACAGCGTAAAGGACTTGGAGTAGGTGGAACTAAACTCCCCTTATTCGTTATTGCCACAAATACAGAAACAAATACTATTTATGTTGGACTTGGAGAACACCACCCGGGCTTAAAACGTAAAGTGCTAAAAGTTGAGGCAAAGGATATTCACTGGCTGCAAGAAAACATGCGATTAAAAGCAAATCAAACCCTCTCTTGTAAAGCACGAATCCGCTACAGACAACCCTTAAATCCGTGTATACTCATTCAAAAAAATGATGATTTGTATGTAATTTTTGATAAGTTCCAAAAAGGAATCGCAGCAGGTCAATTTGTAGCATGGTATCAAAAAAATGAACTCTTAGGAAGCGGTGTTATTTCTGCATAGATTGTTATCTTTGAACATTAAAACAAAATACCATGAATAAGATTTTAACCTCACTTATTATATCGCTAACACTAAATTTTGCTGCTGCGAATAATTTCTTAGTGAGTTATGAAAAAAAAGCCACCTTCACGAAAGAAGAGTTAAAAGATAAATGGAAAGAAAATAAAATTAAAGAATTTATTTCTCCTGTCAAATATTCAGTGGATGTCTATGAAATAATTTACAAATCTCGCTGGCATGATGGGACCGAGGTTTTAGCTTCAGGTTTTTATTATGTCCCTTTAGCGGGTGATGAAGCACTTCCAACCATGATAATGAATCATGGAACACAACTAAACAAAGATTTTAAAGTTCGTTTAAAAGGATTGCAAGTGGGTTGCATTGCCTTTGCTACGGATGGCTACCTTGCGGCTTTCCCTCATTACATTGGTTTAGGAAAAGGAGAAAAAAGCCATTTGTATCAAATCGCTGAAAGTGAGGCTTACTCAAATATTGATATGCTTAGAGCAATTCGAGAATTTAATAAAGAAATGGTCATAAATTCAAATCTTCAACTTTTTTTAACGGGTTATTCGCAAGGTGGCCATGCGACTATGGCGGCGCATAAAATGATCCAAGAAGAATATAATACAGAATTCAGAGTAACTGCATCTGCTCCAATGAGCGGAGCTTACGATATGACAGGTGTTCAAGCGGGAGTCATGTTTGAAAAATATGATCATCCAGCTTATCTCCCCTACCTCCTACTTTCTTTGGAGGAACAATACGGGATGTGGGATGGCGATATTTATGAAGTGTTCAAGGAGCCTTATCGATCTATAATAAAAGAAAAATTAAATCATAAGCATAATCTAAATGAAGTATCGAAGCTGTTACCAGAAATTCCAGCGGATATGATTATCGATTCTATCGTCGATGAATTTAAAGACAACCCGGATTTTATTTTCACTAAAATGCTCGAAAAAAACAACAACTTCGATTGGAAACCAGAAAGTCCTATGATGCTTTGTTACTGTAAAAATGATGAGCAGGTGACGTATAAAAATGCATTTGTGGCTCATGATGCTATGGTGGAAAATGGAGCAAAGCGAATTATTCTAAGAAGTGGCGGTGACAAATACGGTCATAATAAGTGTGCCCTATTCTCCATGATGAATACCAAATTCTTTTTTGACAGCATTAAAAATGGAAAAGAAAAAGGAAAGAAAGGAAAAGTAATGAAACGCTTTCTACTATCACTAGCCAAAATTGCAGTTAAACCATAGGTTCTGAATAGAAAGATTAGCTGAAGTATAATTCTTCCCAATTTCTTATTGAACAAATCAATTGTTCAGCGGTTTGTTATGCATGAAGAATTATCTTATAATAGGAGCGTCATCAGGAATTGGTAAAGCCCTAGCCGAACAACTGGCGCAAGAAGAAAACCAAGTGATTGGGACTTACAATCAAACAGAAATAACAAGCGATACGATAAAGTACCACCATCTTGATGTCACTCAAGATTTTGACATAGATTTCATTCCCGAACAACTAGATGGCTTGGTGTATTGTCCAGGATCGATAAATCTCTTGCCGTTTAGAAGAATTAAACCCGAAGCATTTGTAGCAGATTATAAGCTTCAGGTTTTAGGAGCGATAAAGATTATTCAAGCAGCTTTCCCTGCACTTAGAAAGTCAGGTAACGCTTCTATCGTACTTTTTTCAACCGTAGCCGTCCAAGCAGGATTCAATTTTCATTCTCAGGTTGCTGTTTCGAAAGGCGCTATTGAAGGCTTAACCAAAGCCTTAGCAGCAGAGTTTGCCCCAACAGTGCGCGTAAACGCAATTGCTCCTTCCCTGACCGATACGCCACTAGCAGGCAAGATGCTGGATAAACCAGAAAAAAAGGAAGCTAATGCTCAAAGGCATCCGTTAAAACGAATAGGCGAAGCAACTGACATTGCCCAAACCGCCGCATTCTTACTATCCGATAAATCCTCTTGGATAACTGGACAAATCATTCATGTTGACGGAGGAATGTCTACACTTAAAGTATAAAGGAAGTGGCACATAGCGAACGAGACATAGACAGAATCATAGAAATGGCTTGGGAGGATAGAACACCTTTCGAAGCAATCGAAATACAATTTAATATGACCGAAAAGCAGGTCATTAAATTGATGAGAAGCAACCTGCGAGAAAGGAGCTTTAAAAATTGGAGACAACGAGTAAATAGTGGGGTAAGCCAAAAACATCTCAAAAAGAGATCCAAGGAAATTGATCGATTTAAATGCACCAGACAAAGAAGTATAAGTTTCAATAAAATATCAAAGCGTTGATTTTCCCTACCTCTTATGTTGAAATTATCCAATCACTTGATGAGTTTGATCCAAAGTCTTATGCGAAAACTAGAAACTTTGGCGATGGACAGGTAAGCCGATTGTCTCCATATATATCTCGTGGGGTTATTTCTACTCGGCAAGTATTTGAAGCGCTAAAAGCGAGAAATTATCCTTTTAAGCTAATCGAAAAATTTATCCAAGAGTTAGCATGGCGTGACTATTGGCAGCTTATTTGGGTGGCTAAAGGTGCTGAAATAAATGAAGATTTGAAACAGCCTCAAACTTCAGTTATTCATCGTGAAATGCCCACAAATATCGAAAATGCACAAACTAATATTAAAGTGATTGATAGTGCTATTAAAAACCTGAAAGCAACGGGATACATGCACAATCATATGAGAATGTATGTGGCAGCAATTGTTTGCAATAATGGAAAAAGCCATTGGAAAATCCCTGCCAAATGGATGTATTACCATTTATTAGATGCTGATTGGGCTAGCAATGCCTTAAGCTGGCAATGGGTTGCTGGCGCCAACTCAAACAAGAAATACATCGCCAATCAAGATAATATTAATAAGTATTTCCATAGTAATCAACAACACACGTTTCTGGATAAAAGCTATGACGAAATAGCTGAAATGAAATGTCCTGATGTTTTAAAATCGAGCAGTTATCCTAAACTTATAACCAATCTGCCCCCAGTACAAGATTTGAAAATTGACTCTTCCCTGCCAACGTTCATCTATAATGAATATAATTTGGATCCGAAATGGCGAAAAGAGACTGAAGGCAATCGAATCTTACTTTTAGATCCAAAGAAGTTTAGTGAATTACCTATGTCCCCACTCACTATAGAATTTTTAATAAACCTAAGTAAGAACATTCCATCGCTTCAAATATATACAGGCAGCTATTCCCAGATGCGAAAAACGTATCAAATGGATGTCATCTATTATAAAGAACATCCCTTAAATACAGACTATCAGGGAAATATGGATTCACGTGATTGGCTTTCATCAATCAAGGGATACTATCCATCATTTTTTGCATTTTGGAAAAAGTGTAAAAAAGAAATTAAATATTAAGACATGCATTATACAGAATCAACTATTAAAAACCTGCCTAGAGTTCAACGTTTAAATTTAATCAACTCAATAACGGGTATAAAACCAGGCAATCTAATCGGGACAAAATCTAATGCAGGAGTTAGCAATCTAGCTATCATCAGCTCGGTGGTTCACTTGGGAAGTAACCCACCTTATATCGGATTTATTTTGAGACCCAGTATGGTTGACCGAAGAGATACCTATGAAAACATTTTAGAAAACTGTTTTTATACGATCAATCACATTCCAAGCAATTTTGTAGAACAAGCCCATTATACCTCTGCAAAATTTGATAAGGAAACCTCAGAATTTGAACAATGTAAGTTCACGGAGGAATATCTCTCCGATTTCCCTGCTCCATTCGTAAAAGAATCTGGGTTGAAAATTGGGCTCAAGCATGTAGAGAGCATCCCGATATCTATTAACAATACCATGATGATTGTTGGCAAGGTTCTGTATATTGACGTAGATTCTAAAGCGTTATCGCCCGAAGGATACTTAGACCTAGACCTACTAGACAGTGCTGGAATAGGTGGTTTGAATACCTATTATAAGCTTAAAAAGATCAAGCAATTTCCCTATGCCAGAGTGGCGGAGTTACCCAAATTTTCAAAATGAAAAAAAGTAATCTTCCATCCAAAATTTGCTTGATTTGCAAGCGACCTTTTTCTTGGAGAAAGAAATGGAAACAATGTTGGGAAGATGTTAAATACTGTAGTGAACGATGCAAAAGAAATAAGAACAATTGAAAAGTGTAAATATCATATTCCCCCATCAATTATTTGAACAACATGAAATTCATGATAATGGATTTCCAATCTATTTAGTTGAAGAATACTTATATTTCAAAAAGCTTAAATTTCATAAACGTAAAATAGCTTATCATCGGGCTACTATGAAGTGCCATCAGGCTTATCTTGAAGCCAAAGGAATAACCGTGCACTATATAGCTAGTATTTCAGCAAATAGTGACATATGCATTCTTATCAAGCAGTTAGCTGACTCCTATAAAAAGATAGTTTTTATAGATCCAACAGACGATTGGTTAGAACAAAGATTGAAGGCAAGTATAGAAGAATCAAAATTAGCCTCCCTTAGCTATGAAAATCCGCTTTTCATAAATTCAAGAGATGATTTACAGACTTTTTTTAAGGCAAGTAAAAAGTCTTTTTTTCACACTACTTTTTACAAACAAGAAAGAAAGAAGCATGGAATTCTATTGGATAGCTTAGAACAACCCTTAGGAGGAAAATGGAGTTATGATGATGAAAATCGAAAGAAATATCCTCGAGGAAAAACTCCGCCTGCAATTAACTTTCTTGAAGGGAATGACTACTGGAAGGAAGCTGTAGCTTATACAGAGAAATATTTTCCTGATAATTATGGTAGCATCAGCGAAAAATCCCTGTACCCCATTTCGCATGAAGAAACCCGCCGCTGGCTGATTGAATTTTTAAAAAATAGATTTGAGGAGTTTGGCCATTATGAAGACGCCATATTAAAGGAACAATCACACCTGCATCATAGTTTGTTAACTCCTATGCTTAACATCGGCTTAATCAGCCCAAAGTATATTGTGAATGCAAGTATTAGTTTTGCAAGAAAGCATGATATACCCCTTAACTCTTTAGAGGGCTTTATTCGGCAAATAATAGGTTGGCGAGAGTTTATTCGTGGAATGTACCAAGTTAAAGGAAGATATTCGCGAACAAGAAACTTTTGGGGTTTCAACCGTAAAATTCCCTCATCCTTTTATACAGGAAGCACAGGTATAGAACCGATCGATGAAACCATAAAGAAAATTTTAAAGGATGGTTATTGTCATCATATCGAACGCTTGATGCTATTGGGTAATTTTATGCTGCTCTGTGAATTCCATCCCAATGAAGTCTATGAATGGTTTATGGAGATGTTTATTGATGCATATGATTGGGTAATGGTCCCTAATGTATATGGTATGAGCCAATTTGCCGATGGTGGATTATTTGCCACCAAACCCTACATTAGCGGCTCTAACTATGTATTAAAAATGAGTAATTACAAGCGTGGAGATTGGCAAAAAACTTGGGATGGACTTTTTTGGAGGTTTATGCATGTGCATCGTGACTTCTTTTCGAGCAACCATCGATTAGGCATGCTGGTCAGAAACTTAGACAAAATGGGTGTGGAAAAAAGAAGTACGCATATTTCAAATGCGGAATTCTTTTTAAAAAATTTGGAGAAAAAGTGAAAATGAATCATTAAGTTTATGCCAATGAAAATCCAACGTTTAAATATGGACAACACCTGGTTCATTGAGTTTGCGGGCTTGCGCATGCTGATTGACCCTTGGCTGTTTGGGCAAGAAGTAGACTTCTTCTCCTGGTTCAATACCCAATGGCATAGAACTGCACCCGTTTCGCTTGCTGAAGTACCTGATTTTGACCTTGTGCTAATCACACAAAAATATCCGGATCATTTTCACCAGGAAACATTGAAAAAGTTGCAACCCAAATTGGTGGTTGGTCCACAATCAATTGAAAATCAGTTGAACAAAATCTTGCCAGATTCGAATATTCTCTCTTTCAATGAAGGAATTCATGATATCCATCAAAAAGGAATACGTATTCATCACCTGCCAAGCGCTAGGAAAATAGATCCCATTTATGATGCGCTTGTTATAGAAAATGGTGAGCAAAGTATTTTTTTAGCAAGCCATGGCTTCACTTCCATTGATCAATGGCAAAGCGCAATTAAGGAACACCCTCCAGTTCATGTCATGCTAAGTCCCTTCGACCATTACCAACTTCCATTCTTTTTGGGTGGCACGGTTGCACCAGGAATTGAAGGACTTAGAAAGTTAGCAAAAAGTCTTAACCCTACCCATATTATTGCGACGCATGACGAGGACAAGCATGCTAAAGGTTTGGTCAGTAAATTTGCTAAAATTACGAAAGCACCAAACTACGATAAATTGCAATCCTTTCCCGAATTGAAAAATAAAATTTTACCTTTCACCAATTACAAAGCTTTAGAAATATGAAGACTCGTTCAAATCATTTAATGCAAATTGTATTCATGTATATCATCATGGGTTTAAGCGGCTTCTTCTCATGGAAGTATATACCTATTGAAGAAGAAGTATTTCGATTTTTCGCCGCGCATATAGTGATGACTATTAACTGTTTTTTATTTTCACTCTTAAAAAACAACTCTTCTGTATATGACGCTTTCTGGAGTGTGATCCCATTTTTCTTTTGTGTTATGTGGGCCATTATTCATTCAGAAACCCTCAACGTTTTCCATATTTTGACTTTAGGAACAGTGAGTCTGTGGTCATGGAGACTAACACTGAACTGGGCTAGGTCATGGGATGGTTTTGAACATGAAGATTGGCGATATATTGATTTAGCCAATAAGAGTGGGAAAATGTATCCTTTTGTAAATTTTTTAGGGATTCATCTCTTTCCTACAATCATGGTGTTTGCTAGTATGCTGCCCTTGTTTTATATATTTTCAGACGCTAATCCAGACAAGATTATTTTTGCTTTGGGTATTTTCATCGCTTTGAGTGGTATCGGATTTGAACATTTCGCTGACAACGAATTGTTCCGCTTTAGAAAGCGACCAAATCCAAAGCAAGAAGAAATTCTTCAAACTGGATTATGGGGCATGTGTCGATACCCCAATTATTTAGGAGAATCACTATTTTGGATAGGTTTAGCTTTTATTGGACAGGCCTATCAAGCACCCTGGTATACAATTATTGGAAGTGTGGCTATGTTCCTAATGATCCGATTCATTTCAATCCCTATGAAGGAAGAACGAATGTTGGCAAGACGACCTTCTTTTGAAGCATATCAAGCGAAAACTCCTTTACTATTGCCAAAACTATTTAAGAAGTAGATTGTATTGTTGTTAATATGGAGTTTTATTTTTAGATTTGTCTAAATATTAATTTAGATTATACTAAAAATAAAATGATGTTGGAGCAAATAACAGAATACTTCGCACAATTGCATCCTATAAAAGCGGCTTTTCTTGCAGGCTTATTTACTTGGACATTAACCGCAATTGGGGCAAGCTTGGTATTTTTCTTTAAAACTTCTAACCGAAAATTTTTAGATGCCTCCTTGGGGTTTACAGGGGGAGTTATGATTGCTGCAAGTTTTTGGTCATTACTAGCGCCCGCTATACATTACGTGGAACTTCAAAATGAATTAGGCTTAAGCACAACACCCTCATGGTTTGCACCAGCGATTGGTTTTTTAGCTGGCGCACTTACCCTATTTGCTTTAGATAAGATCATCCCACACCTGCATATATTTTCTAAACGGGAAGAAGCGGAAGGCGTAAAAACAAATTGGCAAAAAACAATTCTTTTAGTGTTGGCCATTGCACTGCATAATATTCCAGAAGGATTGGCTGTCGGGGTAGCCTTTGGCGCTTTAGCTAACCCTGAGTTACTAGGAATGGAAGGCCAAAATGTATTTACTATTGGTTCAGCAGTAGCATTAGCTATTGGCATTGGTATTCAAAATTTCCCTGAGGGATTTGCTGTTTCTATGCCTTTAAGAAGACAAGGAGTAAGCGCATTTAAATCCTGGCAATGGGGGCAACTTTCTGCCATCGTTGAACCTATATTCGCGGTTATCGGAGCCGCTATTGTACTTACCGTTCTTCCGATACTACCTTATGCCCTTGCTTTTGCCGCAGGTGCAATGATTTTTATAGTTGTAGAAGAAGTAATTCCGGAAAGCCAACGCGGCGGGAATACAGACTTAGCCACTATGGGACTAATATGTGGTTTCATAGTAATGATGATATTGGATGTAGCCTTGGGATAAAATAAATTTATTATTATGTTAAAAAGAATCTATTTAATTGTATTTATAGTTTTATCAGTTCAACTAGCCTGCGCTCAGGAATCCATTGTAACCGATAGACCAGATCAAACAGAATCATCCTTAACAATACCTCATAAAAGTTTTCAAATCGAAAGTGGTTTTGGCTTTTATTTCACTAATAATTCAACAAGTATTTCAACACCTAATACGCTGTTTCGACTTGGGGTTTCGCGATTTTTTGAATTGAGATTTTTTAATGAAGTACTGATAAACAAACCCATTTTAACCGAAAAGGAGAAGGGAATTAGTGATTTACAGTTTGGCTTTAAATGGCAACTTTTCAAAAAAGATGACAATAAAACAAGCATTGGGTTTCTTAGTCACTTAATCGTCCCAAGCGGTTCAAAAAGTTTGAGTAATAATAGTTGGGGAAATACAAGTAGGATATTATTTGCCCATCAATTAACGGATCAAACCTCATTAGGCTACAATCTGGGATACACCTATTTGAATAGCTTAAAAGGAAACTTAATTTATACACTATCCTGTGCACATTCAATTACCGATAAGTTTGCTGTTTTTGCAGAGATATATGGCAATTTAATTGAGTTTGAAAAAATTATGGCCAATGGAGATGCTGGATTCACCTTCTTGATAAAACCTAATATTCAATTAGATGCTTCTTATGGCTTAGGGTTTAATGAAAAGATGAATTTCTTTAGTTTGGGCGTAAGTTGGAATATTGCACCTAAGAATTCACCTTCTTTACTAACAGGGAATTTGCTACATGCAAGGAAATCACAACCTTAAGCTTATTTTCTAAATGTAACTCCTGGGATTGATCAAAAGGAAACTTGCTGCCCAATTTAACCTTTGCTCCTAAGTTTAATCCTTGTTGATTGAGATATTGGAGGAATTCTACTGAACTATCAGACACTCCCATAAGTATGAGTTCATCGTTCTCACTGAAACTAGATAGTTTTTTTAAGGCTAATCTTTGAATATTTCCCGCAGCATCAGGAATCGGATCACCATGAGGATCTGACTTAGGAAAGCCCAAAAACTGGTCTAATTTAAGAATCAATTCGGGTGACTTAACATGCTCCAATTGTTCAGCAACCTCATGTACTTGATCCCATCTAAAGCCAAGCTTGTCGACTAAAAAAAATTCCCAAAGTCGATGTTTTCTTACCAGTCCAACAGCAATAATTTCGCCTTTTTTACTCAAAAAGGCACCCTTATACTTTTCATAAATCACTAAATCCTTATCAGCCAATCGCTTAATCATATCAGAAACCGAAGCTGCACTTGTTTCCATTCTTGCAGAAATTGCATTAGTTGAAGCTGCTGCTTCACCATCATTGCAGATATAGTACAATGCCTTTAAATAATTCTCTTCCGTTTCAGACAGATTCATAAGGTAAAGATAAGAAAGCCCATAATACTATTACATTCCTATTAACAATTTAACTTATGTTGTTAATACTTAAGTGAGCTTCGCTTTGGTATATTAAGTTCAAAGGAGCATATTTAGATATATGAAAATGAAGAAAATTGCAGCTATTGACATTGGCTCAAATGCAATGCGCTTATTGATCAACAATGTCATTGAGTATCAAGGAAGAAAATTATTTAAAAAAGTAGATATCGTTCGAGTCCCAATTCGTTTGGGTACTGAAGCATTTAAAGAACAAATGATAAGTGACTACACTAGAAATCGTTTACTAAATGCCCTATATGCCTTCAAGCATCTAATGGAAGCTCAGGAAGTTGCCTTGTATAGGGGATGCGCCACAAGTGCGATGAGAGAAGCTAAAAATGGTGTGGAGATTATCCAACAAATCAAACAAGAAACCGGTCTGAAGATTGAAATAATCAACGGTAAAGAAGAGGCTGAAATCATTTATGCAAATCACATTGAAAAATTAATTGATGATAAGCAGGCATATCTCTATGTCGATGTGGGCGGCGGTAGTACTGAAATTACTTACTTCAAAAATGGTAATGTAGCGGATTCTCGTTCCTTCAATATAGGTACAATCCGTATTCTTAATGATATGGTTAAAACATCCAAATGGGAGGATTTGCACGCATGGCTAGATGACATTTTAAAGGGGCAACATGTTCAATTAATTGGCTCCGGGGGCAATATTAATAAGGTGGCTAAAATTTCTAAAAAAGACCCTAAGGAGCCATTAAGCTACGATTACATCAAAGGATATTATGACACCCTTAGATCGCATACCTATGAAGAGCGTATTTTAAAATTAGACCTCAATCCAGATAGAGCAGATGTTATTATTCCCGCTATGAAGATTTTTGTTAATATCATGAAGTGGACAAAATCCAAGCAAATTTATGTCCCGAAAGTTGGATTGGCAGATGGGATTATCAAGCAGTTAGCTGGAGTTTAAGCACTACTTAGACTTTTTAATAAAAGAATATGCTATGATTAGATATGTCTCTTCATCAATTTCATTAAATTTGATGCTTTAACCCACAACAATTATGGCTCAACAAGATGATTTGTTCAAAAATATAGTATCACATGCCAAGGAATATGGCTTTGTTTTTCAATCTTCAGAAATATACGATGGCCTAGGTGCTGTATATGATTATGGACCAAATGGAAGTGAGTTAAAAAATAATATTAAAACCTATTGGTGGAAAGCGATGGTGCAAATGCACGAAAACATTGTTGGTATTGACTCCGCCATTTTTATGGACCCTCAAGTTTGGAAAGCTAGCGGACATGTCGATGCATTTAACGACCCACTAATAGACAATAAGGATAGTAAGAAAAGGTATCGTGCAGATGTTCTGGTAGAAGATCACATCGAAAAAATTAATCAAAAGATTTTGAAGGATGTAATCAAAGCGGCTAAACGTTTTGGAGAAGATTTTAATGAAAAGGAGTTTCGATCTACTAACCCTAATGTAACGAGAAGACAAGAAGAAATTGATGGCATTGAAGCGAGGATGAAAGCTGCTTTAGAGAATGAAGATTTAGTAGATTTCAAAGCTTTAATCGAAGACCTAGGCATCGCTTGTCCTGTTTCAGGAAGTAAGAATTGGACCGATGTGCGTCAATTTAATTTGATGTTCAACACCCAACTGGGCAACATTGCAGGAGAAGAAGGTAAGTTATACCTCCGACCAGAGACCGCTCAAGGAATTTTTGTCAACTTCCTAAATGTCCTGAATACCTCTCGTCAGCGAATCCCTTTTGGTATTGCCCAAATTGGTAAAGCATTCAGAAATGAAATCGTTGCACGACAATTCATATTTAGAATGCGTGAATTTGAACAAATGGAAATGCAATTTTTTGTAAGACCAGGCGAACAAGAAAAATGGTATACCTACTGGAAAGAAGCTCGATTGAAATGGCATAAAGCTTTGGGTTTGGGTAATGAAAACTATCGTTTTCACGACCATCTAAAACCTGCTCACTATGCAGATAATGCCTTGGATATTGAATTTAACTTCCCATTTGGTTTCAAAGAATTAGAAGGAGTGCACTCACGTACAGATTTTGATTTGACACAGCATCAAGAATTAAGTGGCAAAAAGCTGCAATACTTTGATCCTGAACTACAAGAAAGTTATGTCCCCTATGTTGTCGAGACCTCAATAGGTCTTGATAGAATGTTCTTAGCTACCTTGAGTTCTTGCTATAAAAATGAAGATTTAGGTGAAGGTAACTCGCGAGTTGTTTTGGCCTTACCTCCTGTTTTGGCTCCAGTTAAAGTAGCTATTTTCCCATTGACTAAAAAAGACGGCTTACCGGATAAGGCGCGAGAAATATTCAATCAACTTCGTTTGGACTTGAACTGTCAATATGAAGAAAAGGATAATATCGGAAAACGCTACCGTCGACAAGATGCTATCGGAACGCCATATTGCATTACTGTAGATCATCAAACGCTTGAAGATAACACAGTCACTATTCGCGAAAGAGACTCCATGGAACAAGAGCGTATATCTATCGATCAAGTAAGGCAAGTTGCCTTAGAAAGATGCAGCTGGGGGAAAATACTACAGTAATATAACCATCTCCACATTAGGAAGCAGCTAGGATTCAAATCAAAAATATTTCACCCGTATTTTTAATGCCAGCAAAAACTGACTGATATCAACCTGTCACAAAGCTGCGGCTGCGACTGATATTCCATGCCACAATTATTTATGTCATTAAATTTATTGATGCCCAAAATATGTACATATTTAAAGCCATATAAAAAAAAGCTGGCAAAGAAACCCGAATGCTATCTTTTAACTTTAATCTTACCATGAGGCCAGCGAACATTAGTAATGCAAGACCGAGCGATGAAATCATTAGAATAAAATAAAATTTAAGTCCTACTAATAAACCTAAAGCTCCCATAATCTCTAATACAACAGTGGTTAATCCCATTTTTTCCAGACCAAACCGTTTAAATTCACTTTTCATATGCGGTGAATTAAAATAGGAAAATGCATAAGCAAAAAAGGAAAAACTTGATATTAAAACACACGTTATAATTATGTACATCCTTATCTATTAGATTGATGAATAGGCTATGAAAATGCTTAGGAACAGAAGAATTAGCGATGGTAAATGTTTAATAAATAAGTTACTTATTTTGAAATGAAAATATTGAGCACCTACCATTAACAATCCCATAAGAATTGATGGAATAAGAACCAGTGAGGGATACCAAATACCAGCAACAAGCAATGTAGCTAAGGATATTTTTGTAGCTCCTACTATATTTCGGGTTAAATCACTCAATCCAAATTGTTCGAATTCTTTTAAGACATTATTAAACCTAAAAGTCCATACATATGCAACAGATACTGCCACAATAATTTGTGATAACATTAATAAATTTTCCATTTTTTTTTATTTAGTTTTCCTACTCATATGGCTTTTCGGAATTCGCCTGATTTTTATTAGTATTACAATTTACTTTTTTTAATAACTTGGATTTTATTGCCACCATTATCTTTTTAACGGATTTATGGAGGGCTATAGCGCTTGAAACATGATTTGCGATAACTTTAGTCACAATATACTTGTTTTTTATTTCATTTACCTACCCCTGTCATTCGGTTTTTCATTAAAGTACCTATCCATTAAGGGGTGCAGGAAAACAGTAGCTAAAATAATTAGCGCGCCAGTATAAAACCAGCTATTTAAGAACTGGTTTTCTGCAAAAAAGACAATAGCTAAAGCTATTCCATAAATTGGCTCCATATTCAGAATCAAATTAGACGTAAACGCACTCATATTTTTAAGGGCTTCCATTTCTAATGAAAAAGCAATATTTGTGCATACTACTGCTAATAGCAGTAAGTAAATGACATCATTCCAATCTGGAACCAATTGAAACTCCATGCCAGAGAACACCAAATAAGGCACCAACAAACTTAAAAATATAAAGCCTCCTATCATTTGAAAGAAAGTAACCACTGAAGGGCTATTATCCTTAACATATTTTTTATTTAAAACTGAAAAAAGTGCTGCAAAGAATGCAGCAACGATACCCAAAACCATAGCTTGTATATAACTGGACTGCCATGAAAATACTTGATCAGGATTGGATTTCGCAATAAACCCCAAACCAACAAGAACTAAAAGACCGATGAAAAGTTCACGTTTTTTAAATTTCTCTTTAAACACCAGCGGCTCTATAAATGCAGCAAACAAGGTAATTGTTCCAAAGGTAGCCAAAGCAAGGGATGCACTATTTCCAACCTTAATACAACCATAAAATGCTAGCCAATGTATAGCCACCAAAGATCCAATCAATAAAAACTGTTTCCACACAGGCTTCGCCGTTTGTTTTAACTTTTTAATGAAATTAGGAAAGAATAAAAAAACAAACGCAGCAATCCACATACGATGCCAAACCAAGTTCAAACTCCCAAGATTAATGAGCTTCCCAAGAATAGCAGTAAAACCAAACAAGAAAGTAGCTATGTGCATGTACCCTATCGCCTTATTTTCTACTTTCATTGATCACTATTTTTGTTGTAAGATATTAGATTTAAGCTGTTTCTTAAGAATTCTTCAAGGCTTATTTCATTAAAGTATTTCTGTAAAAACAAAAATTCCTCCGCCAATGGCGAAGGAATTATACATTATATACTTTTGATAACGGTTCTTATATTATCCCATTTTCTTTGCGTCTTCTAAGAACTTAGCTAACCCGATGTCTGTTAATGGGTGTTTAAACAAGCCTTCGATACTCGTTAATGGGCAAGTGGCAATATCCGCGCCTGCTTCGGCACATTGAACGATATGTAAAGGCGATCGAATAGATGCCGCTAATATCTCCGTAACAAAACCATAATTCTCATATACTTGTACGATTTGTTCAATCAATTGAACACCATCCCAGTTACTATCATCAATCCGGCCAATAAACGGGGATACCATAGTTGCTCCTGCTTTTGCTGCTAGCAAAGCTTGCCCAGCTGAAAACACCAAAGTACAATTCGTTTTAATTCCTTTATCCGAAAAATACTTAATCGCTTTGATCCCCTCTTTTATCATCGGCACTTTAACTACAATATTCTTGTGCAATTTAGCTAAGGCCTCTCCTTCTCTAACTATTCCATCAAAATCAGTGCTTAACACTTCGGCACTTACCGGGCCATCTACTATATTGCAAATATCCACATAGTGCTTCAACACAGCAGCTTCACCTTTAATTCCTTCTTTAGCCATTAATGAAGGGTTGGTAGTTACTCCATCCAAAACACCTAATGCTTCAGCTTCTTTAATCTGTTCTAAATTTGCGGTATCAATAAAAAATTTCATTTAGTATTATTTTTTATGTAAAACTAAACCAAGCGCAAGTAAGGAAAGAAAAAAGTAATTAACAAGAGTTGAAAAGCTTCCATTGAATGAAAAGGAAGCGTAAAAAAACGAGTAACTTTGTAGAACAAGTAAATATTATGAATAACTTCTTAATAAAGCAGGCAAAAATCGTCAATGAAGGCAAAACTTTTACCGCTGATGTGTGGATAAAAGACCAACGTATTCAAAAAATAGCTGCACAAATAGACAATACATTTCAAGCAGAAGAAATAAATGCTGAAGGAAAGTACTTGCTGCCTGGTGTTATTGATGACCAAGTGCATTTCAGGGAACCTGGACTTACCCATAAAGCGGAGATTTATACAGAAGCGAAAGCTGCAGTAGCGGGGGGCACCACTTCATTTATGGAAATGCCGAACACCAAACCAAGCTCGACCACGCAGCAACGATTAGAAGATAAATATCATGTAGCTTCTCAAACTTCTTTAGCCAATTACTCCTTTTTTATGGGTGGTGCCAATGATAACTATGATGAAGTCATGCGAACAGATTTATCCAAAGTATGTGGCTTGAAAATCTTTATGGGAAGCAGTACTGGCAATATGTTGGTGGATAATGAAAAAGCACTAAAAAACTACTTCTGCAACTTTGAAGGCCTTATCGCTACGCATTGCGAAGATGAACATACCGTAAGAGCCAATGAAGCAAAAGCTAGAGAAAAATACGGTGAGTTGGTTCCTTTCTTCATGCACCCAATTATCCGTGATGAAGAGGCCTGCTACCTGTCTTCATCTAAGGCAATAGAATTAGCAAAAAAATGTAATACTCGTCTGCACATTTTACATATTTCTACTGCAAAAGAGCTGTCGCTTTTTACCAATAAAATACCTTTGGAAGAAAAAAGAATCACTGCTGAAGTTTGTGTACACCACTTATGGTTTGATAGTGAAGACTACTATATTTTTGGAAGCCGAATTAAATGCAATCCTGCTATAAAAATAAAGTCCAACCGTTACGCTTTAATGGAGGCCCTATTAGATGACCGCCTAGATATAATTGCTACCGATCATGCCCCTCACACCCTAAACGAAAAAAGAAACAGCTACTTTCAAGCTCCATCTGGCCTGCCCCTAGTTCAACACAGTTTAAACATGATGCTCGATTTCCATCAACGAGGAAAAATCAGCCTAGAGAAAGTTGTTGAAAAAATGAGTCATGCGCCTGCTAAATGTTTTCAAATTGAAGACCGAGGATATATTCGTGAAGGATATTATGCAGATATAGTCTTGGTCGATATGCATGAAAAAAATTATGTTTCAAAAGGAACGATTCACTATAAATGCAATTGGAGCCCATTGGAAGGACACATTTTCAGAAATACGGTGACGCACACATTTGTGAGTGGTCATTTAGCCTATGAAAATGGGAAGTTCAATGAAAATAGCAAGGGAGAAAGATTAACATTCGCGAGAAACTAAATTAACAAAGCCTGATATGCCTGAAATAGAACGAATAGTATTTATGGGGACACCAGAATTTGCTGTTGCAAGTTTAAGAGCTATCGTAGAAGCGGGATACAATGTAGTTGGTGTAATTACCGCTCCAGACAAACCTGCCGGTCGCGGAAGAAAACTTAAAGAAAGTGATGTCAAAGTCTATGCTAAAAGTCAAAACCTTCAAATCCTTCAGCCGACCAATTTAAAAAATGAAGATTTCTTAGAAAAGTTACGCGCTTTGCGTGCCGACTTACAAGTTATTGTAGCGTTTCGCATGTTGCCTGTTGTTGTTTGGAACATGCCCCCATTAGGCTCTATAAATGTGCATGGTTCGCTGCTGCCACACTACCGGGGTGCAGCACCTATTCATTGGGCAGTAATTAATGGAGAAAAAGAAACAGGTGTAAGTACCTTTTTTCTGAAACAAGAAATTGATACGGGAAATATCATTGGGCAAGCCAAAACCGATATTGAACCTGATAATACCACCGGTGAGATTTACTACAAACTCATGCATTTAGGAGCTAAATTATTGCTAGAGACACTCGAAAATATTAAGAAGGAAGATTACAAAGAAATCCCACAAGACTTAAGTTTAACAGCTCAACATGCACCCAAAATTTTTAAAAAACATTGTTTAATTGATTGGTCAAAACAAGCAAAAGACATTCATAATTTGATCAGAGGATTAAATCCCTTCCCCACAGCTTTCACTGCACTCCATGGGAAAGTCATAAAAATTCATACCAGCAAATTAATTGACTCTGAGCAAACGCTCAAGCCTGGAGAAATTTCTATTGCGAACAAACAACTCTTGGTTGGAACAGGCAGCCAGCCCATCCAACTGATAGGTCTGCAAATGGAGGGAAAGAAACGTTCAAGTGCCAATGACTTTATCAATGCTTACCTCCAAGAGGAAGGTAGCTACAACTTTACCAATCAATAATTCTTTCAAAAGAAGCAGGATCATAATACTAAGTCGTAAGTTTTTTGTTTCTGCCTATCCAGCAGTTTCGCCCTGCGCAAAACTCAACCAATCCTCAACGAACTTATTGCTATACTCAACTTGCGGATAATGCCCACAATTAGAATAAATTTTTGTTTGGGAGTTTGGAATATCTTCAGCAAATTTTGCTGCGTGATGCACAGGGATAACTCTATCTTGCTGACCCCAAGCTATCAGGGTTGGAGTTTTTAAATGATGTAGCTCCTTAATGTTAGGATTAGAATCAAAACTTAACATTTGTATGAAATAAGCCAATGTGCCTGTTGTATTAATCATATCATAATGAATATCAATCAAGGATTTCGTTCGATAAACCCTTTGCTTAATAACCATAGCCACATTTTTTTTTGCCATACTATATGGCATTCCTCTTTGCAGCAAAAATTTAGGAATCAAATGAAGCACTCCTTTAGATATATTATGTTTGACAACTTCCATTTCATATCCTGCACTCGAAATCAAGCACAAGCTTTTTAGCTTTTGTTGGTTTTGTAGAGCAAATTCCCAAGAAACTAATCCACCGAGTGAATTCCCCATAAGATGAAACTCGCCCACATCGAGACGCTCAGTAAAATGATGCATGAATGCCCTGTAGTATTCAACCGGTTCGCCTTGTGGCTCAAAACTTTTTGGAACATCACTTAAACCAAATCCAGGCAAATCAACTCGAACTAACCGATAAGTTTGACTAAGTCTTTGGACGATAGGATCAAACATCTTGAATGAATCCCCCAAGCCATGCACCATTATTAAGACATCCCCTTTACCCTGATCCGTATAGTGACAGGATAATCCATGAAAATCAAAATACTTAGACTCGCTTAGCTGGTGCTTTTCTCTGGCATGATTTAAGGAAATCGCATGATTTTTACGAAACAAAACGAGTGCAAAAAAGGCAAGAATGAGTAAAATAAATATAAGTCCTACAAGCATTTTATCTATATTTCACGTACAAAATTTCTCCAATCACTAGCTACTTGCTGTGGGTATTCCATTTGTGGTGTATGCCCACATTTTTCGTAAATAATCTTCTTGCTATTAGGTAAAAGAGCATCAAATTTATCCGCATGATCTACTGGCACAATTTGATCATCATTTCCCCATAAAACTAAACTAGGGCAATTTATCTGAGCGATTAATGCGGTGTCGGGAAGTACAGTACTACCAGCCATTCGCAACATCCAAGAGAAAGTACCTTCCTTGTTTAGCATAAAATAGTTTTTCTCAACTCGATCTAGATTAATTTTAGAGTCATCACTAAAACATCTTTCCGCATTAGATTTAGACATACGAAATGGGACCCCTTTTTTAAAAATAAATCCGCCAAATGGACCAGTCATCCATCCCGTAGCCGCGCCCTTCACTTTCTCCATGCCGAAACCAGCACTATTTAACAAAGTAAGTGACAACAAACTACTATCACTTTCCGCTGCCAAATCCCAGGCTATCCATCCACCCATAGAATTACCCATCATATGGTAATACTTTAGGTCAAGAAGATCAATACTGGATCGAATAAAGTGCTGATAATATGCAAAAAGCTCATCATTTTTCAGATTAATTTCGGGAACTTCTGAAAGTCCGAAAGCAGGTAAATCAATGCAGATAATCCTATAGTCTTCTCTCAATTCCTCGGCGATAACGCTAAAGTTTTTATGAGAGCCACCAAAACCATGAATCATAAAAATCACTGTATCTCCAGCACCTTGATCCGTGTAATGAATTTCGATGTCATCCCAGATGTAGTATTTTGAATGAGCAGATTCGCAGCGTTCTATAGCCTCCTGTCTGGAAACAACATTATCTTTTCTAAATATTAGCAGTAAAACGGGCACGAATACCAGAAGTAACACAAAACCAAGAATCCACTTCTTCATTAAATCTTATTTAAAACCATCTTTTCTTCATAAAAAACCAGCCCAAGACAAATGAAAACACCAAGGATAGCGCAATAATGACGATAAACGGAATAAAACTATGCTCGTATCCTTCTTGCAGCGGTAACCGGATATTCATTCCATAAAAACTTGCCAATAAAGTGGGGACCATTAGCACAATAGTCACTGCCGTCAAACGCTGAACAACAATTCCTAAATTATTGGAAATGATTGAAGCAAAAGAATCCATTGTCCCATTTAAAATATTGGTATAAATATCTGCCATTTCAATAGCCTGACCACTATCTACAACAACATCTTCTAAAAAATCCTCCTTATGCTCGTCTTCTCTGATTTTTAAAAAATTGGTTCGTCGAAGCTTGTTCATCATTAAATCGTTACTCCTAAGATTGGTCACAAAATAGATTAAGCTTTTTTGCAAATTCAATAAGCGTTTTAAATCCTTACTCCTTGATGAGCGGTAAATTTCACTTTCAAAAGAGTAACGCTTATTATTAATTTCGCGCAGATAGTACTGAAAGTAATACACATTGCGATTGAATAATTGAAGTGTAAACAAGCTTTGATCTGCCGGGTCAAACCCTTTGATTTTATTCAAAAGAAAATCATCGATCACTCTGTTTTCATAGCTGCAAATCGTGATAATATATTCGGGCTTGCTGACTATACCGATTGGAATAGTTAGGTAGAGCGCTTCATTGTCAATAAGATCATTATTTAAAATAGGTGTGTTGACCACAACTAAATCCGTCTCCTCTTCCGACTCAAATCTACTTTGCTCGTCCCTATCTAAAGAATCCGTCAAGAAATCTAAAGGTAAATTATGCATTTGAGCGATTTCTTCTAGATTCTCTTTGGAAAATGGTGGATAAATATTTACCCAACAACCTTTTTCGAAATTCTGGATTTCAATTAGGTCATTTCCTGATTTCTTAAGTATTTTGATCATCAGTGAGCTTTTACTCTTGATTAAACAGTGCTTTGAAACTTTCCGCCTCCGTTGCTTGTATTCTTCCTGCCAAAATAAGTCTTATTTCTCTTCTTTTCAAGGCCCCTTCGAATTGATTTTTCTCCTCGGCAGTTTCAGGGGCGATAGGTATCGCTTTTTTCGGTCTTCCATTACTATCCAAAGCTACAAATGTATAGTAAGCTGTATTGCATTTGTATCGGTTTTGTGATGGTAGATTTTCTGCCCAAACCTCAATATAGGTTTCAATAGATGTATTAAAGACTCTTGTAACCTTGGCTTCAATGGTAACAACATCGCCTATTTTGATTGGGTTGTCAAAAGATACCTGATCTACAGAAACAGTAACCACTACCGCTTTTGCATGCTTCCCTGCTGCAATTGCAGAAGCAATATCCATCCAATGTAAGATCTTACCTCCTCTTAGATTATTTAAAGCGTTTGCGTCATTGGGCAAGACGATTTCTGTCATGATTGTTCTTGAGTAAGCTGGTGTACTTTGATCCATATCAACTTGAGTTATATAAATGAGTTGTAAAAATAGTATAATTTGCTTTACTATAAGATTCCTGCGCCAAGCTTTGGAGAACTAGCTAAAAAATTGATAGCGCTCTAATTTTTGTCCTTGGAATAAGATGCTTCTTACAAAGAATATCTACCTTTACACTTCTTATTGGCTCCGTAGTTCAATTGGATAGAATGTCAGATTTCGGCTCTGATGGTTGGGGGTTCGAATCCCTCCGGGGTCACTCTAGCGGAGAATTAGTTAAAATTAACTGGTTCTCCGCTTTTTATTTTTCATATTACTTCTATTTTTCCCAAACACAAAAAACAAACACAAAAACGACGTGGAATACCGTTAAACGCCTCTGCACTGCGAGGACTGGATTCATTAGCAAGTTTATTTAAAATAGTCGAGTAAAAATTCTTCTGAAAAATACGGATAGTTCAGTTGTTTAGTCAGTTTGGTGTATTGCTTTATGATTTGATCTTTTTTATTGGCGGTTATGGCCGTTCCAAATAAATAAACTTGATGAATAATGGTGATAAATTCCTCATAGCTATATGCACAGTGACTATAATTAAAAAGACGAGCGTATTTTTTCTGTTCAGGATCTTTTTTACTGTGTTTAAAATAAAACATACACATTAAGTAAAAAGAGTTTAGATGGTGTTTTTGATAGTAGAGTTCAATGCTAGTATCCAGATGAATTTTCTCTATTAGATAATTCATGAGCATAAAATCTTTAGTTAATATAGCTGTGTAAAACAATTCGTAAGAATAATCGAGTATGAGAGATTTTTTTGAATGTACTGCGAAATAATTGTCTAAAATTTCAGTAGAATTATCTCTGTCATCAGCTATTAGTTCTAATGCCAATAATCGACTGCACAAAATTGGATTTAATTGCTTGGAGTAAATTGAATCACCACTGATTTTTTTTTTTGGCTTTTGATTTAAAAAATTCCTAAACGCAAGTATTGCAGAGTTGAATAGAGTAATTTCTTTATCAAGTTCATTACGTTTAATTATTTCTGTTTGTTCTCCATAGTACCCATTCAAACTAGAATAGTCCACAAAGGTTAAATACACACACTCAATATAATTAACATTACGAAGCAGTAGGGAATTGGTTGTAGGTTTTTTTCGAAGCAAAAAACCGATGGAGTTGCCCAATTTTAATGCTTCAGAATACGTAAAGCTGTTGAATTTGAGCGCGTCTAATTTAAAGATACTATCCATTAATGGATAGTTTTTATCATGCAATAATTCTCTTACTAGGAAGATAATAAAATCGATAAAATGTTCAGATGTTTTTTTGGCTTTAATAACCAAATTTATGATTGCATAATCATCATCTTTAGCAACCGCTTTATAGATCGTTTGATACAAATCAATATTGTCTTTATTTGGATAGTTTAAGATGAAATGTTGGTAGTTTTTGTAGCCAACAAATTGAGATAATATATTTAGTGTGTTTTTGTTTGGTTTTGTACTTGGAGATAAACCATAAAATCGTTTGATTGTGCTGTAGCTGATATCTTTATCCAATATTTCTGTAATAGCATTAGAAATTAGCTCACAATCTCCTCTAGTTCTTACTGGTCTTGTAATTTTATCTTCAATTAAATTCTTCAGAGCGTCAATCATACGTTGTCAATTATGAATCATTTATGAATCAAAAATACGTAAACTAAAGTGTATATTTGATTTTTTATGCTCAATTATTATAAGAACATGTCAAAATATATTAAACCTAGATTACGAGAGAAGTTATCTAGTGCATCTGAACAATTAGTTTCGGATTTATTCTTATCAATACTAGGGCAGATTAGAGTTTTTGAAGGCAAGAGTAATGGACCTGGAGCTATTTATGGAATTTCCCAATGTTTAAGAATGCTACACGAACACTTTGAGGCAGGATATACCCAAGAAGCAAAAAAATATATTACTGATTTGGGCTTTCATTCAGAACCAAGAACAATAAGAGAAATCTATAATCTAAGTAGTAAGATAGACAAGAGCGAGCGAAAACTCTATGTTGAGCATACTGATGGTGGCATTAAAAAACTAGCGACTGATTTATTGAGCCTAGATGAAGAATTAAAAGGCAATGAGCAAGATGTCGAAATGGTAAGCACTTTCATTAAAAACAATACCTACTTCATCACAAAACACAAAGACAAGAATAAAGATATAGATGAGAATTTCTCAATAAAAAATTAATAAAAAATAAAAAATAAAATGGCAAGAGATTATACAAAATACACAGCAGAAGGTTTAGGAGAAAACCTTAACAAGAGAAAATTAGTTTTTACAATCGTAAAAGACTGGGCAGAGAAAAATAATCCGTCCTTAGAAGAAATACAAACCGCATTTCCAGATGAAGTGCAAGGTGGTAAAGGCTTTATTGTAAAAGAAAGTGAAGTAAAAGACGCTAAACGTTTTAATATGAAAGAACCATTGAGTATTAAAAATGGCGTGCAAATAGTAATGTCTAATCAATGGGGAGAGAATATTGCAGATTTTATTACTGGAGCTGAAAAGTTGGGCTACACTATCCTTAAAAACACTTCAAACAATCCTCAAGATCAACAAAATTCAGTGGATGTTAACACCGACACATCATTAGAAGAAATAGATCAAATTATTGAAGAAATTATTCACGGTGATTTAACAACACAAGAAAACTTTAGAAAAAACACAATCAACTTTATTAATGAAAATAATCAATACTACTGGTTTTTATTAGCCATAAATAACGCTTTACAAGCTTGGGAAAATAAAATAGATGATGAAGGATTAGATTTAAGTGTTGATGGATTGCATCTTAAAGGTGGAGAATTGAACTTTAACCCTTATGAAGAGTATAGACTATTTTATAATTGGAGAGAAGAAAAATTTGGTATTGAAGAAGATGATGATGAACCAACTTCTTTCTTTAAGGCATTAATAGATTCATTCTATGACTTTGATTCGCACAGCGATTTGATATCGCTAGGTGAAAATGATTTAAACAAGTTTATAAATATGTCTAAAACCGTTCTGTTATGCACAGTTTGTAAAGAATGTGAAAATGATACAGATACGGACGATCTCACTAATCTTTTATTGGGAATAAATTTTGAAGACTTACCAGAAATTAATGATAAACTAAACGGAGGTGATATTTCGAATGAAATATTAGAGGATGTTCTGGAAACCCTCGATATTTCTGTTGAAGACTATAAGAATGAAGAAGAATTATGGAAAGATTTATACCTTCTTAATTATGAAGATGTAGCTCGAGAGATTTTAGATAATGATGTGTTTGATAAAGACTATATACGTTCGTAACAACTACAATAATTTATGAAGATTCTTAACATTGATTTAGATGGTGTTGTTGCAGATTTTGTTTCTGCAATGAATGCTCATCCCTTAAGAAACGAACCACCTTTTGATAAAGATCCGGATACTATTCCGGGTCTTTTCAGGAATTTGAAGCCCATAGAATCTGCGATTAATTCAGTAGAAAAATTACTTCATTCAGAGAAATATGAAGTGTATTTCCTTAGCACAGCACCCTGGAATAACCCTTCTGCATGGACAGATAAGCGTTTGTGGTTAGCAGAACAATTTGGTGATAAAATAAACAGAAGGCTTATCTTGACCCACCGTAAAGATCTGGTTAAAGGTGATATTTTAATTGACGACAGACCAAATAATGGAGCAAAGGATTTTGATGGGGAGTGGATTCATTTTGCTTCTGAAAAGTTCCCTAACTGGGATTCGGTATTAAATTATTTATTATGAAATGACTAACAATAATTTAGAAACCAACTGAAGCTCTATATCTCGAAAATTTCTCCTCATATTTTATAAATGAAAGCACTATCAAAATCACGATTTAAACAAGGACTAGAATGTCCTAATAAACTCTACTTTTCAAATAGTCCAAATGTTTACCATAATGTTAAAAACGAAGATCCGTTTTTGCAAGCACTCGCTAGTGGTGGTTTTCAAATAGAAGAGTATGCACGCTTACAATATCCGGATGGGATTTTAGTAGACGCACCGTATGAGGGTAATTATTATCAAGATTTAGCAGATCAAACTACTGAACTCTTAAAGCAAGAAAAGATAATTATTTATGAAGCTGCTTTTTATGTGAATGATCTATTTATCAGAACGGATATTCTGGTAAAAAAAGGTAAAAACATTGAACTTATTGAAGTAAAAGCCAAATCCATTGACCCAAATAATGATCATAATTTTATGGGGAAAAAAGGTGGTTTGGTAGGTGCCTGGAAGCCTTATTTATTTGATTTGGCTTTTCAAAGTTATGTAGCCCAACTTTGCTTACCCACTTATAAAATCAATCCTTACTTATGTCTAGTTAATAAAACGAAAGCAGCTACTGTAGAAGGCTTAAATCAACAATTTAGAGTTAAACAAAATTCTGATAAACGAACTGGTGTAGATGTTTTGGTAGATAATGTAAGACAGCTAGGAGATAATCTGCTGCATGTGGAAGATTTGACGGAGGTGGTTGATAAAATACATAACAACGACTTTAAATATTACGATAATCTAAATTTTAATGAAGCCATAAAGTTATTGCGCAAAATTAGAATTAAGGATTATTATCCCAATTGGCCAACGCAGTTTGGAGCTTGTAAGAAGTGTGAATTTAAGAAAGACGAAAGTGAAAAAGGTCAATTAAAGCAATCTGGTTTTGAATATTGTTTGAAAACACAACATCAATGGACTGATTTAGATTTTGCTAAACCTAATATTTTTAATGTTTGGGATTTAAAAGATCCAAAAATAATGGAGCAGGGGCTACTTTTTAAATCTCAACTGACCCCAGAGCATATCAAATACAAAGAGACTGCCGGAAAACTGCATCGTACCGAACGACAGTGGCTGCAAATTGAAAAAGAACGAGATGGTGATTTTACAGAGTTTATTGATAAAGCAGGTTTAAGGGCTGAAATGGACACTTGGTTATTCCCGCTTCACTTCATAGATTTTGAAACATCAACAGTGCCGCTACCCTTCCATTTAGGACGTAAGCCTTATGAGCAAATAGCCTTTCAGTTTTCACATCATATTTATTATGAAGATGGCCGCATTGAACATGCTAATGAATATATCAATACCAATCCTGGAGAATTCCCGAATTTCAAATTTATTGAGCATTTAAAAAAGGCCTTATCGAACGATGACGGCACAATTTTTAGATATTCAACGCATGAAAATACGATCCTTAATTCGATTAGAGACCAATTGAAATCTAGTCAATACCAAAAAAAAGAGTCTCTTATTGCATTCATAGAATCGATTTGTCATTCAAAAAGTGAACATCCTGACCCTTGGTTACAACCTAAAAGAGATATGGTTGACCTATGTGATATGGTAAAAAAGTACTATTACAATCCACATACCAAAGGGTCTAATTCTATTAAAAAAGTACTCCCTGCGGTATTAAAATCTAGCACGATCGTAAAAGAAAAGTATGGTCAACCTATTGGTGAAATTGCCGTTTCAAGTCAAAATTTTGATACAACTCATATTTGGTTAAAAAAAGAAGATGGTGAAATTATCAGTCCTTACAAAATGTTGCCAGAGGTATTTAAAGGTATAAGTTCTGCTGAAATTGAAGCAAATGTATCTGATATTGAGAATGTTGAAGATGGTGGTGCAGCTTTAACAGCTTATGGCAAGATTCAATATACAGATATGTCTGATAAGGAGCGAAAAGAAATTGCAGATGCACTTAAGCGTTATTGTGAGTTAGATACTTTAGCTATGGTAATGATTTATGAGCATTTAAAATCAATTATTTAATTGACTTTCTATGCAAAACCCTAACTTTTTAACGGAACTGATGCAAATCTGGCTCGCACAATATACTAGAAATCAGGAAAACTCACTTACAACTATGGGTTTGTTTCATTGGGAATTCCGCCCCAACAAACATAAACCTGAAAAGCTCAGAAGAATTCCAAGAATAGACATGTCTATGGAAATAAAAAATTCGAGTTTTAAGCATGCGGTTTATTTTTTAGAAATAGATGCTGAAACGCTGCACGTATTCGAATCTTCAGGTATTGCCTTAGGAGGATTAAATATTGCACATGAATATGCTTTAAAAGAAGAGGTGTTTATTAAAGGAAAAGTTTTAATGAAATCAATTCGTTAACTATTAAAATTGATGTAAACAAAAGGACTAAAGCTTGCATTGTATCGTGATCATTTCAACCCTACATATTTCACTTACCAGAGAAGATCCTTCAAATCCTCTAAAAAGCTTGAACTCTTTCCTATCGGGGTCACAAGGAAAGCTCAGTGCGAAAGCACTGGGCTTTTTTAGTGCAAAAAACCGTTAAGCATATTTAAGCTGTAATTAATCATTTTAAAAGGTATACTATGAAGATACATTTAGTTAAATTTTAGGTATATCTTTAATTTATGAAAAAAGTATTTCTATCAATCTCTATAATAACCCTATTTTTTACCTCATGCGAGAAGGCCGTCAATCTCCCAGCGCCATATTATGATATGGAAGGAAAATGGACTTACGGTGCTAACAATTCAAACACCATGTACCTCTATGAAGATGGATTACGCTATACTTACTACTGTGGTATTGATAATTGTGATTCTCTTTACAATACCTATACAGCAGGGGATTCAAATCATATACCCGAAGTTCTTAATTATACATTTGAAAATGATACACTCCATGTAGATTTGAATTTTGGAAATGAATTGGTAACTCTAGTCACATTTGTATGCGAAGGTGGTCAAGCAAACTTTGAAATGAATGGACAAACATTTTACAGATTAAATTCTGATTGCGAATAAAATGAAAATTATATTCGGGATAAGTGAAACTAACTATCAGATTTTATCAATAAAAAACGCCCAGCATAACTGGGCGTTTTTTATTGCCGAATAAGTAAATCTATCTTAAGAATAACAATTCTCGATACTTCGGTATAGGCCATAATTTGTCATCCACTATCAACTCCAACTTATCACAATTGTATCGTATCGTATCAAAATAAGGCTTTACGTCATCACAATAGGCTTTGGCCATCTCGGAAGCTCCTACCAACTTGTTCGCTTTCTTTCTTGCTTCTATCATTTCAGCCACATCATTTTCGATTACCTGAATATGGCTAGAGATGCGCTCTATCAAATTTAGTTGAGATTGGTAGCTCCCCTTTTTAAGTCCTAGATCTTTCAATCCACGTGCATTAGCAATCAAGTTGTTTTGATAGGTAATTGCAACTGGTAAAATTTCATTTAATGCCATCTCACCAAGAGTTCTGGCTTCAATTTGAAGTTTCATGGTGTAAGCTTCGTAAAATATTTCACTTCTTGCTTCTAGCTCAACATCACTGAAAATATTGTTTTTGATAAATACATCTTTAGCTTTTTTCGTATTCAAAAAGTCTAAAGCATACGCAGTTGTTTTTACATTACTTAATCCTCTTTTTTCTGCTTCTTGTGCCCACTCATCACTATAATTATCGCCTTCAAACAAGATATTTTTTGAAGCGTTGATATATCGTCGAATTACGCGTAAAATTGCACCTTCTTTCTTCTCTCCACCTTTTATCAATTTATCTACTTCCGTTTTAAAGTCAGTCAACTGATTAGCCATGATGGTATTCAATACTGTCATCGGCCATGCACAATTTGCAGTACTGCCTACTGCTCGAACCTCAAACTTATTTCCAGTAAAAGCAAATGGAGAAGTCCTGTTTCTATCCGTATTATCCAACAAAACATCTGGAATCTTATTGTGAATATCTAACTTAAGGCTTCCGTTTTTATCCTCATCATAACGACCATGGTCTACTCGTTTTGCCACTTCCTCTAATACCGAAGTTAAGTGAGAGCCAATAAATACTGAAATAATAGCAGGAGGGGCCTCATTTGCACCCAGTCGGTGATCGTTGCTTGCTGTAGCGATTGCTGCGCGTAATAAATCAGAATACTCATTGACCGCTTTAATCACATTGACAAAGAAGGTTAAGAACATTAAATTGTTCTTCGGGGTCTTGCCTGGCGATAACAAATTTTTACCGGTATCTGTACTTAAACTCCAATTGTTATGCTTGCCTGATCCATTGATGCCTTGGAATGGTTTTTCATGCATCAAAACAGCTAACTTATGTCGCTTACCCACTCTCTCCAGCACATCCATAATCAGTTGATTATGATCAACTGCTACATTCATTTCCTCATACATTGGTGCAAGCTCAAACTGACTTGGAGCCACCTCATTATGGCGAGTTCTTACAGGAATACCCAACTTATGCGCTTCTCTTTCAAAATCCAACATAAAGTCATACACTCGCTCAGGAATAGCTCCAAAATAATGATCATCCAATTGTTGCCCTCTAGCAGGAGCATGACCAATTAATGTTCTTCCGCTTAACACCAAATCGGGCCTTGCATAAAATAAAGCTTCATCAACCACAAAATATTCTTGTTCCCATCCCAAGGTTGAATGCACCTTGGTGACATGCCTGTCAAATAAATTAACTACCGGCAATGCGGCTTTTTCTAGAAAGTGGCAAGACTTTAACAATGGAGCTTTATGGTCTAGACTTTCCCCAGTATATGAAATAAAAATTGTTGGGATACATAATGTAATCCCATCACCAATCTCCATGATAAACGCAGGAGAGGTAGGATCCCATGCTGTATATCCTCTTGCTTCAAAAGTTTGACGAATTCCACCATTTGGAAAAGAAGAGGCATCAGGCTCTTGTTGAATCAATTCAGACCCCGTAAATGTTTCCATTCCTTCCCCATCCATTGAGGGGACAAAAAACGTATCGTGCTTCTCTGCTGTGCTTCCTGTTAAAGGTTGAAACCAATGCGTATATGATTTAGCTCCTTTCTCCATTGCCCAAGACTTCATAGCTGCAGCAACTTGATCAGCTGTATTTCTATCAATCTTTTTTCCCGCGCTAATTGCATGCTGAATTCCATAAAATGCATCTTCAGAAAGATATTTCTTCATTGTCGATTCCGTAAAAACATTCTCCGCATAATATTCGGATATCCTCTTATTCGGTAGCTTAACATTTATCTTCTTACGCTGAGTAGCAGTTTTTACACTTGATTTTCTAGAATTATCCATTTAAAAATAAATTTTTCACAAATTTAAACGGAAAAGCTATTTTTTGTATCTTTTTAGTTGAAATTTATGCCTTTTTTATCCACAAAAGTGTTAATTGAAGGAAAATTCTTGGCTTTTTTATATTTAATTAGGCAATCAGGTCATCCTTTTTTGTCCACAGATAAACTAAACAAGGCACAAGAAAAAACAATGCAACACTCCGATACCTGAGTATTGCACCCAAATTTGGAACTATCAAACCCGTAAGCAGCAAATAAGTCATACCGAAAGTAAGCAATAGAAAAACTATAGCCTGTTGATCCCAACTACAATTTTTTACATAAAAAAGTCCTGTAACTAATAATACAGTAATCCATAGACTCTCCAAACTAGCAAGACCAAGAAAAAGTGAATGGATATCCAAGAAATGAGGTCGAACAATAGCATTGAAAAGGGCTTGAGGAGCGTTTACTAAAATCCCCAAGTAACTCTCCTCATAAATTCCCAATTCAATTGCGGTATTTCCATTATCTAATGCTTCATATAACTGCTTCTTTGCAATAACTGCATCAACCAAGTTAGGTATGCCAAGGATCTTTGGTGTCAAGTAAGATAGCCCACCAAGTACAATAAAGACAGACATAAAGACTAACAGGGGGTGCCATGTTCTCTTCTTATGATAAATATAATATGCCATTAGCGAGGGAACCAGCATTACCGCTATAAAAAATCGAGTATAAAACAACAAAACGAAGGAAGCTAATGCCAGTATAATCGCAATAACTTTCTTAACATGGACAAGATACAATAGACTATATAGTATACAAGCAACTAAGGCCACACAAAGAGATTCCTTATGAGAACCTGCTGTCCAATACCAGATACTTGGTGTTAAAAAGACCGCTAGCAATACACTGGTCTTTGCTTGCAGCTTTTTCACCAAAACCTTCGCGAAAAGGAATGATCCAAAAAAAGATATAAGTGCAAAAAAAACTGCATTTGCATATATTCCAGATCCCAAGGTTAACACATTTGCCAATGCATTGAACCTGACCACCATGTAGGCGGAAGTATCGCGCCAATAACCCATTGCCTCAACAGTGGAAGCAATGTTTTCCGTAATAGGGACATTATTTAGACCTATGCTTAATTGTAAAAATGCAAGTATGTCTCCATGCCTTAAGTGAGCGTATATAAGTTGACTATCCGAATAATACAACAATATATCTCCTGCCTTAATAATATGAGTAGAAAAATAAACATAGATTAAGCCAGCACCAATTTTAAGAAGAAAGAGAGACAGTATGCACTTTTTACTTAATCCATTGATTGCAAAAAGCGGCAATCTATGAATACAATAAGCTATCAAACCAACATAAAATAAAATGATTATTGTTTGTATCATAACACCGAACAAAAATAGGATTAATCGAAACATATCTTCACCTATACAGTGAAAAAATATACTTTAAAGATAGATTTGGACTAACAGATGCCTATTATTCGCCTTGGCATCTTTTCGATTTACTTTTCCAAGGTTCAGCTGGCTGAAACCCTAAACATAATTATTAAGCTGTAAACTTTCGGCCCTTGATCCACACCTCTTGAATACAGTTCTCTCCAAAACTATAGGCCAAATAATGGACCGAAGGAACAGCAGATGTTATAAAAAAATTAGCTAGTTTACCTCTTGAAATACTACCCAAAATGTCTTGAACACCCATAGCATGAGCAGCATTAATTGTGGCCGCATTGATTGCCTCTTCAGGAAGCATCTTCATTTTGATGCAAGCCAAGCTTACCAGAAAATTCATATTACCACTTGGCGTGCTCCCTGGATTATAGTCGGAAGCAATCGCTACAGGTAAATTTGCGTTGATCAAGGCACGCACTGGAGCATAAGGTATCCCTAAATAAAATGAACAAGATGGCAAAACAACAGGAATGGTATTAGATGTTTTTAAGCTTTCAATTTCAGCGTTAGCAATTTGTTCCAAATGATCTACCGATATGGCATTGTTCTTTACACCTACTTGCACTCCTCCACTGATGGCTAATTGATTCGCGTGAATCTTAGGACGCAATCCATATTGCAAACCTGCTTTTAAAATTTGATCTGTTTCTTCCACACTAAAAAATCCTTGCTCGCAAAACACATCAATAAACTCAGCTAAATTTTGCGCTGCAACCTCCGGAATGATTTCTTGTATAATAAGATCAATATAGCCTTGTCGATCTCCATTATACTCCTCAGGTATAGCATGCGCCGCGAGCAAATTAGCTTTTATAGGTATATCGAAATTCTCTTTAAGTCTTCGAATCACCCGCAACATTTTCAACTCACTTCCTTTGCTTAAGCCATAACCACTCTTAATCTCAATACCCCCAGTACCCAATTTAATCAACTTAATCAAGCGATCAGCAGCACACTGATATAACTCATCTTCACTATGTTGGCGTAATTTTCTGGCGGAATTTAAGATTCCCCCACCTGCTGAGGCAATTTCCTCATAAGTTTGTCCCTTGATTTTCATGACAAACTCCTCTTCACGGCTAGCTGCAAAAACAATATGCGTATGACAATCCACCCAAGTAGGTAAGATCATTTTTCCCTTGACGTCCACAATTTTGAAGTCTCCTGATGGACAAGTAAGCATTTCACCAAAATCTTGAATGAAATCACCCTTCAGCAGCAACCAGGCATTTTTGATAGTAGGCAAGTTTGACATCGCTGAGCCAGAAACAACTTCCTCCCCGTCCCCCCTTACCTGAACAAGTTCCTTAATATTTGTCAATAAAATTTGTTGCATATCCATTTATTTAGATAATTCATGAAGCCTAGTCTTCTCAGCAGCGCTCAAACTTTCAACACCAAACTCATTTACCCTATCGAGCAAAGCGTTCAATTCTTTCTCTCGTTCAAACTCCTTGTTGTAGTATAAATCGTCAATACTTCTTTTCGTTCTTTTAGGCTCATTATCATTAAAAACTGTAAACCGATTTCCCGATTGAGCACCTTTCGGTTTTATGAAAAACATGATTAATGGAATAATTAGTAAAGCTGCTGTCAACCACCAATTTTTCATTGCCAAACTTGGTTCGAAAGCCAAAGCAAGAAGCACCCCTGCAACGGCGCCTCCAAGATGCGCCTCATGCCCAATATTATCACTTTGCTTATTCATTCCATACACGGAATACAAGAGGTATAGAATACCAAAAACCCATGTTTTTAATGGCAGGATAAAGAACAGCAATACGTTTCCATCAGGATAAAAAAGCACGCTGGCGAAAACTACTCCACTCACTGCGCCACTGGCTCCTACTGCACTATAGTTATAGTTATGCTTATTAAAAAATAAAGACAAGAAATTTCCAGCGAGCAAACTAACGCCATATAATATGGCAAACTGCATGGTACTAATACTATATCCCATTGCTAATCCAAAAGAATATAGCGCGATCATATTGACCAACAAATGAGTCATATCACCATGTAAGAAGGCACTGCTAAGCATTCGAATATATTCTTTCTCTGAAAGTATATTGCCGATGCGAAACTTGTACTTGTCAAACAGCGCACTATTGCCAAAACCTTGCCATGAAAAGAGGACATTGGCACCGATAAGTAAATAGACTAATATTTCAACACTCATTAATTATAATTTATACTTATTCAAAATCTGGATAAATCAAATACTTACTTCTAATTGATTTGAAAGCATTTAAATCATCTTGCCATGAAGATTTAATCGCTTCGGCGGTTTTACCCCCTATTATGTCTTCCCGAAGTTGGGTACCTCCCGCTAGTTTATCAAAGAAACCATTTTCAAGAAAAAACTTTTCCTTTTCAGGATATAACGTATACATTCTAATAAGGTAATTCAAATTAAGTCCTTTTTGTTCCACAAAATCATTTGAAACTTGACTAATATCAAAACCTAAGCATTCTTGACCTTCAAATTTAGGGTATTTTGCTCCAGGCATACTTTTGGGAACAAAGACATAAGAAGTTGATTCAACATCCAAATTTGGTGCACCAAAAACTTGAAACGGCTTAACTGTGCCGCGACCTTCACTGATCACTGTGCCTTCGAAAAAACACGTTGAGGGATAGGATCTAATTGCTCTGTCATTGGGTAGATTTGGAGAAGGTTTTATAGGGAGGCTATAGCTGTCTTTATGCGTGTATTGTTCACAGGAGATAACCTCCAATTCACATAAGATACTATCGCTTAACCAATGCTCGCCATTTATCATTTGCGCATATTCGCCCACCGTCATTCCGTGTAAAATAGGAATAGGATGTTTTCCGACGAAAGAGGAGTAATTCATATCTAAGACATTGCCGTCCACAAGATCTCCATTAGGGTTTGGCCTATCCAATACGAGCACTTTCACCTCGTTTTCAGCGCATGCCTCCATCAAATAATGTAAACTCGAAATATAGGTGTAAAACCTTGCACCTACATCTTGGATGTCGAAAATAACCACATCGAGTCCGTTCAAATCTTCCGTACTTGGTTTTTTATGGCTACCATATAAGGATACAATGGGAAGTCTTGTTTTGGCATCCACTCCATCCTTGACATGTTCTCCGGCATCCGCATCACCTCTAAATCCATGTTCAGGAGCAAATATTTTACCTATGCTAACTCCTTTTTCTAATAAGAGGTCCACCAAATGTTGGTCCCCCACCATAGATGTCTGATTGACCAGCAAGCCGACATGAACATCTTGGATCGCACTCCAATCATCCAATAAGACTTCCGCACCCGTTCGAATAGCCCTATCTTCCATGGTGGCTATGGCAGAACTTCCATTTTTTTCAGTCGATTCTTGTGCAGAACAAGCTTGAAAGCCGAGCCCCCAGATAGATAAAATGCTGTATAAATAAATAAATTGTTTCATTCCCATCTCAAAAATACTTGCTTTATGTTTCTTTTTATTAATAAAAGCTATTAATTATGCACTTACTTAGATTATGAATTTTCCACTTTTTGTTGTCAAAAAAATAGCGTTTAATCAGCATCAAGCATTTTCAAGGTTTATTTTAAAAATCTCGATCGCGGCTGTTGCCCTGAGCATGACCGTTATGATTGTTGCTACTGCCCTTATTAGTGGGTTCCAGCAAACCATAAGCCAAAAAGTATTTGGATTTTGGGCGCATGTAATCATTACCCCATTTAAGTCTGCAGAATCTCTAGATAAGGAAGCTGTGAGTAGGCAAAGTGAGGTCTATACGCACCCGGAGTATTTTGAAGGGGTAAGTCATGTGCAATCTGTCGCTTTAAAAGCTGGAATCATTCATACCAAAGATGATTTTGAGGGAATTATTTTAAAAGGAATCGGGGCAGATTTTAAAACGAGTCCCTTTTCAGAGTACCTGGTTGAGGGGCAGTTATTTCCGCTCAAAGAAGATCCGAGCAATAAGGGTATATTAATTTCGTCAATCACGGCCAAACGACTTCAAGTGACAGTTGGAGATAAGTTACTTATCAGTTTTTTTGAAGATGATGCCAAGATTAGAAAACGAAGCTTCGAGGTAAGTGGAATTTACAATTCCGGCCTGGAAGAGTTTGACAAACAATATGCTTGGATAGATATTGCGGTGATTCAAGACTTGAACGGATGGACTAAGAATGAAGTGGGTGGATTTGAATTATTTGTAGAGGATAAGCATTTGTATGAAGCCAAATTGAATGTTTACGGGAAAAAGATTGCGGCGATGTTTCTTCCTACTGAAAAGGCAAGGGAAATACAAAAAGAACCATTAGACAAAATAGGAGACGATATTTTCTACAGCATAAGCAATGACCTGTATGCGCAAACCATTAAGGAATTTAAGCCCGATATTTTCAATTGGTTAGCCTTACAAAACACCAATGAAATTGTCATTTTAGCCGTTATGCTTTTGGTAGCTGCAGTTAATATGATTACTTCCTTATTGATTCTAATCTTAGAGCGAACAAGGATGATAGGCACCCTAAAAGCACTTGGAAGCAATAATAAGCAGCTTAGAAATATATTTGTTTGGAACGGCGTCTTTATTATTGGACTAGGCTTAATTTTTGGTAATATTGCAGGTATAGGTTTATGTCTCCTTCAAGATGCTACCCACCTGATAAAGTTGCCGGAGGATTCCTATTACATCAATTATGCACCGGTTAAACTCGAGTGGACCTGGTTACTTTTTCTAAACGTTTTCACCTTGACTACGGCTGCTATATTCCTCTTGCTGCCCGCTATGTTAGTCAACAAAATTGAAGCGATCAAAGCCATTCGGTTTAGCTAAACACTAAGCCATGTGGGATCAAGATTATTGACTCTTATATTATCAAAAGAGAAGCAATAATCCTGCAAGGAAATCCAAACTCTCTTTATGAGCAACTTGACGGGCTTATTAGAGCCTAAACGAATAAAAAACTCGATCTTGGATTTAAAGCAAATGCCCAGTTTAAGCGCAAGGGAGTGCCCTTTAATGTTCCTATTAATTTTGCAGAAGAAATTTTACTGAAAGAAGAATAATTCTTCTCAAATTCATACTATCTTTGGTTAAATGAGAAGCTTATTTACACTTATTTTTTTCTTTTGTCTCCTGGCTTCTTGCAAGACCGGGTCTGTAGCAGTTAATACTGGGGCAAAAGCATTTGAACAAAAAAAGTATGCACTGGCTGCCGACCTGCTTAGTAAGGAAATAGCTAATGAAGACGATTTATACAAAAAGATTGAAAAGCTTCAATTATTAGCCGAGACGTATAGTGAAATGAACAGGCCTGATGGACAAGTAGCTGCACTTCAAAAAGTTAGAGATTTGGACCAAAATCCGAAATATATTTTTGATCTAGCCTTGGCACAAAAGTATAATGAAGATTATGAACAAGCCATTGAAAATTTAGAGAAATATATAGCCCTAAGTAAGGATATTTTTAATACTTCCGGGCATTTAACCTACTGCCGAGAAATGGCAAACTACACGAAAAGTCAAGGCAACATTAGTATTCAGAATCTAGAAAAGATCAATTCAACTTCATCAGATTATGCAGCACGTCCTTACAAGAAAAACTTTCTCGTATTTACCAGCTCGAGAGCGTCTAGCACGGGAGATTTAGTGCAGCCTTGGGATGACTCAAGAAGTTCTGATTTATTCATGGCCGAAGCGAGAGGGGATAACTGGGGTGTCTTGATTCCTTTTAATGCCCCGATTAATACAGAATTAGCTGAAGGTGCGGCTACATTCTCTAAAGATTTTGAGACCATGTATTTTACTCGATGCGATTACCTTGAGCTGGGCAACAGCTACTGCCAAATCTATAAAGCTGAGGCTGATGGAGACTTGTGGTACGAACCAACACTGGTAAGCGTCTTTTCTGATTCTGTAAACATAGGACAGCCACATTTAAGTAATGATGACTCTCGTTTATATTTTTCAAGTGATGCAAATTATGGCTATGGAGGCAATGATATCTACTTTATGATTGACCAATCAGGCGTTTGGAGTCAGCCTTATAATGCAGGTTATTCAGTTAATTCCGCAAAAGATGAATTATTCCCAAGCACAGATAGTCGAGGAAATTTATACTATTCCTCCAATGGAAAGCAGGGCTATGGAGGCTTGGATATCTTCAAGGCAAGTCCGGACAAATTTGCCTTTGGTCCATCAGTTATTTTACCTTATCCTATAAATTCAGGTGCTGATGATTTTAGCTTTGTCTATTTAAAAGAAGCCAAGGAAAATGATACCGCTTATATCCTAGAAAAAGCAATTTTTTCTAGCAGCCGAAAGGCTGGTAAAGGAAGTGATGATATATACCTCTACGAAAAGTTGTTTATCAACCTTTATGAACTGGATTTAACGGTATTGGAAAAACAATATGAAGACCCAGAAGATAGTGAAAGCAGCATTATGGGGATGCAAGCTTTAGAAGGGGCAATTGTTTTATTTAAAGGGCAGGAAAAAATAAGTCCTGAAAATGGGAAGCTTAGATTTACCTTGGAAGAGGATATCGATTATAAAGTCTTAGTGACTAAAACCGGTTATTTTAATAAGCGTATTTCCTTTAGCACTAAAAACTTAAAAAACCCAGACAGCTTATTGATTACGCTCTATAAAGAAGTTGAGTTAGAAAAAATATTTCCCGAAAAGGAAATTGTTATTCAAAACATCTATTATGACTACGACAAGGCAAGTTTAAGGGAAGAGTCTCTACCCATTTTAGATCAATTGGTTTCTTTTTTCGAGGAGAATACTGATTTAACCATTGAAATTGGATCACATACGGATAGTCGCGGTAGTGATTCTTACAATGCTGACTTAAGCCAACGCAGAGCTCAATCAGTGGTTGATTATTTTGTATCGCAGGGGGCACCTGCAGGACAATTAAGTGCCAAAGGCTATGGGGAAAGCAAACTCATTAACTCATGTACAAATAGAAGAGAATGTACTGAAGAAAAGCATCAAGAGAATCGAAGAACCACTTTCAGGGTAACGAGCTCAGAAGGAGTGATAAATAGCGGAAACTAAGCATTAAATAGTCAAAATAAATAACAATAAAAAAGCCGAACGTGTGCGTTCGGCTTTTCTTTATCCGTCAAGGCCTTTAACAGCTTTTCCTTTTTTAGGTTTAGACTTTTGGTCTTTTTTAGAATATGCTGCTCGGCTTTTTTTAATTTTTTTCTTCACCCCTTTAGATGGACCACTTGTAGCGTAAGTAGGGCAAGTACTTTTACTGCAGGACTGTAAACCTACTCCAAGAATTAAAAAGCAAAATATGGCTATCAATAATTTCTTATTCATGGCTTAGTGATTTAACATTACAGGCATAACTAACATGAGCAATTGTTCACCCTCCTCAACTTGACCAGGAACTAAAATTCCAGCTCTTGTAGCAGAAGATAATTCAATTTTTATTTCGTCTGTTTCCAATACTCCCAACATTTCTATCAAAAAACGAGCGTTGAAAGCTATCTCCAAATCATCTCCATCATAGGTGCAATTTAAACGCTCGAATGCCTCATTGCTAAAGTCCAAATCTTGAGAGGAAACCTTAAGCTCAGTGCCTGAAATATTTAAAACACACTGATAGGTTGTTTTATTTGAGAATATGCTTACTCGCTTCAAAGTATTTAAAAAGTCAATTCGATTAAGCGTTAATAAGTTATCATTATCTACCGGGATAACCGCGTTGTAATCTGGGTATTTAGCATCTACCAAACGGCAAATTAATTTTGTATCACTGAAATTAAAAAAGGCATTGGACGAGTTATAGCTTACGACAACCTGCGTATCCTCCGTAGGAAGACTTCCTTTCAATAATTGTAAAGCTTTTTTGGGAACAATGAACGAAGCCGGATCCTTAGACACCATATCACTTCGCTTATATTTTACAAGTTTTGATGCATCAGTAGATACAAATGTCATACCATCTGGTTGTAATTGAAAATAAACACCAGTCATTGCTGGTCGCAATTCATCATTACTAACTGCGAATAGCGTTTGAGTTATTGCTCTACCCAAAATTTCAGAAGGAATTTCAACTTCAGATGAATCTTCGGCAGTCGGAATTTTCGGAAAATCTTCAGGATTTTCACCAGCCAATTTATATTTACCCGTGGATGAACTAATCTCAATCCCAAAATTCTTTTCATCAAAAGAAAAAGTTAATGGTTGCTCGGGAAGTGTCTTAAGCGTATCCAACAATATTTTTGCAGGAATAGCGATTTTACCACTCTCTTTAGATTCCGCTTCAATTTCTGTACTCATAGAAGTTTCTAGATCGGTAGCAAAAACTTTTATTTTTCCATCTTTAATATCGAAAAGAAAATCCTCTAAAATAGGCAAAACTGTATTCGAACTAATAACTCCACTAATCATTTGAAGTTTCTTAAGTAACTGGGTGGTTGATACAACAAAACGCATAGTATTCTTTTTGATTTAATTCATACAAATATAGCGACAAAGCTATCTATTATCTTAATTTTTAAATCTTTTTATTATCGGGCCTCTTCAGGTCACCGCATCTCCCTTACAAATTGAACTGATCAGCCTTTGCAAATAGCTTACCGAAGGTGTAGTACTGAATCGTATAAAATGATTGGTTGGAATGATCAAAAGCATACAATTTGTCTTGATCTATTATTTCCATACCCCCCCCATCATCTAATGGCAAATTCTCTTGTCTGGGAAATGGCTTGAAATATATGCTTATCTTTTTAGTATCCCCTGAATTTAAGTCAATACTTAAATCCGCAAAATGCAAATGATTGACTATACTATCTTGATTGGGGATGCTGTCCAAAAATCTTTCAAAACTTAAATTTCTAAAGCCACTAAAATATTCATTTAAAAGGTCCAGATTTAAATCTTCACTATTCTGTTGATTAATCCCATTTAGCAGGGTATAGTCATTCCCTGTTTTTATAATATCAAAGGACTGCAAACTATCTACCTGAAAGTATTCTAATGAAACCCGTTTTATTTCATCTGCCAATACGTGGGTGAATTGCTTACCTACCCAATGACTTCTTATCGCTGTAAAGCGATATGTTATGTAGCCTTTAAATCCTGGTAATTTAACTAGATAGGGACGATCGGCAGCTTTACCGTCAAGCTCCATGATCATGTATGTTCCGTCTTGGTCGTGATTTGGACCTCCTACCACAAATACTTTATAGGGCTCCTCTTCCCCATCTCTAAACAAACTTACTTTTGTCGAATTGGAAATCATTTGTTTTAAAACATTGTCTATCGCGACGGAGGGGGCAGCATAAGCAACTTCCATATGTTCTAAGGCGTACAACAAGTCATTTAAAGTAATTTTACTTACTTGAAATCGATCTTCCAGCAACCACTCCTGTCCTTCTTTACTCAAGGAGCTGAAATTGCCTTGTCTATCCTTTAACTCAATGGCGCTCAGAGCTGCAATCTCTGGCGTATTGAATGCCTTTTGCTCTTCTTCACTAGGCTTGTCATTTCTTAGCAGCAACCAGGCACACATTACTACCAGCATCGATAAAATAATTAAGTACGAACCTGTCTTTTTCATGTAGAGCTGTATTTTCTTCTCCTTAAAAATGTAAATATTAATCCGAAAAGAGTTAAGATTAGAATGGGAGAAATCATCGTATTTAATTGAATAGAATTTCTATTTTCTTTAACCTTTATTGCATCCAATTGACGAAGTTTGACCACCTTATTTCTTGTTTCAATCAAATTGTTTGCATCAATCAAATATTCAATACTGTTAATAAAAAATGGCTTGTTGTCAAACACCATGGCATCATTATTATTTCCATAAACCGCATAACCTATCGGTAGTTGTTTTCCTTTACGCACTTGATTGGCGATTAAATCACCATCAGAAACAACAATCATCTTTGCGTTAGAAACACTACTCTCTCTGAATTTGAGCCCTTCCACAGTATCAATCATTGCTGCATATGCTCCGGTAAATGCACGGTTTCTAAAAATGGAAGGAAACTCCCCTGAGAGAGCCACCGCAGTTGGAAGCTCTTTTTGCGTAAATAAGCTTGGATCCATAGGGTCTTTTACAATACCAATAAATACTCTTGCCGGTGCAAATAGCGCTTTACTATAATTTGACGAGCTGAGTAAAATCTCTTTTTTAATATTGGCACTTTTTATGGTATCTAAAGTACTGGAAAACTGACCAGCAATTGGGGCTAGATTTCTAGAGATTGGGTGTTTGTTGTTTCCCAACATCAAATTAAAATAAGGCCAATTGAACCACTGCATTTGCGCTTGATTATTAAGCATTCCTGTTTGCACTTCAAGTCTGGTATTTTGAAGATCTAGGATTAAATCATCATTAATTCGAACCCCATATTGAAATAGCATATCGTCAATATTGAGATCTCTTGATTCTGCCATATAAAAATCTTTGCCCTGTAAACTATCCATGTCGACATTAATTTGGTCAATCAACCAAAGTATTTTTCCTCCTCGCATTAGATATTGATCAATTTTATATTTTTCTTTTTCAGAAAAAGGCATGGTTGGCTTGGCTACGACAAGCACATCGACCACACTATCAATCACATAGCCTACCGATAAATCTATCGTTGAAACAGCAAATTGTTCCGATTGAAGATCTTCAATAACCTCAGCTAACTGCTCTTGACCTAACTCTCCGTGTCCATTACTAAAGGCGACAACCGGAGGATGTGTTTGTTGTAATTTTTGAATAGCATTGGCTAATTTATATTCAACCAAGACCATCGAATTATTTAAGATCTGATATTGATCGTACCCTACCTTATTTTCTAAGAGGTTCGTACTAATCATTCTCCCCTTATACATGACTATTGCACCCGGAAATAAAACGCGCTGCGTTTGCTCGCCTGATTCTACAACCGTCAGACTGATGGGGCTCAGGCCTTTACTCATTAATACCTTCCCTTCCTCTTCTTGAACTTCTTGCTCATATTCATTGAGATCGACAAACTCAAATTCAAGCTGATTGCCCGCATAAGCCTTAAACTCATTAAGGGTAGATTCTATGCTTTTCTCCAACTCTCTCATTCCAGAGGGAAGATTTCCCGTTAGGTATACCCTAACCGTTACTACATCATCTAAATTTTTTAAAAATTCTTTGGTTGGATCAGAAATTGAATAGCGTTTTTCTTCTGTTAAATCCAAGCGAGTAAAGAAGAAGGCGCCTATCACATTAAGTGCCACCAAAATGAAAATAATGATTATTGAGTTGATATTTTCTTTGAAAAACTTCACTTACTACTTTCGTTTGGTTAGTACAATTTTAGTCAACAATAAAAAAATGATGATTAAGCTTAAAAAATAGAGTAGGTCTCTAGTATCTATGACGCCTTTACTCATAGCAAGGTAATGTGCGTTGACACCTAAATGCTCAATAAAATAATCCAATCTACCTACAAAAACAGGCATTTTTGCCAGAAAGTCGAGGCCCATATAAAAGGTGAAACAAAACAAAACACCTATTAAAAAGGCGATGATTTGATTATTGGTTATTGCTGAGCTAAACGTACCCAATGCAACAAAAGATGCGCCTAACAAGATTAGCCCAAAGTAAGAGCCAATAATACCTCCAGTGTCCACATTTCCAATGGGTACAGCTAATTTATATATGCTAAAATAGTAGACGATTGTAGGTAATATAGAAAACACCACTAACATTAATGCAGCTAAAAACTTACCTCCAATAATGTCTATAATTTTGAGTGGCCGAGTAAGCAATAATTCAATGGTGCCCGTATTAAATTCTTCGGCAAACATTCGCATAGTTATCGCGGGAATTAAGAACAAGAAGAATAAAGGCGCATTACTAAAAAAAGTATCTAAGCTAGCAAAACCGGCATCCAAAACAGAAGTAGAAGGGAATACAAAAGTAAAGAGTGCGCTTAATACTAGAAAAATGCCAATAGCAATATAGCCCACAAGGGAGCTAAAAAACTGATTCATTTCCTTTTTAAAAATCGTCCACATCTATTTTGTCAATTCTTTAAAGACGTCTTCCAATGAAGATTCTTCTTGTGATAAATGTTGCAACACCCATTCTTTACTCGCGCAATACCTAAATATTTCTTCAGTTAAAACTTCACTGTTATTGGATTGTGCAAGGACAAAACCGTCTTCTATATCCTTAAATTTAACATGATTAAGCTGCAGTTTACTCGCCGACTTTCCTTTAATTTTTAACCGAACCAGCTGAGTCTTTTTATTTCCAGATTTCAGCCGAGCCACTTGGTTGTCCGCAGCAATTTTACCTTTATTTAAGATAATAACGCGTTCACACATCGCCTCTACCTCCTGCATAATATGCGTGGAGAGTATGACTGTTTTTTCCTTGCCCAAGTTAACGATTAAGGAACGGATATCTTCCAATTGATTGGGATCTAAACCTGAAGTAGGTTCATCTAATATTAAAACCTCTGGGTCGTGTATCATGGCTTGCGCCAAACCAACACGCTGCTTATACCCTTTGGATAAATGCTGAATTTTTTTGTGTTGTTCACGATCCAAGCCTGTCATTTCAATCATCTCTGCTACCCTATTATTAATAGACCTAATGCCGTGAACATTGGCTACAAAAGATAAATACTCCTTGACATACATATCATAGTAAAGTGGATTATTCTCTGGAAGGTAGCCTATTTTTTGTTTGCTAAGCATGGCTTGTTCAAGAACAGGAATTCCACAAACTTCAATACTACCTGCATTTGGTTCAATAAAACCAGCAATCATTTTCATTGTGGTCGATTTGCCTGCTCCATTAGGACCTAAAAACCCTATGACTTGTCCATCAGGGATATCAAAAGAGATATTGTCCACCGCCCTTTGACTTCCGTATAGTTTAGATAAATTTTGAACCTTTACCGACATGCTTTGCAAAGTTATATAATTCATACTATTAAAGGAGAACTTAACAATTTTTAAAATTGAGTTTCTTCTATGCCCGACTACCTTCTATTAGCAGAAAACTATTTACTTTGTGCTTGTGATTAAATGGAGAGACAGTTTAAACTTTATCAGGAAACTAAGTTTTAGGAAAATTTGGAATGCCACAAAGGTGATTGCATCCTTTTTCCTGTCCTCCCAGATGAATAGAGTTATTCAATGGGGTTTACCCTTCAATATTTCCATCGAACCAACTACCTCCTGCAATTTAGGTTGTCCCGAGTGTCCAAGTGGATTAAAATCTTTTACGCGTGATACGGGGACCTTGTCCGTTGATTTTTACAAAAAATTCCTCAATGAAGTGCAGAAAGATTTAATCTACTTATACTTCTATTTTCAAGGTGAACCATATCTCCATCCAGATTTCTTAAGTCTGGTTAAAGCGGCGAGTGAGAAAAAGATTTATACGGTCACTTCAACAAATGCACATTTTTTAAGCCCAAGAAAAGCTACTGAAACTGTGCAAAGCGGCTTGGATAGGATTTTAATTTCAATAGATGGCGCAAGCCAAGAAACCTACGAAAGCTATCGTAAAGGAGGTAAATTAGCTAAAGTCATAGAAGGAACTAAAAATTTAGTAAAAGCCAAAAGACAGTTAAATAGTAGCACCCCACACATAATTATTCAGTTTTTGGTGGTTAAACCCAACGAACATGAGATTCCAGAAATTTTACAATTAGGTAAAGACCTGGGGGTTGACGAAGTGAAATTGAAAACTGCTCAAGTTTATGACTTCAAAAATGGGAACGAGTTGATCCCAAGTATTGAACAATATTCGAGATATCGCAAAAACGAAGATGGAAGCTATCGCATAAAAAACAAGTTGGAAAATAAGTGCTGGAAGTTATGGCACAGTTGCGTGGTGACATGGGATGGGAACATTGTGCCCTGTTGTTTTGATAAAGATGCAAAATACGAGATGGGTAGTCTACAAACGCACACCTTCCAAAGTATTTGGGAGAATAAGAATTATAAAGCCTTTCGCGGGCAGTTGGTAAACAATAGAAAGAGCATTGATATTTGCACGAATTGCACAGAAGGATTGAAAGTTTGGGCAGAGTAAAGGGATTGTCCCTTAACCAATGAGTGATTTGAGATGCTTCTTTATCCGCCTTTTCGCTTTACACGATAACCTTCTTTTTGAAGAAAACCAACTACTTTATCTCTGAAATCTCCTTGGATTATAATTTCTCCATCTTTAACTGCTCCTCCCGATCCGCATAATTTCTTTAATTCCTTACCTAACTGCTTGGTATCGTCTTCATGCCCCTGAAAGCCCTCTATTAAAGTGACTTTTTTACCGCCTCGCTGCTTCTTGTCCAAGCTGACATAAAGTTTTTGTTCATCCGGCTCAAGGGCAGGTATTTCTTCAATTTCATCATCTGGAACATTATCTGGGTCTGTGGAATAAGCCATTCCCTTCAAATCTTCTAATCTCATTTTCTTTGCCATGGTGATACAATTAATAATTCTCTAAAGTGCTCGGTACAATCAAATTTAAAGATAAAGCATTCACTTGCATTTCAAAAGCTGAACTTGTTATAAATGAATCTCCATCAAGCTGAGCTTGTGCCTTTTTAGGCAAGTTAATTTTAAGTTTTTTGGCTGCAATAATCTCCGCTTCCTTAGCCAAGTGTATTTTCCCTATAAGCTCTAAAATTGCAATCCAAAGTAACTTCCACATGGCAAATGTTTTTATTATAACAATATGCATTAATCCATCTATCAGGGATACTTGCTCCACTTTTGCAATTTTATAGCCCAAGAATCGAGCATTATATACGGTAAACATATAAACCTCTTCCTCTCTTAAATGCCCATCTATCTCAAATTTGAGTTTTTGCGGTTTATACTTGAAAAATATACTTAAGATAGCTGCCCAAGCATAGGCTAAGAACCCTCTTGCCCTGAGATGCCTGTAGGTTCTGGCAGCAGACGCCTCCAACCCTATTCCTGCAAAACATATAACCTCTCCGTTATTGGAACTTAGGGTGTCAATTTGAATCTGCTTTCCTGAGTTGATCACTCCAATAGCCTTTTTAATGTTTTTTACAGGAAGATTTAAATGATGGGCCAGCGCATTGCCTGAACCTAGCGGTATAATTGCGAGTACAATTTTAAGATTAACAATAGCCTTGGCAATTTCATTAATGGAACCATCTCCACCAACTGCAACAATGATATCCACTTTCTTATTCACGGCATCTTTGGCTAGTTGAGTAGCGTGACCAACACGCTCAGTGTATACAATTGAATATTGAAATTTATCCTTATCCAGATAAGCGTCAATTAGCTCTGGTAAGTTTTTCTTTTTAATCCCTCCGGCAATAGGATTGACAATAAATCGAATGTTTTTTTTCACCTTGGTACTTTATAGCATTGCTTTAAGGCTAATATCTAAGCTTGTATATGAATGTGTTAAAGCTCCAACAGATATGAAGTCGGGTTGCGCCTCAGCGTAAGCGCGGATTGTATCTAAATTAATGCCTCCTGAAACCTCAGTCTCCACTCTTTTTGCGATGAAATCGATTGCATCAAATACCTGATTCACTGAAAAATTATCTAACATAATTCGTTGAACTCCTCCGTGATTAATTACTCGCTGAACATCATCGAAGCTTCTGGTCTCAATCTCGATTGGTACAGTAAAATTATGTGCTTCTAGGTAATCATTAGCTGCATCAATTGCTTTTTCAATGCCTCCGGCAAAATCTATGTGATTATCTTTTATCATAATCATATCATACAATCCAAAGCGGTGATTCTCTGCCCCACCAATTTTGACTGCCCATTTTTCAAAGTATCTCAAATTAGGCGTCGTCTTTCTTGTATCCAAAATTTTCACTCCTGTACCAGCAACTGCATTAACATACTCCCTACTCAAGGTAGCGATACCACTCATCCTTTGCATAAAATTTAGGGCCAGTCTTTCACCTGTAAGAATACTCATAGAACTCCCTTCTAGAAAAAAAACTTCATCCCCATCATTTACCTTATCACCATCTTGAAATCCATTTTCTTGAAAATTTAAATTGGGGTCTATCTTTTGAAAAATTTGCTTGGCAAGCGCGATACCTGCTACCACACCATTTTGTTTGATGAGTGCTCGTGCCTTTTGAGTAATTCCAGATTTAACGGTAGCCCGAGAGGTATGATCACCATAAGGAATCACCATCTTTGGATCTTGAAGATCCTCCTGTAAGGCTAAATCTATAAATTTATCTACTGTCATAATAAAAAAATCCCGATTATCATGAATTTGAAATCGGGACTAAATTTACAAAACCTGAGGCTTAAAGCCCTAATTTTTTTCTATTCTAATTTCTTGAATGAGCATTGAACCCATTTTATCTTTGGCATAAACATAAGTCCTGTATGAACCAGAAGATGTTTTTAATTCACCAATTTGATACTTTGCACCACTACCAGAATCCCCATTGTGAACTACTTTATAACCATTAGGACTGTTACTGTTAAAGAAGTTTTTAATGACCATTTCTGCTTGGCCTTTGCTGTATACTGCTTCCGTATTCAAAATGGTCAACTCCACATTGCCATCAAAATATTTAGCCAAGGCACCTGAATTCCCATTCTGAAAAGCACTTCCAATACTAGAAAAACTTTGCGCAGAGACCACTATACAAGCTGCTAACATAAGTGTTAGAAAGATAGACTTAATATTTACTAAAGCTTTCATTATTGCTCCTCTTTATATTCTATTGTAATGTATCCAAAATTGTGCCAATAAGACCAAATTTGCCTAAAAAAGTCTTAATTTTGAGGTAAATAAAAATTCATATTGAGTAAGTCTAACAAATATAGAAAAATAGCGCTAATAATCATGGATGGTTGGGGAAAAGAATTGGACCCAGCAAGAAGTGCTATAGCTCAAGCAAAGACTCCTTTTGTAGATAGTTTATATAATAAATACCCAAATAGCACCCTAGTTACCTTTGGAGAAGCAGTGGGTTTGCCTGAAGGACAAATGGGGAATAGTGAGGTGGGCCACATGAATCTGGGGGCAGGACGGGTGGTCTATCAAGAATTACAACGAATCAATCAATCAATAAGCACAGGTGAATTATCATCGAACATCAATCTTAATGAGTCTTTTAAGTATGTAAAAGAGTCTGGGAAAGTATTACACTTAATGGGGTTGGTTTCTGATGGTGGTGTTCACTCGCACATCAATCATTTAGTAGCTCTATGCAAGTATGCTGATGCATATGGCATTGAAAAAATACGTATTCATTGTTTTATGGATGGGCGCGATTGTGCACCAAAATCTGGCAAAGGATTTATAGAAGAATTGCAAAAAAGCATTCATTCTTCAAATGCTGAGATAGCAAGTATTATAGGTAGATATTTCGCCATGGACAGAGACAAGCGATGGGAACGAATAAGTAAGGCTCACCATTTACTAACAGCTGGCAAAGGAGCTACATTTAAAGATCCTATTGAAGCGATTGAGCAGGCTTATACCAATGGAGAAACGGATGAATTTATAGAACCCATATCAATCGTGGACGCGAATAAGCAAGCAAAAGGATTAGTGCAAGAAGGTGATGCTGTGGTTTGCTTTAACTTTCGAACCGATCGATGTCGTGAAATTACTGAGGTACTTACCCAGCGTGATAAGCACGAATATAACATGCACAAACTGAACTTGCATTACACCACGATGACGAGTTATGATGATAAATTCACGAATATTAAAGTATTGTTTGAAAAGGACAATCTACAAAACACTTTAGGAGAAGTAATTGCCGAGCATGGTCTAAAGCAAGTCCGAATGGCAGAAACCGAAAAATATCCTCATGTTAGTTTTTTCTTTTCTGGAGGCAGAGAAGAGCCCTTTAATAAGGAGTATCGAATCATGGAGAATTCACCTAAAGTTGCCACCTATGATTTACAACCCGAAATGAGCGCCCTTCCTCTAAAGGAAAAAGCGATTGATTTTTTGAGGAAAGAGGAACCGCATTTTATGTGTTTGAATTTTGCAAATACTGACATGGTTGGTCATACCGGCATCTTTTCAGCTGCTGTTACCGCTGCTGAAACCGTAGATTCTTGTGTTGAAGATGTAGTGAAAGCAGCTTTAGAATTGGATTACACCATATTTTTGACTGCAGACCATGGCAATGCAGACATCATGGTAAATATGGATAAAAGCCCTCATACTGCTCATACTAAAAACTTAGTTCCTTTATTCTTAATTAGTAATGATAAGTTTAAGACTTTGAAGGCAGGTAAATTAGGTGATATTGCACCTAGTATTTTGCATTTAATGGGTATCGATAGACCACAGGAAATGACAGGCGATGTATTATTCTAAAAAGCATATATATTTTTACTTGTTCGTTGTCCTTCTCTTTTTATTGGGTTCTTGTGACCTGCAAAAAACAGAGAAAAGTACCTTGTACTTTGATACAGAAGAATTTATTTCGGAGGAGATAGAACTCCTCCTTGAGGAAGTAAAATATGTGAATGTAAGCCTAGATTTGGATGGCATAATAGAGTCGAAAGATAGCGTTGAGGTAGACAGTGCAAGTTTTGATGAAATATCAAAATTATTGAAGCAAGCCAATATTAATAAGGGAATTTTTAAAGACGAATACACACTCGACACGCTAATGATGCTCGATCCGGCAAGCAATGCCGAAGTCTCCGTCGCCACTTACTCAACAACAAACAATGATTTAGACGTCAAGTGGCTTCAAGTTTATGAAAACGGCTCTATCAAGGCAATGATTAAGAATAAAAATGTATTGTTTAGCTATGAGAAAGAGATATACTATGAGAAAGGAGTCAAGTTCAGTGTAAATTCTTGGCAGAAAACCTTAAGCCAAGATAGTATTCATGTACTCAAAGAAGTTGTATTTCTTTAAATCCTATATTTTTCGGCATACTCCATACATATATCCCCATTCTTAAACGAAATCTATGAATAGATATGATTCTTAAGTCGCTAAAGAAATACACTGGTTCGTCAGGCAGGGCGAACTGTTTTCATAGCGATAACAAGCGCTTTACTCGGCGTTTTAGGAGTTAAATAAAATTCAACTTTAGTATTTGAAATTCTAACTTTATACGTATGTTTGCAATCCATTTGAAAGAATGGGGAATGTTCTCCCGGATCAAACGGGAAAAAATAAGCGAGAGTAGCTCAGCTGGTAGAGCACAACCTTGCCAAGGTTGGGGTCGCGAGTTCGAATCTCGTCTCCCGCTCAACAAAAGAGCCGCCACCAGCGGCTTTTTGTTATTGAAGTGTATGCTTCAACTTAATGTATCTGCCCGGGTGGTGGAATTGGTAGACACGCAGGACTTAAAATCCTGTGATCGCAAGATCGTATGGGTTCAAGTCCCATCCCGGGTACATATTTTAGGTTTTTCTGAAGGAATTCAAACCCTTTCGAAATACTGAAAATCCATTAAATCGGGTTTTGATCATTAAAGAGTCAGTTACCATGAACATTCCACTTCCGGATCTCATCAAGGCTTTATTAACCATTAATTTTTTGAGGTATTTACTGACTGCCTCGACGGTTTTTTTGATTTTTTAAGTTTGGAAAAAAAAGGAGTGGGGAGGAAAAAAAAAACAAGGAACATTCCCTAAACTAAAAGATTATCAACGTGAGATGGGCTTCTCCATGATTACTTTAGCTATTTTCAGTATGGTCGGGGTTTTGGTCATTGCATCGCCTTTACATCAAT
>JASJJC010000009.1:0-354319 GCA_037624485.1 Chitinophagales bacterium
AAGCGTTTAGCAGTTCTCGTTCGCTTACCATTATAATATAAAACAAGTCGTTTCTTTTCTTTTAGTAAGCGTTCAATCCTGCGGTCATAATCGTGATGCTTTAATCCAACACTTTCAGCAGAATAAATTTGACTTCTATAATGGTGCTTATAGTCGTGTCGTGATATTAGAAATAAGCCTTGAATAAATAAGAAGAAGTGGAGTTTAGAAATACGTTTGTTTTTTGATATTAGATAATACCGTATCGCCTCCTTTCGGTTAGGTAGGTTGCTAAAACCTTGTGATATGTACCAGGCTTGCCTATTCTCAGTTCCATCATCAAAGTAATAAACATACTCTAATTTATAAGACTCGGTACATACTCTTATTTTATGCTCGTTTAGCCTTCTACCTTCAATACTTCCAACGTCAACAGTTGCCCATTGATTAGGGTATTTAAGTAATTCTTTTACCAGCCAAGAAACGCCGACACTTTGATTGTTGTATAATACCATAGGCTCTTTTTTAGAGTTTAATTCGTTTCATTACTGATAGTGCAAATAAACAGTATAAGTAAAGTGTAATAACGCACGATTTAGCATACAAATTCATTTATAGCGTGGCGTTTAAATTCTTTCCACTCTGAAATAATAAGTGCTTCAATTTGCCCTTTTTTATTTTGTGTTTCTTCAATGATATATTTATCTAATTTTTTACGCTCTCGTGCAAATTTGTTGCGGTCGTTAGGTTGATTCATTATATCCTCCCAGGTCATTGCACTTTGCCATAGTATCTTTTATACTTTAGATAATCCTCTACCAAAATACTAAAATTTACCCTCTAATTTTTCGTGAAATACACTATATTTTCCACATAAAAACTAAATACTAATAGTGCAATTACATAGTATATATAAAGTATGAAAATGCACTATCTATGTAGAGTTGGAAAGTTATACTGATGGAAACTCGGAGATTAAAAGTAAGTATTATGTTTTTTTGTATATTAGATAACGCTAAGGCTTCTAAAATTTGACAAATGGAATGGAAATTACAGAATAGATGGAAAGATTTAAGTACTGGCAAAAAAATATTCGTTGTAATTATAATATTATGGCTTGCTGGAGGAATTATAAATCGAGATTCATCAAATTCAGTCGAAACTTCAATGTCAGTGGAGACTAATGAAGGAACCAAAAGCTGCCTCATTGGGGTTGACTGGATTTATCCTTCAAGTAGCAATCCCACTGGAGCTTGGAAATTTTCCTTAGATGGCACATTCAACTCGAGCACAACAGCCTTCGGCGGAATGAGCGCTTGGGGAAATTGGTCGGTCTTAGGTCCTGGTAAAATCGAAGTTTCTTATACTAGAACAACTGAAGGTACAATACCGAGCAATCAAATTTTGACAATGTCTTCTTGCGGTAGTCTAAAAGTTGGTTCAACAAATTATTCGAAATACTAAATCTTTCACCTCACGGCACCAAAATGTCATGAAAACGAAGCACATTTAAAACCTAAAGCAAAAGTACTTATGAAAAATCTAACTCTTACCTTACTCACAATTTTTACGCTATTCAATACACAAGCCCAAGATTTATTTAAAGAAGTTTCTGAAGCATACGAAAATGGTCAGCCTAAGTATATCGACTATTTAGAAATGGAAAATCTGAACAGAGTAAAACAAGAGTTATTTAATGAAGCTGGTGATCTCATATTCCGCATGAGTTATAATCCTAAAACAGGTCTGCCGGATGGAGAATTTTTTGACCTAGTAAATAAAGGAAGTTTTGATAATGGAGTATTAAATTGTGAAGACTGTATCCTGGTGTTGGCCAATAACCCAGCTGTATTTACTTACAATAAAGATGTAAAAAATACAATCCTTGAATATGGCAATATACGAAATGGTCGTTGGGTTGGAGAAGTAAACCGATATTTTCAGAAAGAGCGCACATTTCAACTTACAGATTGGGACCAAACAAGAGCAATGGTTGCAGCAGGTGCGTGGGTCGGTTACAGAGAAGTTGTAACTTACGGCACAGGTGATTTTGAAAAAGTTCTTAATAGAAAATATAATTATAATGATAATGGTCTTTTAGATGGAGAAATTAATCTGGGTTATGCTAAACTTAACTTTGAAAACGGCATTATAAAGTCTTACGTTGCATATGATGATAATAATTTAATTATTGATAGCCTTTCAAACTCATCTAAAATATGGATTGTAAATTATAAAGTCGTAAAAAACTATGGATTTATTGTATTTAAAGATATTGAAGAATTTAACCCACCAAACTATGACTATGACCGTACGATAAATTATGTTATTTACCCTAATAGTATAGCCGAACCGCTAATTGCAGTAGGTGGGTTTAACTACTATTCGAGCAAAGAAAATTTTAAATCTCGTCATCTACAAAGCGGAAACCTAAAAATAGGGCTAGACCAAAACGGAATGTATACCGAGCACGCAACGGCTCCGTTTGATGCAATCATAAAATACAGTTATAGTAAAAGAAATACTGGTACAACTTTCAACCCAAAATACAGTTCGGATGCTGAAGGTAGATTTTTCCAAGACCTCTATCATGTCGCCATGTATCCTAATTCAGCTAAATTTTCCGTGCTTAAGTATATTAAGGACTGGGATTATGGAACACACTTTGGATGTTTCTTAAACTCTTTAACAAAAAAAAATGGACAACCAATAGAAACTTGTATAGGGCAAAGAGTGAATTATGAAAAGTATAGTGGAAAAAATTATTTCTTGAAATATTTAAAACTTCCAAATGCAGAAAAAATTGATATTGTGTATTCCACATATTATGAAGATGCGAAGAGAAAAGAAACAAGAGTAAGGAATTATGAGGATTGGGGTGTCAAATTAAACTTATTAGAGCGAAATGGAAATTATTATTATTTCCAGAATGATTTTTTAACTGAGGTTATTTCTTTATCCGATTATTTTATTGCTTGTAAAGAAAGTATCGAGAATAAAGCCACAGAGATACAGGAAATTTGGGTTTGGGATAAGAATCAAAAAGAGTACACAAAAGTTAATTTTGACAAACTCATAATTGAGTCAAAAAAACTAAATGAAAGAATAAGTGAGAAAAGTCTTAAAAGATCTTTAAACTCTTTTGATTTAACCTCTTTTGAGGAATGGAGAAAGTTAAGACTTGGTGGTAATAAAGCTGTCTTTGGGAATCTAGTAGGATCAATCGTGAACATATATAACAGTGAAAAAGATAGGTTTGAATTTGTCAAGGATTCCGTTTTGTCTGACGAAATAAGGGAGAGAAGCCGAGTTATTGACTCGATTATACCAAGGTACTTGGAATATGATAATAACCTAGATAAAATCTCAGAAGCAGCTAAATCTGCAAATAAAAATGGTCAAAAAATACTCAACCAATATTATGAGATAGACAAAGTATATAAATTTGCTTCTTATGCCTATTCAAAAGAATTGGGTAATTATCAATTTATTTGGGCTTTCGATTTGCTACTTTCTGTCCAAGAAAGTATTTTAAGCATCCTAAATGATAAGGAAAAAACAAAGATTATTGCCAAGGAACTTACCTCTGGATCATTCTTGGATCAGCCCGATGGAACCCGTATGTATTACCAACGTCAAATTAAGCCAACTACGATTTTTAATCCATACCAAACGGGGAGTCCTCCTTATTTCCAAAATTGGAGCACCAATTCTTACGGCTTCGAGTTTCCAAATCCAATAGTCGAGTTGATTCTTGGAAAATATATTTTTTTCGACCGTCAAGGTGAACCACGCTACAAACACTCAATGTTTTGATTGTTATATAATACCATAGGCTCTTTTTTAGAGTTTAATTTATTTCATTACTGTTAGTGCAAATAAACAGTATAAGTAAAGTATGAAAATGCACTAGTTCGCAAATCTATTAGTTACTTTTCACCAATCTTTTTAAACAAACTTCTTAACTCTTTTAAGGTGTAAAGATTTCGTTCGATTAATTCGTTTCCGCAGACTTCCATGGCTAAGCAATCTTTTGCTGAATGGTGGAAGTGCTGTATTGCAATTGACAAACCTTCCCATTGCTTATATAAGTCACTATCGTTAAACTTTTGAGCTTCTCGCATATAACGAGCCAAAAGGGCTCTCTGATTTTTTTTTGGTCTTCCCATAGTTTTATTTTTTTATTATTGATTTAATATCCATATTCTTATTTTCATAATTACATGCTATACGGCAGATTTCAAACTCGGTCCACCTATCTCGAATTAGACTCGAAATTTGCTCTTTCTTATTATCAGTGTGTTCCTTTTGGTATTTTTTGTATATTCGAACTTCTCTAGAAAACTTATTTCGGTCCCTCTCTTGATTCATTAATACTTCCCAGTAATGAGAATTACTCCATTGAAGTAGTTTCTTTTCAAAATTTAAATCAAATGAATCCAAAATAGGCGGTTCATAGATTAGGCAATCTTCCCAAGTTTGAGTTAACTCCTGATGCAGTTTAAATAATTTGTCTATATCCTTGAGGTCCTCGAGGTTCTTTATGCCGTGTTTGTTGAAATCTCTACTCACCATATATTTGTTTTCAAATCTTAGTAGGTTAAACGGCAGATTGAATTGTTCTCCCTTATTGTATGCCTTAACAAAACGCTGAGCTGGTTTAGCCTGGAAATAATCTCCTCTACCGTTATGGACTTTATAAAATAGATTTCTTTTGTGAAATAAGAGGTTTGACAATATTACACGGACCAAGAAAGGAAGTTTTATGTTTACCCCATACTCGAGATTCTTTAAAATCATCTCCCTTGGACTTATTCCGAACCATTTGGAAAGAGTTTCAATCGTAGCACAAAGCACTGAATAATTAAAATCGTTATAATTATGTCCGAAGTCATTACTCATTCGATGTAATGAGAGCCTAATTTCAAGGAATGAGGCTCTTTTCTGACCGTTTGTAGTCTTATATCGAACCTTACAAGATAAGCCCTCAAACTGGCTAAAATTCCCTTCAAGGATTTCATTGGTATCTCTATCAAACACACCAAACATTTTTAAAGGACTATTCTTTGGAAGTTCAAATTCTTGCCCGTGGAGCAAAACCCATATTTTGACGTAATCAATCAAAATAGATGCGTTAATCTATGTTGAATAAACACAAGATTAAAATTGGCGGCTGGTTAAGGCGTTTTCTATATTAACCTCTTTATTTTTTATATAAGTTTCTGCTTGTTGCTCAACCTCCTTGTATGATTTTCTTTTACCCTCTTTTAAGTATTTTACTAACTCAACATTACTAAAATATAGACGCTTTGAACGTTTCATATGGGGAAGTTCCCTTTTAGATACTTTGCTGTAAATTGTAGGTACAGATAGGTTTAAAAATTGTGCAGCTTCTTGGATAGTCAAGAGTCGCTCTTGCTTTTCGCTGGGGGGTATATTGTTTTGTAATGCTTTGAGAATATTTATTGTAACTCTTTCCGCAATGTCACTTATAAGTTGTTCGGGGTCAATAGGGCTTAATACTAAATTGTGCATAATCTTTAAGTTTTAATTATACACCAAAATTCAATGGGCGTTTTTTGGGGCTTGACGGGGCGTTGCCCTTTTTTTGCTCTAAATCACAACTGTTTACTTTGTAAGTATGTTTCTATTGTATCAGGATTATCTGAAAGGTCTTTAACAATTACACGCCAATTTATGCCACCTAACTCAATAAGGTTGTCTTCAGTGTTTAGGTTTTTGTTTATCATCTCATTAAATACTTTGTAAAATCTGTTTCCCTTTCCTATCCCCATTTTTCTATTTCCTATCTTTTCAAGTTCCTTTTTTTGTCCAACTGGAAAACTTTCACCGTTAGCATTGCATTCTATCAAATATGCTAAAACATAATGTTTTGCTGTATATCTTAACTTGACATTAGCTTTTTGTTGAGCTGGCAAGGGTTGCTTACTTTTTAAAAACTTTATTTTACTTTTTGTTGAGTACATAAATCTTTCCCATCCTATTTCATTACACAAATCATAAGCATTAAAAAAATTTTCTGAACTTGTAACTGAATATCCATCAGTTGAACTTTCCGAATGCTCAACATCCCATAAAGTATATTCAAAGTACTCTATTTCTTTTTCTAAAAAGTCGTTTTCTTCTGCTTCAAATTCATTCAGAAAATTATTTAATCTTTTTGGAAATTTATTGATATACTCTTTGGCTGTCTCTTTTAAATATTCTTTTGTCATTGTATTAAATATCTAGTTTAATTTTATTAGCTGCCTTCCTTTTACTGTCATCCACAATCTTGGCATAGATTTGAGTCGTTTTTAAATCTTTGTGCCCAAGCATTTTAGAAACCGTGTAAATATCCGTCCCGTTAAATAGTTGCAAGGTGGCAAAGGTATGTCTAAAGCAATGAAAGGTGATGTCTTTGGTGATTCCAGCCGCACCAATCCATTGGAAAAGGTGCTTGTTGTGATATGATGAATAGTCTAAGCCATCAATTACAAGGACGTCTTGTTCCATATCCTTTGGGTTCTTTTTACCTTCTAAGAAATTATAGGCTTGGTCAGAAATTGGCATATCTTCAATACCTTTAGATTTTTGTTGCTTGTATTTTAGAATGTACCCTTGCCCCTTTACATATTCCAGTTCTTTCCATTTCATTTTTTGAATATCCGAAAAGCGTAAACCCGTTAACGCTGAGAAGAGGGCTGCACGTTTCAATAAGAGGTTGTTACAAGGGGTTTTGACAAGTTGATTTAGTTCTTCTAAAGTTAAATACTCTCTTCTTGTTTCCAACGCTTTGATTGGCTTTACTTTTTCATTAAGATTATATTGTAAAATTTCGTCCTTGTATGCTTGCTTTAGGGTTGCTTTTACCTTGTTGAAATAAGAAACAGCCGAATTTTGAGATAACTTGGCTTTAGGGCTCTTTTTACTTTTAGTGGTAAGCAGGTATTCTTTAAAGTCCTCTAAGAATTTTTCATTCAAATCTTTAAACGCAAGTGTCCCACCAGTATAGCTGTTAATGTAATTCAAAGTTGACATCCAATTATCGTGGTTAGATGCTTTTCTTTTATTAGCTAAACTTGTGAAGTACTTTACAAAACATTTTTCTCCTTGCTCTTTTATTCTTAATTGCTCTTTTTCGTATAAGCTATAAATTTCGGGTTTGTTTAAGAAATTATCTCGTTTCTGTCTTATACTCTGCGCTATTTGCAGAGTTTCTTTATTGTGCAGTTTGTCTATAGGTGTTTTTGGTTTTTCATTAATGTACAAACCAATAAATTCTCTTCTCGTTGGTTCTCCAGTTTTGGGATGTGGAATCTCGGGATAAAAATCTAAATACAAACTTTTGCGTCCTTTGGATATTTTCTTTTCCCTTAGAGATACTTTTATTGCCATAGAATTTACTATTTCGAGGTACAAATATTTTAATGAAATTGACTGAGGTACAATAAAGGTACAAATTTGTACCGATTAAACGCATAACATCACAAAGTAAATAAATACTATATTCTCGTAATATTACAGTAAATAATAGGTTTAAAGCTGTTTTATGGGCTTTTCTTATTGGTTTGTTTTGTGATGGTTACTTTCCAATACAAAACTTACCAAAGATTGTTCCTAAGATGTCTTGATCGATGTCTACTTCACCGGTTATGCTCCCAATGCTATTGATAGCTTGACGCATATCGTGGGCAATGAGCTCACTGCTGACTTGCATCTCGAAGGCTTGCAATACTTGTGCTACATCTTGATGTGCTTGTTGTAAGGCTTCATAATGGCGGGCATTGCTCACCACATGATTACTTTCAGCACTGTTTAAGTTATTGATACATGTCAGCATTTCTTTTTTCAAGTCGTGAACATCCGTATCCTGATGAGCAGAAATTAAATATAGATTCTTGTGCTTGTTAAACCGATCATCTATGCTTATTTGATTCTTGGCTACAAGATCATATTTATTGGCCAAAATGATAATTGGAGCTTTACTGTTTTGGGCTTGAATATCTTTCAATTCCTCTTCAAAATTTGTATAGGAAGTGGTGCTTACATCAAAGATGAAGACTACTAATTCAGCTTGTTGAATAGATTGTATTGCACGCTCAACGCCAATACTTTCAATTTCATCTTGGGTAGCGCGTATACCTGCGGTATCCATTAATCGAAACAAGACGCCGTCAATATTCAATCGCGCTTCTACTTTATCTCGAGTGGTTCCAGCAATCGTGCTTACAATGGAAATATCATCATTGGTCAAAGCATTTATCCAAGAACTTTTTCCTGCATTTGGCTTTCCTACCAACGCCACTGCTACGCCGTTTTTAATGGCATTTCCATATTGAAAGGATTTTTTCAAAGCACCCAGGACCGTTTGAATCTGATTGACATGATTAATCAAATCACTTCGATCAGCAAACTCCACATCCTCCTCGCTAAAGTCTAATTCTAATTCAAGGAGTGCCGCAAAATCAATCAATTGCGTCCGCAAAGTTTTTAATTCGGTAGCAAAACCACCACGCATTTGTTGCAAAGCCAGTTCTCTTCCGGCTTCTGAATTACTGGCTATCAAATCAGCAACTGCCTCTGCTTGACTTAAATCGATACGCCCATTCAAGAAAGCCCTTAGGGTAAATTCTCCAGGCTGCGCCATTTTTGCACCGTTTCGAATAAGTACTTGTAGTATCTGTTCCAATACAAAAGGGGAGCCATGGCCAGAGATTTCAACACTATCTTCAGTAGTAAAAGATTTAGGTGCCCGAAATAAGCTGACAACCACTTCATCTAACAAGAGGTCACCATCATAAATATGCCCATAATGTAAGGTATGACTCTTTGCTTTGCTCAATATTGCCCCTTTAAATACTTTATCGCAGATAGCGATCGCGTCGTCTCCTGATATACGGATTACGCCTATGGCACCAACTCCGTTGGCTGTTGCTATGGCTGCTATGGTATGTGAATCAGTATGCATATTGTCCGCAAAGTTAAGCGAAAAGTATAAAGGTATCGAAGGAGAAGAAGATTTAGTTGTGGCTTTTCTATCTTTAGCTTTTATCTGACCTAAAATAGAGCAATTGAAAGTATTAATGGTATGCCTTGGCAACATTTGCCGTTCACCTTTGGCAGAGGGTATTTTACAATATAAAATTAATAACTTGAGCTTGGACTGGGAAGTCGATAGTGCGGGCACAAGTAGTTTTCATGCTGGAGAAAAACCTGATATACGATCCATACAAGTAGCCAAAAGGAATGAGATTGATATTTCAAATCAACGCAGTCGTCCGTTTAGAGGATGGGATTTTGAAACTTTCGATTGGATCTACGTCATGGATTCAAGCAATTACAGCGACGTGATTGCTATGGCCCAGTCTGAAAAGGAAAAGGCAAAGGTTAAATTGATTATGAATGAGCTAGAGCCGGGTAAAAATATAGCCGTTCCTGACCCATACTATGGAGAATTTGGCTTCGAAAATGTATTTGAAATGCTCGATCAAGCCTGCAATAAGATTGTAGGCATAAATTGAATTAATTGATATAAGCAATACTTTCTTTATACACCTGAAAATGGGTCACCTGCTTACAATCAAGCTCCTGGCAGACTTGCTTACTAATATGATCAAATACCCACTTTTCTGCATAGATAGCAGTTTGGATATCTTGTAAAGCCCAAACATTTAAGTCGATAAAAGTATCCTGTTCGATGTAAAACAAAGGAATTTCGTCTAACTGAGATGCCTGGTTGACATGCAATTGCACATTCGGTGTTGTCCCCGAATACAAATTGAAGGAAAGATAATTATCCCATTTGTCGATAAGATTCAGCAAGGGAAGTAGTCCAAAAAGTAGCAAAGCAATCCAAAAACCAAGCAGCTTAAATGGTTTGACCACCTTTCCTTTTATCTTTTCATGCTGGAGGTAGAGAATAACATTGAAAGCAATCATTGCAATATTCCATATCCAGACAATAGAATTCCAGTTTAAACCAAAGGGTCCGATAACATAGAGTATAGCAAGGTGCAAAATAATCGCTGTGATTAAGCCGGCCTTTCTGGTCGAAGGAATAAGAATCAATGCCGCAAGAGTCATTTCCAAAATAGGAATACAATAGGCTATTTCTTGCAAAGAAAATTCTTGCCATGTTTCTAAAGAAATATACTGAAATGCATAAAGCATATTGGGGAATACAAAGTGAACAAAGTTATCATCCCACTTGCTTAAACCACTATGAAAATAGATACCTGCCATGAGTACATACATCACCAATATCTTTTGGCTCGTGCTTTTTTTATGCATGCCGGCTAGTAGCACGAGCATAGCCATAAATTGATAATAGTAACTCTGCAAACGATTAATGTCATCAAGGACCAGTATGAAAAAACAGCTTGCAGCAATGCCAATGCAATAAGTATAATACTTGTTGAAAAAAGAGAATAACAGCGATAAAACAAGCAAGCCAACTAAGGTATATTGAAGTGCATTACTGGCTAAAAAATCAGCATTTACCAAGGCAACTTCAGGGATGATTCGACTGCTACCCAACCATAACTTATTGGCCATTGCCATACAGGCTAGAAAGCTAATGATCAGCACATACCGTAAAATGTTATCCTTTGCTATCATGGCGATTAGTACTTTAAATATGCATAAATTATTTTACTTGATATGTTGAGCTATGATCCAAGAACCTGTCCAAGCGGCCTGAAAATTAAAACCACCAGTAATGGCGTCTATGTTTAAGACTTCTCCAGCAAAATATAACTTGTCATGAAGTTTACTACTAAAGGACTTAAAATTAATCTCAGATAGTTTCACGCCACCGGCGGTCACGAATTCATCTTTGAAAGTGCTTTTTCCTTTTACTTCAATTGTGCAGCTAATGAGGTTTTCAATGAGCTTGCCGAACTCCTGCTTATTAAGGTCTGCCCAATTTTTGTCTTTTTGATTGACAGCATCTAATACCAGGCTTTCCCAAAGTCGCTTGGGTATAGAATAAGGGCAATGCTTAGCTACACTTTTTTTGCCGTGTTCCTGTTTTTGATTTAAAAGTACTTCTTTACATTCTTCTTGAGTCACATGTCCCAGCCAGTTGACAGCGATAGTAAATTTATATTTTAAGTGATGTAATGCAATCGCTCCCCAAGCTGATAATTTTAATATTGCTGGCCCGCTTAACCCCCAATGAGTAATTAATAAGGGTCCTTGACTCACTAAATTTTCATGAATCACTTTGACCTGCGCAATGGGAACTGAAAGTCCCATTAAATTTTGAATTCTAGTGTCTTTGCTGTTAAACGTAAAAAGGGAGGGGACGGGAGCTTCGATTTGATGCCCGAGGTCTCTGTGCAAAAGTTCCCAAACTTTTGGGCTGCTGCCAGAAGAGAAAACTAGATTTTTTGTTGTATAAATTTCTTCGCCGCAATAGAGTTTCCAGTTATCTTCCTTGACAACTCTATCGAGTCGGGTTCTTAGATTGACTTTGATTTCCAAGCGTTTTGTTTCATCCATAAAACAATCGATAATGCTCTGCGAACTATTGCTTTGGGGGAAGACTCTGTTGTCTTCTTCTATTTTTGTGGGAACGCCATGGTCCTCGAGCCAACCCATCATATCACCTGTGCAAAATTGATGGAATGGACCGAGCAATTCTTTGCTGCCCCTTGGATAAAATTTAGCCAATTCTTTGGGCTCGAAGCAAGCATGCGTTACATTGCACCTGCCCCCTCCAGAAATCTTTACTTTTTTTAAAACGTCTTTATCCTTTTCAAGGATTAAGACCGCTTTATTCGGATTGAGCTGTTTGTAATTAATGGCAGTAAAAAAACCTGCAGCGCCGCCGCCAATGATTATGACATCCCAGGTTTTCATTCTTTCCGGGCTAGACGTATAAATGAATAATCATAGGCATGCTTTTCATCTGCTTGATGATGTTCTGCCCAAACCTCCGTCCATTCGTCCATGTCAATTTTTGGAAAAAAGGTATCTGCTTCCTTAAACGTGGCATGCACTTTAGTCAGCACGATTTCCTTGCAATGGGGTAAGGCCAATTCATATATTTTACCACCTCCAATGATGAATTTTTCAGTTGTTGTACATTTTTCGGCGTAGGTGAAGGCTTCTTCAAGGCTATGCACAAGATGTGCCCCTTTAGGCAGGTCGAGCGATTCGTTTCGAGAGATGACGATGTTTGTTCGATTTGGCAATGGGCGGTACTTTTCAGGGAAACTTTCATAAGTCTTCCTGCCCATAATGACATCTGCGCCCAAAGTGTTTTCTTTAAACCAAAGCATATCTTTTGGTAAGCGCCAAAGTAAATCACCTTTGGCTCCTATCTCGTTGTTTAAACCGGTTGCTACAATGATTTTATAGGGTAGTTGGATTTGCATGATACAAAGGTATTATATTTTTGGAAGACGGAATAATAAAGCAAAAGCCAACGCGATATTTAGTGAAGCTTTTTGTTTTCAGGAGAAGCCCTTAACTTAGAGAAAAATCAAGCAGGAACAATGAGTAATTATCACATCAAAAATTTAGAAGAGTATTTCCAAGTTTATAGAGAGTCGGTGAACCACCCAGAGAGTTTTTGGGAGGAGATTGCTGAAGAGAATTTTGTTTGGAGAAAGAAATGGAACAATGTGCTCGAATGTGATTTTAGTAAACCTGAATTCAAATGGTTTGAAGGCGCAAAACTTAATATAACGGAGAACTGTATTGATAGACATCTTTTTGCAAGAGGGGATAAAACAGCTATTTTGTTTGAGCCAAACGACCCCAGCGAAGCAGCTCAGCATATCACTTATAAGGATTTATCTAAACGAGTAAATGCTTTTGCGAATGTATTGAAGTCAAAGGGGGTAGTCAAAGGAGATAGAGTATGTATTTACCTTCCTATGATTCCAGCGTTAGCGATAGCTACTTTAGCTTGCGCTAGAATAGGCGCTATTCACTCTGTAGTTTTTGCTGGATTCTCTTCGACAGCCTTATCTACTCGAATCAATGATAGTGCTTGCAAAATGCTTATTACTTCAGATGGTTCTAATAGAGGCGCTAAAACCATCGACTTAAAAGGAATAGTAGATGAAGCTTTAGAGTCTTGTCCAGGTGTTCAAAGTGTGCTAGTTGTGAAACGAATCAACAGCAATATTCAGATGAAGGAAGGTCGTGATGAGTTCTTAGAAGATCTGTTGTTAAACGTGACCAATGAATGTCCTGCAGAAACAATGGATGCGGAAGATCCGCTTTTTATATTATACACTTCAGGTTCTACTGGAATGCCAAAGGGTATGGTTCATTCTACAGCCGGATACATGGTGTATACGGCATACACCTTCAAAAATGCTTTTCAGTATAAAGAGGATGATGTGTACTGGTGTACTGCTGATATTGGCTGGATTACGGGTCACTCGTATATCGTATATGGCCCTTTGGCCAATGGAGCAACTACAGTGATGTTTGAAGGGATCCCTAGTTATCCTGATTTTGGAAGATTTTGGCAAATCGTTGAAAAGCATAAAATCAATCAATTTTATACGGCTCCAACTGCCATACGCGCCTTAGCAAAAGAGAACTTAGATTTTGTAGATAAGTATGACTTAAGCTCTTTAAAAGTCTTGGGCTCTGTAGGTGAGCCAATCAATGAAGAAGCCTGGCATTGGTACAACAACAATGTAGGGAAAAGGAAAAGACCGATTATTGATTCGTGGTGGCAAACTGAAACCGGTGGTATAATGATTTGCCCAATTCCTTATGTTACACCAACTTTACCAAGCTATGCAACCTTACCCATGCCGGGTATTCAGCCAGCGCTCATGGATGAGAATGGAAATGAGTTAAAAGGGAATCAAGTAGAAGGTAAACTGTGTATTAAGTTTCCTTGGCCCAGCATAGCGCGAACTATTTGGGGGAATCATCAACGGTATAAGGAAACCTACTTCTCAAGTTATGAAAATAAATATTTTACTGGGGATGGGGCGTTACGTGATGATGTAGGCTACTACCGGATTACGGGTAGAGTCGATGATGTGATTATAGTATCTGGGCACAATCTCGGTACGGCTCCGATTGAAGATGCTATCAATGAGCATCCTGCTGTTGCTGAATCGGCAATAGTCGGTTTCCCACATGATGTAAAGGGGAGTGCTTTGTACGGATATGTAACTTTAAAAGAAGTGGGAGAGCACCGGAATCAGGAAAACTTGAGTAAAGAAATTAATCAAATCATTACAGAACATATAGGGCCTATTGCCAAACTGGATAAAGTTCAATTTACCAATGGTCTACCTAAGACCCGTTCAGGTAAAATTATGCGCAGAATATTACGCAAAATAGCCTGCAATGAAATGGACCAACTTGGGGATACTTCTACCTTGTTAAATCCTGAGTGCGTTGAGGAGATTATCGATGGAGCACTTTAGTGAGCATTTCACTATTGTCAGCTGCTTACTGTTACAAATTTGGCAAAAACCTCCTTGTGCTTTTCAAGATCCATATTTGGAGAAAGTGATACCCGCACGATATAATCTTTATCTCCTTCTTTGGTCGTTCCTTGCGTAGAGGTTGCGGGTATCGTCCAATAGCACCCTTTCAATTGTCCATAGCTTACACAGAACTTACTTTCCTTAGGGATTTCGCGGATCATGCGCTGAATCAATTGGTGATTTAAGTTTCTTTTATGCGACTCTCTTTCTTCATGTGTATTCCCTTTAGTAGGAAGGTCTAATGAAAATACGGATGGAGTGAAACCTATATCTGCCAATTCTTCCGAGACAAAATTGATTTTCGCAGCGGGCAAATTTTGCTTAATAAAATTTACAAATTCCCGCGTATTTCGATAAGCCTTGTCAATCCGTTGATTCATCGAAGGCAGTTGTTTGGCTAAGATTTCAATTTGGAGATTGTTAGCTTCATTGTTGCAAAGTTTTAGATGCGTATCTATTTTCTCAATCAATGCTTCTGTCTTTTTATTTCCAATACAATAGCCTACCGTGCAAAGTCCTCCGCTTGGGAACTTTGACCCACTCACATAGGCAATGGTTCTAACTGATGATAGAATCTCACCCTCTCCTAAAAAATGCACATTGGGACAGAATGTTTGATCCAAGATAAAAACGGGATCGATTGCAATTTCGCCACTAGCCGTTTTACGCGCTGCACTAAGTGCTTCTTTTAACTTTTTTAGCTTGGGAACCTCAACTCTCGGGTTGGTTGGAATTTCAGCGATAATTAATGGGACGGCATCTTCATTGGCAATTTTATCTAAAACAATATGAATACTATCGACCATATCATGCTGTCCATCAACGGGCAAATCAACTACTTCAACATTATCGATGCAAGCCGCAACTCGTCGAGCTTGATCATTGGTCCCACCGTAACAATTTGGCGGAACTACCAATTTGATAGCCTTTCCTTGATGGTTTTCTAAGGCATCATGAATGACCCCCATCATAATCGCATATTGAATGGATAGTCCACTTGATCCTAAGAGAGATTTTGTATTTGATCCTGTAATGGCAGCAATAGAATCAACAACCAAAGTATGGTTTGCCTCGGCATTCCCTTGTATATTGCCATGGGAAGGTTGACCGCTTATTGATTGTAAAGCAGTTAAACAATTATTTGGCGTCATGGAAATGGTTTCCCTTCTTCTTACATGCTGAATTTCAGCGATATAACCTTCGTTTTGCCCGCCTTGTTTGTCATTTACTAAAACAATACTTCCAAGGCCCTCATAAGTATGAATATAAAAGTCAAGTCTCCCAGCCATTTGGAATGATTTTAAATCCATGGCTTGAATATTCTCATGTTGTGCTATGAAAATGGTGCTTCCCGTAAAGCTATCTGCGCCGTGCAAGTCTTCTAGATTTTCAACACGCTTTAATTCAAATTTATAGCCATAAATACTTTTTAGTAGCTCAGCATCAAAACAATCTGGCAATTCTCCCTTATATAGGATTTGAGTATTTTTATTTTCGAATAAATTTTTTCTAAGTATTGCTAAAACAGGCATCGTTCGAGAAGAAAAACTGATAACATTTTTTGCGTCTAGCTCATTTTCATTTGCAATTACCCATTCCAAGATACAAGATAAGGGATGTCCTAAGCGAATGTAGTCGTAGGCTGTGGGTAAATCCTTTAATGCAGCTGGCTCTGAATTGTTATCCTTAAATAGGCCTTCAAAAGTTGTTAAGAATTGACTTTTGGCCAACTTTTCATCAAAAATATCTAGTCGATGTGTAGTGGATTTCAACCAATCACTTGGCATATTTTCTAATACATCCTTAATATAATTTAGCATTTTATAATCCCGCATGATTTTCATTTTGAAGCGTTCACAAGATACATCAATTAGCATTTATTTTAAGCTTCAAACTTAACTATACCATTTTTATATTATTGGCTAATCAACTGGCTATATCTAACTAAACTGCTCTAAGAAGCGTTTGTCATTTTCGAAGAACAAACGAATATCATTGATCCCATACTTTAGCATGGCGACCCGTTCGATACCCATACCAAAAGCAAAGCCCGAGTATTCTTCCGGATCAATTCCTGCGTTGGTTAAAACGGCTGGATCAACCATGCCACAGCCACCTATTTCTACCCATCCACTATGCTTGCATACCGCACAACCTTTGGAGTCGCAGATAAAACAGGATATATCTATTTCAGCGCTAGGCTCAGTAAAAGGGAAATAAGATGGTCGCATGCGAATATTGTCGCTGTTAAACATCTCTTTTGCAAAATAATATAGGGTCTGTTTTAAATCTGCAAAGCTTACATCTTTGTCAATATATAAACCCTCAACTTGGTGGAAAGTACAATGTGCTCTTGCGGAAATAGTTTCGTTTCGATATACTCTACCCGGCGTTATGATACGAATAGGAGGCTTTTGTTTTTCCATAACTCTTATTTGCGCGGAAGAAGTATGGGTTCGCAAAAGTTTGTTAGCCTCGTAATCTATGTAGAAGGTATCCTGCATATCTCGCGCAGGATGATTCTCTGGCAAGTTTAATGCAGTAAAATTATGCCAATCATCTTCAATTTCTGGTCCATCTTCAACCACAAAACCCAATCGTTTAAAGATTTCAATCATTTCATTTTTCACGAGACTAAGCGGATGACGGGTCCCTATTTCGTAAGGAACTCCAGGAGCGGTTAAATCATTATCACTCGCTGTATTTTTTTTGGTATTTGAAGTGGTTTGTTTGGCGGCTGTTATCTTGGCTTCAGCTTCTTGTTTAATTTGATTAACTAATTGACCAAATTCTTTCTTGCGTTCATTGGGAATATCCTTAATAGCAGCAAAAAGACTTTTTAATGAACCCTTACTTCCAATAAATTTAATTCTAAACTCCTCAGCTGATTCGCTTGTTGGTAAAATCGCTTCTTGAATTTCTTGAAGCATTGTTTTGGCTTGATCAAATGGATTCATGGTACAAAGATAACTAGACTTTTAAAATATTTTCTTTCAGCGCTGTGCTCGGATATCGTGCTCTATTTATCTACTATAATTAGGTGACTCCTTAGTAATGGTCACATCATGTGGATGGCTTTCTCTTACGCCTGCAGAGGTAATTACAGTAAACTTAGCTTGTTTCAGTGCTTCGATGGTACCTGCACCGCAATATCCCATACCTGCACGCAATCCGCCAATAAATTGATGCATGACTTCTGTTAGCGTTCCTTTGTAGGGAACTCGACCAACGATTCCTTCAGGAACTAGTTTTTTAATGTCATCTTCCACATCTTGGAAGTATCGGTCTTTAGATCCTTGCTTCATGGCTTCTACACTACCCATTCCGCGATAGGATTTGAATTTCCTACCCTCATAAATGATTGTTTCACCAGGACTTTCATCGGTTCCTGCAAATACAGAGCCTGCCATAACTACGTCAGCACCACCAGCCAAAGCTTTTACTATGTCTCCTGTATATCGTATTCCTCCATCGGCAATAACTGGCACACCTGCTTTGGAGCAAGCTAAAGAAGCTTGATGAATAGCTGTGAGTTGAGGGACACCTACACCAGCGACAACTCTTGTGGTACAAATGGATCCCGGGCCAACTCCTACTTTTACAGCATCAACACCAGAATCAATTAAGGCTTGAGCGCCTTCTTTGGTAGCTATATTCCCTGCAATCATTTGCAGTTCTTTGAATTCTTTTTTTGCTTTTTTAACTGCATTTAATACACCTGCAGAATGCCCGTGAGCAGTATCTATAGTAATTACGTCAACGCCAACATTTAACAAGGCCTCTATGCGTTCAAACATATCACCCGTTACTCCGACAGCGGCTCCAACCATTAAACGGCCAAAACTATCCTTGCAAGCATTGGGGTAATTTTGAACCCGTAAAATATCTTTATAAGTGATTAGTCCAACTATTTTACCATCCCGACTTACCACAGGAAGCTTTTCAATCTTATACTTCTTCAAAATTTCCTCGGCAGCTACCAAGTCCGTCCCTTCAGGAGCAGTAATTAGCTTTTCCTTGGTCATGATTTCACTCACCTTTGCACTTAGCCTGGTTTCAAAACGCAAATCACGATTGGTTAAGATACCTATGAGTAAATCATCTCCATCAATAATTGGAATACCGCCAATTTTGTTTTCACTCATTATATCTAGTGCTTCTCCAATAGTAGCATTTGGTCGCAGAGTAATCGGGTCAACGATTAATCCGCTTTCAGATCGCTTTACTTTTCGAACCTGTTTAGCTTGCATTTCGATACTCATATTTTTATGAAGCATGCCCATTCCACCTTCTCTCGCCATTGCAATTGCCATTGCAGACTCAGTAACAGTATCCATCGCAGCGGATATCAAGGGTAAATTGATTGTAATGTCTCGAGTCAATTTCGTCTGAATATTGACTTCTCTTGGTAAAACTTCTGAGTGAGCGGGGATGAGGAGTACATCATCGAAGGTTAGCCCTTGTAATGCAAATTTGTCTGAAATCTTTTCCATTGCGAATTAATTTCAATCAAATGTAAACATTATAGGTAAACTTCCCAAGACAAACTTGCCAAGTCTTTGATACTTGCCAAGTTTTATTCCTTTTAGTTCTTGAAGATCTAGTCAGGAATTTTGTTCAATTGATTGAAGCTCTCCACTTAGCATATAGATAGTACAAGCTAAACATTATACTTGGCAGTAGCATGATAAACTTGATGCTGGCACAGTAATAGGCTAAAGAAGCAGAGAACTGAGTGCCATAGCCATAAACAATTTGAAGCAGACCTAGATTCTCAATACCGTCCAATATCCCAGCCAAAACCGGCACAAAGCTCATATAGTATATCCATTGCTTGCCCGTTTTTCCCCACCATTCTTGTAAGATGATAAAAAGAGCTCCTGCATAACCGAAAATGAATACATAATCGAATAGTAGAGAGAACTTTTTTAGGGGAATGGCGTCAAGTACTTCCCATTGGGCGACCATGTCATTAGCATTATCGATAGTTTTAGATAATTCAAAAGCAATAATCCCTGGTGGTGGACTGTCTGCCCATCGTAAGGCAACTGCTCCGATTACAAAAATCCAAAAACAAACTTTAAAAATGGTAGACTTCATACCTAATACTTGAAAAACGATTGTGAGTACTTGCCTGTTTCAGTTTGAACGCTCACAAAATATAAACCTGTACTTAGGTTTGTAGTGGAAATCTCAGTATCCAAGCTACTAATGATTACTTGGCCTACCGTGTTTAAAATTTGAATATTGGACATCAATAGGGATTCAGGGATATTGATTCTTAATACCTCGTTATTATATTTGATTGCTATACCTTCAAGCACATCTCTATCGTTGACGCCTACGAAAGACTCTCCTTTAAAAAATTCCCAAATTACTTGTGAGGCATTAAAATCTCTATTGGTTGGGCCATATGCAGGGATTGGTATTGCTGCATCGGGCCAAGTATGGCCTCCGCCAATAACCTTGTAAAAAATAACAGATGAACCGGCATCTCCATTTACATAGGTGTATCGCTCTACCGTTGAGTTATCCGCAGTATTTATATCGGGTAAGTTCTCCACAATAGGCACAGATTCACAGTTATTATTATTAACCCAATAGTCGACCACATTTTCAATGGCTACAACACCAAAGGATCCATTATAAGGTACTGTAGGATCATTCGTTCCATGAATTTGCATGACTGGAATGGGAGCACCAGGAGAACAAGTACCCTGTAAAGTGGTATTCATTGAGCCTGTTACTGATGCAATTTTTGAAATTCTATTGTTTAACTCACAAGCTAACCTATAGCTCATAAACCCACCATTGCTCATGCCTGTTGAGAATATTTTTGCTGGATCAATGTTATAGTTTTGCGAAAGGGTGTCAATTAAACCACTTATGAATGCAACATCATCGACTGTACCATTGCCTGCAAATGAATTCCAGTAGGGCGTTCCTGAAAGGTCTTTGGTACCATCGGGTAGGACGACCAAGAAATTATCTACATCAGCCAAATTTTTGAAATTACCGTAAAAGTTTTGCTGAGCGGCATTTGACCCATAACCATGAAGATTAATGACCAATGGTACTGCGTTTGCCCCATCGTAAATCGCAGGTACGTATAAAATATAGTTTCGTTCTAGTCCGTCAAAATTAAAGGTGTCTAAGACCGTAGTCTGAGCCTGAGACAGTTTTAAAATGGCGCAAAAAAGAAGTATTAAAAGGCAATTTATTTTCATGTTAAAAGTTTGGATCTAATCGAAGATACAAAAGATATTAACTATCGGATAACGGTTACGATTCCTTTCTTCTCCACATTCGCTCCATCTGATGCTTTAAAGCGAATTAGATATGGATATCCACCAGTTGGAACTGGACTTCCATTATAATCTCCAAACCAACCCGCATTAGGGTCGTTGCTTTCAAAAATATTTTCCCCCCATCGATTAAAAATCAGCATTTTGTAATTTGTAGGGTTGCCAAAAACAATGAAAGGTTTAAACTCATTATTGATTCCGTTAGGGGCAATTGCATTAGGAACATAAACGGAAGGTCGCTGCTCTATGCAGAACTCGTTGGAAGAACTTGTTAAAGCTTCTATAAAGCCATTGGGGTTTGTCAATGAATATTCGGCTTCCACCTTATAACAAAAGGTCCCACGTTGATTGTCAAAAGCACTAATATCGTCAACATAATCATATCCAATTGCTCCACCAGGAATGGTTTCAATAAGTTGGAATCCTGCACCATAATCTCGATATAAACGATAATTATTGACCACAGCATTTTCCAATTCAAAGGCATTCCAAACAACTTTGTTTTGAAAAAAGTCAAATAACTCGGCTTCAATATACATCGTTCGACCAATAGTCGAATAGTGGTCATCTCCGCAGCTGTCATTGGATCCAATCTGATAATATCGAGCTGCATTGTATATTGGGGACACTGTGTCAGGTAAATAAATATTGCCTAAGCCTGGAAACAAATTGGATGGGTAGCGTTCCACCATATCGAAATTGACGCCTAATTTACTCGTATCAATTTCTAAATTTCGCAACTCGGCGAGTGTATCAATAAAGAAGGTAATGTCTATCTGTGTTGGGCTAGTAACCGTTAATGTTCGTATGTAAAATTCTCTTGGGGGTTGCACAATTTCTGCAGTGTCAACAAGCCAGGGACTATTACTTCTAATTAACCCATTTTCATCAATTACTTCAACTCTGAAACGGATTTCATCTTGATCGATAAAATCGAAGAAATTGAATATAATTTGATTATTAGCTAGGGTATCTACAACTTCAATAGGCCCCCCATTGACCTGGATAGAAATGTGATATTCAAAATCTAAGCTGTAAGGATTCGTGTAAGGGTCCCATTCATATTCTATCAGCTGGTTACACCCTTGTTGATCTGCGGTAGAAGAAACCAAGCGATAACCAATGTCATTGTATTGACTTAAATTGTCACAGCAATCCAGGTAGGTCAAGGTATAAACTAAATCGGGATCCGCTACATTAGAAATTGTATCTAGGTAACAAGTATTGGCAATACCAAATACCGTATCGAATGGCTGGGCTAATCCGTTAGGCAATAAATACGATATTACATAGCCACAAGTTTGAATAAATTCGCTCTCTTCCCAGCAGACTTCAATACCTGCTGCTTGGACATCTAAAGAACTTATTTCTGGCTGGAATGAGCCAAAAGCATTGGTGGCAATTGCTGAAATAACTGGTGGAAGTCCGGGACAATTGTAGTTGTATATTATGAAATAATAGAGCGGATCACCAATATTGAATGCATTGACATGGGTAAATGTAGTTTGCGCAGCATTAACGACTGTCGTGACCAAGGCAAATGCAGTTGAAGGATCATTGGACACCCAAACCTCATAACTTACAAATGGACCGCATGGCAAGACTGGAGGATTCCAACTAAGTAAAACATCATTGTTTTGACTTTCAACACATAATATTTTTTGCGCTTGAGCAAGTTGAGCTAAGGTCCCAAAGATTATTAAGAGTATAAGATTGATTCGCATATTTTTATATTATCCAGCAGTAACCTTAATCATTTTATTAAAATCTAAATATTGCTGTGCAAGTTCTTGCAGTCTGTCCGCCTCTACAGCATGTATATTGCTTAATTGTTTGTTTATTACTTCTAAATCAAGGTCAAAAATAAGAAAGTTTTTTAAGGTCCCAATCATACTTAAGGGGCCATCCACACTTTTCATTAACTGACCCACCATATAATTCTTCACCATCGATAACTCTTCATCTGATATTCGTTCATTATGTAAACGATTAATCTCAAATTCTATTTCCTTTAATGTATCCTTTTTAAATTGTGCCCCAACTTCAGTAGATATGCAGAAGTAAGAATGATTTAATATTGGATTGATAAATGAATAGATGCCATAAGTGAAACCCTTCTCTTCCCGAATGTTACTCATTAAGCGACTACCAAAATAGCCTCCAAGTATAGTATTAAGTATTTGTGCATCATCAAAATCAGTATCATGAATATTTACAAATGGCATTCCGACCCTTATTGCAGATTGCAAGCTGTTTTTACTCTCAAGTTCGATAAGTGTTTTTGGGCTTGTCTGAAATGAGCATGAGGGACTCACCTTGTCTTTAAGTGAGAGCTGCCCCAAATTATCTTGCAAAAGTTTCATTTCGGATAAGCCTATTTTCCCAGCGGCTATGACTACTGAATTTGCACTTAGCCGATAATGATTCTTGTAATGATTAATTACATCATTTTGGCTAATCTTATCAATATCTTGAGCACTGGATAGGTAGCCAAAGGGTTTATTTTCACCAAAAATCGCTTGATTAAAATACTGACTAGCTATGTAGCTATTTTTTTCCCATTGAACAGCCAGCTTTTGCTTACTCTTTACTTTTATCTTCCTCAATTCCTCTAAAGGAAAGATGGCGTTTTGTAAAACATCAATCAACAAGGGCAGAACCAGTCCTAGCTTCTCACTTAGGCAAAATAAGCTTAGCTGAGCGGTGTACATGTTTGCTTGGAATTTAATTGTAGCTCCATGGAAATCAAATGATTCAGCAAGCTGAGCAGCCGTATTTTTTTTAGTCCCTTTTAGGATCGCGTTTGCGCACAAACCTGCTAACATGCGTTTACTTTCATAAAGTCTTCCCGCGGGGAATAATATATTCAATTGAAATATATTTTGACTAGTACCTTCGATGATATGTAAAGACAATCCGTTGGACAAAGTCTCCTTATGAACATGACTAAAACTTAGCTTCTTTGGTAGCGTAATTGAGGGGGGAATTTGCCTATTCATGTTGGCTGCTTTTATAAAATAAGGTAGATGAATTATTTTCTCTAAAAATATCAATGGCTACTTTTTGAATCACATCACTTGTAACTGTAAGATAGAAAGCTTGCTCATTATCATATAAATGCATGGAGTCTATCGATTTGAAATAAGCCAAATTAAAGGCCTTTGTATAATGGCTTTCATTGGTAAATGCCAAATAATTACAGGCTTTATTTATTACTTTTTCTAATTCTTTCTCTAGCACCGGTTTCTCGCAAAAGGATTTTAATACTGCTTTTATGGCTGCGTCTAAATGAGCCAATGAGACACCATCATTAGGTTTAGCTTCAATGATTACTAGATTGTTGTCATCTGTCCCGCTCAAGTAGCAATCAATCTCCGTACATAAATCAAGTTCATCGACTAACTTAACAGCCAGTCGTGAGGAGTCTCCGGTTCCCAATAACTCACTAATTACATCAGTGGGGTAATAGTCAGGGTGCGTGCGATCGCATGAATGGTATGCTTTGTATAAAATGCTGCTAGGAACATCTCGTTCAACTTCATTGAATCGGGCTTCATTCTGAGGGGATTCTACTTGCTCGATTGGCAGCACTTCTGTACCGGGAGGAATTTCTTCAAACCACTTTTCAATTAAGGGCAGAATAGTATTTGCTTTTATACCACCAACAACACTGAGAATGGCGTTATTTGGTCGATAATATTTGTAAAAGAAATCCTTTGTCTCTTGAAGGGTTATCGCTTGTATATGGCTCAAGTTTTTTCCAATTGTTGGCCATTTATAGGGATGTGTTTTGTAGCACATATCCATGAGCAAATGCCAAACATCGCCATAAGGCTTGTTTAGGTAGTTTTGTTTAAATTCTTCACAGACTACTGAAATTTGGGTGTTGAGGCTTTCTTGATTAAAATCAAGTTCTAACATTCGATCACTTTCCAACCAAAAAGCTGTTTCGATATTACAAGTTGGCAGAGTTTCATAGTAATTGGTCAAATCTACTGAAGTAAAAGCATTGTTGTCGCCGCCAGCTATTTGTAAGGCACTATCGAAGTGCGGGATATTTTTAGAACCTTCAAACATAAAATGTTCAAAGAGGTGAGCAAAACCAGTTTTGGTCTCATGCTCATTTTTGGAACCCACTTTGTAAAGGACATTGACCGTAACCATTGGGGTGTTGTCTAGCTCCTCAATTAAAACAGTTAATCCATTTTTTAGTATAAACTCTTCAACTTTCGCCATGATGCAAAGGTAATAACTTGCTTGATGAGAATCGGGTATTTATTGGAAATAAAAAGCCCTGAGTGGGAACACTCAGGGCTTAACTTAAATACAATCAATTTTTATTCAAAAACAATAGTCATTTCGACACGACGATTCGCCTGCCTACCTTCAGGAGTTTCGTTACTTGCCACTGGTTTTGATTCACCAAAACCAAAAGTTTTAACACGATTCCCTGTAATTCCTTTAGCTATCAGTAAAGTTTTTACTGCATTCGCTCGGTTTTCAGACAAAATTTGGTTGGAACTATCATTTCCAATATTATCTGTGTGTCCTTCAACTAAGAGTTGAATTTCCGGGTTGTCAATCATAACTTTTGCTAATTCATCCATCGAAACATATGAAGAAACTTTGATTGCAGCTCTACCACTTTCAAATTCTAAATTCTTAAAGGCAATATCAAGCTTTTCGGCTACTTCTTCTTCAATGATTGGACAACCATTGTTCTCAACTGGACCCGGAGTTTTAGGACAATCATCAAGATTGTTCGTCACACCATCGTTATCCTCGTCTCCATATGGACATCCTTTGTTTTCAACTACTCCCGCAACTTCTGGACAAGCATCTTCATTGTCAATTAAACCGTCACCATCGGTGTCAGGACAACCATTGTATCGAATGTCTCCTGCTGTCTCTGGACAAGAATCTTGTTTATCTTGAATACCATCTCCGTCAGTATCAGGGCAACCGTTAAATTCTTCAATACCTACAACTTCTGGACAATCATCTGCGCTATCTTGAATCCCATCTCCGTCAGTATCAGGGCAACCATTGAATTTCTCAATACCTGCTGTTTCTGGGCACTTGTCCTCACTGTCTCTAATGCCATCCTTATCTGAGTCAGGACAGCCATTGAATGCCACTAATCCAGGTGTATTTGGGCAATCATCATCTTTGTCCATTATACCATCCTCATCCGAATCTAGAATAGGACAACCAAACGAGGCCCAAGGTCCAGCTTCCTTGCGACACTCGTCTTTTTTATTACTTACATGATCCTTATCCTTATCCTTTATTTTGTGCCCGATTGGAATACTTAGGTTCATGTAGAAATTAGCATCATAAATGGTCTTCTTTCCCATCAATGGTAAAATGTCATTGGTTCCTAAAGCCAAAGGACCGACACGCATCCCTGTTCCAAAGTGAGGGTTGCCGTGCGTGTTAACTGAAACGGGCAAATAGAAGCTGAACCACTTGTGTTCAAATCTTGGGGTAATACTGAACTCAGAGATTCCTCTGGTTTTTTCAGGATTATTTTTAAATGCAGGAGCAATGCTTGCTGCGAGGTTAGCATAGAATCCTTTCCAAATATTGTAATCTACATACGCATTGATACGCATGGGAAGGGAAACTTTGTACGTTCCTTTTTCTGCTGTCGTTTCAACGAATAATGAAGATATGGTATCTTCAAAAGCTTGCAGTCCTGAATTTCCAAATTCATCGAAAGCCGCTCCAAACGATTCTTCAATATCGATATCAGCGCGGTCTGCGTAATACTCGCCAAATACACCATTATCTCTTTCATAATTAGTAAAGCCCATATCCAAAAGGCCTACTCCAACTTTTACTTTGTATTTCTCTTTTCGAGGATCAAGATAATCTGGATTACCATCTAACTCATATTTGTACTTATCTGCATTTGGTCTAAATTCCCATACGGCTCCTAAATCGAACCCAAAGCCATATTTCCCATTTCCTAAAATGTCGCCACTTTCAAGATTTTCTAAATTCCCTCCAAGTACACTAGAGAAGCCAAAATTAATATCAGAATCATCCACGCTTACTGATGAATCTGAAGGGAACGCAACATTCATGTTGTCAGAATAGAAATATACGTTTGCAAGCCCATGAGTTAATTTTGCAGTTCCTGCAGCACTCACAAAATGTCTTCCCGTGTTGATCACATCGCGACCGTAAGTCAAACCATATTCTGTCCAAATATTATTTTGAATGGAGAAATTTTCGTTTTGAATACCTACATTGTACAAATCAGATAGTAATAATTCATTGTAAGACATAGTTGCTAGACTTTCTGAAGCTCCATTTACATTGGTTTGCATGCGCACTCTCATATTAAATCCAATCGCGTTGTTATGCTTTTTACCGAAGTTTGCCATAAATGACAAAGGAGCCATAATTTCTGTGGAGAGATAAACACCTTTCTTTTTACCATTTAAACGCTCTATTAGATAGTTGTCGGCAAAATTTTCATCATCAAAGGCTAAATCACGCTCACTAAATAAGGCTGTTCTTTTAATGCCGATATAATTATTACTGAAAGTAGTTCCAAATGAAACGACATTCATGTGAAATTTAAAGCGACTATCTACAATTTCTGCTGGATTATAGCTTAACGAGTATACACCCGCATAGTTGTCTGTATTATGCCCTAAATTGTTTTGAGCATTTATGCAAAGGGTGCCAAGTGCAAACAACAGTATGGCGAGTAAATATTTTGAGTTAAAATTCATAGATGTAAGCTTATAAGGTTAATAGAAGAATGTAAAAGTATTAAAACTTCTTTGGATAACGATACGCTTAATTATTCTTTAAGAAAAAAAGGTAATTAAGCTATGCATTTATTTAAAAGATAATTACCTTTGCTGCCAAATTTAAATAAGCCTTCAACCGTGAAAAAGTTTAAGTTATATTGTTTAGTAGTTAGCATGATTTCAATGCTTGGATTTTTGTCTTTTGCACAGGACGGGGATGAGGCGCATGTAAATGCTCATGATGTAGAAGAGCAAATTCATGATGAGGCGCATGTTATGCATCAGGAGGAAGCTGAGTTTGACGTTGCTGAAATGATTATGCATCATATCGCGGATGCAAACGAGTTCCATATTGCAGGCGACTTATCAGTTCCTTTACCAATAATTTTATGGGATACAATAGAAGGTTTACAATTCTTTCTTTCATCAGCTTTTCATCACGGACATACAGCAGTAGATGGATTTGTAATGGACCATGGAATTGTGAAAAAAATTAAAGGTGATTTTCCATTAGGGAAGGTTGATGTAGAAGTTCATCATGGTGAAGTCATGTATAACGGGCATCATTTTGAAACTGAAGGTAAATCTACCTTAATAGCAGGCAGTTCTTTTTACGATTTTTCAATAACGAAAAATGTGTTTACACTTCTAATGTCGTGTGGTATTTTAATGTTTATTTTCATTGGAATGGCTAAATTTTATAAGAAGGGGAGTATGGTACCAAAAGGTATATATTCTGCATTGGAGCCTTTAATCTTGTTTGTGAAAGAAGATATTGCCATACCTAATATTGGAGAGGAAAAGCATGCGAAGTTCTTACCTTATTTATTGACTGTGTTTTTCTTTGTTTGGTTAAATAATATTTTTGGTTTGATTCCATTCTTTCCTGGAAGTGCAAATTTAACTGGCAACATCGCCTTAACATTCTTATTGGCATTGATTACGATGATCATGACAAATGTATATGCATCAAAAACCTATTGGGGACACATTTTCAATCCTCCGGTTCCTATGGCGCTTAAGCCACTTATGATTCCAATTGAAATCGTTGGTATTATATCTAAGCCTTTTGCCTTGATGATTCGTTTGTTTGCAAACATTTCTGCGGGACACATCTTAATTTTAAGTTTGTTGTCATTGATTTTTATTTTTAAATCATTATTTATTGCTCCCGTGTCTATAGCGTTTGTGCTATTTATGTCTTTGTTGGAGATTTTGGTGGGCTTTTTACAAGCGTTTATTTTTACATTATTGAGTGCTCTTTTTATTGGTTTAGCCCAAGAAGAGCATCATTAAAGATATTTTTTAATTATTCAATTTAAAACCTAGTATTATGGAAATGGAAGGAATGATGGCATTAAAAGCCGTTGGTGTTGGTTTAACCGTTTTAGGAGCAGGTATTGGAATTGGTAAAATTGGTGCGTCTGCAGTAGAAGGTATTGCAAGACAACCTGAGGCTACTAATAAAATCCAAACTGCAATGATTATCGCTGCTGCACTTATTGAAGGTGCTGCGTTATTCGGTATCGTTGCTGCAACTTTCTTGGTATAACCACCAAACTCAAAAACTTCTCCGTATTCGGATTGCGAGCGGAGAAGTTTTAATTGAAAATTATAATTAGAATAAATTAATATTAATATGGAATTATTAACTCCCGATATTGGATTATTAACTTGGTCAACTGTTTCATTTTTGTTCTTAATGTTCATTTTGAAGAAGTTTGCTTGGAAACCAATTATTAGTTCATTGGATGAGCGGAACAGTTCGATCTCCGATGCTTTGGCTCAAGCTGAAAATGCTAGAAAAGAAATTGCTGAATTGTCTAGTCGAAATGAGGAAATTTTGAAAGAGGCTAAGGAGGAAAGAAACAATATCTTGCGAGAAGCAAATAAGGTGAAGGAAGAAATTATTGCTGAAGCTAAATCGAAAGCGCAAGAAGATGCATCTAAAATAATGCTTACCGCAAAAGAGGATATTGAAGTTCAAAAATTAGCGGTAATGGCAGATATGAAAAATGCAGCTGCGGTTTTATCTTTAGAAATTGCTGAAAAGGTTCTTTCGAGAGAACTTGCAGCTAAAGGAGAACAAGAAAAATTTATTAGCGAACTAGCTTCTAAAGCTAATTTAAACTAAATAAGTACTGTATGCTTTCACCTAGATTAGCCAGTCGATATGCAAAATCAATCCTTAGCTTAGCTAAAGAACGTGGTTCTTTAGAAGAGACAGTAAAGGATATGCGTCTGCTAGAGGAAACTTTAGATGGAAGTAAAGATTTGCGTTTGATGCTGAAGAGCCCAATTATTCCCTCAGATAAAAAAGAGAAAGTGATGAACATGTTGTTCTCAACTCAACTATCTGATTTGACTTACAAGTTTATCAACTTGTTGGTGGTGAAAGGAAGAGAGAAGCATCTTGTAGAGATGGTGCATTCATTTATGGGGCTATACAATAAAGCGAATCATATAGTAAAGGCAACTTTGACAACAGCTATACCTGTTGACAAGAAAACTGTAGAAGAAGTTAGAACTCTTTTACTCACTAATAAACTTACTAAAAGCGTTGAAATACTAACGAAAGTAGACCCGACAATCGTGGGTGGTTTCGTGTTAAAGTATGGCGATATGCTTTTAGATAATAGTGTTGAAAGAAAGCTTCAACTGATTAAAAAACAAATTCAAGATAAATCTTACATTTCTAAATTTTAATAAATTAGGATCATGGCAGCAGTAAAACCAGATGAAATATCAAGTATCTTAAGAGAACAATTAGCTAACGTAAAGACAGCTACCGAACTGGAAGAAGTTGGAACCGTATTACAAGTGGGGGATGGTATTGCCCGTGTATATGGTTTAACTAACGTACAATACGGGGAGCTTGTAGAGTTCGAAAACGGTGTGAAGGCTATAGCCTTAAACCTTGAGGAAGACAACGTTGGGGTTGTACTTATGGGGACTTCTGAAGAAATTAAAGAAGGGGATACCGTAAGAAGAACTAAGGTAATTGCTTCTATTAAAGTAGGCGAAGGTGTACTTGGTAGAGTATTGAATACTTTAGGTGAGCCTATTGATGGTAAAGGTCCAATTCAAGGAGAATTGTACGAAATGCCATTGGAGAGAAAGGCTCCAGGTGTTATTTATCGCCAACCGGTAAATGAGCCTTTACAGACGGGTATCAAAGCAATTGATGCGATGATTCCAATTGGAAGAGGACAAAGAGAGCTAATTATTGGAGATAGACAAACGGGTAAAACTGCAGTAGCTATCGATACCATTATTAATCAAAAAGAGTTTTACGATAAAGGTGAACCCGTATTTTGTATCTATGTAGCTTGTGGTCAAAAAGCAAGTACAGTGGCACAGATTGCTAAAGTTCTTGAAGAGAATGGTGCAATGGCATATACGGTAATCGTTACTGCTTCGGCAGCCGATCCGGCTCCATTAATTTTTTATTCACCGTTTGCAGGAGCAGCTATTGGAGAATTCTTCAGAGATACAGGACGTCCAGCCTTGATTGTTTATGATGATTTATCTAAGCAAGCAGTTGCCTACCGTGAAGTTTCTTTGTTATTGAAAAGACCTCCAGGACGTGAAGCATACCCAGGTGACGTATTTTACTTACACTCCCGTCTATTAGAGCGTGCAGCGAAAGTAAATGCGAATGATGATATTGCTCAGGCCATGAATGATATTCCTGAGTCAATTAAAGGAATGATAAAAGGAGGTGGATCTCTCACAGCTCTTCCAATTATTGAGACTCAAGGTGGTGACGTTTCAGCTTATATTCCAACGAATGTAATCTCAATTACCGATGGGCAAATTTTCTTGGAGTCTAACTTATTTAATGCAGGTGTTCGTCCAGCAATTAATGTAGGTATTTCAGTGTCACGTGTGGGTGGAAATGCTCAGATTAAGACAATGAAGAAAGTTTCTGGAACCTTGAAGTTAGATCAAGCCCAGTACAGAGAGCTTGAAGCTTTCTCTAAGTTTGGATCTGATTTAGATGCAGCTACTAAGGCAGTATTGGATAAAGGTGCTAGAAATGTGGAAATGCTGAAGCAAGCCCAATTCTCTCCGTTAAGTGTAGAGAAACAAGTGGCAATGGTATTCTTAGGAACTAACAACTTAATGAATGCGGTGCCTTTAGGTAAGGTGAGAGCTTTTGAAAAAGAATTTCTGAATCAGTTAGAAAGTCGTTTTGAAGAAACATTGACTTCGTTGGGCGGTAAAAAAGTTACGGATGAAGCCAAGAAAACACTTGCAGATTTGGCTGAGGAAGTTGCTTTAAACTATCAAAAATAGAATTAACTCTTCGACGGATTTAAAATCGAAATAAAGCATGGCTAATTTAAAAGAAGTAAGAGAACGTATTAGTTCGGTAATCACAACACAGCAGATTACCAAAGCGATGAAATTGGTTGCTGCCTCTAAACTAAAGAAGGCAACTGATAGAATTACGGTAATGCGCCCTTATTCGGATAAATTGTTTAGCATATTGGAAAATATTCTATCCAATGTAGATGTTGATTCGTTGGATTTAAACTTCAGTAAAAAACGGCCAGTTAAAAAAGTCTTAATCTTATTAATCACTTCAGACAAAGGTCTGTGTGGAGGGTTCAATGCAAATCTAAATAAGAAAGCTAGAGCGCTTATTGAAAGCGATTATAAGCATCTTATTGGTAAGGATGCAATAACAATTGCCGCGATTGGAAAGAAGGGGAATGATTTCTTTAAAAACTATGAAGGTATTTCGGTTGATACGACTTATCAAGGTTTATTTGCTGACATAAGTTTCGATAACGCTTCAAACGCTGCTGATTATGCAATGAATGCCTTCTTGAAAGGTGACTGTGATAGCGTCCATGTAGTTTATTCAGAGTTTGTGAATGCGGCTACTCAAATCTTTCGTCAAGAACAATTTCTTCCCATTGCTCAATTTGATGCTCAGTCAGGTGAAATGAATGCTGACTTCCTTTTTGAACCAAACAAGGAGGAATTAGTAAAGGAGTTGATCCCGAAAATATTGAAAACACAATTTTTCAGATTCATCCTTGATAATAATGCCTCTGAACATGGAGCACGAATGGTAGCCATGGATCAAGCTACGGAGAATGCGAATGAGTTATTAAACGATTTAAAATTACAATACAACAGAGAGCGTCAAGCTGCAATTACAAACGAAATTTTGGAAATTGTAGGAGGAGCTGCAGCTTTAGAGGAATCATAAGCCAGCTATCGCGTGATAATCGGACACTTATTCAATATTTTTAAAATTCGTTCGTTATTTACCACATTCTAACATAACTTTTTAAACATTATCTCAGATATGGTGTTTAGTTAGCATTAATCAATCTAAACCATTTTTTTAAACACAAAATTTATCACAATGAACAAGAATATATTTTTATTTTTACCGATGTTATTATTAATACTGGTCTCTGCTTGCAAAGATGATGTAGATCCAGTAGAAGATCCGATGACAATCGTAGAAACTGCCCAGGCAACTGCGGATTTAAGTTTTTTAGTTGAAGCAGTTGTTGCTGCAGATTTAGTAGATGCACTGAATAGTGGTACATTTACAGTATTCGCTCCAAACAATGCAGCGTTTCAAGCCTTACTAGATTCTGATCCAGCTTGGAATGGTATTTCAGACATCCCAGTTGATGTTTTAACAAGCGTTTTACTTTATCACGTTGTAGAAGGAGAAGTTAAAGCTGCAGATTTATCTGACACTTATGTGAACACACTTTCAACAGGACCGAACATGGAGCCGCTTTCATTACAAATAAATGTTACCGGCGGTGTATTTTTTGATGGAGATGCTGCTCCACTTTCTACTGACATTCAAACAAGCAATGGTGTAGTGCATGTGATCGACAAAGTAATGATGCCTAATTCTTTGGTAGATTTTGCACTAGCTAACCCAAATTTTTCCATTCTCGTTCAGGCCTTAACTCGTCCATCTTTTAATGGTGCATACTTAGGCGCTCTAACTGGAACCAACCCATTAACAGTGTTTGCGCCAACAAATGCAGCTTTCGAAGCTCTACTTGCTATAGTCCCAACTTGGACTACTTTGGATGACATTGGAGATGCTTCTCTTAAGGGAGTGTTAGATTACCACGTATATGCAGGAGGAAATGTACAATCAGATCAATTGACTGATGGTCAAGTTATTCCAATGTTAGGTAGTGGTGATATCACTATAGATTTATCGAACGGCGTTGCTCTAAGCACTCTTGGTGGACAAACTGTGAGTGTAGCTATAGCTGACGTACAGAGCTTAAACGGTGTAATACATGTTGTTGAGCAAGTTTTACTACCACAATAATTTTTCATTCTGGTTTAGAAGGAAGGGAGACAAGCGAAAGCTTGTCTCCCTTTTTTTATGAGTTAATACTACTGCTATAAGTATAGACTGAACAATAGTCGAGGTAGCCCTGAATGGAATTATCCATAAAAAGATGTATTGTTCCCCACAAGTCTTGGCATCCATCTTAATCGGATCAACAAGCCACAAGGAAAACGTAAAGGGTATAATTTAGCAAATTTATCATTAGCGCTGAATTTTGTTTTCTCAATTAATAAATTGAACAAGAAAACTAAACTTAGGTCAATGCTCGAGGGAGAGGGGAATCAGTAAGTATAGAAGAATATTTTTAACCGATCTAATCAGTAAACTTGTATCCGACACCTCGAATACTGTGGAAGTACTCTGGCTGCTTGGCATCCTTTTCAAAGTATTTTCTGAAGGATAGAATAAAATTATCGATGGTTCGGGTGGATGGAAAGACATCATATCCCCAAACGTATTTTAGGATTTGTTGACGAGAAACTGCTTGGTTTTTTCGGTCTACTAAAAGTTTAAGCAAAGCTGCTTCTTTCTTAGTTAAATTGAATGATTGACTCTCGAAGTTAGACGCTTCATAGGTGCCAAAGTTTATTTTATTACCACCAAATGCATAGGTGCTCAATTGGGTTTCTTGCTCAGTGCCTTTCAAACTGTGTTTGACTAAGACTCTGGTCCTTAACAATAATTCTTCAAGGTTAAAAGGTTTGGTTAGGTAGTCATCAGCGCCAAGTTTTAATCCATTTACTTTATCCTTGCTCGTATCCTTTGCGGTCAAGAACAATATGGGAGTCTCGTTATCCGTCAAGCGAATTTTTTCACAAACTTCAAATCCGTTAACCTCAGGCATCATTACATCTAGGATAACCAAATTGAATCGTTGATTTTTAAATTTAAACAAAGCTTCACTTCCGTTAACAGCTTCCTCAACTTCATAACCCTCCAACTCTAAGTTTAACTTAATGCCGTCTCTTAGGCTTTTTTCATCTTCAGCAAGTAATACACGCGTCAACATAATTATTTTTTTGAATTCAAACGTTAAATATAATTTTAAATATGACTCCACTAGGAAGGTTATGCTCAATATCAACTTTCCCATCTTGAAACTGAACGAGCTGCTTAACAATATAAAGCCCCAAACCAGTTCCCTTAGCTTGTCGCGTCTCTTCATTTCCCACGCGATAAAACTTATTAAAAACAGCGGAATGTTCTTCATTAGGTATTCCAGGACCTGTATCCGCAATAGATAACTCTACCTTGTTCTTTATTTGTTTTAAGGTGATAGTTACCGCTGAATTTTTAGCATACTTGATGGCATTGTCTAATAAATTACTTAAAATTGAATTTATACAAGTCTTATCACCCTGTATGAATATGTCAGCTTGGATATCTGCACTTAAAGCGATGTCTTTTCTCTCTTTATAATATGTTACTATCTGATTGCTTAGCACACTGAGATTCAGTGCTTCCTTAGTGAATCCATATTGGTCATTTTCAATTTTTGCAGCAATGAGGATATTTTCAACTAAATTTTCTAAACGATCAACCTCCGAAAGAGAGCTTGCTATAAGTTGATTTTGCTTTTCTTTATCTAGCGCACGTAAACGCAGGGTTTCATTCATTAACTTAATCGAAGCCAATGGCGATTTTAACTCATGAGTAATAGATAGAATAAAGTTCTTTTGCTGTCGGGCAATGGCAATTTCCTGCTTGAAGGATTGAAATATTTTGACCATTCCAAGAGTTAGAATAATGAAGAAGACGATTCCTTCCGTTAAAATCATTACTTTTTGTCTCTTGAATTTTTCATTAAGCACTTGAAAATCTTCTGTAGATTTAAAATCCATGGAAGTGCCTCCCTCGTATACCTCGTACTTAAGGCTTTCAAATTTTACTAGGTCAGAATAATGCTGCTCTATTTTTGAGTAGAGTAAATAATTCCACCAAAATAAGAATGCAAAGACATAAATTAAGATGACGTAGAATAATAAAAATTTCTTTTTTGTTTTTTCCTTGAACATGTCTAGTTAGAATTAGAATGTTTTGGTAAGATAACAAAGAATGTGCTGCCATTGTTTTCTTTACTTTCAAACCATATTTCCCCTTCACTATTTTCAATAATTTGCTTACTAATAGCCAAGCCTAGTCCAGTACCGCTGGATTTGCTTGTAAAGTTTGGCACAAACACTCTGTGCGCCATATCTTTGGGTATCCCAACACCATTGTCTATCACTTGTATTTCGAAGTGTTTCTCATTTTCGAAAAGTAGCACCTTAACCAGTGGCTCTTTCTTGTCTTCACTGGCTTGCTGAGCATTTTTAATAAGGTTGTTGAATACACTTAATAATTGATTCTTATCGGCATAAACCCATGCATCTAGATTTTTTTGAGAAAATTGAATCGATGTTTTACTGGTTTGGTTAAACAAGTTGACCACATTCTGAATAATGTCGGTAAGGCTAACTTTTTCTTTACTGGCACTGGGCATTTTAGCAAAGGAAGAAAATGCAGTAGCTATCTCAGAGAGATTATCAATTTGTTCTATCATCGTTTGACAAACCCTCTTGGCAAGTTGCTCTACATCATCTGGATTCTCTTGTATGGTACGCTGAAGATGCTGAATACCCAATTTCATCGGAGTTAATGGGTTTTTTATCTCGTGCGCAATTTGTCTAGCCATTTCACGCCATGCGGATTCTCGTTCAGACAGTGCAAGTGCATGCGCACTTTCTTCTATCTGTTCAATCATTTTATTGTATTCTGCCACTAATGCCCCAATTTCATCATCACTTTCCCATTGTATTTTTTCGTTCTTACTACTTACTGAAACCAAGCCAATTTTTTTGGCAATACTCGCTAATGGTCGAGTTAAGGAATTGGAAACAATAAAAGCCATAAGGATAGAAATCATCATCAATAAAACATAAACATTAACTAATGCTACCATTAAATCAGATAACTCATTGTTTAGTGTTTCTTCCTGCGCGAAATAGGGCATATTGAGTATGCCGATTGCTTGACCATCAGCCAATCGAATGGGGACATATATAGATTGGTAATTTAACTTTCCAATTTGCTCTTGGTGAATGTATCTTTCCTCCCTCAAAGTCAAAATGTGATGAAGTGCTAAAGGGTTTATTTTATTGGAAATTAGGCCGCTGCTAAACACCTCAGGCTGCGAGCTAAACTTTAGGGTCCCCTCTAGATCAAAAAAGTTAATATCGATCCCTTGAATTTCTGCCATAGAGGCTACTTCTGTTGCCATGTTATCTGGCAGTCCCAATGTAGCTCCATTATTCTCTCTCATTATATTATATTCCAAAGAAGATAAGACAGCTTGCTGTTTCTTGATTAGTTTATCGGTCTCATTAGTTTTATATATTTTACTAAAATATCCAATCGTAACAATGCCAATTACAATAAAAGATGCAACAGTGATTAAGGCAATTGATAAATTGATTTTATTCTGAAAGCTTAAACGTAAAGGTTTAATAGAAATTAGCGTGCTGCGTTTACCTAGGATATAAATAACGATAAACACAATGAACCCGAGAAAGCCCAGAAAGCAAATGATATAACTAAAGGTTGAAACCGCGACCAGCCAGGATGTGCGCTTATCACTAATAACAACGACTGTTTCTAAATCAATTTGGAAAAAAGTTAACTCTAAGTTTTCATCCCTCAGCACAAATGGATAGTTTTCTTTCAGCTCGAAAGATTTCAAATAATAGGGGAATGGATACTCTCCAGATTGATTGATAATATAGTTGCTTTTGTATACACCGTAATCATACTCTTCAGAAGATCCAAATTCAGCAATAGGTCCGGTTTTTTGCTCAATCAGTAACTCGGGATAAAGATTTTCTTTAGTGAAGGTTTTCGGGCTTAACTCTAAGACTAAAGTCCCGCTTACTTGCCCATTGTTTTCAATTGGGAGGATAGATAAATAAGAATTCTTGCCATTACTCTGGGGGACAAGGAATAACCATTCAGAATAGGTGTCATCTGCCTGCTGGTTAATGATATCATAAAAGTAGCTTAACTCAATATCTCTGGAGGTTTTAATTGGCTTTCCTTCGAGGTTAAATGCAGTAGCGCTAACATTATACCGGCTTAGCGAACCTCCAAAATACAGGAAGTTCAATCGTTGTTGTAATTCTTTTTCTGAAACGAACGGAGAGATAAAAAACTTTTTGAAGTAAGGGTCTTTTTTAATCTCATCTTGGATTTCTTCAAATTGATATTCCGTGATTAAATCGTGATTTTCACTAAGTTGGTTGGCTGTAATTTCCTTTCTTAAATTTTCATTCTTAACATTATAAAAACTCAATATGCTCGCAATAATTACGGATGAAAAAAACAAACTGTTGATGATATGATAGAATCGATTTTCATAGTTATTTGTTCGTAACAGTAGAAAGAATATCACGCTATGGAAACACAATACTAATGGAACGAACGCAGCAATCGGTTCTAGGTTAATATAAACCATCAGTAAGCCACACAACGCAAAATAGCCTAAAACAATAAAGTATTTTGTCTTGAGGTAGTTTAGATAGATGGCATGAGTCCATATGTAAAGACTTATAAATAAGCCAAGGGTAAGTATGCCTATTATTGTCAAACCTAACCAAGTGTATACGCTGCTTAAAGCGAAGTTGCTAATTTCGAATGATATGGTGGAATCTAAGATTAAACTTTGTAAAATGGCATTGTAGAGCACAATTTGTAAAATTAACCATGCACCAAAGACCAATTGGCCAGCATGACGCAAGCTCCATTGCTTGAGATAATACTGTACTCCAATGAGTAAATTAATAAACAATAGAATAATTGCGTTAGCAAATAAATGGCCAAGTGAAGAACCAAAATACTGGGATGCATAAAGTGCGGGGTTAAATAGCACACTGTGGATAAATCCAAAATTGGCAAATTCAATGAGCTCAATAAAAACGATGCTAGCAATTAGCAATACTAGATAACTGGTCCATGGGGCGTAGGACTTGTTGAAATAGTAAATGAATAACCAAGTTGTCATCCAAAAGGAGAATAAGCAGACAAAACCCATAATCAGTTCATCATTTGATGCAGTAGCTGCATTATCGCTTGTTCTTTTTACACTAAACAGCAGCGTATTGTTCAAGCTCATCATGGCATAACCCTTATTCTTCTCGGTGCTTATTTCCGTTTTTTCATTCAATGGATAGCGTGGATAAAACTCATTGCTTAAGTACTTGTTCTCAATGTGAAAATTGTGCTTAAGCAGTTGCATTGCAATTAACTGATATGCTCCTATTTTTCGCTTAAATCCAATATAATAGCCATTTTTAGTGAGAATCAATTTCCCATTTCCGTCCATGTCGAGCGGAGAGATATTGGGCAGCGTTAAATTCTTATTCCAAAACATTAAACTATCTGATTTGAAAACAAAAAACAAGATGTCGTCTTTCAAGTAGTCAGCAATATCTTCGGTGGACATATTCCCTAAAGAAATTTGATTGAGCAATTCCGAATTGGATGAAAGCGCATTTACTTTTCGCTCAAATTGATATATATTATCTTGCGCGAGTCGACAAGTCTTTTCAAAATTTTCAGTAGGACTTTGAAAAATAGTAAACCCTAAGCCTGTAATAAACAGAAGACCGAAGACTACTAGACTAAGTTTAAAGAGTTTCAAATGCTAACGCTTTAGTGTAAAAAATTAAAGGTATATAATTTGATAACAAAAATTGTGCTCAAAATATCTTGAGTAAAGAAACGAGTTAAACATGCTAAACTTATTGCTGTTTGCCAAAATTTTGTGTAAAATAAAAATGGCAATAAGTATTTTCGAGAGGATCTTCAAAATAGATACCACAACCCACATCTTCAACATTAGCGGCTAGCATGTTTGATCGATGTCCTTTGCTCTGAATGAATGCATTCACAATAGCGTTGCAGAGCTCGTAATAGCTTGAGGGATTCTGCGTGTCGATAGTCCCAAAATAAATATTTTCTGCTAGTGCGATAGACGATTCATATCCAGCTATAGCCGCTCTTTTATCCACTGTTGCTAAGGATTCGCTTCGTTTGTTGGTATGTGCAAAAAATTGAAAAGATTGCATTTGTTGACTATGAATATAGGCAGCATTGCTTAAATTGGCGTTGTAATTTAAGGCAGATTTCCCTTTTCTTTCCCTATAAACATTCGTTAGATAGCGTACACCAAGTTCAATCAAATTATGGTCAATGGCTTTTACATTAATTCGTTCATTAAATATGTTTGGGTTAATTTCTTCTGGCAAGTTATACGAATTTCCCAATCCAAAATTAAATGTAAGTAAGCTGCATAAAATCAATATGTTTATTGAGGCTTTCACACCTACTTAACGATTTTATTTTTTGAAATATTATGAGGGTTAGGGTTAAATAATTGGCATGTGAATTAGGTATAGTTTAAATTCAGTCTAAATTGTTAAAATTGTTGAGTTTTTGACAATGTTTATTGGCTTTTTATTGCAACAAGTACTACCTTTGAGCGGATTTTAAATGACAATTTTATGACATTTAGTAGGCTAAACGCCCCAAAACATTCGGTTCGCAGTATATTTCATGTATTGCTTCTATTTATTTTATCCACCTTTACGCTAACGATTTATGCACAAGATGCTGTAAATCAAGCCCAGTGGGATAACGGAAAATCACTTTTTAAATCGCAATGTCAAAGTTGTCACCTTCCAGATAAGAAGATGACAGGACCTGCTTTACAATATGTGAGACAGCGTTGGATTGATAATGCGGATTATAAAGATAAGACGGGTGAGGAGTGGCTTTACGAGTGGATTAGAAATAATTCTTCCGTTTTAGCAACTGGGCATACGTATGCTAATGCTTTGTACAATGAGTACGATAAATCAGTAATGAGTTTGTTTCCGCAATTATCAGATGAAGAGATTGACGATATCCTGTACTATGCTGACAACTTTGATAAAGGATCTAGTCCTGCAGCAATGACTGCTGCTGGAGGAGGCGAAACTGTTGTTCAATCTTCATTTCCAATGGAGACATTCTTATGGATTTTAGTAGGAAGTTTAGGCTTTATTGCTTTGATCCTATGGAGAGTGTTTAGTATGCTCAATAGGCTGTCTTTAGAAAAAGCAGGTGTTGAAATTCCTCAAACAGTTCCAATTTGGAAAAATAAGAAGCTAATTACGCTTGTAAATATTATTGTGGTCGTTTTTGCGGGATATTATACCGTTTCAAGTGCTATTGGTTTGGGAAGACAACAAACTTATGCGCCTGAACAGCCGATAAAATATTCGCATGAATTGCATGCAGGTAAGTATCAGATTGATTGTCAGTATTGTCACTCAGGGGCTAGCCAAAGTAAGCATTCTAATATTCCATCAGTTAATGTTTGCATGAATTGTCATAAAAACATTCAAGAAGGGCCTCAGCATGGTAGAGAAGAAATAGCTAAAATATATTCAGCAATTGCTTATAACCCTAATAAGGGAACTTATTTCGCAGACGATGCACCTTTAGATGATGTGAAAGCTGCCTTGGTAGATTATTTAAAGCAAGATTACGAAGAAGATGTTAATCAAGATGCGCTTGAAGCTGCCACCGAAGCGGCGTTTGCCATGTATGATAAGCCAGTGGAGTGGGTGAGAATACACAACCTTCCAGACCATGTTTACTTCAATCACGCGCAGCACGTCAATGCGGGTAATGTTGAATGCCAAACATGTCATGGAAATATTCAGGAGATGGAAGTTGTTGCACAACATGCGCCACTTTCCATGGGATGGTGTATCAATTGTCACCGTGAAACAGAGGTTGATATGGGTAACAATTATTATCAAGTATATGAACAATACCATGAAGACTTGAAGTCAGGTGCAATGGATAAAGTAACTGTAGAAGATGTTGGTGGCACTGAGTGCCAAAAATGTCACTATTAATTATTGTAAAAATTTAATACCGATTTAAATGGCAAATAAAAAGCAATATTGGTTATCTCTGGATGAAAAAAATAATGAATCAGAAGTAAATTCTAAGGAATTTGGTACTGATTTACCAGTGTTAAACAGCTTATCAGAAACAATTTCTACGCAAAAGTCCGGTAGAAGAGATTTTTTAAAAATGTTAGGTTTTGGAGTTTCGGCTGCGGCAGTCGCAGCGGCTTGTGAAATACCAATAAGAAAATCTATTCCTTATGTGGTAAAACCAGAAGAGATTACTCCGGGAATCCCTAATTATTATGCTTCTGCATACATTCAAGGAGGTAATTACAATAGTTTCTTGGTTAAAACTCGAGAAGGTCGGCCAATTTTAGTTGAAGGGAACCCTGATTCTGTAATAACGAGTGGCGGGGTAAACCCTAAATCTATAGGTTCATTATTAAATTTATACGATGAAGCAGGTCGTTTAAGAGGTCCTATGAAAGCAGGAGAATCTTCTAACTGGGATACCGTTAATTCAGAAATAAGTTTAAAATTAGCTGAAATTGCTGCCTCAGGAAAGAAAATAGCTTTATTGTCAAGTACAATTATAAGCCCATCTACAAAGAAAGTAATTGAGCATTTTTCCAATACATACACTACTGCAGAATGGGTTGAGTTTGATGCAATATCTTACAGTGGTATTTTAGATGCTAATATGGAAAGCTTTGGAAAAAGAGCTTTACCAGAATATCATTTTGATCAAGCAGACTTGATTGTTGGTATGGGGGCAGATTTCCTAGGAACTTGGATTTCGCCAACTGAATTTGCTGCAGATTATGCTAAAAATAGAAAAGTAGATTCATCCAAAAGTACAATGAGTCGTCATATACAAGTAGAGAGTATCCCTACTTTAAGTGGAACGAATGCAGACGTGCGTATACCTATTAAGCCTTCGCAGGAAGACTTGGCAGTTATCAAATTATATAATGCGCTTGCTAAAATGTCGGGCGCTTCAAAAGTAAGCGATAATACTGATTTTGATGGGGCTAAAATTGAAGCATTAGCAGATGAACTGCATGCAGCAAAAGGGAAGTCAATTGTTGTAAGTGGTTCAAATAACAAATCAACGCAATTATTGATAATTGCCATCAATGATATGTTGGGGAATTATAATTCAACAATTACTTGGGAAAGAGCTTGTTATTATCGTCAAGGAAATGACGCAAACTTAGCAGCCTTATTGGAAGATATGCGTGCGGGTAATGTTGGCGCTGTTATGGTCATGGATGCAAATCCGGTTTATTCCTTAGGTGAAGCATTTACAAGTGCCTTGGAAAATGTAGCTTTAACAATTGATTTTTCAGAAAGAAAAACAGAAACTACCGGAGTTGTTGAATATGTACTACCTAATCATCATTACCTAGAATCTTGGAATGATGCAATGCCTAAAGATGGCGTCTATGCAACGGTTCAGCCCACCATTTCACCACTTTTTGATACCAGAGCTTCGCAGGAATTACTTTTGTTATGGTCAGGAGATTCTTCTTCCTACTATGATTTCATTCGGACAAATTGGACGGATAATGTATTAAGTTCTCAAAGCAAGTATTCCGGTATTGATTCTTTATGGAGCAGTGCAGTTCATGATGGAGAAGTAAGTTTTGAAGGTGCTGGAAGTGCGAGCTTTGCAGGAATTAATGCAAGTGCCGCAGCTTTAGATATTTTAGGGGCCTCAAATGCTTCGGATTTGGAGGTTAAATTGTACGAGAAAGTTCAAATTGGAGATGGAACGCTTTCTGATAATCCATGGATGCAAGAATTAGCTGATCCTTTAACAAGAATGACTTGGGATGGATATTTCGTTGCAAATCCGAAATGGGTTGAAGAGCAAGGGCTTAAGCACAACACAAAAAACAGAGAATACAAAGTTGTCTCAACAACTATAAATGGAGTTGAATATACACTGCCTGTAGTAGGATTGCCGGGTGTACCTTTTGGTGTGTTGGGTTTTGCTTATGGATATGGCAGAACGAATACCACTCATCCAGAATATAGTAGAGGTGAAAATGCATTTAAATTAATCGATAGAAGTAAGAAAACCTCAGCTTTATTTGCTGCTTCAGGGCTCGCTGAAATGGGCGGCCATAGAATGGGGATTGTTCAGCAAGAACACGGCTTAACACATACTGGTTTAGGTGGAGATAAAACACGTAAAGTAGTTAAAGAAACTACCTTAACTGCTTGGCAAGTGAATCCTGCTGCTGATAATGACATCAATTTTGGTAGTGGGTGGATGGATAGAAAAGAATGGGTAGATAAATACTCTAACTCATTATACGGATCAGAAACTAATGATAATCCAGCCTCAAAAGAATATGGTGGAGCGCACGGAGGTGTTTTGGCTCAAGGACATCACTGGGGTATGGGTATCGATTTAAATTCTTGTATTGGATGTGGTGCATGTGTAGTCGCTTGTAATGTTGAAAATAATGTTCCAATTGTTGGACGTAATGAAGTACGACGAGCGCACGATATGAACTGGTTGAGAATTGATAAGTATCATACGGGGGATGAAGATAATCCTCAAGTGATCTTCCAGCCAATGATGTGTCAGCATTGTGATAATGCTCCATGTGAGAATGTCTGTCCTGTAGCTGCAACAAACCACAGTTCAGAAGGATTAAATCAAATGACCTATAATCGCTGTATTGGAACAAGATACTGTGCGAATAACTGCCCTTATAAAGTAAGAAGATTCAACTGGTTTGATTACCAAGGTGCAGATAGTTTCTCAAGCAACGAAGGATTTATTTTAGACAATGACTTCGACGCTGTTCAAACGGAATATGCTTTTGGAGACAAAGAAGCAGGTTTAGGATTGCACAGTCCAATGGCTAAGTTGGTTCTTAATCCAGATGTTACTGTTCGTAGTAGAGGAGTTATTGAGAAATGTAGTTTTTGCGTGCAACGAATTCAGTTGGGTAAATTGGAAGCGAAGAAAGCAGATAGAGGATTAAAAGATAGTGATGTGGTTACAGCATGTCAATCGGCTTGTCCAACGAATGCAATTACTTTTGGAGACACCAACAATGCGCAAACAGCTGTATCTAAAGTATGGGCTGATCCAAGATCATTTGGTGTAATTGAAGAGATTCATGTTTTACCATCTGTAAGGTATCTGACTAAAGTTAGAAATCAGAAGGAAGGGGATTTAGCTTAAACAAATTATTAATTAAGAAACGATATAATATATGAGCCATTACGAATCACCCATAAGGGAACCTCTAATACAAGGCGATAATATAACCTACACTAAAATCACTGATGATATTGTAGCGACTACGGAAAAAGCTCCACCTTTATCTTGGTGGATTGGTTTTATCATATCTGCAACTTTTGCTGGTATTGGTGTTGTAGCAATTCTATGGACTATCTGGCAAGGAATAGGAACATGGGGGCTTAATAAAACAGTAAATTGGGCATGGGATATCACTAACTTCGTTTGGTGGGTTGGTATTGGTCATGCAGGAACACTTATTTCAGCGGTACTTTTATTGTTTCGCCAAAAATGGAGAACGGGAATTAACCGGGCTGCAGAGGCAATGACAATTTTTGCAGTTATTTGTGCGGGTTTATTTCCATTAATTCACATGGGTAGATTATGGATGGGATTCTTTATTTTTCCCTATCCAAATACAAGAGGCCCTTTATGGGTAAACTTTAATTCACCATTACTTTGGGATGTTTTTGCAATCTCTACATACCTAACAGTATCTCTATTGTTTTGGTATTCTGGTCTGATGCCAGATTTTGCTACCATTCGAGATAGAGCAAAAGGAAAAGTTAGGAAATTTATTTATAATGCCTTGAGTTTTGGTTGGACAGGAACGGCAAAGCAATGGCAACGTTTTGAATCTTTATCCTTAATTCTTGCCGGTCTAGCTACGCCATTGGTGCTTTCTGTGCATACGATTGTATCTTTTGATTTCGCAACTTCAGTAATCCCAGGATGGCATACAACTATATTTCCTCCGTACTTCGTTGCCGGAGCAATTTTCTCTGGGTTTGCCATGGTGGAAACCTTAATGATTATTACTAGAAAAGTATTAAAGTTAGAAAACTACATCACAGTTGGACACATCGAGTCAATGAATAAGATTATTGTATTGACGGGGTCTATTGTAGGTGTTGCTTACATCACAGAGTTAGTAATTGCATGGTATTCAGGTTACTTATACGAGCAATATGCTTTTGCAAATAGAGCGACAGGAGAATATTGGTGGGCTTATGCTATCATGATGACTTGTAATGTAATCACACCGCAGCTATATTGGATTAAAAAGTTCAGAAGAAATATTGCGCTGACTTTTGTGCTATCTATATTTGTAAATATCGGAATGTGGTTTGAGCGATTTGTAATTATTGTTACTTCATTGCATAATGATTTCTTGCCTTCTTCATGGTTGTATTTCTTGCCTACTTGGGTAGATGTAGCTATTTATTTAGGAACTTTGGGAATATTTATGACCTTATTCTTACTGTTTGCTCGAGCTTTCCCAGTTATTGCGATTGCAGAGGTGAAATCTATTTTTAGTATCTCATCTGCACAAGCTAGAAAACATCAGTTGGAAGAGAATAAGAAATTTGAAAAAGATTATAAGGAATCTATTGGCGCAGAATATGCTAAGGATGACGTATTTGACACAAACTATTAATAAATTAAATTAATCCATTAAGATGGCTAGTAATAAATATATAGTAGGACTTTTTGATCATGAGGATAAGCTGATTGGCGCTATCCGTAAGTGCAAAAAGGAAAATGTAGAAATTACCGATACACTGACTCCTTTTCCAGTTCACGGATTGGAGGATGAACTTGGATATCAAGATACAAGATTGCATACGGCTGGTTTTATGTTTGGAATCACAGGTACTTTTGTTGCCTTATCCGTAATGACCTTTATCATGACGACCAATTACCCTATCAATTTTGGTGGTAAGCCAAATTTTGCCTTACCTTCTTTCATTCCAATCACTTTTGAGTTAACGGTTTTATTTGCAGCCGTAGGAATGGTAATGGTATATTGTATTAGAAATGGTTTATTCCCGGGTGCAGTTCCAAGAATATTAGATGAACGAATTACTGATGATCGCTTTGCATTAAGCTTTGAAGTCGATGATTCTACAAGTAAAGAAGATATTTCGAAAGTGGTAAATTTGCTGAAAGAAGCAGGCGCAGTTGAAGTTTCTTCAAAAGAGTTTAATGACGATACGGAGATCTTCGAAGTAGAGACTTCAGAGGTAGAAAGTTTATTGTAAACTAAGAGATTTAAATAATTTATAGGCTTAGCCTAATTTTTAACAGATAAAACAAAACAATGAAGAAGGATTTCTTGTTTTTAATAACATTAGCGGTAAGTGCAATAGTAGTTACATCGTGTAAGAGTCATGACGATAATACTGGAAGAATATTTATGCCAGATATGACATACTCTAATGCCTATGAATCTTATGCAAGCACCAAATTTCAGCATCAATCTGATACGGATGCTATATCCGCAAAAATACCTGTATCAGGTACTATCCCAAGAGGATATTTACCTGACAATGAAGAAGTAAGAACTAATGATGGAAAACTAATGGCGTATTTATTTAAAAATTATTTCAAAAATCCTACAGGTGATCCATCTGTTGATGATGCCGCTCAGCGGTTAATGGCTGGGAATATGCTGAGTAATCCAATTGAAAAAACGGATGAGGTATTGGCTGAAGGTAAAGTGAAATATGATATTTATTGTGCGGTTTGTCATGGTAAAAAAGGTTTAGGGGATGGTTCTATTGTTGAAATTATTGATGCAGATGGAAACAAAACTGGTGAGGATGGTCCTTATACATCTATACCGCCTGCATATGAGACTAGATTACCTGGCTTGAGTGATGGAGAAATGTTTTACTCTATAACTTATGGTAAAAATTATATGGGGGGATATTTCACCCAGCTAAGTACTGAGGATAGATGGAAAGTTCTATTATATATTAAGGATTTGGCAGGGATTGAAGAAGTTGCTGTTGCTATGGTTGAAGGAAAAGGTTCAATGGAATAAGATGCGGAATAATCAAATAAAAGGATTTAACAGTTTTTAAAAGGCTAGAAGGAAAAATTAAAGTTATGTCAAATACATTTACATTCGGAGGCAACTTAAAGAAATGGGTCTTAGGACTTACCGTTGTTGGTTTGGTTCTAGGAGTTGTTCTAGGTTTCTTTTTTGATGATACGAGCCATCATAGTCGTTTGTGGGCCAACTTATTATTAAATACTTACTATTTCGCAGGAATAGCGGTTACTGGCGTTTTCTTTATTACCGCTCATCAATTAGGATATGGTGGATGGCATACGGTTTTTAAAAGAATACCAATAGCAATGGGAAGGTTCTTATATGTAGCCTTCTTCTTGTTCTTAATTATTGTGGCAGGCTTGTGGCTATCTCCTGAAGGTCTTTACAGTCACTGGGCAGACCCTCATCATAGAGATTCTATTGTATTGGGCAAAGCACCTTTCTTAACAAGAAAAGCTTATGCATTAGGTGTAATTATTTTCTTTGGTTTGTGGGCCTTATTTACTTGGTTGTTATCTAAGAAGTTTATCTCAATAAAAAATTGGAAAGAGTATTCTAGTGCGAAGAAAATTTCAGCAGGCTTCCTACTCGTTTTTGGAGTAAGTAGTTCTATTCTTAGTTGGTGGGTAATTATGTCACTAGATCCACATTGGTACAGTACTTTATTTGGATGGTACAACTTAGCCTCATATTTCTGTGCAGGCTTTGCCATGATGATTTTACTAATGATTGGCTTTAAACGAATGGGGCATTTACCTAATGTAACAGAAGATCACATTCATGATGTTGCAAAATTAATGTTTGGTTTCAGTATTTTTTGGACTTATTTAATGTTCTCACAATTCATGTTAATCTGGTATGCGAATATTCCAGAAGCAACGATTTGGTTTACTAAGCGATTTGATATTCCGATGTTTAAGGCAATTTTCTTTATTGCATTAGCAATCAATTTCTTCTTGCCGGTCTTGGCAATTTTGAAAAGAGACGCTAAACGTAATTTCTTAACCGTAGGTACAATTTCAGTATTGTTGATTTTTGGTCACTATCTAGACTTTTACCATATGGTGATGGTTGAGCCAATGGGAATACCTCACGGAAATCACGCTGCTGCAGAGCATGATGGCCATGCTAACTTGTCTGCTGATAATGTGCTTTATGCAGAAGTCGAAGCAGGGCATGAAGGTGATATTAATGGACATGCTGAAGAAGTACATGACGACCTTCACGCAGAGGAGGAGCACATGCATATGGATGAAACGGAACACGCTGATGATCATGCGGTTTTGTCTGATTCTCATGCAGATGAAGATCATGCAGAAGAATCACATGCTGCAGCAGGTCATGCGAATGACGAGCACGGAAATGGAGAAGAACTAACATATGCTAAGCTCGGCTTAGTTGAGTTATTTTTCTTTTTGGGATTTTTAGGATTGTTTTTATTTATGACTTTCACAGGATTAGACGGTGAGGACCTTGAATCAGGGGACGATCCATTCCTGGAAGAAAGTAAGAATCATCATGTAAAATATAGTTAAAGATGGGCACAACATTGTTAGCCGTAATTACGGCAATTTTATTTTTTACGATCATTTTTTTGGTGGCTAAAGCCAATGAGATGTCTTCTCTCGGTAAGGATGCGGACGAGCATATGGAGGATACGAGTAATCTTCAAGGAAAACTTCTTTTTGCCTTTTTAATCCTTGGCATGGCTGCTGTGGCGTATAGTTTCTTTGAGCTAGGTCCTAGAATGCTGCCCTTGTCAGCGAGTGAGCATGGTGATTTGATTGATAGTATGTTTAATATCACGAACGTCGTTGCTATGTTTGTGTTTGTATTGACTCATATTATTCTGTTGACCTTTGCTTATATGTATCGATACAAAAGAAACAGAAAAGCATATTTCTTCCCACATGATAGTAGGTTGGAGCTTATATGGACCATTGTTCCTGCTATAGTTCTTACTTTTTTAGTGTTTAGAGGAATTAAGGCATGGAATGAAATCTTTGATTTTGAAAAGTTAGAAAACACGACGGAAGTATTGCGTTTCGAAGCAACAGCCAAACAGTTCGGTTGGATCTTAAGATATCCAGGTAAAGATGGTGAGTTTGGAGAGCGAATTATAGATCAAGAGCATGTCTCTCAAATCAATGAATTAGGAATTAACTGGGAAGACCCCAACAGTAAGGATGATTTCATGGCCAACGAATTGGTTTTGATCAAAGGTAAACTTACCCTTGCCAAGCTCGGAGCCCAGGATGTGTTACACGGATTTTATCTGCCACATTTTAGGGTGAAAATGGATTGTTTACCTGGACTACCTACTCAATTTATGTTTACTCCAAAGTACACTACAGAGGAGTATAAAGAAATATTGAGTCATAAAAAGTATTGGCAAAAAATTGATCCTGAAACAGGTAACCCTAAATGGCAAGATTTCCAATTTGAGCTTGCTTGCACAGAACTTTGTGGGAAGTCTCACTTTGCTATGCAGCGAGTAGTTCGTGTGGTTACGCAGGAAGAATATGATGCTTGGGTCAATGAAAGCAAGTCGTATTATTATACAGTAATCAATCCTGATGCAGCTCCAGCGGAAGAAGATGTTATTGAAGAAGTAATACCAATCAATGAAGAAATAGATAGTGCTGCATTAAGTATTGTGGCCAGAGTTAGATAATTTAATTTTAACAAAAGAGCATAAAAAATAAATTTCATGAGCGAAATAACAGCAAATCACGATTCAGCTCATGCCGCAGACGGGCATGACGATCATCATGAACAAAGTTGGCTAACTACGTATATTTTTAGTCAAGATCATAAAATGATTGGGAAACAGTTTTTAATGACTGGTATTTTCTGGGCATTTGTTGGTGGCCTATTGTCTTTGTTTTTCCGTATGCAGTTAGCATGGCCAAATGAGACTTTTCCTATTTTGGAAACACTTCTTGGATCATGGGCTGAAGGCGGTAAATTAAGTAACGATTTTTACTACGCCTTGGTAACGATGCACGGTACCATCTTAGTGTTTTTCGTATTAACAGCTGGCTTGAGTGGGACCTTTAGTAATTTCTTGATTCCCTTGCAAATCGGCGCAAGAGACATGGCATCACCTTTTATGAATATGCTTTCATATTGGTTCTTTTTTGCTGCAAGTGCGGTATTATTTATATCATTTTTTGTTCAAACCGGGCCTGCTTCCGGAGGTTGGACAGCTTACCCACCATTAAATGGTATCCGAGACATTGCCTTGAATAAGGGCTCCGGATTAGGATTCGATCTATGGATTACTAGTATGACACTCTTTATTGTGGGAAGTACATTAGGTAGTTTGAATTACGTTTCTACGGTTATTAATATGCGTACGAAAGGCATGAGCTTTACTAAAATGCCATTGTTAACATGGGCATTAACATTTACAGCAATCTTAGGTATTTTGGCTTTTCCTGCATTACTAGCTGCTGCAGGATTATTGGAGTTTGATAGACTTTTAGGAACAAGTTTCTTCCTGAATAACATCGTTATTAATGGCGATCTGCAAGCCTATAAAGGAGGTAGCCCCCTAATTTACCAACACTTGTTCTGGTTCTTAGGGCATCCTGAAGTTTATATCATTATATTTCCTGCATTTGGTATTGTTTCGGAAGTTTTATCCGTACACTCCAAGAAACCGGTTTTTGGCTACAGAGCAATGATACTTTCCTTGGGATCAATTTTAGTAATTGGTTTCTTCGTTTGGGCACACCATATGTTTGTAACAGGAATGAGTCCCGCTATCGGTAAAGTATTCGTAATCTTTACTTTGCTAATTGCCATTCCATCGGCCGTCAAAGTGTTCAATTGGATAACCACTCTTTGGAGAGGGAATATCCGATTTACTGTACCAATGATGTTTGCGATAGGTTTCGTATCTCTATTTATATCTGGGGGTATTACAGGTTTACACTTAGGTAATTCAACTGTGGATATTCAACTGCATGATTCTTATTTTGTGGTAGGTCACTTCCATATTGTAATGGGTGTCGCTGCATTCTTTGGAATGTGGGCTGGTGTTTATCAGTGGTTTCCAAAAATGTTCGGACGATTTATGAATGAAACTATGGGTTACATTCATTTCTGGGGTTCATTGATTGGTGGTTATATGGTTTTCTTTCCAATGCACTTTATGGCAGGTGTTCCTCGAAGATATTATGCTTTTGATCAGTTTCAATCTTTCAATAACTTCCAAGATGTGAATGTTTTTATAACCTTGGCAGCATTTCTAGTAATGTCATCAAATATTGTGTTTTTAATCAACTTTTTCTACAGTATCTTCAAAGGAAGAGAAATGACGGAAGACAATTTGAATCCTTGGGGTGCAAATACGCTTGAATGGACTACACCAGTTAATCCTGGTCATGGAAACTGGCCTGGAGATTTACCAGTGGTTTACAGGTGGCCTTATGATTATAGTACAAATGGCAATGAAATTAATCCTCAAAATAAGCCTTTAGAAGAAGGCGAACACGAGCACTAGAGACCATGAGTAGAAGGGGAAGAGGCATATCAATTTCATTTAAAAGCACTTTAGCTGCAAAGCTCAGTGATGTTGCTCAACTGTATAAGGTTCGATTAGGGTCTTTAGTTGTGTTCTCATCAGTGATTGGTTACTTGCTGTTAGCTCCAACGTTTGATTTCTTGGCATTACTAATGTTATCAATCGGTGGATTTCTGGTTACTGGGGCATCCAATGCCTTCAATCAAATTTTTGAAAAGGATATAGATAGCTTAATGGATAGAACCAAAAATAGACCAATTCCTGCAGGAAGGATGACTGCTGTTGAGGGAAGTCTATGGGCAGGGATTGCTGCATTAGTGGGACTAGTGATTCTTACAATTTTCTTCAACCTAGCTACCGGATTATTGTCTGCTATCTCGTTAATCATCTATGCATTTATTTATACTCCATTAAAACGGGTGCATCCTATAGCAGTTTTCGTAGGAGCGATTCCTGGTGCCTTACCTCCAATGATTGGTGCAGTTGCTGCAACAGGATTTGTTGGTGATATAGCAATCTGTTTGTTTGCGCTGCAATTTATTTGGCAGTTTCCTCATTTTTGGGCGATTGCTTGGTACTCTTATGATGATTATAAGAAAGCAGATATTATGTTATTGCCATCGAAAGGAGGCAAAAACAAGAATAGTGCGCTAAATATATTAATTTATACCGCAACCTTAATTCCCATTACAATTATTTTATACCTACTCGGGTATTATCAATTTTTTGGTCTGGTGGTTTTACTGTTAGCAGCCGTTGTTTTTTTAATACCGGCTATTCAGTTATATCGCGATATATCAGATATCAATGCTAGGAAAGTTATGTTTGCTTCCTTCATGTATTTGCCTGTCGCACTTATTGGACTTTTAATTGATAGTATCTTATAAATTGTGCAAGTGATGAATAATACATATCAAAAAAACGGAATAAGCCTTGAGAATAGGCACATAGCTCATCGTCTGATTTTATATATTTCGATGGCCTCAATTACAATGTTTTTCGCAGTAACAACAAGCGCTGTGTTGGTTAAGAAAGCGGATGTATTGAATTGGGCTCAATTTCCTTTGCCCAATATATTTTTTATAAGTACAATTATTGCTCTTGCATCTAGTCTTGCTTTTTATTTTTCTTACAGGCTATACCAGCAGAAGAAATTCATGGCTTTTAGATGGATGTTTGCTTTAAGTGGATTAATAAGTCTTGGCTTTTTGATCAGTCAATTGTTAGGCTTCGAAGCCTTAAAAGATATGGGCTTGCCGATTACTGGAAACGTGGCAGGATCTTTCATTTATTTTTTAGCTATTGTGCATGGATTGCATATTATAGGCGGACTTACGGTACTACTTATCATGCTAGTTAAAGCTATTCTTGCACGAAAAAATATACAGTTTGAAGGAAGTGGATCAATCAATAAAAAACGATTATTTTCACTTGAAATTTTAACATCCTATTGGCATTTCGTAAATGTGCTATGGGTTTATTTATTTTTGTTTTTTTACTTTAATTATCAATAATTAATTATGTCATCAGGATCTACAAATGAATATGAAGTGCACGAATGGGAGAGTCTAAAAGGCCCGTTTAATGCTAGTTATGGTAAAGTAATGATGTGGTATTTCTTAATATCGGATACATTCGTATTTGGTGCCTTCTTAGTTGCATACGCTGCGGCTAGAACTTCCAATGCTGAATCTTGGCCAATGGCAAGTGAAGTCTTTAGTACGGTTCCTGGTTTGTCTGGCAATCATTATCCATTGGTATTTGTTTCTTTTATGACCTTTGTACTTATTATAAGCTCAGTAACTATGGTTAGGGCGGTGCAAGAAGGTTTTATGGGTAATCGAAATGGAGTGATAAAGTACTTAATTCCAACCATTGCAATGGGACTTTTATTCTTAGGTTGTCAGTATTTGGAGTGGTCTCATCTAATCCATGAAGGAATGACGATGTGGTATACGCCATTTAGTGCTTTGGGGCACGGCCATGAAGGACCCCAACAATTTGGAATGTTCTTTTTTACGATTACTGGATTTCACGGGATGCACGTAGTCACTGGTGTTTTATTGAATATTTGGTTATTGGTTGAAACCGCAAAAGGTAGATTTGATAAATTAGGCAACTACGGTATGGTGGAAAAGGTAGGTCTTTTCTGGCACTTTGTAGATTTGGTTTGGGTATATGTATTCTTGGGATATTACCTACTATAATTATTATTGATAAGAGAAAAATTTAGTACAATGGCACACATGACGCAACAAGAATATGAGCAAAATAAAAAAGACGTTTACAAAACGACAGGGATACTCTCTGTAGTTACGGTCGTAGAAGTTTTAGGCTCTATAGTATATGAAAATATGGTCGAAGATTTAAGATGGCCACTTATGGTATTTGTTACTTTGGCTAGTGTAATTAAAGCTTATTGGATTATGAATGTGTTTATGCACGTTGGACATGAGAAAAAAGGATTTATGTTTACTATCCTGTTTCCATTTATATTTTTAGTTTGGGCTATTATTGCCTTTTCGTTTGATGGAGCTGCCTGGCTTGCAATGCGAAATGCGATCAATGGCATATTTTTTTAAATCATGACACAACATACATCTAATAGCAATGGGAAATTAACGACAATATTCATAGTCCTGCTGCCGCTTTTACTTTTTGGATTATTCTATTTGTATACCAAGCAAGCAAGAACAGACTTGAAAACAATGAGATATCCGCGTAAAATGTTTTCTATTGGCGTCGATACAATTACAGAGGGTTCATTTAAGCGCATCGATACAGTTTATCACGAAATTCCTTCATTTACGCTGACCAATCAATATGGTCAGACGGTTTCGAAAGATCAGTTTCCAGATAAGATTTTGATTGTAGATTTTTTCTTTACAAGTTGTCCAACTATATGTCCAACTATGAGTGAGCAACTGGCAAGAGTCCAAGAACAATTGATCCGAGATGATAAAGTAGTTATCGTTTCCCATTCTATTGACCCTGTGCGCGACACGCCAGAGAAATTAAAGGCATATTCAGAAGAGTATAACGCAGTGCCGGGTAAATGGCAGTTCTTAACTGGAGATAAGAAAGAAATTTATAAACTTGCTTTAGAAGGATACAAGATGTCAGCATTTGATGATGGTGGAGATGAGAAGCATGATGGTTTTGTTCATACCGACCGCTTCGCCTTAGTTGACCCCAACTGGAATATTAGAGGGTATTATAAAGGGACTTCAGAAAATGAAGTGAACGTCATGCTGGGTGATGTGTTATTGTTGTTAGAAGAATTCAAAAGATAAAATGGCAGCTAAGTTAGAAGAAAAAAGTGCGAAGCAAATAATTGTGGCTCTATCTGTAGTTGTCGCTTTATTAGTAGGAGTATTGAATTGGGGCATAGACAAACGCATGGTAACAGGACTTGATCTTAGTTTTTTTCCAAAGTTTCATGCCTTCCTAAATAGTATAGTTGCGCTCCTGCTAGTTGTGGGCTTAGTGTTTATTAAAAAGGGGGAGAAGTCCTTGCATCAAAAGTCAATGTTTTTGTCGTTTGTCGTTTCTGCAGTCTTTCTTTTATCTTACGTACTTTACCACACCCTGGCCGAGCCAACAACGTATGGCGGAGTTGGCGGATTGAAGTATACTTATTATTTTATTTTAATCACGCATATTATCTTAGCTGCTGTAATTATGCCATTTATACTCATGACTTTTTATTATGCATGGAGTGAGAAATGGGAAAAACACAAATCTTTGGCTAAAAAGATTTGGCCATTTTGGTTTTATGTAGCAGTAACGGGTGTTGTAATTTATTTTATGATCGCACCTTATTATAATTATTAACTCATTGAAATGAAAAAAGTATTATCCATATTGGTTTTCAATATTGTATCATTGAAGCTGGCTATTGGCCAATGTGCTATGTGTAAAGCTAGTGCTGAAACTAGTCTCGAATCAGGAGCGAGTGACGCCGCTGGTATTAATACGGGTGTATTGTATGTCTTAGCCATCACTTTTGGAATGTTAAGCTTTATGGGCTATCTACTATATAAAGGAAACAAGGCTACTCGCCCGGTCGATTAAAACTTAGGGTGATAAGTCAAACTATTTGATTTCTCATTTTTCTTAATATCCATCTTTACGCAAATTCCCATATGAAAAAGATAATCGCATTACTCCTATTATTGAGCTCCAGTTTCGTATTTGCTCAAAATGAATTTGCTTGCTATCACTTTGATGAGCGGGGACAAACGCGCGAGCATTTTGTCGATTTTAAATCCATGCTGCTTGATATAAGTTTTGACACAAAGGCCAGAAAAGTCTTGGGACAAGTACATTACGACTTTACAACTATTCGACCTTTAATTGATCATTTGGTTTTGGATGCACCAGAAATATTGATAGAAGCGGTATTATTTGATGGCACGCCTGTTGAATATGAGACTGATGAGGAGCACTTAATCATTTACTTCCCAGCTTCGTTGCCATGGGAGGAGCGCCATCAATTGGATATTACATATTCTTGCCAACCGGAAAAAGGATTATACTTCTTAGGGTGGAAGGATACAACCAATAGAGCAAGGAAACAAATTTGGACGCAAGGTCAAGGAATCGATAACCGATACTGGGTCCCAAGCTTCGATGATGTTAGTGATAAGCTTATTACTGAAACCATAATAACTTTTGACTCTAAATTCGAAGTTGTTTCTAATGGAGACTTAATTGGAAAAGAAGATCATGAAAATGGAATGAGCACTTGGCATTATAAAATGAAAGATGCACATGTGCCTTATTTGCTAATGATTGCTATTGGGGAGTATGATTTCAAGGATATGATATCCTCTTCAGGAATTGTAAATCGGCAGTATTACTATCCCAATAAACCCGAAGAGTTTAAACACACCTATATGTATTCAGTCGAAATGATGGACTGGATGGAAGAAGAATTCCAAGTGCCTTATCCTTGGGGTAAAATATACCGAAATGTTCCCGTTGCAGACTTCTTATACGGCGCTATGGAAAACACAACTTCCACAATTTTTACAGATTATTACTTGAAAGATAGTAGAGAAGCATTAGACAGAACTTATGTGGGTACGAATGCCCATGAGTTAACGCATCAGTGGTTTGGAGATTTAATTTCTGAATGGAACGGCGCAAGTCATTGGTTGCATGAAAGTTTTGCAACGCATTATGCTAAACATTTTGAACGCAGTGTTTTTGGAGAAGATTATTTCCAATGGGAACGAAATATGGAAATGCGACGAGCAATGAGTGCGGATAACAAAAATGACTTACCTATCGCACACAGCGAGTCAGGATCATCTAGGCATTATCCTAAGGGGAGTTTTGTTATTGATATGCTTCGCGAAGCTGCCGGAGGAGATGAGGCATACAAAAAGGTAATTAATGCTTATCTGAAGAAATATGCATTTAAGCATGTAGATACACATTTGTTTCAACTTGAATTTATGGAGGTTTTGGGACTGAATTTGGATTGGTTTTTTGACCAATGGGTCCGGAAAGGCGGATATCCAATTTTTGAATGTGATTATACGGAATCTGCTGGTCAAGTGAAGATAAATATTAGTCAAATTCATGACCAAAGCGAAACCATAGGTTTATTCAAGGTTCAAATGCCGATTCAAATTAGATTCGCAGACGGAACAGATACCTTATTCAATGCTTCAATTGACAGTCAAGAAACGACCTTGAGTATCTCTAATACCTTGGGCAAGTCAATTCAATATGTTTTATTCAATGTAAACCATGCACTTTACGCAAAAATTGAACAAGAAAAAACAACGGCCGAACTTTTGGCACAAGCACTAGAAGCAAAGGATATGATCGATCGATATTTAGCTTTGGCCGAATTGGAAGATCGCCCATTAAAAGAAAAAAGAAATATACTCTTAGCATGTTTTGAGAATGAAAGCTTTTTTGCTCCTCGGGCTAATATAGTTAAGCAACTAGCAAATGATAACAATAGTAAAAGTCAAGAACTAATCATGAAATCTCTGCTTGATAATGACGTGCGTGTTCGTCGAGCAGTCGTTTACCACTTAGAAAAAGTGTCAAAAAAAATACAGCCAGTGTACGAAAATTTGTTGCTTGATAGCTCATACGCAAATATTAAAATGACTTTGGAAAAGCTTATTGAGGAGTTCCCTGAGAGTAAAGAGAAGTACTTGAAAATAACCCATTTAGACGCACAAAAAAATGACCTGCTAAATATTGCCCATTTAAGCTTCAAAGCACAGGATGACGACCCCTTTGCCTTCAGTGATCTGATTGATTATGCTGGACCTTCCTTTGAGTTTAGAACAAGGATTAAAGCCATAGAGGCCTTAACTGATCTCGCTTACCAGGGCGATGATTTTACCTTCCTACTTATCGATGCAAGTGTAAATTTTAATCGCAGATTAGCGGGAGTAGCTAGCAATGTTTTGATGTCTATAGAAAATCAGGACCTGCTTATTGAAGCATTGGAAAAGGGAGACTTTGATAAGAATGAACGCAAAAGAATTGAGCAGTTAAAAACGAAGCTAGGTATTTAAATCCTAATCTCTTCGATAGGTTCCCAAAAGTGTTTGTCAAAGTTTTGGATTTGATGATTGCTGATATTTATCCCCTCTTTTGTTAAAAGTTTTTCCATTAATTCAGGGGGCGAGAAATGATGTCTTCCGGTTAATAAGCCTTTCCGATTTACAACGCGATGAGCAGGAACAGGAGGCTCAACAGTATGCGAATTATTCATCGCATACCCAACCATCCTTGCTGCTTTTTTCGCTCCAACAGCTGCTGCAATCGCACCATAGGTAGATATTCGTCCTTTTGGTATCAATCGAACCACAGCATATACTTGTTCAAAGAAACTTAAGTCTTTCATTGCTGAATATTATTACTTGGGCACACGCTACTGAAATAAATTAAACTGCACATAATTGATGTTACGCCCATCCTTAATGTGCATCTTCTCATAGAAGGTTTGGATTTCGGTTAGCTCAGCAAAAGCGGTCCCTTTTCTATAGATATCTCGCTCTACAACATTGTAATCCATTTCCTTGCCATCTAAAACACCCATGGTGTAATCAAAGAGTAATTCACTATCGGTTTTTACATGAATAATGGCATCCTTTGAGCAAATTTTCTTGTATAACTCTAAAAATTTAGGGGAAGTTAAGCGATGCTTTGCATGCCGATCTTTTGGAAATGGATCTGAAAAAACAATCCATATTTCCTGTACCTCTCCACGCTCAAAAAACTCTTCTAAAAGTTCAATCTTTGTTCGCAGGTAGGCGGCATTTTCAAGGTTTTCTTCCAAAGCATCTTTAGCGCCTTTATGTATTCGAGCTCCTTTAATATCAATACCAATAAAATTGCGATTGGTGTGGCGCTTTGCCAAATTGAAGGTATACTCTCCTTTACCACATGCAAGTTCAAGTGTTAACGGATGGTCGTTGTTGAAATGACTCTTCTTCCATTTCCCTTTCAAGTCAATAAAGTCTCCCTTAAAGTTGACTAAACTGGGTTTTTTAAAATCCAAATTTTGATAAAAATTGGAAAATGATTTTAGCTCGGTAAATCGTTTTAGTTTGTCTTTGCCCATAATGATGTTCATTATATTGAATATACTTTGTAAAAATACAAGGATTCATTTACTTTCGGTTCAGATAGGCAGGCTAATTATCCTCTACAATAGGCTTTTTTTGTCTTTTTTTAATCATATGCTTAGAGTATCTTTACATACTTGTGAATTAAGTCTCAAACTATTTTACAGATTAATGCGTTATCAAGGCACTAGATTATTATGATTAAAAAAATATTTTTTATTTTACTTGGACTCTTTGCTTTGGTCCCTTTTGCTCATGCCACTCATTTGGTAGGAGGAGAAATGACTTATGTGCGTTTAGCCGGTAATACGGTTCGAGTAACATTGACAGTTTATCGGGATAACATCAATGGTCAAGCTGCATTTGATGGGGCTGCAACGCCTAATGCAGCGGACTGCACAATAAGCTTTTATGCTGATAATGGCGCATTTTTAGAGGCAATCGAAATTGATTTGGATAATGTTACATTGGTAAATATTCAATTGCAACCCTGCCAGGAAGAAATACCAGGAATAGAAACGCAAGAAGGGACTTACGTATTTGATGTTAACTTGATTAGTATAAATGGCTTTAATCCTGCACAGGGCGTTACGCTAGTTTATGGGAGGTGTTGTCGCAATGGTATTATTGACAATTTGAATAATCCTGGTGATCAGGGATTCTCTGCATTGGTCAGAGTTCCGCCATTAGCTATTCAAAATAGCTCTCCAATATTTAATAGTTTTGAGCAATATTTATGTGTAAATAGGTTCAATCAAATGGATTTTTCTGCGACAGATCCTGATGGTGATTCTCTATACTATTTTCTTTGTGACCCTTATTTGGGTTTGGATGATAATGCACCAGCTGCGGATGCTGTCAATTTAAATTTTGGTGGGACCTACATAAATTATGGCCCTCCTTACAATACTATTGCATGGGATGCAGCTGCTGGGTATTCTGCAGTAAATCCTTTGGGCGGTGTAATGGCATTGAACGGAGCGACTGGAATTTTAGGAGCAACACCGCCTACCACAGGAGTGTTTGTGATGGGAGTGTGTGTCTCTGAATACAGAAATGGGGTGCTCTTGAGTACGGTAAGTAGAGATTTTCAATACCTTGTGTCTCAATGTGATTTTCCTGATATATTGATTGCAACGGACCCCAATTTAGCACAAGATTCTGCTACTGGTTTATTTACAATTGATGCGGATTGCAACGAGGGTATTGTAAATTTTAACTTAGCTAATAATGTGGATATTGTGGGCTACTCTTGGGATTTTGGCGATCCAACTACAGCTTCAGATACATCAAACCTTCAAAATCCAAGCTACTTTTATGCAGACACAGGTACATTTATTGTCACCGTAATTGGTTTTGCAGCAGATGGTTGCGCGGATACTTCGCAAGGACTAGTGATCTTCTATCCTATTTTTGACCCGGGATACACCTACGAAGATTCATGCTTAAACCAAGATGTGGTGTTTATAGATACATCCTTTTCCACGACGGGCAATTTAAATTCTTGGACATGGAATTTTGGTGACCCTGGTACTTCTCAAGATACTTCTACCAATCGATTCCCTAATTACCAATATACGACTGCGGGTACTTTTACTGCTAGTTTGATTGTTACCACAGATAAAGGGTGTATCGATACTGTGTACAATAATATTACTATCCATCCCTTACCCGAGCCATCCTTTAGTTTGTCCAATCCACAATGTGAGGGCACGCCGGTGACTTTATTAAATACTTCTCAAATTCAAAGTGGTGCTATCCAAAATTATGAATGGGTTCTTGACAGTGCAGTTTTCAATTCAACTGACGTCATATATAATTTTACCACAGCGGGTATTTATCCGGTGCAACTTATTCAAATATCTGACTTAGGGTGTACAGATACCTTACTTCAAAATATTACAATTAATGCGCTTCCTACAACTAATGTTGTGGGCAATTCTCCAATTTGTCCGAATACCAATACCCCTATTTTAGCTTCAGGCGGTGAGGATTATCAATGGACGGCAAACCCTTTACTAAGTGCGGATGACATTGCTAACCCTATTGTGAGCATCTTGGATAACCCCGCTACATTTTACGTTCAGGTCACGGATAGTAATCAATGTATAAGTAATGACTCATTATTTATAGATTTGTTTGCCTTACCTCCTGCAGAAGCAGGACCAGATACATCTGTTTGTTTGAATGCTACGAATGTTATATCATTTAATACATCCGTTCAGTTGCAAGCCAGTGGTGGCTTGAATTATATTTGGACACCTAACATCGATTTAACAACAGATACTTCGGCAGTTACAATTGCATCACCAGATTCTACCATCACCTACACCGTTACCGTTACAGATACAAACTCTTGTATCAATACAGATTCTGTCAACGTGGTGGTGCTCAATCCAGCATTGGAGCTTGTTTCAGTTGAAGTAGATTCCTTGTGTTTTGGTGATACGGTCTTCGTAGATGTTTTGGATGTTGGAAATGTTACCTCATACACTTGGTCACCGAACCAGTTCATAACGGACAATTCAATCAGAGAACCAGGATTCTTCCCGCCTTTAACTCAAGAATATTTTTTAGAAACGATCAACTATTGCTATCTAGATCGTGACACAGTGACTATTGAGGTTGTTTCCCCACCAGCTATTGACGCAGGACCACTCGATTCAATATGTATAGGAGACCCTCCTTATCAGTTGGATGCCCAACCCAATACCTATGATTTTTATCAATGGACAACGGTTGATGCAAGTATAAGTGATAATTCTATACCAAATCCAACAGTACAACCAGCCGTAAATGCTTGGTACTATATTTTTGCAGTAGACACGGTAGGTTCTTTGTCGTGCGAGAGCGAAGACTCTGTCCAAATTCTTGTTTATAATGTGCCGGATTTAGCCTTAGATTATCCCGCTAACTATCCAGGCTATCTTTGTCAAGGAGATTCACTGGATTTAACCGCCACCTCATTTGATGGCACTCAATACAGTTGGACATCTAACCCCGTTTCATTAATTATAAATCCTAATAACTCGGTGGCTACAGTATCTCCTGCAGATACGTCCACCTTTTTCAATACAGTGACCAATGTTCATGGTTGTTCTACTTCAGATTCAATAATTGTGGATGTGCAATTGCCTGTAGTAGCTTCGATTACGGGAGACACCATTATGTGTGTGGGTTCATATGTAGATCTAGAAGCTAGTGGAGGATTGTATTATCAATGGCAGCCAGATACTATATTTTCGAATCCTCAATTTTACCTGACACAAGCCTCTCCGGATAGCTCTTTGACGGTGAATGTCACTGTCAGTAATGATTGTTTTAGTGATGTTGCGACTCATCCTATTATAGTAAGCCAACTACCATCAGCCGATGCCGGGCAAGATGTAACCATAATTCGTGACGAGACAGGCTTTATCAGTGGATCAGGTTCAGGTGAACCTTTGTGGTATACTGAAGATAAAACATTCGATGGACTAATAGATATTCCAAGTATTTTTAATCCGGAAGTTAGTCCACTGAGCACAATAAATTACGTTTTAGAAATTACTGACCCCCTAACGAATTGTGTTAATTATGATACCATGACAGTTTTTGTTGATGTGGTAACTTTATTGGCATTCCCGACAGGTTTCTCACCAAACGGTAATGGAGTTAATGATTTTGCTGGACTAATTAAGTGGCTTAATATTGAAAGATTGGTATATCTGTCCATTTATGATAGATGGGGTGAAGAAGTTTTTAGAACGGATGAATTGTTTGGTTCTTGGGATGGAACTTATCGAGGGCAAGACTGTGAAATAGGGACATACATGTGGGATATTCGTGCGGTTACCAAAGATCAAGAAGCAATCAATCGCAAGGGTAATATTACACTTATTCGCTAAGCATTAATACCTGAAACTGTATGAGTATTAGATATTTTCTATTGTTAGGAATTGGCAGTTTATGTTTTATTACATGCCAATCAAATGCCACTCAATCTAGTCCGGCTGATAAAGTTGAAGAAGTATATGTTTCGATGTCTGGTAGGGCTGTTTACGACATGTATTGTGTTGCTTGTCATGGTGCTAACGGTAAAATGATGTTCTCAGGGGCAAGCGATCTTTCAATTTCAAAGCTTGATCTCCAAACACGTATTACACAAATCAAGAACGGCAAAGGAGTGATGAACGCTTTTAAAAACATCCTCAATGAAGAGGAGATAGAAAAAGTTGCGGTTTATGTGGAAGAACTTCGAATAAATTAATCATATCCAATTGCAAAAGTCAGCAAAAAGTTATTTCGCTATAGGTTTAATGTCAGGCAGTTCTTTGGACGGTTTAGATATTACTTATTGTAAATATACCAAGGAAGTTGGTTCCGAAGGACAAGCGAATTGGTCCTTTGAACTATTGCACGCTAAAACTGCAGCGCTTAAACATTGGGAATTACAATTAGCCCATACAGCCGGCTATTCTGGAGCTGAGCTCGATAAACTAAGTAGGAAATTTGCCGGATATATGGTTGAAGAGCTCGGTCATTTCCTAATTGAATATAAAATTGAGCGGATTGATTTGGTCTCTTCTCATGGGCATACCATCTCTCATCATCCAGAAATTGGTAAAACTTGTCAAATTGGTGATGGACAAACCATGGCAGATTTACTTGGTCAAACTGTTGTAAATAACCTTAGGCAAAGAGATGTCGATGAAGGAGGTCAAGGTGCGCCAATAGTACCTATAGGCGATAAGCATTTGTTTGGAGAGCGTCAGTTCTGTTTAAATATTGGAGGCATTGCAAATATCAGCATCAAATTATTGAATGGACTGATTGCTTTTGATGTTTGTTCAGCCAATCAGGTCTTAAATTACTACGCCTTAAAATTGGGCTGTCCTTATGATAAGAATGGAGATTTTGCTAAAAAAGGGGTAATTAATGAGGGCTTGCTGCAACAACTGAATGCCTTTGAATACTACCAAAAACCATATCCTAAATCTTTGGATAATTCATATTCAAAAAAGTTAATTGCTAAGATTAATTCAGTTGAAATTAATCCGCACAACGCTTTAGCTACTTTCACAGAACACATAGCTGTGCAGCTAGCAAAATGTATTGAAACAACAAAGAAAAATTTAGGCTTAAATTTCTCCAAAAAAACAAGTCTACTTGTGACGGGGGGAGGGGCTTTCAATAGTTTTTTACTTGAACGATGCCAAAGTTATCTGTCTATTAGATTACATATTCCAAGTGCTGAAATCATAAATTATAAAGAAGCAATAGTTATGGGGTTCATTGGGGTACTGAGGCTGCTAGAGGAAGTTAATGTTCTGGCTTCCGCTACGGGGGCTAAAAGGGATACATCCTGTGGAGATATTTATAATCCTAAGTTGAATAAACTTGATTAAATTTATACGCTATGAGTAATAAGATATTGGTAACTGGAGCCACCGGATTTGTGGGTGCAGAGATTGTAAAGCAGCTTGTGAATCAAGGGAAGTTGGTGAAGGCTCTAAAAAGAAAGACGAGCAATACCCGATTTCTGAAGGATTATGAGGGAAGGTTTGAATGGGTGATAGGAGATGTCAATGATGTTCCATCTTTGGAAAGTGCATTTGCGGATGTTGACTATGTCTATCATAGTGCAGCGATGATTTCATTCGACCCTGCACAGAAGTATAAAATGTTTAAAGTCAATATTGAGGGCACTGCTAATTTAGTTAATATATCCCTGGAAAAAGGAATAAAGAAATTTCTTCAAGTAAGTTCTGTTTCTGCTTTTGGTAGATATGATATTAAGCATCCTATCAATGAGGAAACAAAATGGTTTGAGCACGATGAGAACACCAATTATGCGATAGCTAAAAATCGAAGCGAACTGGAAGTTTGGAGAGGGCAGGAAGAAGGCTTGAATATGGTTATTGTCAATCCTGCAACAATTTTAGGTTTTGGCGATTGGATGCAGGGTTCATCCCAAATTTTTAAAAACGTATATGATGAGATTAGTTTTTATCCGACTGGGATCAATGGATTCGTCGGTCTAGAGGATGTGGCTAAGGCATGTATTCAATTGATGGATAGTGACATTAATGGCGAGCGATTCATCATTTCAGCAGAGAATTTAGGATTTAAGGAGTTGTTTGAAATGATTGCAAATGGTTTTGGCACAAAAGCTCCAAGTAAACCTATATCACCTTTTCTTCGAGCAATTGGTTGGCGTTTTTATTGGATGAAATCTAAATTGTTGGGACAACAGCCCTTGGTGACCAAGGAAACAACCTTGTACACTTCTCGAGATTATCTATATGAGAATGATAAAATTAGAAGGGCTCTAGGTTTTAAATTTGAGGGTATAAAAGAGGTAGTTCAAAGAACTTGTAAAAAGTATCTCGAGGCAAAAATCTAGGTGAGTGGTCAGTATTGTTTTAGGATTAACACATTGACTTTTTTCTAACAAACTATCGCTAAGCTTAAGATGAACGCTTTACACTTTTAATCCAAACTCATCAGCGGTATCACTCGCAATATCATATCCAGCATCATTATGTCTTATCACGCCCATTGCAGGGTCATTATGAAGCACTCTTCTTAATCGCTCATGAGCATCTTGCGTGCCATCCGCTACGATAACCATGCCTGCATGCAAGGAATAACCCATACCTACTCCTCCTCCATGATGGAAGCTTACCCAGCTTGCACCACCAGCCGTATTGATCAATGCATTTAAAATCGGCCAATCTGCAACAGCGTCACTACCATCTTTCATTGCCTCTGTTTCTCTATTTGGCGAAGCAACTGAACCCGTATCTAGATGGTCACGTCCAATAACTAAAGGGGCATCTAACTCACCATTTTTAACCATTTCATTGAAAGCTAAGCCAGCTTTTTCACGTTCACCCATCGCCAACCAACAGATCCTAGAGGGCAAACCTTGCCAAGCAATTTTTTCGGTAGCCATGTCCAGCCAACGCAATAAGCCTTCATTTTCTGGAAAGAGCTCACGAAGTTTATTGTCACATTTATAAATATCTTCCGGATTTCCACTTAAGGCTACAAATCTGAAAGGTCCACTTCCTTTACAAAATAAAGGACGAATGTATGCAGGCACGAATCCAGGAAAGTCAAATGCATTCAAAACATCTCGACGATCTTTTGCCTGACCTCTTAAATTGTTTCCATAATCAAAGGTGATTGTTCCTCTCTTTTGCAATTCCAACATCAATTTAACATGATGCGACATTGTGTTCAATGAAAGCTCTTTGTATTTTTCTGGATTAGTTTCTCTAAGAATAGTGGCATCTTCTACAGACATATCTTCAGGGAAATAGCCGATTAACTCATCGTGAGCAGAGGTTTGATCGGTTAAGGTATCTACTTCAATATTTCTGTCCAGTAATCGTTGCAATAAATCAACAGCATTACATACTACTCCTATGGATATAGCCTCTCCCTTCTTTTTTGCGTCTAAGGCCATATCGATACCTTCATCGATATCGGTGCTCATTTTGTCTAAATATCGAGTTTCCAGTCTTTTTTTCACACGCCATTCTTCCATTTCGGCTATGAGCGCTACCCCTTCATTCATAGTAATTGCTAATGGTTGCGCGCCGCCCATACCGCCTAATCCAGCGGTGACATTTAATTTTCCTTTTAAGGTGGGCACTCCAAAGTGTTTATTTGCCAAACTAAGGTAGGTCTCATAAGTCCCTTGAACTATTCCTTGTGTACCTATATATATCCAGGATCCCGCGGTCATTTGACCGTACATCATTAATCCCTTTGCCTCCAATTCATTAAAATGCTCCCAATTGGCCCATTTACCTACTAAATTAGAATTCGCAATAATAACCCGTGGCGCATCTTTGTGAGAGCGCATGACTCCGACCGGTTTACCACTTTGAACCAATAAGGTTTCGTCATTTTCTAATTCCTTAAGGCTAGATAATATTTTTTCAAAGGATTCCCAATTACGTGCGGCTTTACCTCTCCCACCATAAACAATAAGCTCTTCCGGAAGCTCTGCTACTTCAGGGTCCAAGTTGTTTTGAATCATACGATAGGCAGCTTCTTGCACCCAGCCCTTACAAGTTAATTTATTTCCCTTAGGGGCACGTACTACTCTTGCTTGTGAATTCATTTAATTGAAATTTACTAGTTTGTCAAAGTTATTTAATGTAAACATATCATCAAAGGAAATGTTTAGGCAAATGTCCAAAGGTAATTCGCTGTGAAATTCCATAACATAAAGAAAATCATAGCGACGACTTTAGCCTTATAAAAGCTTAAGAACTTCCATTTTTCATCCAAAAGATAAATGATACCATTTACCATGGCTAGTCCTACTAAGGCAATTGAACCAAATTGAATCATCTGCTTCAACCACTCTGGATTACTATCTTGGAATGTCCAAGCTTTATTGATGAAAAATCTAAAAACAATTCCTATAAAAAATCCAATGGTGTTGGCTGTATACTTTTTTAAAACTAACTTCTCTTTCAGGATCCAAGTGGATAGCATATCAATGCCGAAACCCATTCCCCCAACGGTAAAGAATTTTAAAAATGTCAGCCAAAAAGCACTCATTTAGTTTGATCCTTTAAATAGTGAATCTACCATTTTCGTATACCTTCTCACCATCTGCAAAAATTTCTCCTCCATTAGTCATATCGGCAATCATATCCCAATGAATACTTGAGTTGTTTTTACCTCCACACTGGTGATAACTTTGGCCAATTGCCATATGAATGGTCCCACCAATTTTCTCATCAAATAGTATATTTTTGGTAAACTGCTGAATGTTGAAATTAGTCCCTACTGCAGCTTCTCCAAAATGGCGAGCACCTGGAATATCAAAAATCTTGTCTAGAAATTCTTTACCTCTTTTTGCATCCCATTTGATTACCTCTCCATTCTTAACTTCTAAGCGAATATCTTCAACTTCGGTACCCATATATATACTGGGGTGAGAGAATCGTACAATTCCATTTACGGAATCTTCAACAGGTGCGGTATAAACCTCGCCAGAAGGCATGTTGGTTTTTCCATCGCTATTTATCCAGATTCTACCTTCGGTGCTAAAGCTGATGTCTATATCATTACCTTTATAATGAACCTTCTTGCAGGTATTAAGGTGGTCGACAATACCCTGTTGCTTCTCACTTAATTTTTGCCATTCCGCAATCGGATCATCATAGTTAAGGTTGCAAGCACCAAAAACAAATTCTTGATATTCACTCAAACTCATGCCTGCTTCTTGCGCACTTGCTTGAGTAGGGAATTGGCACAGGCTTCTGCGTAACTCATAGTTACCTGTTCTTGCCATATAGGTTTTCATCATTGGCTGTCTTGCCGCACTGGCAACTTTTCTTTTTTCGGCATCTACATTCTGCCCATCTTTTAAGTTAAATGGTGCCCGAATTACAAGGTAACAATCGAAGGTTTCCATTATCTGTTCCATAAAAGGACTGACAAACTCCAGTTGATGTTGTCCTGCATGATCCAAAAATAATTTATTCTGTTCTTGAATTTCAATATCTAAAAAAGGATGTCCACCGGCCAAATAAATTTCTTTAAGAAGCTCTTGTAGGAGTGGTTCAGCAAGATATGTGGATTTTATAAAAACCTTATCTCCTTTGCTTACTTGTAAGCAATAATTAGTAAGAAGTTTAGCATACTTTTCATAGATTGTCTTCATATATTAATATTAGAGTAAATTAAAAAGTCGAAGATACAATTACTTAAAGGATTGCCCAAAAATCAAAAGATGTACAAGTAAGGGAATTCAATAATTTTTTATACTTTGCATACATAATTGAAATAAAACTAAGGAGTCATGATAATTATTGGAATTGCTGGAGGTACGGGTTCGGGGAAAACAACGGTTGTAAGCAAAATTATGAGTGTTATTCCGGAAGGTCATGTTGCCGTATTGGGTCAAGACTCTTACTATCGAGATAATTCCAAAGCTAGTTTTGAAGAGCGACAAAAAGTCAACTATGATCATCCTCGATCGATTGATTTCGATCTTCTTATTCAGCATATCAATGATTTGAAAGCGGGTAAGAAAATTCATGAACCCATATACTCATACCTTACGCACAGTAGAACAGATGATTACAAAGTGATTCATCCCAAAGATGTAATTATTATTGAAGGTATATTGGTCTTCACTAATGAAGAATTACGTAAGTTATGTGACATTAAAATATTTGTTCACGCGGATGCGGATGAACGATTAATAAGAAGAATGAGGCGAGACATCACTGAGCGTGGACGAGATATCAACGAAGTACTGAATCGTTATGAAACAATGCTCAAGCCGATGCATAACCAATTCATAGAACCTACCATGAAGTATGCAGACATCATTGTTCCTGTAGGTGGAGATAATGTTGTAGCTATTGATGTACTGGCTTCTATGATAAAAGATAAACTTAAGACTTAAGGCGGTTAATTTTCTTTTTTCTTTTTGCCTTTTTCTTTGCCTTTTTCAAAATCCATCACTTCCTGGGGCACTCCAGGATTATTTGAGCCACCTGACAGAGGTGATTTAGGTATTGAAAACTCGTTACTACTCTTATCTTTCCCTTTGTTTTTTCCTTTCCCTTGATTCTTCTCAAAATTCAATACTTCTTGTGGTACATTCGAATTGGCAGGATTTGACACATCTTGAACAGGTTCGGCGGGGACACCTTCTTCAGAATTTTCATTTATAGGTTTAACTTTGGTAGGGTCCGGTGGAGGTAAAGTTCCTCCTTCTTCCAAAATTTTCATTCTTTGGATAAAAGCTAGCGCTTTCATTTCGTTAATGCCTCTATACGTATAAAAACTTGCACCATCTCCCTGAATTTTTCGCTTTTCAGGTTTTATCATATTAATTTTTTCAATGATATCTCTAAATGAAGAAGCAACCTCCATTAAAGTAGTCGTGTAGGTTATGTATACGAAGTCATTATATTCCGTTTTTAGGTAAATGTTCATGTAGTCTGAACCCATTCTGTGTCCAAATTCCAGATAACCGTTAATTCTTTTATGTATTCCTTTATCGCCAATAAAAGAGAGTCCAAATTGTCCCTCTGATCGATAAATTCTCTCGGTGGGGTAGTACTTCATGTTCACATCGGTAAAAATCATGGAACTTTTTAAGTCTTTTGGTTTCTTAAACGTACCGGTTAAAGACAATTCATCCTGCATTTTCGCAAAAGATTTAGGCTCCAAAAATTCTGCCCAATGAGCAAGTAATTCTTCGTCATAGTAAACATCCCTTCTTCCAAAATTATCCTCCAACAAGTAATATCCCATTTTATCTAGAATGGCTTCATCAAAACCTATGGGCAAAGAAATACTTACATTAAAACTATACTCATCTTCAGTTAAATCTGTTCTAATTTGACCTGCTATTTTTTCTTCCACTGCACCATAATTCAGAGAAAAATCCATACTCCCTTCTCCTTTTATGATATTCTCAGAGGGAAGGAATTTTAATAAATTGCCTTTTATTGGACCATCGCTGTTTATTTTTTCTGCTTGTCCAAAAGTGTAGAGTTGAGTTTTAGCATCGTGTTTTAAAATTCCATCCACTTCTAGCATTGCGACATCTAAAGGACCAATTTGATTATTCAAGATATTGGTATATATAGGTTTTGCTGCAACAGGATTAACGAATATCCCGGTGCGTAAGAGTTTCCCTTCAGGATTTTTTACACCATCAATGGTTAAATCAAGGCTATCGGGGTCAACATTGCCATCAATTTGTAGGAAATTTGATGCGACGTATTCATTTTTGAAATCTACTTTTGCAAATCCATTAATTTTTACATCATTCAAGCTTGAGTATATATCTACATCTCCATAAAACTGGACATCTGGATAAACAATAAAACTATCGGCTTTGGTTATTAAACCACGCGCATGAAGAATATTTTCAGGCTTAGGTCCCTTTTTCTTATCCATCTTGCTCGAGTCGGCTAAAATAGACTCAATTTTTGTGAGCTTAAGATATTGTGTAGGGATATTTTTAGTTTCGTACTTGTATTGACCAGTGCCGGTAAAATCGTTTTTACCAGATATAGTAATCGTCACGTCCTTCATGATATGTCGCTTACTTCCTGCACTTGCCTCAATAGTAGCTTGGGTTAATGTTTCCATGCGCGCTTCGGGATAAATAGAAACTTTTCCATCATGAGGAATAACCCGACTATCTGCTATAAATATTTCAGTAACACCGCTAGCTTCAATAATAGATTCTTCTAAGCTATAATCTGCATTAGTAGCGATAAAGGATAAAGAATCTTGACTAGATTTTAAGGAGGTGAAAGGAGCACCTGTGCTTCCCTCGGGAACAGAAAATTCTAATTTCTTATTATCAATATCCCAAAAGAATTCATCAATAGTGGTTACATATTGATTGTAGTTAAACTCTGTGCGATTTTCATTGGTATTGGATTTGAAGTATCCAGTATTTTCAGTGAAATCAACATATGCATTAACATTTGGAGTATTGAAGGTTACCTTATCTCCATCAATCGTTTTGATTTTTAATGCGGCAGAATCAGCTAATAATTCTGTTGATTTAAATCTAAATCGATTAGAAGTCAATTGGCCATCATCCCAATCAATTAGTCCAGCACCATGTATAGCTTTATTTGTAATCTCTATTTGCCCATTTAACTGTGTTTTATTATTAAACATATTGAAAGGGCTTGTTGGGCCTGAGTATGCAATCATGCTATCTAAATAAGGGAACCACTCCACAGAACTGAAGGTATTATTAAGCTCTGGTGCTTCATACAGGCCTTCAGATTCTTCAATTGTAAATCTATCAGTTGCTGCTAAAAGCGAGTCAGGGTAGTATATAATATGGCCCGATTCGAATTTTGTGGTTTGGAATTCTACTAGCCCAGAGCCTGTTAAACCTTTATTATCAAGCGATAGCTCACCAGCAGATATACCTTTACCGCCGTATACGGGCAGTCCTTCTAAGGGGGTTGAAACTTGGAATCCCAATGATAAATCATCTTGCAGGCGTAAAGGTTGGTCAATATTAGGGAAAATTCCTCCAGAATATAATTGGCCATTAAATTTTAAAGTTTGCTGGTTTATATGCATCAAAGAATCGATGATAAATGGACTTATCTCATAATAGAAATCTTCTTTTTTATAAGCGCCACCTCCAATTTTGATATCTTCATAAAAGACTTTACTATATGATTTGGATTCGAATATTGGAAACTGTGCTAACGCTGAATTGCCCGATTTATTTATTGGTAAATTAATTTGCAGACTTCCGGAAAGTTGAGATAATGTTGAATTTATAGGGCGCAATATAGCTTGTCCATATTGATCCAACTTGTCTCCATCAGGGATGTTAATAATGAGGGTGTCTATTTGCGGAAGATCCATTGAGAACTCCTCGTAATTAAAATAATTATCTGTCCCAAAGAAGTCTATGCGGCCAGAGAAGAATAAACCATTAAAAAGCATATTTCTATTTTTTTCGATAGTAATCTTTTGACTATCAGGAAAAAATAAAGTTGAATTAGCTATACTAATTGGTATTTTCTTTACGCCTTCTAGATTTAATGATTTGTTGTCTAGATTTATGCTTGCATTTTTCACCTTATTATTGGAAAGAAAAGTGATGTCATCATAATCTTTTTTCTCAGCATTTGCCAATACATAGTGACTTACTTTTGGCTTTACTTCGATTTTTTCAGATTTTTTATCATAGGTAATAAAACCCTCTTGGACTAGATTAAAGATAACTGGCTTAACTTGTTGAACAGTCAAGTTGGGGGATATTTGTTGAGCAAAATCGTAAGCATATATATAATTTTGCATGTTTGTCTCCGAATATATTCGAAGAATAGATAAAGGATCATAACTTACATTACCTCTTAAATCTTGCATTTTTTGCTTGCTAAAATATTCCTTAGACTCAAAACTAGCAGCTTTTAGGCCTGATGAGCTTAGTGTGCTCAAATTAATTTCGTTTTCATCAAGCTTCCAAGTAATAACATCAACTTTAAAATCTAATTTATGGTAGGAATTAAAAAAACTATACTTCGTTATATTACCATCATTTTTGACGAGTTTTATTGAATTATTGGGTATATCATAAGACAAATCTATACGTGGATGGTAAATTGAGTCTTCATCAAAATATAAAGAAATTTCAGCATTACTGCTACTAATTTTTTCTGGCAGGTTGATGGTTATTGAATTTGTAAGTGCTCGAAGTATTTTTTGTTTTGAATTTTCTTTGTAAATAATTAGTTCAGAGGGCTCTCCAACACTACTGCCCAATATTTTAGAACCCGCTAAAGTAAATCCACCATAGTACATTACATTAGGGGTCAGTTGTTGGGGGGGCACATTTTCTTTTTGAGCAGAAAATCGAGGAAATCTTGTAGTTTCAGCATTCGCAGTGCTAACCATCTTATCTTCTAGCTTACCTATAATACTAGATTCGAAATAATCTTTATAAGTAAATATCACTTCTTCAATAACATATCCTTGACTCTTTAGGTTGACCTCATAGGCACCAAACAAAGCTCTAACCTCAGCGTCGGGGAGACCGGCTCGCTCCCAATTTACCTTTCCTTTTGACCCATTCCATTTGTGCGTGGTGTAGTCATAGATTCCCGAAGTATTAAGTATTTTTATGGAGTCTCCACCTGTTTTGCCAATCAAATGGCCTGAATTAAGCGTTACAATTGGCCCATTTTCATTAATACTTAGCGTAAACTGATTGGTGCTTAACTTCCATATTTTCCCTTTACTAAACCACAATGCATTTTCGCGAAAAAGAGGAATGGTAAACTCAATAAAGTCTATAATTGATTTGCTATCTCCAGGTGTTGCATTATCCATTAATGCCATCAAAGTCTGTTGAAATTGACTCCATTGATTGGCTGCTAACGGGATTTCGTTGAGTGCCAGGTAATGCTTTAATAATTGTTGAAGCTGCGGATAAGCTTTACCTCTTAGTTTCAGCATTTTATTACTGGACTCGATAAGATCATCTATGACTTTATCTGCTATTAAATTTTGCTTAAGCTTGGCGTCAAACTCCTTGTATAGGTCTTTTAATTCTGATCGATTGGTTGCCTCGAATTTTTGCTTTAATGCTGTTACAAACGCTTCTTTGTTTGTTGGTAAGGTATCGATGATTTGTCCTTTCACCGAAGGTATAAGCCACCACGAAATTATAAATAGTAAAATTACATTTTTCATATGATTATGATTTAGAGTAGTGTAAGGCTACCCAATTTTCTTGGTTTTTCCGATTCACAAAAATTAAATCCATGGAATGGGCTGATTTTTTTATTTCTTCCTCTTGATTTAACAAGATACCACTCAGTAAAATGTCTCCTTTGGGTGTTAATAATGAGATAAGTTTACCTAAATTTTCCTTAATAGTATTTGTAGTTACATTCGCTAGAATAATTTCGTACTTTTTATCAGGAACAATGGCTATATCTCCATGGTGGGGATGGATCTTTATGCATTTATTGATTTGAGCATTTTCAATGGTATTTTGATAGGCCGGTTCTTCAATATCGTTGGCTTGAATTTCATCTGCTCCCATTTTCTCTGCAAGCAAACTTAATATACCTGTACCACATCCAAAATCTAATACTAACTTGTTTTTGAAATTCATCGAAAGCATAATCGACATGACCATTGCAGTTGTTGCATGATGCCCAGTACCAAATGCCATTTTGGGCTCAATGACTAATTCATATTTCACCGCCTGACTGGGATGAAATGATGCCCTTACTAGGCATTCATCCCCAATTTTAATGGCTTTGAAATTTTTTTCCCACTCTTGATTCCAGTTTTTATTTTCAAGAATTCCAACGGTGTACTCAAGGCCTTGTAAGAATGATAAAGAATTCAAGGTTTCTTGAAGTTTTTCCTCCTTAAAATTAGCATTACTGATATACGCATTCAAGGTATTTGTATCGACTTCTTCAAAAGAATCGAATTGTAATTGATCTAAATATGCAATGAGTAATTCATTCTTGCCATTGGTTTTTGTAAATTGAATGAGTTTATAATCAGGCATTAGAGTGCATTGATAATCTGAAGAAAATCGGATGCATTTAAAGAGGCACCCCCGACTAAGGCACCATCAATATCTTTTTGTTGGAATAATTCAGTTGCATTTGTAGGTTTCACACTGCCGCCATAGACGATACTGATGTGATTGGCGGTTTCCTCATCATATAATGAAAGGAGTATTTTTCTTATAAAGGCATGTACTTCTTGAGCTTGATCAGCGGAGGCGGTTTCTCCCGTTCCAATTGCCCATATAGGTTCATAGGCAATAATGCTATCCAATGCGGCTTCTTTGTTTACTCCAAGTAAGGCTGTTTTTATTTGTCCCTCGATAAAGGGCAGGTATTCTTTTGATTGACGGAGGCTCAAGCTTTCTCCACAGCAAATAATGGGCACAATATCACTCACTAAGGCCTGTTTAATCTTGGCATTAACTATTTTATCATTTTCGTTAAAATGAGTTCTTCTTTCGGAATGTCCTATTATCACAAATTCGGCACCTAAAGATTGTAACATTTGACTTGATATCTCCCCTGTATATGCTCCGTTTTCGAATTGACAAAGATTTTGAGCGCCGACAGCGATGCGATCATCAACTATCTCCTGAACGACTCCTAAATGGGTATAAGGCACACAGATTATGGTAGAATTGTCACCTAATCCTTCCTTTAAGTCAATCACCAAATTGATAGCTTCATCGATGGTTGTATTCATTTTCCAATTCCCAATTACTACTTTCCTACTCATTATTCCTGACTATTTTCGTATATGAATTTAAGGATATTCTTATCATCCTCACTTAAGTTTTTGCCTCTTCGTTCCATAACTCGTTCCGCTACTTCTAGGGCGGATTCTAATCTATATTTGGTAGACCCTTCCGACCCACCCCAACTGAATGATCGAATAAACTTTTGAGGAAAGCCACCGCCAAAAATATTAGCAAAGACACCTACCACAGTTCCTGTATTAAACATGGTATTGATACCACATTTACTATGGTCTCCCATGATTAGACCAAGAAATTGAAGACGACTATTGATAAAGTTCTTTTTATTATAACTGTAGACTTTTACTTCGCCATAATTATTTTTCAAATTAGAGTTATTGGTGTCCGCACCCAGATTACACCATTCTCCAATAACTGAATTCCCTAAAAATCCATCATGCCCCTTGTTGCTATATCCTTGTATTACAGAATTATTAACTTCTCCACCAACTTTGCTATACGGGCCAATAGTGGTGGCTCCATATATTTTAGTGCTAAGCTTCAAAACTGCATTGTTACATAAAGCAAGTGCTCCCCTAACAACAGATCCTTCCATCACCTCGGCATCTTTTCCAATGTAGATAGGCCCATTTGTAGTATTAAGTATTGCTCCTTCCACGCTCGCCCCTTCCTCAATAAATAATTGATTTTGAGGTCCAATTAAAGAATTGGTTTGGCTTAGAGGATTGGAGATTCGATTAGCAATAACTCTGGCAAAATCTTGTCTTAGTATGTATTCGTTTTTACTGAAAATATCCCACGGATAATTAATTTGCATGACTTGGCCATCAAACTGAATTTCTTCTTCAAACACCTCTTTACCCACTTGAACGTATGAAGCGATTAAATCCTCATGGTGGTATAGCGACTGACCTAAGGACAAACTTTTTATCGCTTGCCAAAGCAGGTCATCTGGAATTATGCATGAGTTTACAAGGAGATATGCATGATTTGGCTTTGGTTTCCAGGTGTCCCAATTACTTAAATAGGGCGCGCAAGTTTTTATTTGCGGGGTCTCTTTCGTATAGTGCTGCCATTTCTCTTGAATAGTGCTAATTCCTACTCGCAACAATGAAATGGGTTTGCTTAATGTTAGTGGATTAAGATTAATCCAATTTTCATAATGATCACTTAAAACAAAAATGGGCGCTGACATCCCGTAAATTTAGGAAAATCTGATGAATAGTTTAGTTTTATTCGTGAAATGCTTTGGGAGAATTTTAAAGAGGAAGTTCTAAATGAAGTATGCTCCTTACTCTCTCTTGGTCTTGTTTTTTTGATTTTATTTTCCTACATTTAAATAGCAATCTAAACATATGAGCTGGCGAAAATTGGATGGAACTTTCCTTGATAATGATTTACCAAAATTGGTGGAGGATACCATTCAGCATGAAATTAAGGCTGGTTATCAATTGAAAGTGTGTGTTGGAACAGATTCACAGGTTTACCGAAATCATATTGAATTTGCGAGTGCGGTAGTCTTTTTAAGGCAGGGTAGTGGGGGGTTTATGTTTGTTAATAACCACAGGCATGTTGGAATAATGTCAATCAAAGAAAGAATGATAACCGAAGTTGCTCAAAGTATCGAAGTTGCATACAGCATTTGTGATATACTAGACAATTATAAGGTGGATTTTGAGGTACATGCTGATATCAATACAAATCCTAATTTTAAATCCAATACCGCATTAAGAGAAGCGATGGGTTATATAATGGGTATGGGCTTCCAATTTAAAGCAAAACCTGAAGCCTTTGCAAGCACTTCTTGCGCGGATAAGGTGGTTTAATTAATAATCAACTTCGAAGGTCTCTATGGAATTATTTCAATCAAAGTAAGACTGAATTCTTGCTCTTAGGTCTTGGCTAATTGGCACCAAAGGCAGTCTGAGATCTTCCGAGCATAAATTTTGTTTATAAAGAGCCGCTTTAATACCTGCAGGGTTATTTTCTTCAAAAATCATCTTGATAAGATCTAAGAAAGAAAATTGCAAAGAACTAGCCTTGCTAAAATCAGCCTCTAAAGCTGCATTAATCATCTGTGTGAAAGATACAGGAATAGCTTGTGCAACGACAGAAATTACTCCTGTGCAACCATAGCTTATCATGGGTAAGGCATGGATGTCATCTCCAGAAATCAATTGAAAGGAGGGGGGTGTTTTTCTCTGAATTTCCATGCTTTGAAGAATATCATTTGCGGCTTCTTTGATACCAATGATTTGTTTAAACTCATTCGCTAATCGAATTGTCGTCTCAGCCTCCATATTTTGACCTGTTCTGCTCGGTACATTATATAAAATAATGGGCAATGGGCTATTCAAAGCTATATGCTTATAATGTTGAAAAATCCCTTCTTGAGAAGGCTTATTATAGTTTGGGCTTGAAGATAAAATCGCGCTGTATCCATCTAAGTTAAAACTGTTTATTTGCTTAGAAATACGCATGGTGTCATTTCCGCCAAATCCTGCAACGAGAGGAACTCTTCCGGCGGTCTTATTTTTTGTAAAATCGAGAAGCTCTTGTTTTTCATTCAAGGTAAGAGTAACTGTTTCTCCAGTCGTCCCTAAGGTGACCAAGTAATTGACTCCGCCTTGAATGCAATGGTCAATAATTCGACCTAAGCTTTTGAAATCTATTTTTTTATCTTTATTAAATGGGGTCACTAAAGCGACACCTGTTCCAGTAAGATTCATATTCTAGGGGTTTATAGCATGCAAAAAATGATCGATTTGTTGCAAAAGATATCTTAGACTATCATCTTTTTTTGTATTAATCATTAACTCAAAATAGTTGCTTTTAGAATCATTAAATGCGCCTACTCTGCACCTAGCATTTGATGTTGCCGCGACATATTCTAACGGAAGGCATTCATTCACAAATGCACCGATTAAAATGTCAAGATTCTTTCGATGAAAGTTGTCAATTTTTTCATGCGAAGGTATGTTAAACCAGTTAACATTCAATTGATTAAAAAATCTTGGATCGCTATTCTCTTTTTCGCTGTTATTTTGAAAAGAAAGAATACTTACCTCCTTGTTTTTCTGACTTAAGCTTTCGGCGTATTTAGTAACAGTAATTATATCCTCTGCATGGCTGGCATCAAAAAGAATCCCTATTCTTTTAGCCTGCCCAATGTTTATCATTTCACGAGGTGTTTTTGGCAAGGACTTGACATCGAATCGTAGTTTTTTTAAGTATAGAAATCGCTTAATGTTTTTAAACCATTTCATTTAAAGCACTTTTCTTTCTTCAAATGTACCTATACTTGAATACTTCGCTATTCGTTTTTCAATTCTTTGCTCGGCAGTCATTTCAAGAAGTGCAGTCAAATTACGCTTAATACTCCTTTTGAGTGTTTTGGACATTTCTTCCGGATTGTGATGAGCTCCGCCAAGAGGCTCTTTGATAATGGTATCAACAATTTTCATTTTGTGCATGTCTGTTGCTGTCAAATTTAATTGCTCGGCTGCTATTTCCTTAAAATCCCAGCTACGCCACAAAATAGAGGAGCAAGATTCAGGTGAAATTACAGTAAACCATGTATTTTCTAACATCAACATCTTATCACAAACGCCTATTCCAATAGCTCCGCCAGAGGCACCTTCACCGATTATAATCGAAATTACAGGCACCTTCAACTGGGTCATTTCAAATAAGTTGCGTGCAATAGCTTCCGCTTGTCCAAGTTCTTCTGCCTCAATTCCTGGGAAAGCCCCTGGTGTGTCAATAAAGGTAACAATAGGCTTGTTAAATTTTTCGGCAAGCTTCATTAATCGCAGTGCCTTGCGATAACCTTGAGGGTTAGCCATTCCAAAGTTGCGGTATTGACGCATTTTCGTATTGACTCCCTTTTGTTGACCAATAACTACCACACTTTGACCATCTAAATCAGCAATACCGCCTACAATGGCTTTGTCATCACCAGCTTTTCTATCGCCGTGAAGTTCAATGAAATTTTCAAAAATATGATGAATGTAATACAGGGTATAGGGTCTGAGGGGGTGTCTTGAAAGTTGAACTCTCTGCCAAGGAGTAAGATTAGAATAAAGATTCTCTTTCTTCTCTTCAATTACTTTATCAAGCTCAGCGATTTTATCGTCAAGATTTAAGTCTCCTTGAGCTTGCATCTCCACAAGTTTTTTACGTTTGTCGTATAATTGTGCTATTGGTTCTTCGAAATCTAGAAAAGTCATGGCTCAAATTTAATAGAATTAAGTAAATACAAAGAACTCTAACCTAATTTATTTGCTTCTACTATAATTTTTTCGCTTGTTTGAATAGTTCTTGTTTTTGGGGCGATTAGTACGATTAGTGTTAACGTATTTCTTTTTACTTGGAGCAACCTTATTGAGTATTACCTTTTCATCAAGGTGAAGTTTTTTCTTGGAAAGAATTGCTAAGTCATTAATTATAGTCTCGTCAGTAACTGTTTCACTATTCCAATTGTTATGGACAATTTTCATATAATTCGCAATACATTTAGTATAGGCACTTTTCGTCTCTCCATCTTCCATTTCACTAGCCTTCTCAATCATGCTAAGAATATTTTTGCCGTAGTGTCTGTATTTACTATTCTTGATCGGATAATAAAACTGTTCTGGTTTAGCAAACAAAACCTCCTTGTCCGGCAAAGGGTATGGAGAGTCAACATCTAGTTTGAAGTCAGCCATAATATGCAAATGATCCCAAAGCAGGTGCTTAAAGTCGTCTACATTTTTAAGATGAGGATTGAGGTTCCCCATAATGTGGATGACATGATCAACTACATCTTGACGTTTTTCTTTTTCTGGTATGCTAATCGCGTACTCTACTAAATTTTGAATATGTCTACCATATTCTTTTAGGCGTAAAAAGCCTCGTTGGGAATTATATTCCATATAAATTGATAAGGTTGAAAATATGCTTTTCTTCCGTTTAAGGTTATTGTTGGTTAGGGAAGTTTGCTTTGCAATTAGGCATGTGCTCTGCCTCTTGCGATTGCAAGGTACTAAGATTTTTCTTTAATTTTAATTTATTGTGTGTAAAGTGCATAATTCCTGTTAGCCATTTAATCCAGGATTTTCAGCTTAGCAAATTTCAACATAATCTTTTTTTCGCCTTCTTGACTGAAATTTATTGTTGCAATTGCGTTTGTACCTGCTGCAATAAAGCTCACTTTACCTTTACCAAATCGTTGGTGTAAGACCATTTGCCCTACCTTTAATTTACTTACATCATCTGCCTCAAAATTGGTGTCAGGTGCCTGAGCATTGGGCCTTCTTACTAATTGAGCTTTTCTGGGCTTTAAGCTCTGCTCTCCCAATCCAGATTGACTGGTCTGGCGAATATTCGGATTAATAGACTCGTTTTTTCTAGCTGGAGCACCCATTAATTGAAGCTCAGTCTCAGGCAATTCTTTTAAAAACCTGCTGGGCTCGCTAAATTGAAGCGTACCAAATTTATATCTTGTATTTGCAAATGAGATAAAGAGGTGTTTTTCAGCTCTTGTAATAGCAACATAAAATAGTCGACGCTCCTCTTCTAAATCTTCTCGGGTATATAAAGACATGGCAGAGGGAAATAAATTTTCTTCAAGTCCAACAGCAAAAACTACGGGAAATTCTAATCCTTTCGCGGCATGAATCGTCATCATTTTAACCGTTTCTTCTCCATCATTATCCTTTTCGTCTCCAGTTAGCAAACTTATGTTTTGAAGATATGCGCCTAAACTACGGTCATTGTTTATGTCGTCTTCATTCTCAATCACATCCTCAATACTAAACTCCTTAATACCATTAAGTAATTCTTGAATATTTTCATATTTACTGACGCCTTCGACAGTTTTATCATTGTATAGCTCTTGTAAAATTTGAGTTGACTTAGCAATGTGAGCCGCAACGTCATATGCATTCTTATTGGAAAGCATGGTCTGAAAACTTTGAATCATCGTCACAAAATCACGCAGGGTTTGACTCGCTCTTTTAGGGAACTCATACATTTCTATATGATTTAAGACTTCCCAAATACTTTTGCCCTGTCTATCCGCAATTACTGTTAATTTTTCAAAGCTGGTATTTCCTATCCCTCGCTTAGGATAGTTAATGATTCTTTTCAGCGATTCTTCTTCATTCGGATTGACAATGAATTTTAAGTAGGCAAGCAAGTCCTTTATTTCTTTGCGTTGATAAAATGATAAGCCTCCAAATATTTTATAAGGAATATTCTGTCTCCGTAATGCTTCCTCCATAGCTCTTGATTGAGCGTTGGTCCGATACAATATGGCAAACTCATTGTTGCGTAATTGCTCGTTCATTTTCAGTTCAAATATGAGATCGGCAACTTTTTTACCTTCTTCGTTGTCGCTTACGGTTTTAAATATTTTAATCTTCTCGCCAATTTGATTATCGGTCCAAATTTCTTTAGCTATCTGAGAAGAGTTGTGTTTAATAAGGTAATTAGCCGCTTTTACAATTTGTGGAGTGCTTCTATAATTTTGTTCTAATTTGACTAGCTTGTAATCAGGAAAGTCTTTTTGAAAATTTAGAATATTGGTAATCGTGGCACCTCGAAAGGCATAAATACTTTGAGCGTCATCGCCGACAACACTCAGGTTTTGATTTCTATCGGCTAACTTTTTAATGATGGCATATTGTGCGGTATTCGTGTCTTGAAACTCATCAATTAAAATATATTGAAACTTGTTTTGATAGTAGTATAAGGATTCGGGGTAATTTTTTAGAAGGAGATAAAAATTAACCAATAAGTCATCAAAATCCATAGCTCCATTTTGCTTACATTTTTTGGTGTAGAGAGCGAAAAGCTCTGCAATTTTAGGTTTTCCTGCTGCAATGTCTTCATTAACTAATTCAACGTTCGATGCGTAAGCTTGGGCTCCAATTAAAGAATTTTTGGCTTGTGAAATTCTATAGAAAACTTGATTGGGTTTGTAAATTTTATCATCCAAACCTTGCGCCTTGATAATACTCTTTAACACACTTTTCGAATCATTGGTGTCGTAGATGGTGAAGTTGCTTGGAAAGCCTAGTTTCGGAGCTTCCTTCCTAAGAATACGTGCAAAAACAGAGTGAAAAGTACCCATGAAAAGATTTCGAGCCTCATGACCCACAATCTTCTCAATCCTTGTTCTCATTTCTGCCGCTGCTTTATTGGTAAATGTTAAAGAAAGAATTCGAAAAGGATCAATACCCTGTGCTATTAAATAGGCAATTCTGTAGGTCAATACTCTTGTTTTTCCTGAGCCAGGTCCGGCAATAATCAACAATGGACCGTCGGTAAAGGTTACCGCTTCTTTTTGCGGCGGATTTAGCTCATTTAAAAACTTCATAGGTGTAAAATTAAATCATCACAATTAAAAAAATCTTATTGAATCAATTTTTCTTAATATTGTTGACAAGTTATAACATTGAATTCAAGTTGTAAGTTTATGAAAAAAGAGAATCAACAATCAATTAGCACCGAAGAAATGATAGCTAAAGGCTTGATTAATGTCCTGGCCTTAGGATATAGAGGTGTGGAGATGTGGCGTGAAAAAAGAACTCCACCGTCCAAAAAAAATAAGCAGGATGAAAAAAAAGCCTAAATTCTTACTGTTGGGTTGGGATTCTGCAGATTGGAAAGTCATCAATCCCTTGATAGATAGAGGTGAAATGCCTGCCTTAGAAAGTTTAATAAATAAAGGGGTGATGGGAAACATTGCTACGCTAGACCCTCCTTTATCTCCTATGTTATGGACTTCAATTGCTACGGGTAAATATGCTTTTAAGCATGGCGTTCATGGATTTTTAGAGGGAAAAGAGAAAAACACGAAGGTGGGAGCGGTGACCAACGAATCCATCCAAACGAGTACTGTTTGGGAAATTTTGAATAAATACGGGTATAAAACTAATGTAGTGGGGTGGTGGCCAAGTCATCCCGCAGGCAATATAAATGGGGTACAAGTCTCGAATTTTTATGGCAAGGCAAAGGAGAAATCTGTATGGCATAACTGGGCAGCTGTGCCCCGTTCTGTATTTCCAGCAGCACTTGATGAGCGTTTAAATAAATTGAGGGTGCATCCCGGGGAATTAGGCATTGAACAGTTGTCCTCATTTATACCGAATTATGAAAATTTGACGGAGGAAGATTCTCTACTTATAAATTTGCTTTTGGCCGACTTAGCCGAATGTATCAGTATTCATGCCGTTTCAACGTATTTAGCGGAGCACACAGAGTGGGATTTTATGGCCGTTTATTACAATGCAATAGACCATATTTCACATTGTTTTATGAAGTATCATCCACCAAAACTTGAGTGGGCTGATGAGCGCAGATTTAAGTTGTTTAATTCTGTTGTGGAGGCATCGTATAAATGGCACGATCTCATGTTATCACGATGGCTTGAACTAATAGATGATGAGTCATATGTAATGCTGCTTTCGGACCATGGTTTTCATTCTGATAAACTAAGAGTGAAAGAACTTCCAAAAGAACCTGCGGCTATTGCAAGAGAGCATAATTATTTAGGCATGCTTGCCCTCAAAGGCCCAAATGTAAAAAAGGATGATTTAATCCATGGTTCAAGTTTGCTCGATATTACACCAACTATTCTTTCATTGTTTGATATTCCAATTGGACGAGATATGGATGGTAAAGTTTTAAATGCCATATATGCCAAACAAAAGCAGGAAACTTTTGTACCAAGTCATGATGAAGATGGCCAAGAAAAGCATGGGGTGTTAAATCAATTTGAAAGTGACGACTTAATTAAGCAATTAGTGGAACTAGGATATGTCGATCATGTTGATTTGGACAGTCCAAAAGAAGTAAAAAAATTACTTGATGAGAATAATTATTATTTAGCTCGAAGTTATTTTGATGCCAAAAAACTAGAAGAAGCATCAAGGATAATGTTTAAACTATGTGATGATCATCCAGAGAACCATCGATATCTCTTCTTTCTTGCAAATATTTTAGTCGAGAAGAAACAAGTCTTAGCATTAGAAAACACAATTAACCGATTGAATGAATTGCTAAGCAAGGGAAGTATTAGCTTAAAACTACTTGAAGCTAAACTTGCCTACTTAAAAAATGACTTTAAAAAAGCATTAGGAATCTTAAATGGTTTAATGACCATTGGAGGGGCACCGAAACCACAACTATGGTATCAGATTGGTTCCACTTGCTTGAAATTACACAATTATAAAGAGGCGGAAAAGAATTTTAAAAACTTGCTCGATTTCAACCATGAAAGTTATGCAGCACTGCATGGATTGGGTTTGGCATATTTGGCTCAAGAGAAATTCGAAGAGGCGATAGATGTCTTAATTGACTCCATTAGCTTAACATATTTTAATCCATCAGCACATTTCCATTTAGCCAAAGCATTTAAAGCAATAGAGGCATATGAAGAAGCTGAACAGGCCTTTTTAGTAGCCTTGCACCTCGCTCCAGCGATGTCTAAAGCAAGAAAGGAGTTGATAGATCTGTATGAAAATCAAATGGATAATCCTGCCAAAGCAGAGATCCTGAAGGCTGAAATGGTGAAATCCTACAGGGGAACTGTTTATATCGTTTCTGGTCTTCCGAGATCAGGCACTTCAATGATGATGCAAATGCTCGAGGCAGGAGGTATGGAGGTTTTTACCGACAATGTTAGAGAAGCAAACCGAGACAATCCAAATGGATATTATGAGCATCAAAATGTGAAGAGACTGGCAAGCGATAATCGAATCATCTATGAAGCAAAAGATAAAGTGGTGAAAGTGATTAGTAGCTTGATACGTTTCTTACCAGGAAATATGAAGTATAAAATTGTTTTCATGAAAAGGCCAATCAAGGATGTTGCACAATCGCAAGATATTATGCGACAAAACTTGGCTCCTGGAGAAAAAACAAATACCGTATTTGAAATCGATAAGCTTTTAGATAATTCATACAAAATGGCTATTGATCATGCAGATAATAGTGAGAATATTGAGTATATAGAAGTATCGTATCACGAAGTTTTGAGTAATCCCACATCCAGCATTAATGAATTGAAAGGTTTTTTTGAGCGAGCATTGTTAGCAAAAGAAATGGCATCAAAAATAGACGATTCCTTGCATAGGGTCAATTAATTAATTATATTCAGACTATCAAATAGTAATATTATGAAAAAGAATTCAGCCTTATCAAAGAAAATGACCAAGTATTCTGTTCTTGCGGGAGCTGCCATAACTATGATAGCAGCTTGTAAGAAAGATGATTCAAATGATCCCAATATTATAGAAACGGATGTTAATCCGGATATTTCTATCACATCGATGAATAATTCGGGAAATGAAGTGGAAATTGATATTAACGGCGATGGCATATTAGACGTTTCTATCGGAGCATATAATTATAATTATACCTACGGGGGGACTAGCACATCGGTTAACAGTGGATATATCAGCAGTTTAAATGGTGGGCAAGTTTTAACTCAATCAGAATCAATAATCCTAGGTGGTAATAGCTATATGGAGGACTTTGCAATCGCATTGAGTGAAGGTAATTCAATTGGGCCTTCTCAAGTAACATGGTTGGATTATGGTTATTTAGGTGCGAAAGGCACTTATTATGGCCAAGAAATTACTGCTGGGCAATTTTTAGGACAAGACAAATATGTTGGATTAAGCATTCAAGCGGCAGGTAATACACATTATGCCTGGCTGCGATTAAGTATGACTGCAGATGGATCTAATGTTACGGTATACGAATATGCATATCATATCAATCCGAATACACCGATTGAAGCAGGATCTAAATAAATAATTTCCACTTTAATAAAAACTAAAAAACCTACAGGATTACTGTAGGTTTTTTTTATTCATCTTCTTTTCTTGATTACCTTTGCAAAATTCATGAAGAGAAAAAGCGACCATATAATTTCTGAGCCTGCATTTATTGATGTTGAAGGAGCCCGGGTGCATAATTTGAAAAACCTATCTGTACGAATTCCGAGAAACCAGATGGTGGTGATTACAGGAATAAGTGGCAGTGGAAAATCTTCTTTGGCTTTTGATACCATATATGCTGAAGGACAGCGCAGGTACTTAGATACTTTTTCTAATTATGCCCGACAGTTTATGGGTAATATGGAAAGACCTGATGTGGATAGCATTACAGGACTCAGTCCGGTGATTTCAATCGAACAAAAAACCGTAAGTAAGAATCCTAGAAGTACAGTTGGAACGATAACCGAGGTATATGATTTCTTCCGTTTACTTTATGCCAGAGCCTCAGATGCGTACTCCTATGTCTCAGGAAAAAAAATGGAGCAGTTTACTGAAGGTCAAGTGATTGAAACAATTCGAGAGACTTTCAAAAATAAAAATATTGTGGTTCTTGCTCCTCAAGTAAAAGGACGTAAAGGGCATTATAGAGAGCTGTTTGACTCGCTTTTTAAAAGAGGGTTTTTAAAAGTACGTGTCGATGGTGAGATTTTAGACATTGTTCCTAAAATGCAAGTGGATCGATATAAGGTACATGATATAGAGGCTGTAGTGGATCGCTTAAATGTGAAAGAGGAAAATGAGCAGCGTTTACTCACATCCATTGACAAGGCAATGAAATTGGGAGATGGTCTATTATTCATACTAAATATTGAAGAAAATAAGACCCACCCATTTAGTAAAAATTTAATGGATAAGGAAAGCGGAATCTCTTATGATGCTCCCTCTCCGAATTCATTTTCATATAACTCGCCATATGGAATGTGTCCTTCTTGTAAAGGGCTAGGATATAAGATGCAAGTCAATGAAGATTCGATGTTACCCGACAAAAAACTAAGTATCAATAAAGGAGGAATTGCTCCCTTGGGAATACGTCGAGATGGATACTTGTTTAAAGAGTTAAAAAGGCTTTCCAAAAAATTCAATTTCAATTTAGCTGAACCTGTTGGTGAGATGGATAGAGATACCTTAAATCTACTTTTATATGGAGATCCGAAACAAGTAACACCCTCTGAAGAAGTAAATATTTCGGATGCAGATCGATGGTATACTATCGAAAATGGGGGAGTTGAGGCAATGCTTATTCGAAGTTATCGCGATACGACTTCCGATAGCATTCGTAAATGGGCCGAGCAATATATGGAGCAAGAAACTTGCCCGAGTTGCAAAGGCCATAGATTAAAGAAAGAATCACTATCCTTCAAGATAGATGGTCTGCATATTGGTCAAATTTCAGCCATGAATATTAATAGTCTTTTTCAATGGCTAGAGGACATCGAAAGACGATTAAGTATTAAGCAAAATGAAATCGCCGTTGAGGTACTTAAAGAAATTAGAGAAAGGTTAAGTTTTCTGCTTGATGTAGGTTTGGAATACTTGAGTTTGGATCGTCCTGCACGAAGTTTGTCGGGAGGAGAAGCACAGCGAATTCGCTTAGCGACACAAATTGGCTCCCAGTTAAGTGGTGTAACCTATATTCTGGATGAGCCTAGCATTGGATTACATCAGCGGGATAATGTAAAATTAATCGCTTCTTTAAAGAAATTAGCGGAAAGTGACAATACCGTAATTGTTGTCGAACATGATAAAGATATCATGTTGGCATGCGATTACTTGGTAGATATCGGTCCTGCAGCAGGGGAGTATGGTGGTGAAATCGTAGCTGAAGGTATTCCAGATAGTTTTAAAAATGTGAAAACCGTAACTGCGGATTATTTATTTGGTAAAAAAGAGATTGCCGTCCCTAAAATTCGAAGAAAGGGCAGTGGGAAACAAATCGTACTAAGTGGTATGACGGGCAATAATTTGAAAAATGTAACTCTCTCGTTTGATTTAGAAAAATTTATTTGTGTAACAGGAGTATCCGGTAGTGGTAAGTCTACCATCGTGAATGAAACCTTATATCCCATATTACACAAATATGTCTACAAAGCAAGAACAAAACCATTGCCCTATAAGTCCATAAAGGGACTAAAATATATTGACAAGGTGATAGAAATCGACCAATCGCCTATCGGAAGAACTCCCCGTTCGAATCCTGCCACTTATATTAAAGTTTTTGATGAAATAAGGAAATTATTTGCGGTAATTCCCGAAGCAAAAATTCGAGGGTTTGCACCAGGAAGGTTTTCCTTCAATGTCAAAGGCGGAAGATGCGAAGAATGCGGAGGTGGGGGTGTTAAGCTTATAGAAATGAACTTTCTTCCTAATGTAGAAGTGGAATGTCTAACTTGCATGGGCAAGCGATATAATCGAGAAACTTTAGAAATTAGATTTAAAGGAAAATCGATTTATGATGTTTTGGAGATGACCGTTGACGATGCTTGTGAATTTTTTGAATCTCAACCTAGAATCTACCGAAAAGTAAAAACTTTAAAGGATGTTGGACTAGGGTATCTTAGGCTAGGGCAAAGCTCTACAACCATTTCAGGAGGAGAAGCTCAGCGAGTTAAACTTTCTGCAGAATTAAGTAAAAAAGATACCGGACAAACATTCTATATATTAGATGAGCCAACCACAGGACTTCACTTCGAAGACATTAACGTCTTACTCGGCGTGCTTAACAAGCTAGTAGATAAGGGGAATACCGTTTTGGTTATCGAACACAATATGGATGTAGTTAAAGTAGCAGATCATGTTATCGATATAGGACCTGAAGGAGGAGATAAAGGGGGTGAAATCCTTTTTGAAGGAACACCAGAAGAGTTAGCCAAACATCCTACAAGTTATACCGGGAAGTTTTTAAAATTGGAGCTTGAATAATTTTAGCTAATTCTCTATTCATTTAGCCATATATTTTAATAGCTTTGTGATCTATTGGTAATTTGAATGTATTATTCAAATTTAAGAGGGAATCCCGTGTGAATCGGGAGCAGTCTCCGCTGCTGTAAATTCCATAAAGTTTTTAGCATTATGCCACTGTTTGATAAAATGGGAAGGCGTTAAAAATGGAATGAGCCAGAATACCTGCCACTAGATTAATTGGAAAAACTTTCGGAAGAAAAGTGAATTCTGTATTTAATCGCGTGGTGATTTTTTACCTATGCGCTTGCTTGCATTTTTCTTTTGAAAGTTAAAGTAGAAAGAAATTGAAGCACATTTTAACACACATCTTACATTTACTTGCTCTTGTTAACTGCAGTACTCTATTAGCTCAAGTGGATACGACCGTTATACTACCAGAAATGCAGGTGGAGAGGGTTCGCCAAGCAGCTATCGGCTTGGAAAATTACATATGGGACAGTGCGGTTCTGCAATCGAAAGCATACAGTAGCTTGGCCGATTTTTTATTGCAAGAAAGCAATATCTATATTAAATCCTATGGAGGAAATAGTTTGTCTACGGTCAGTATTCAAGGAGCAAGTGCATCACAGACACTCTTGTTGTGGAATGGTCTACCTGTGCAAAGTCCAATGTTGGGGCTGCTTGATTTGTCGCTTGTACCGGTAAGCTTTAGTGATGAAATTAGTTTGCAGGTGGGCGGTAACAGTTCCTCTTGGGGTAGTGGTGCAATTGGCGGAGTAATTGGTATAACCAACCAAGCGAGCTATACCCAAAATTTTGAATTGGATTATTTTTCGAGTATTGCCAGTTTTTCAAACTTGCAACAACGACTTAAGATTGCAGCAGGCAATAAAAAGTTTCAAAGTGTAAGTAAACTAAGTTTTCAAAAAGGCAAAAATGACATACTTGTTAGGCCAGCTCCCAATGTAGATAATTACAGGCAGCGCAACGCAGCTTTTTTACAACTAGGGATATTGCAATCTTTTTATCTAAAACCAAATAATAAGAATGAACTAATTATCCATGCTTGGGTGCAAGAATCGGATAAAGAAATTCCACCAACATTAACACAGCGAAAAAGTGAGGCCTATCAAACCGATAATTTCAAACGATTTATGGGGCTTTGGAAGTTTACTTTCAAAAAACATTTACTCCAAACTAGAATAGGACATTATCGAGAAAGGCAATTTTTTAATGACCCCCAGATCCAACTAGAGGCACTCAATAAGTTTAATACCACTCTAGGAGAGCTTAATTATACCTTCCAAGTTAATAGAAGACATAAACTAGAATTTGCCGGCACCACCACAAGAGCCAATGCATACAGCCAATCTTATCAAGGTGAGGTAACGCAACTTAAAATAGCAGGCTTGATTTCTTATAAATATAGTCGCCCTAAAACTCAAGTGCAATTGAGTCTTCGTGAAGAGTGGATTGATAAGCGATTTTTACTTCCTGTTCCATATTTTGGAGTTAAACAAGCACTTGGGGATCGATTAATTCTTAAACTTAAGATTTCACGCGAATTCAGATTACCCACCTTAAATGACCTCTATTGGAATCCTGGCGGTAATATTGAGCTTAAACCTGAACGGGGATGGAGCCAAGAGATTGGACTTGCTGGAACGTGGAGTCGCAAACGACACAGCATTGCAATACGCAGTTCTATTTTTAATCGAAATATAGAGGATTGGATTTTATGGGCGCCCAGTGATATTGGTTTCTTTTGGAGTGCTAGTAATATTGCAAAGGTATGGTCCTACGGCTCGACAACTAAGCTGGATTATAAATATCATAAGCATAAATTTAGCTTTCAAGCAGGACTTGGATTTGACTATACGAAATCCAGCTACCGTATAGATTTGGATTTACCCAAATTATCAAAAGGGGATCAATTGTTTTATACACCAATTTATCAGTCAACTGCAAATATTTCCTTACAAATTAGTCATTGGGCAATTCAATATCAGCACCAAGTCGTAGGAGAAACCATCGGAGCTAATGACGCGATACCACGTTATCATGTGGGTAATGTTCATTTCACTTACCATTTCAATCAATCCAATTTTTCAGGCAAAATTTTTACCTCAATTCAAAATATTTATAACCAAAACTATATCGTAGTTGAGCGGCGACAAATGCCTGGAATTAATGCTCAATTCGGTATTAACATTAATCTAAAAAAATAAAATGATGAAAAAAATTACTTTAGTTCTTTGTTTAGCTGTTACCAGCTTTTTATTTGCTCAAACTACTTCCACTTTTGAGGGGTTTAATCTTGGAGTCGACTCTTCCCTGAACGGGAGCGACCAGCAGGGAGGTTTTCAAGATGGAAATCTATTTTTCCCAAATACCTATATTGATGACCCACAATTTCCTTCTTGGTCGGGATTTGGTGTATCTTCTAAAACGGATAACATGACTCCTGGATACTTAAATGACTTGAGCTGCATAGCTGCTGAGGGTGCTCAAGGTTCAATGACTTATGGTGTAGCCTTTATGAATTACTTAACAGGAAGTGCTGTTATGAGCCTCACGGGTGCTGCTAGTGGCGGAGCAATGGAGGGCATGTATATAAACAACACTACTTATGCCTATTTGAGTATGCGTGATGGAGATGCTATAGCGAAGAATTTTGGGGGTGTCTCTGGGGATGATCCCGATTACTTTTTATTGAATATAGAAAAGTACGAAAATGGAATGCTTGGCACGGAAAAGATAGAATTTTATTTAGCAGATTTCCGTTCCGTAAATAATTCAGATGATTATATTCTTGATGAATGGACTTATGTTGATTTGAGTAGTTTGGGAAATGCTGACAGCTTAGTTTTTTCTATGGAGTCTTCAGATGTAGGACAGTTTGGTATGAATACCCCGGCATATTTTTGCTTGGATAACATAAGGACTAAAGATAGCCCTGTCACAGGCATTAGTGCTAATTCAGTTGATTTGAAAATATCGGTTTTCCCTAACCCTGCAGTAGATTTTATACATGTTCAGCATAAGGAGGAATTTGAAGGGACAATTGCCCTAATTGAATCTACTGGTAAAACAATTGGGCGGTATGATTTATCGAAACATGAACGTATAGATGTGTCGAACCTTTCTTCTGGATTATATCTGCTGAATATTGAGTTAACTGACGGAAAAAATCAGACATATTCGATCATCAAAGAATAGCTGCATTTATTTTAATAAATTTTAAAGCCTTACTTCGACTGCAAGTAAGGCTTTTAATGCTTAACTAGCTTCTTTTTAGTATATTCGCAGCCTAAATTATATTCATGGAATTAAAAGAAATATTGGCAATTAGTAAACTGCCTGGATTGTATCAAATTGTCACTAGTCGAGATAATGGATTAATAGTTACTCCATTAGGCGAGCAAAAAAGAAAATTTGTGGCTTCCAGACAACATATGTTTACACCCTTGGAAAACATAACCGTATATACGAACACTGGTAGTATGGAGTTGGCAGAAATATTCAAAGCTATGAAGGCCAATGGCAAATGCCCCGAAGCAAAAGCTGTGGATAAAGATATAAGAGCTTATTTTGTGGCTATTGCGCCAGAACACGACCAGCAAAGAGTCTACACCAGTGATATTCGTAAAATGATTAAATGGTTCAAATCTTTAGATGAAGTAGGGATGTTTAAGGAGGAAAAGAAAGAAGAAGAAAGTGTAAAAAAAGACAAACCAAAGAAAGAGAAAGTAGTTAAGCCAAAGAAAGCGAAAGCAACAAAAAAAGAGAGTAAACCAAAGAAAAAATAATGGATTCATCTACAACTTTAATCGCTCAAAATGAACGCTCATTTATGCCACCTTCTTTTCAAGTAGAAGATTGGGATGGGATTGCCTCATTTTATATTGAGCTAAATGATAGAGCTATTGAGACACAAGAGCAGTTTGAGCAATGGTTAAAGGATTGGGATGAGTTATACGCTGTGGTGAGCGAAGATATGCGCTTAAAGTATATCAAAACATCTATCGATACCACTGACGAAACAGCCAAAAAGAAATTGGAAAGCTATTACATTGATATAGATCCAAAAATCAAACCTTGGGAAAATAAGTTGCAAAAAAGATTTGAAGCCAGCTCTTTCAAAGAGAGTTTATCCGAAGATTTTAAAAATGTAAAAAGAGGTATTGAGAAAGATTTAGCCTTGTTTACTGAGAAGAATATTGAGCTAAGTAGAGATTTAAGTCTATTGGAAAATAAGTATGCTGAAATATCTGGCGCTTGGTCTATTAACTATGATGGAAAGGATTTAACGATGCCCCAAGCTTCTATTTACTTTAAAAAAGTCGATAGACAAGTAAGAGAGGATGTATACTTCTTAGCAAGAGAAAGAGAGAATAAAGATGCAGAAGCATTAGATGATCTGATGGACCAATTGGTAGAAAAAAGACATCAGTTAGCGCTGAATGCAGGATATGAAAATTATCGGGATTATATGTTTGATGAAAAACATCGATTTGATTATTCGCCTGAAGATTGTCAAGCATTTCACCAATCTGTTGCTACAGCCATTATCCCTTTGTTAAGAAAGATTGACGAGCAAAGAAAGGCGAGTATAGGACTAGATGCATTAAGACCGTGGGATATGGTAGTAGATCCTTTACAGCAAGCACCATTGAAGCCGTTCAATACTACGGAAGATTTCGTTAATAAGACGGTCCACTGTTTCAATAAATTGGATCCATATTTCGGGGCTTGTATTGCCGATATGTACGCAAAAGGGAATTTAGATTTGGAGTCCCGAAAAGGGAAAGCACCTGGCGGATATATGATGGCAATGCCTGAATCGGGCGTACCTTTTATATTTATGAATCATGCGTCTTCGGAAGGAGATGTTCGAGTAATGGTGCATGAAGGTGGCCATGCTATTCATAGTTTTTTAGATTACAGTATTCCATTTGCTAATATGCGAAATACGCCAAGTGAGGTTGCAGAATTGGCCTCTATGAGTATGGAGCTATTTTCTTTGGAGAATTGGGAAAGTTATTATCCGAATGAGGGAGATTTGAAAAGAGCAAAAAGAAACCACTTAGAGGGCTTATTGAAAATTTTGCCAGGAGTAGCAAAAGGAGATGCTTTTCAACATTGGATGTATACCAATCCTAAGCATACTCGGACAGAGCGACGTGCCAAATGGATGGAGTTGAACAAGATCTACGGTGCTGGAGTAATAGATAATACCGGTTTAGAGAAATTTCAAGAAGTCGGTTATCAAGGGATTCTCCATTTCTATCAAGTGCCATTTTATTACATTGAGTATGGGTTTGCGCAACTAGGTGCAATAGCTATGTGGAGAAATTTCAAATCAAATAAACAAAAGGCTATTCAAGCTTATAAAAATGCTTTAAGTTTAGGTTACACGCGAAGTATTCCAGAAATATATCAAACGGCAGATATTCAGTTTGACTTTTCTGCAGAATATGTGAGTGACCTGGCTAATTTTGTTCAAACGGAGCTGGATAAGCTTTAAAAAATGTCTGTTTGTCCAGCCATTTTTCTAGAGTATTCCCAAAACTATTAACTAATCTAAGTTATATAGGCATCGTTGACCAAGTGCTTACTTTGGAAGTAAAAAAAAAGTTATAATTTTAAACAAATTCTAGTACTCATGAAAAAAAGCAACATACAGCCAACTTATTTTTTAGTGTTTGCGCTCTTATTTACGGCTCTAATTGCATGTAATAAAGATGAAGAAGATAAACCTGTCGGAACTGAAGCAATAAACTTTATTCAACCGGATAGTACTACTATTATAGCTACTGCTGGTGAACTTGTTGATTTTAGTCTATACTTGGCTATCGATGCACCCATAGATTCTGTTAGAGGAGCCTACTTTATTGATACCGTAATGAATATTAATAATTTGACTTACAACGACATGCAAACTGAGTTTTTTGTTCAAGTATTTACAGATAGTTTAAATGTCCAAACGGTTTCGGGAACGCTACAAATGCCTTTAGGAAGAAATGCTTCTGTGCCATTTCAACCTTATTTTACCGGCAGTACGACCCCTTTTATTGCGCAGAAGTATGATGCGGTTCGAGTTGTTTTCAGATTAGATAGTGATAATTTAAGTTATGAGAAACAACTTAAAATTATTGTAAACTAAGAAAGTGTCAGAGATAAATAAAAACTTACACCAAGAAAGAAAGAGCTACGACCAGTCCACCTTAAGGATTCAAACGGTCGATAAAGACCCTATTAAGCAGTTTGATCAATGGTATTGCGAAGCGGACAGTTTTGGTGACTTCGAAGCAAATGCTATGGTTATTTCAACTGTAGGCATGGATGGAAGACCTAGTAGTCGGGTAGTTTTACTCAAAGAATATTCTAATGAAGGTTTAATATTTTTTTCAAATTATGACAGTCGTAAGGGCCGTGAAATGGCCGCAAATAATGCCGTAAGTGTTCTGTTTTTCTACGAACAAATGCAAAGGCAGATACGCATAGACGGACGGGTAGAAAAAATTTCAGAAAAGGCAAGTGATGATTATTTTAAAACAAGACCAATTGAGAGTCAATATGGTGCAATGGTTTCCCAACAAAGCCATCCTCTGGCAAGTAAGGAGGATTTGGAAAAAGAATTCCAATCCATTCTACGTAGCAAAAAAAAACCCCAACGTCCGAAACATTGGGGCGGTTATTTACTAAAACCTAGCTATTTTGAGTTTTGGCAAGGACGCCCAAACCGTTTACATGATAGAATTTATTACTCTTTCGAAAAAAATTCTTGGAATAGGGGCATTCTCTCACCCTAATACAACTAGTTATTTTTTTGCCTTTGCTTTTTTCTTCTTAGCTGGAGGGGCAGCTACAACTGCCGTTCTTTTTGGTCTTGATACTCCATAAGATCCTTTAGAAATTTTTCCTCGTTTAGTTTTTTTATCACCTCTTCCCATATTCTACAGATTTAATTTAGTTTATAAGCTTGCAAAAATAAAAAAATCCCACTAGAAACAAGTTATAGTGGGACTTAATATTTTAATAGAGTTTAAATGCTTATACTCTTGAAGATAATTCTTTACCTGGCTTGAATTTTACAACGTTCTTCGCTGCAATATTGATTTCCATTCCAGTTTGAGGGTTTCTTCCTTTTCTTGCAGCTCTATGAGTTACAGAGAAAGTGCCGAATCCAACTAAAGTTAGTTTGTCTCCTTTTGCTAAAGTTGAAGTTACTCCATCAGTTACAGCTTCTAAAGCAGCACCTGCTTGTACTTTTGTTAAACCTGCATCTTCAGCAATTTTGCTTATTAATTCACCTTTGTTCATAATATATAGTTTTAGTTAAAAAAAATTATATCATAAAAGTAAGCTCAATTCCTTTACTGATGCGCCTTTGCGTGGATTGACCATGTGGATAATTTATAGTTTACGGGAGTGATTAAATAAGACAAATTTCACAAAACACTGTAAATCAGTTTATTATAAAATTGTATGGTTTATAAAATTTGTGGATATATTTTGAAATTTTTTTTAAAAGTCCTAGTAAAATAGGGCTTTTTTGCCTTTTTGTCCATACTAGTTTGTAAGTTTACAATCGAAATATGAAAAATTTAAGCACAGACGATCGTTACTTACAATTTGGTAGCGGTCCAGTCATTGTATTACTTCATGGATTGTTTGGTGCTTTGAGTAATTTTGAAAAGGTAATCGAGTATTTTCAGCAAGACTATACCGTACTTTTCCCGCAACTTCCACTTTATACATCACCTTTACTGAATTCAACAGTCAGTGGAATGGTTGATTTTGTAAATGTTATTATTGAGGAAAAACAGTTTTCAAACCTACACTTGGTGGGAAATTCTTTAGGTGGGCACATTGGTTTGGTTTATGCGCTTAAGAACATGGATAAAGTTGCATCTATAACCTTAACAGGAAGCTCGGGTTTGTTTGAGAATTCTTTAGGGGATGGATATCCTAAAAAAGAAAATTACGATTACATTCGTAAAAAAACCGAATATACATTTTATGACCCCACCGTGGCATCCAAGGAATTGGTAGATGAAATATTTAATACAGTCAACGATAGAGCAAAAGCCATAAGAGTTATTGCACTTGCAAAATCTGCGCTTCGACATAATCTTCGTAAAGAATTAAATAAAATTGACATCCCTGCGAATATTATTTGGGGAGGGAACGATAATATTACTCCGCTATTCGTTGGTGAGGAATTCCAAAAATTGATTCCAAATGCCAAACTTTCAGTTATAGACAAGTGCGGCCATGCAGCGATGATGGAACATCCAGAAAGGTTTAATGCACTTTTGGATCAATTTTTGACGGATTTAAATGTAAAGAATTTAGAGTGATAGCCAAAAATGCCATTGAAGAAAGCACCCCTTACCTCCGCATTACGGATTCGGTAAAGTTTGCTGTTGAACTTATGGAAGAGTTCAAACAAGAGCACCTGCCCGTGTTAAATGGGAAGGAGTTGGTTGGTGTTGTATCTGAACAGCAATTGCTAGACACCGCTGGTGTTGATCTTTTGAGTGAATTGTCATTTCCCTTGATAAAAATAGCGGTTAAAGAACATACCCATTTGTTTGATGCCATGAAGGCGGGTTTTGAAAGTAGAAGTAGTATTTTACCTGTGGTTAATAGTGAGGATAATTACATTGGACTCATCTCTCCTCGAAGTTTGCTGATAAAATTATCCGAGTTCAATTTTGCTCGAGAATCAGGAGGAATATTTGTTTTAGAAATACCCGCTCATGATTATTCTTTGGCGGAAATCTCAAGACTAGTTGAATCAAATAAAGCTTCTGTTCTTTCTATAGCCACCACAGCTATTGACGGTTCAGCCGATCTTCAAGTCACGGTTAAAGTTAATACATTAGATCTTACCTATATTATTGCTACTTTGGAAAGATACAATTATACAATTTCCAACATTTTCCATCAAGCTGAACAAATTGATCAGCTTAAAGAACGGTATGACGCACTCATGCATTATTTAAACGTTTGATTTTCATTCTACTTTCATTGAAATGATGTCTAAGTATTCTCTTATCTTTGTCTTATGCATGTAGCAGTATATGGACGAAATTTGAAGCCGAGCACAACACCGTATGTGGCGCAATTCTTTGAGCTTTTAAAAGCTAAAGGAATAAGCTATACTGTAAATAGACCATTTCATAAGCATCTACTCTCAGATCATTCTTTAACTATTGATGATTCTACTTTTACTAAAAAGAAGGAAATAACCACAGCCATTGACTTTGTTTTTAGCCTAGGGGGTGATGGAACCATGCTTGATGCGGTTAGTTGGATTGGAGATAAAGAAATTCCTGTTGTAGGTATAAATTTTGGCCGATTAGGGTTTTTGGCAAGTATTTCAATCAATGACATTGAAGATTCGCTTAATGCCATAATTAACGGAAAGCATGTTATTGACAAGCGAAACTTAATTCAATTAGAATCAAACAAAAAGCTGTTTGGCAACACTTCATTTGCTTTAAATGAGTTTACCGTGCAGCGCGTGGAAACTTCTTCTATGATAACAGTTCATACTTATTTAGATGGACAGCATTTAAATTCTTATTGGGCAGATGGCTTGATTGTCTCTACTGCCACAGGCTCGACGGGGTATTCGCTTAGCTGCGGAGGTCCTGTAATTTATCCTAATAGCAAGAACTTTGTTATTACACCAGTGTCGCCGCATAATTTAAACGTACGACCAATGGTCGTGCCAGATGATGTGGAGCTGCGTTTGCACGTAGAGGGTAGAAGTAAACGATTTTTAGCAACTTTGGATAGTCGAAATGAAACCATTGATGCTAGTTTTGAGCTTAAACTCAAGAAGGCCTCCTTCCAAGCACATTTGGTAAGGCTAAGTTCAAGTAATTTTGTGAACGCGATTAGGGAAAAATTACTTTGGGGAGAAGATTTGAGAAATTAACCTCAAACTCGATTTTTGGCATATTAATTGACGAGATAAATATAAATAATAGAAAAATGAGAAATCTACTTTTGATAAGTATGGCAATTGTTTTAATGAGCAGTTGTAAAACATTAATACCCTTCACGGAGGATTTAAAAACAAGTAATTCTTGGACGAATAATGAAGTCAAGAAAATTCAATATTACAATTCTGAGCCAATAGTTCTTAATAGACAGCTTAAGAGTAATGAAACCGGAATTGTCTCAGGAAAAATTAAGATGGTTGGTGGCAAGCAAGTAGAGGAGATTGTCATTCGCGAAGGTACTCCTGGAATTGTTTCAGCCTTACCAGATGGAATTAGAATGGCTGTCAGCTTCGAAATAGGGGATGACCATTACCTAACTTTTGGAGTGGATAAACAAAGAGGTGGACGATATTATTTACGACTGAAGGATTATGAGAAAAACAAGTTTGCTTCTGTGACATATTTTGGAAAAACTTATAATGTCAGCCCAATTGCCCTAAATGCATACTTACAAGTTAACTTGAAAAAAATAAATAAGGAAAAGTTATCCTTGCGTGTTGCCAAGGGTCGTAAGCTTTAATAAATAGTTATACATTAGTAAAAAGAGCACTCAATTGGGATGCTCTTTTTAGTTTCCATTCTATTATTGAAAGACTAGGCTTATCTTTTTGTTAAAAGGCATATATATATGTAGTGAATACGCTATATTTGCACCTCTTAAATAAGATGAAATAATTAAAATAGATTTAAATGGCGGTTATAGGTACATTAAGACAAAAATTAGGCGGTATATTAATATTCGTTATTGCATTCGCAATGTTGGCCTTCATCCTAATGGATATGGGCGGACAAGGTAATGGTCCAGTAAGAGGAACGGATATAGCTGTGGTAAACGGGGAAAAGATTTCATACGCTGAGTTTGATGCGCGTTTGAAAATCAATGAGACCTTTTTGAAAAATCAGCTTCAAGGAGCGGATTTAACCGTCGCACAAAAGGAAAGTGTGCGCACAAGTACATTCAATGAAATCATTAATGATAAATTGAAAAAAGATTTGTTTGAAGATTTAGGAATTCAAGTTGCAACAGCGGAAAAGAAAGCTATGCTTTTTGATCAGGAGTTTCAACATCCAAGTATTACCTCTTCATTTACGGGAGAAAATGGTCAGTATGATGCTGCGTTGTTTAAGCAATATTTAGAAACATTAGATTTAGTCGATAAAAATTCAGGTTTAACTGCAGAAGAAAAACGTGCGCAATGGACAAATTTTGAGAAAGCAATTTATAAGGAAAGATTAGAAAAAAAGTATAATCAGTTGTTAGCTAAAAGTGCCAATGTGCCGACTTGGATGGCAGAAGCTTTATACACGAATGATAATCTTAAGGCCAATGCCGAGTTTGTTTACCTTCCATTTTCTGGTGTAGCAGATGAAGAGCTTTCTTTTTCAGATGCGGATCTAAATGCATATTTAGAGGATCATGAAAATGAGTTTAAACAAGATGCTTCTGTAAATATCAAGTATGTAGCCTTCGCTATTGCTCCATCAAGTGATGATGTTTTGAATGCAGAAAATTGGATGAACGATAAGTTCGCTCAATGGCAAATAGCTGAGGATGATTCCTTGTTTATCATGGCAAGTTCTGAAACGCGATGGGATAAAAAGTTTTATAAAGAAGGTGAGTTAACGAATGCTTTTGAAGATTCTATTTTCTCTGCTAAGGCAGGTAGTTTATTTGGCCCTTTAAAAGTGAAAGATAGTTTCGTGGCAAGCAAGTTGATTAACCGTAAACTAATTGCAGATTCTTTGAAAGTAAGACATTTACTCATTACAGGTGAAGGTTTTGCTACGCAAGAGGAAGCTTCAAATTTAATTGATAGTTTAAGAACAATAATCTTAGAAGAGGGTGTTCCATTAGCATCTTTAACTGCTAAGTATTCCCAAGATCCATCCAATGCGCAAGATGGTGGAGATTTGCAGTGGGTTCTTCCAGGTGAAATGTTAACTCCATTCAATGATGCTATATTTTATGAAATGAATGTTGGTGATGTGCAGATGGTATACACGCAATATGGCGCTCACTTTGTGGAAGTTTATGATTGGGGAACTACTTCAGAAGCAGTTAAGGTGGCCACATTAACTAAATCAATTTTTGCTAGTGAGGAAACTACAAACAGTATTTTCGCTGAATCGAGTTTATATGCTGGAAACAACCGAACAAAGGATGCTTTTCTAGCTGGGACCGATCAAATAAAGGATGCGACAAATGTTGCAAAAACTGCAAATTCAATCGCTGGACTAGATGGAAATGCGCGAGAAATGATAAAGTGGGCTTTTGAGACGGAAGATGAAGATGTTTCTTCACCATTTATGATAGGAAATAATTTTGTTGTCGCTCTTCAAGATGGACAAACTGAAGAAGGAAAAGCTAACTTAGAAAGTGTTCGTGCAATTGTTGAAGCTGAAGTGAAGAAGGAAAAGAAAGCGCTTATGCTGAAAGAAAAACTTCTTGGGGCAGATTTAAGTGCATTAGCTTCTTCGAATGGTATAAGCATTCAAACAGCAAACGATTTATCATTTGCTAACGTTACACTACCAAGTGTAGGAAATGAACCAAAGGTTGTGGCAACTGCTCTCGGCTTATCTTTAAATGAAGTTTCTTCTCCTATCATTGGCGAAAATGGCGTGTTTGTGCTTAAGTCGACCTTCAAAAGTGAAGTTCCTACTGCAACTGATTTAAGTGCTTATAAGCTTAGGTCAAGTTCTTTTTCATCAGGTGTTCAAGGTAGATTAACTGAAGCCTTAAGGAATGTAGCTGAAATAGAAGATAATAGCTTCGACTTTTTCTAAAGGAAAAAAATATATCTAATGGAGAATAAAGTAGCGAAAAAAGCTATTGAGACTATTGACATGCTCCAACTCATTTCGGTGAGTAATATCAAAGGTTTTGATCTAAAGCCATTCTTATATAAAGCAATCATTCTTAAAGAGAAGGATTTTAGAGATGCACTCAAAGACTACGATTTTCAGGAGTTTAAAGAAAGTCAGGTTTATATTCACTGCAGCAGTGATGCTATTATCCCTGTATGGGCGTATATGCTGCTAGCATCTTACTTAACGGATTGGGATATTCCTCATATCTTTGCACAGAACCAAGAAGAAGCAATAAACTTGTTTATCTCAGACGCTATTTCAGAACTGGATGTAAAACCATACACCAATAAGCGGGTTGTGATTAAAGGCTGTGGTGGAAAAATATCAGTGAAAGAACAAAACTATGTTAAACTAACTCAAAAACTGAAACCGGTAGTAAGAGCCATCTCTTATGGGGAAGCATGTTCTATGGTTCCAATTTCAAAAAACTAAACCATGAATTTTTTAAATAAGCTGCTGATGCCCATGTTTGTCACGCTCGTTACTTTGGTAGTGTTTAAGACAGTACTACTAAGTTTGAATGAAGATAACAAACCTAATCCCACAACAAAAATTGCAGGGATGAGTTTATTCATCAATTGTGAAGAAGCAGGGGATTCTTTGCTTGATAATGATCTAAATGCGCCTCAACGTATTAACCCCGTTAGAATTAGTGGCGATGTTTTCTTTGCTAATGAGCGAGTTCCATTAAATGATCAAGAAGTCAGAGAGCGTTTTGATCGAGAGCTATTAGTCAATACATTTTGGCATTCAAATACCATGTTAAATTATAAACTGTCTAGCAAGTACTTTGATGATATTGAGAAGATTTTGGAAGAGAATGGTGTCCCAGGAGATTTCAAGTATTTGGCCGTAGCTGAAAGTGGCTTGAGAAATGTAGTTTCACCAGCAGGCGCAGCAGGTTATTGGCAGTTTCTAAAATCAACAGGATTGGAATATGGCTTAGAAATTAATAATGAGGTGGATGAAAGATATGATTATATTAAAGCAACTTCCGCAGCATGCGATTATCTGAAAGATGCCAAAGAAAAATTTGGATCTTGGACCCTTGCTGCAGCAAGCTATAATATTGGTATGGCGAAACTTTATAAACGCTTGAATGAGCAACAGGTTTCTAACTACTATGATTTATATCTAAATTCGGAAACCTCCAGGTATGTTTTCCGAATCTTATCCTATAAAATGGTTTTTGAAAACCCTGATAAATACGGCTTTAATTTTGTCGACCGTGATTTGTATCAACCCTACCAATTTAATCCAGTAGTCGTTGAAAATTCAGTTGAAGATTTGGCTCAATTCGCTATTGATAATGGAACAAGCTACAAGATGCTTAAGGTCGTAAACCCTTGGTTGACTAGCACCAAACTGACGATTAGTGCTGGAAATAGTTACCTGATAAAAATACCTACAAGTTATGTCAATGAAGCCTTTCACGGTGCGGATTATGAAATACAAGAAGAGGAAGAATAACGATGGATTTAACTCAATTTAATTTTCATTTTTCCTTACAAATGCGATGGAATGATTTGGATGCGTTAGGACATGTCAATAATGCTTTATTTATTACCTACTTTGAAACGGCAAGAGGAAGATATATGATGGAAGCTTGCTCGGGTTGGGATTGGACAAAGCATATGTTTTTAATTGCTAATGTTCATGCTAGTTTCCATAAGGAGTTGTTGCTTACTGCTCGCAATCCATCAGTCTATGTGCGAACGTCAAAAGTTGGGAACAAGAGCTTTGAATTGAGCTATGTTATAGTTAGTGAAGGTAAAGATGGTAAGCTTGTTCATGCCTCAGGGCAGACGACTCAGGTAATGTTTGATATGCAAACAAAGCAGACCATTCAAATTCCCGATTGGATTAGAGAGCAATTGGGAGCCTATGAGGCTTAAATGATAGATTTTTCGAATACTTTTATGTGATCATCTAAGCGTTTGGTGCTACTTTTTGTAAAAGATAATCGGAGTTTTTCTTTTTCTTTAGTGGATAACTGCCAAGCTATGTTTTCCTTCCTAATCATTTGACTCACATGTTGTAAAATGATAGCAGCACTGACGGAAATATTCAAACTTTCGGTATGTCCAACCATAGGGATTTTAAGAAAAACATCCGCTTCATTCAGTACAGTTTGACTCAGCCCTCTTTTCTCAGCCCCAAAGAAAAAAACGGATTTCTTGCTTACATCAAAATCTTCAAGATTACAATCGTCCGTATGCGGAGTTGTAGCAACAATTTGATATCCTTCCCTTCGCAAAGCACTTATCGCCTGTGTGGTGCCTTTATGCCGGTGTACATTGACCCACTTCGTTGCGCCCTTGCTCACATTTTTTGAAAACTTAAACTCGTTGATAGTCTCAATTACGTGACAGTCTTGGATGCCAAAGCAATCACATGATCGTATTACCGCGTTACTGTTATGGGGTTGATAGATGTTTTCTAGAGCTACTGCAAAATGATTGGTCCGTTGATCAATGACTTTATTTAATTGTACTTTTCGCTCATCCGTTAGGAATTGGCTCAAATAATCTAACAAGATTTTGGTCTTATCCATAGTTTGAAGATAAGTACTACAAGCTAGAATTAATAGCTAAATTAGTATTTTTCACCCGCTTGTTGATTATCGCTAATAGGTAAAACCATACTGCTTACTAATATAATTACCGCACTCATCGACGATTAAAACTTCAAAATTATTTTCTCTTTTAAGTATACTTTTATCGATGGTATAACTCATTAAGCTCTTCTTGGCGTCATAAACCAAAACCACCCATTTGCCATTTAGGAATGCATCGTATGATGCTATACCTGAGAAGTTGTCACTGACTCGAAACTGTATATTCTTTTGATAAGTTAGTTGTTTCCCTTCACTTATATTAAGCGCATTTAGTCTAGGTGGAACCGTATCAATATCAATAAAGTAAGTGCCTAAACTTCTTGTCTCTCCGTGCAAAAATCCTTCACTGTATTTGCCTCCAATCGATTTTTTACGATTCTTGTAATCATAATAGGCTATTACGTACTTTTCAATTTGATTAGTATCGATAGCGTGAATTTTTAAGGAAATATCAAAGTAATCTGCCACTGGCACAGTACTATTATGAATGTCTAAGAAGGGGCCAAAAGAATTATTTACTCGCTCTTTGTATTGAAAATATAGATCATTAAACAATACACCCTCATCTAAACTAATGCGAACATTATTATTCCTGAATTGATTTCGCTGGCCCAGTAAGAAATGGGCATGATACCTTTCTTCTTTGGGTTTAAAAAATTCAGCTTGCGGCTGGTATTGAAGCTTGGCTGAAATCTTCGATGTATTCCCATGAAAATCATTTACCTCAATACGAATATTATGCAAGGTACTATCCGACAAGTCAATTTCCCCCTCTTCAATCATTACAGGATAAAAAGGAAGCTTATTACCCTTTTCACGAAAACATTTGTGCACTGTATTGTTGTTTTTCTTTTGCCAATAATCACAATGACTATAAACATGTTTGGTATAATCAAATGAAAGTAAATCGACTCTATAATGATAAGTTAAGGTCTCGTTATGATAGAGTTTAATCTCATATACTCCATTCTTGTTAGTTGTTCCAGTAAACAAATCAATAGTATGGACCCCGATACCTAGTTTTGGAGTATTCACTTGAATGGCAGAATTGATTGTGTAAATTCCTGTACTTATCAAACTGGCCTTCACTTTTTTTGCTGGTGTAAACTGTTTCAGTTCATTGAGGTTGTAAAGAAACAAATTATAGATAGAGGGTTTAATCTCATCAATCACCCATTCTTCAAAACCATATAATAATGGGTTTAAGGGATGCTCTAGGCTATCTCTCAACTCAAAATGCAAGTGGGGCCCACCGGAACCACCGGTGTTTCCTGAAAAGGCAATGACTTCCCCCTTAATGACAGGGAATAGGGAAGGGGGGAGATCCTCCATGTTTATTGCAAAGTTAGTTTGGGCGTGTTGTTGTTGTTTGACCCATTCTTGAATTTTACTGGCAAACTTTTGAAGATGACCATATACGGATACCATGCCGTTTGGATGAGTCACATAGACTACATGCCCATATCCGAAGGGTGAAACCGATACCCTAGAAACATAGCCTTCAGCAACTGAATAGATTTTTTTACCTTCTACTCCTTGAGTTTTTATATCAATTCCAGTGTGAAAATGAGTAGTGCGGGGCTCTCCAAAGGTCCCGGATAAATATATCTTCACATCTACAGGAGATCTAAAATATCCCTCAGGAACTGCTGGTAGATTGGCATATTTTTGAGCACTACACAGATGAATGAGCGCGCACAATATTAAAAAAGGTCTACCACAAAGCATTGCTGTATAATTAGTGTATTTCAAATAGAGGGTATTCAAAACTTCAATTTCGAAACCAAAAAATTCTCGTGGAAAAAAAGGAGAATTTTACATGCTCCTTTTTTTCTTATTCAAATTTATTGGCCAACTTATTTCCAGCTCGATCAAACAACAAAATCATCACAGGAACAATAACCAGTGTTAGGAAAGTAGCAAATGTAAGACCATAAATTACAGTCCAACTTAATGCTCCCCAGAAGACTACATTATCTCCGCCTATATAAAAGTTCGGTTGAAGTCGTGTAATTAATCCACCAAAGTCAATATTAATTCCTACGGCTAAGGGAATAAGTCCAAGCACCGTAGTTATTGCAGTAAGTAACACCGGGCGTAAACGTGTTTTTCCAGCTTCCACGATAGCTGTTGTAATATCCTGACGATTTAATCGTGCTTTCATGGACAAGCCTTTTTCCATTTTCATTCTATCGCGTGTGAGTTGGGCGAAATCCATAAGCACGATAGCATTATTTACAACCACACCTGCTAAGGAAATAATGCCAATCATTGTCATGATGACAACAAACTTGTCTCCGAAGACAGCTATTCCTAAGAATACACCGATGAAACTAAAAAGTACAGACAGTAAAATGATAATAGGCGCTGATACTGAGTTAAATTGAGTAACAATAATCAAGAAAATGGAGAAAACAGCTATCATCAAAGCCGTTTTCAAAAATGCCATAGACTTAGCTTGCTCTTCTTGTTCTCCAGTAAAACTCACTTTATATCCATCCTTCAATGAAATGTTTGCAGCTATAAGTTTTTCCAAACTTGCAATAATTTCATTCGCATTGCCACCTTCCGCTAAGTTGGAATATAGAGTCACAACTCTGTCCAAATCTACTCGACGAACAGAACCCAGACTTGAGGTGTATTGAACGGTAGCAAGAGCGGAAATAGGCACTTGTTTAGTTTTCCCGTCTGACTGATCTCTAAATGTTATCAGCATATTCTTTAAAGATTCTAAATCATATCGCTGATCGGTTTGTAAACGCAACATGATTGGATAATCTTCATCGCTTTCGTTGAAGGTAGATATTTCTTTTCCAAACAAGGCTGTTCTCAGGGCTCCAGCAACTTGGGCCGTGGATAGGCCATAGGTTCTAGTAGCTGCTCGATCAATATCAAAAAGAAGTTCGGGTTTACCCTTATCTAAATCAGATTTCAATTTTTCAATACCACTGATATCGCCTTTAATCATTGCATTATTAATCAATGTTCTAACATCATCATGAATCTTAAACAATTCATCAAATTCTTCACCGCTTATGGCAATGTTAATTGGCGGTCCAACAGGCGGTCCATTTGGATCTTTAGATACAGAAACAACTGCCCCAGGTATCTGCCCTACCACATCGCGTATTTCATTCATCGCCTTCGTCGTATTGAACCTTTCTGTTTCGTTATCCATGTGCGTAACATCCGTCCTGTTTTCATATTGCACAAATGAGATGGTTAGCTTGGCTTTATTAGGCGTTTTGCCTTGATTTTCACCTGACTGACCAGAATTTGGATCAGAGGTTCCTTCTCCTACATTAGTTAATATCGATTCTATATTAAGGCCAGTTCCTATTCCATAGGATTCCATGGCTGTGATAACATCTTGTTCTATTTTTCGTATTTTCTTATTGGTATATTCAATATCCGTTCCGGTAGGAAATTCTACAAAAACATTCACGTAATTGGGCTGCCCTTCAGGGAAAAATACCACTTCGGGTTGGCGAACAGCAAAAAACATTAAAGAGCCAATCAACATAAAGAACATGCCGATAAACAGCACGATTGGAGTTTTCCCAGTTAATGCTAATCGCACAAAATTTTCATATTTGTTTTCTATCCAAGGAAGAATACGCAATTGAAAGTACTTAGCTGCAGGAGAGAGCAGGTACTTATTAATGAGTATTATAAGTGAAACACCCGCCATTAGGTTTCCAATTACGACGGCAGGGGTTATATCTAAGCTCAATCCTATTATAACCAATACAATACCTAATACAAGAGATACTCCATTTAATATCCAAAAAGCAGATTGTTTGATTTCCTTACGATCTGAGACTTCTTCGTCAAGCCTCATAAAGAAGGAAGTCAACACTGGATTGATTACCAAAGCAACAAACAAAGAACTACTTAATACGATAATCAAGGTAATTGGCAAATACTTCATGAACTCACCCATAACATCTTTCCAAAAAATCAATGGGAAAAACGCAGCAAGTGTGGTCGCCGTAGAAGCAATAATAGGTACAGCAACTTCTCCCACTCCTTCTTTAGAGGCCGTTACAATATCTTTACCTTCTTGCAGCAATCGATAGATATTTTCAACCACCACAATACCGTTATCCACTAACATTCCTAAGGCTAAAACCAAAGAGAATAATACCATGATATTCAAGGTAACTCCCATTAGGTTCAGAATTAAGAATCCCATAACCATACTCATGGGAATGGCAATTCCAACAAAAAGGGCATTCCTCAATCCTAAGAAAAAAAGCAAGACCAATACCACGAGTATAACACCGGAAATAATACTATTCTCAAGATTAGCTACTTGAAGTTTGGTTTGTAATGAGGTGTCATTGGTGATCGTTACGGTTAAATCATCTTCGAATTTATCTTTTTCGGCCTTAAGTATTATTTCCTTTATCAGGTCTACCGCTACAATTAAGTTTTCACCACTGCGCTTCATGATATCTAAAGAAACAACAGGTTCGCCGCCAATTCTTGCATAACTATCAGTTTCTTTGGGAATAAAATTGATGCTCGCGATGTCTTTTAGAAATACAGGTTTTTGATAATCACTTTTCACGATGATATCCTTAATTTGATTGACGTCATTAAATTCTCCAACAATCCTTACGGTTCTTCGATTATCACCTACAAGCAAATCGCCCGCTGAGATGGTCATATTCTCAAAGTTGATCGCATCTTCTATATTACGAAAACTAACTTTAGCCGCTTCCATTTTAGTTTTATCTACGGCAATACTTATTTCTTTCTCTAAACTTCCGCGAATTTCAACTTTGGAAACTTGTGGTAAATTTTCTATTTCATCCTCTAAATATTCGGCATAATCTTTTAACTGCTCAAGGGTGTAATTTTCGCCACTAAGATTGATATTGATGAATGGAATTGCTGCAAAATCAAGTTCGAAAATGTTTGGTTCTTGATCAAGGTCTGAGGGCAACTCACTGCGGGCTTTATCAATAGCATCCTTAACATCTAATAACGCTTCGTTTACATCTACATCAAAATCAAATTCTACGATTGTGGTCGAGTAGTCTTGTATCGCGTTGGATCTAATTTGTGTGACATCTGTAATAGAATTTATCTCTTTTTCAATATGTCTAGTAATAAGATTTTCCATATCCTCCGGCGAGTTGCCGGGATAAACAACTCCAACATAAATAGTGGGAATATTTATTTCAGGAAAATTCTCTCTTGGCATTGAATTATATGCTCCAATTCCAGTGATCAGAATGAGGAACATCATTATAACAACACTGGTTCTGTTGTCTACGGATAAGGTAGATAAGAAAAACTCACGTGTGATCTGATTTGACTTTTTGTCTATACCCATTTTTACTTGATTTGACTTTACTACTTATTTAAGAATTTGGATAAACTGTCCATCTAATACATTTCTAAAGCCTTCATTAATAATAAGGTCCCCAGCTTTCAACCCTTCACGAACAACTACTTGCCCGGCATAACTTTCGCTAATATCGATGGTCTTTTTAACTGCGATGACGTCATTTGATACGCTATCAATTTGAGCAGTAAAAACAAAATAACCTTTGGATGATTCTTGAATCAAACTAGTGGGGATGACCAAGGCATCAGGTATCGATTCTTTCGTGATTTTCGCCTTAGCCAACAAATTAGGCTTAATATCGCCATTTCTATTTTCAATGGATGCAATTACTTGAAAAGCTCGATTATAGGAGTTTACGGTTTGCCCAACAGAACTAACTATTGCTATTTTTTCTATACCTAACGCGGGCAACTCGACTAATATTTTATCTCCTTTTGCTACCTTACCGATGTAAACCTCTGTTAGGTCGATTCGCACTTCCATTTTGCTGTTGTTCACTACTTGACAAGCAGGCCTCCCGGGAGCAGCCATTTCCCCAAGCCTTAAATTAATGGCGTCAACGTAACCACTAATTGGTGATTTTATAGAGGCTTTACTTAACTGTGTATTGATCGAAGATTTTTTGTCAATCAAGTATTCATAATTGTTTTTCGCTTGTAAATATTCAATTTCAGATCCAATGTTTTGATCCCATAAACGCTGTCTTTTATCAAATATATCTTTGGCTAAATTTATATTTGTTTCTAGCTCCGCAAGTTGGCTAAGGATTGTGCTGTTATCCAATTGGATTAATATTTTCCCTTTAGACACATATTGCCCTTCATTCACATAAATACGCGTAACTAGTCCTCCCATATCTGTGCTTACTGAAACATTATTTTCAGTGTAGGTTTTGCCTTGAGCTTCGATATAATTGGTAAAAACTTTTGGTGTTACATCTAAAGTTGTCACCAACTCAATCTTCTCATTGTTGGTAGTCGTATCTAAAGAACTTATACCAGCTTCTAAATCAGCCAGCTGTACTTTTAATGTTTTGATGTTCTGTTCAACTTCTTGTTTTTGTGTTTTCATTTCTTCGAGTGTGGATTCATTTCCACAGGCCGAAAGGAGGACAAACCCGACTAAAAATAGTTTAATGTTATTTTTCATTGTTGATAATTTTATAAAGAACCTAATGCTTTGTTTACTTCTAGTTTAGCAATCAATAAATTATATACTGATTGCGTATAATTAATCATAGTGTTTGTATACTCTTGTTGAGCTTGGGAGAGTTCAAAGCTACTACCAACTCCCTCATTGAACATGATAATTGTTTTCGTAAGGATTTTGTTCGCCAAGGCAAGATTTTCTTCTTGATTTGAATATTCATTGAGTGCATTTGCCAGGTTGTTCTGTGCACTCGTCGCTTGTAGATTTATTATTTGCTGGAAGTTCTCTTGATTGTTCTCAATCTTTTCAAGTTCTAATTTTCGCTGCTGCACCTGAGATTTGGATTTCAAACCATCAAAAACCGGGATATTTAACTTAAATCCGACAGTTCCAAAGTCAAACCATCTTAAATTGGTGTCAAAAAAGTTAAAGTCTTGTCTTTGAGCCAAAGTTCCATATAGCGCATACGCATATAAACTCGGGAAATAACTTGATCGTGCTTGTTTTATGTCATATTTTTTTAACTCTGCTTGATTCGCTAACATTTTAGTTTCTATCCGATTGTTTGGATTTACTTCAGCACTTGCATCAAACGCGAAATTGTTAACCAACTCATTTAAGTCACCAGCTAGGGTAATAGCAGAATCATTGGGCATCCCAATGACATACTTCAAATTAAGTAGTGCATTTTCCCATTGATTTTCTTGCTTCACTATTTGTGTGAGCAAATTTGACATGTTCAGTTCTAATCGGTTTACACTTAACTCGTCTATGAGACCTTCCGCATAAGTGGCCTTTGTTTCGTTTAGAATGCTCTTTAAAGTGGCTTCATTTTGGCTTAAAAGTTCATAGGCTTGCTGGCTAATAAGTGCGCCAAAGTATGCTTTTGTTATAGCATCAGACGTATTTATCCTAGCTTGTTCAACTTGAAAGTCGGCCGATTCAATTAGCGCGTTTCTCGCTTTGACTCCATAGACGTATCGTGCATCAAAAATTAACTGAGAGACATCAGCGGTTAGATTGGCAGTTTGGGGTTGTGCAAAAATAAACTCTAGCTCATCCGGTCCAAAAACCCCTGCAGGTACTATACTGACTTGCTGTTCAAAAGCAAAAGAATAATCTAAGTTTAGATTGATTTGAGGGAAACCCTCTGTCATTACCTCAAATGCGAATTGTTTTCTGATTGCAGCATCTAATTGCGTGTTTTTGAAGTCTGTGTTATTTTCAAAGCCAAATTCTAAAGCTTCTTCCAGGGTAAGGTTTTCTTGAGCTGAAATTGCGAAGGGTAGTGCTAAGACTAAAAGGAGTTTTAAAAGTTTATTCATTTTCTTCTAGTTGAATGTTTTTCAAATATAGATAGCCACGCTCAGCAGAGATACCCTGAAGATGGTAGCTTATAAATTCTTTGTATAAATCGGAGAAGTTGTACTGAACTGCAGGGAAATTATACGGATTAACCAGATAGTCAATCGAGTTGATATATAATCGGGCGATTACATCTTCATCGATTTTCATTCTATACATTCCCTCTGCTTTCCCTTTTACAATATTCTCTTTAATACAGCAGTAGATAAAGTCTGATTTGAACTGGTCAATTAACTTCCATGCTTCTGGATAATATTTTTTTATGTCATAGATAGTTGAAGGATGCATGGATCGAAACTGTTTTAAACTAGCACGAGCGATGCGAATGATTTCATCCATGGCATTTTCGGCATTTCCTATAACATCGCTAATTACAAGCTTCTCATCTGCGAAGTGCAAGAGTAAGGTTTTATTGACTAAATCGGATTTGTTATTTACATACTGATATAGCGTTTTCTTTGAAATGCCTAGTTCACTAGAAATATCATCCATAGTGATAGAACGAACTCCTAGTTTAAAGAAAAGTTCTTTAGATTTAATCAATATTTGTAATTCTTGGTTCATATTACAGCAGCAAAAATAGTATAAATACACTTAGGAAACAAAATAAATCACTAAAGTTTCCAAAGTTTTTTACACTCTCTATTACTATGTTAATCTTCTGTTAAGTATCGGCTTGGAATGCATATTAAGTAGGAATTGTCTACTTTTATGGAAACAAAAAATTATTATGAAAGTTTTATTTTTCACTTTTTTAACATGTCTTAGTCTTGGTCTAGTGGCTCAGGACAATGGGTTAAATTTAGCAATTGAGGGTGGTGCTCAAATTGATTTTACTGAGGAAACAGTTGATTATGGAACTATTACCAAAGGTTCTGACGGAAATCGCGAATTTATTTTTACAAATTCAGGAAACGAACCATTAATCATTTCTAGTTGTAAAGGTTCTTGTGGTTGTACGGTACCTAAGTGTCCAACTGAGCCGGTATTGCCAGGTGAAACTGCTAAGATCAAAGTAAAGTATGATACCAATAGATTAGGTAAATTTACCAAGTCCGTAACGGTTACTTCTAACGCAGGTGCTTCGGTAAAAACAGTTAAAATTACGGGTAATGTTATTGCAACTGCGCCAGAGCAATCGCCAGAGTAAATTTCAAAACGTCATAATATTTGACGTTTATACTCAAAATGACATTCAAGAGCTCCTATAGGAGCTCTTGGTGTTTAAGATACTTGCCGCAAAAATAATCGCCAAGTATATTCAGCTTTTTCTGCATCAAACATCGAACCCAGAGGGTGCATTGGGACTAGTACAAAATTGGATATTTTACTGGATTACTTTCATGCATAATCATATAGATGGTCTCAAAAACTTCCTCAGCATTCGGTTTGCTAAAGTAATCTCCATCCGTTCCATATGCTCCACGATGTGCTTTTGCAGATATTGTAGTAGGTGCTGAGTCTAGGTATTGGTAGGCATCTTGTTCTTCCAATACTTTTTGCATCATGTAAGCGCTTGCTCCACCAGGGACATCTTCATCAAAAAACACAACACGATTGGTCTTTTTTACAGATTTAACGATATGATGATGCACATCAAATGGTAATAGACTTTGTATATCAATCAATTCAATGCTGATGCCTTGTTCCTCTAATTGTGCTATGGCTTTCTCAGCAATTCGCACACATGAACCATAGGTGACAAGCGTAACATCATCGCCCGTTTGTAGCGTTTCAGGCACACCTAAGGGTAGACAAAAGTCAGCTAGATTATCCGGCATTGTTTCTTTGAGTCGATATCCATTGAGGCATTCAATGATAAGGGCAGGTTCATCGCTTAATAGCATAGTATTGTAGAAGCCCGCAGCTTGAGTCATATTTCTTGGCACAAGTACATTGATTCCTCTTAGCGAATTGATTATCATTCCCATGGGAGATCCTGTATGCCAAATCCCTTCTAAACGATGCCCTCTGCTTCGAATGATTAACGGGCAACGTTGAATTCCATTTGTTCTATATGTTAGGGATGCTACATCATCGCTCAGTGGTTGTAAACCGTAAATTAGATAATCTAAGTATTGTATTTCCGCAATTGGTCGAAGACCTCTCATGGCCATACCAATGGCTTGACCCATGATCGTAAGTTCTCGAATTCCAGTGTCAAAAACTCGCCCAAGTCCATATTTATCTTGTAAGCCTGCAAATCCTTGATTAACGTCTCCAATTTTTCCCACATCTTCCCCAAAAGCAATCACTCTAGGATCTCGATCAAGCATCAAATCAAATGCATTGTTTAAGATTTCAAAACCATTTTTTTCTTCACTGTTTTCAGAAAATTTAGCTTTTACTTCTTTAACCTTCAAGGCAGCATAGGGAGTTTCGCTGTATAAGTGCGTGTTGAATTTTATTCGAGCTTCAGCTTCAAATTGCTGCAACCAGTTTCGCAGTTCATTTTTTACAGCATGATTCTCCTTGCCAACAATTCTAAGAACGCGTTTAGCACTTTCAATAAGGTCCTTATTAACAGGATTGTATGCAGCCTTTAAATCTTTAACGGCAAGTTCAATTTTGGCGTTTAAGGGTGAGGTTTGTAATAATTTAACATACAAGGCTTGCAACTCATTAGTCTTTGCTTTTATGGGTTTATTGAACTCACTCCAAGCGTCTTTTTTACTCGTTAATACATATTGCTGAGCTTCTTTCTCTATTTTATCCAAGACGGCTGCATTTGCCAAGTTGTTGTCTTCAATCCAACTCCGCATTTTCTTTATACAGTCAAAGTCAATCTCCCATTGCAAGCGCTCCTTAGACTTGTATCTTTCATGAGAACCTGAGGTGCTATGTCCTTGCGGTTGGGTAACATCGGTAATATGGAATAATGCAGGGATTTGCTTTTCACGGACAAGTTTAATTCCTTCTTCATAAACAGCGCAAAGTTCTGCATAATCATAGGCCTTTGCCTTAAAAATATACATTCCATTTCCGTTATCATCCAATCTAAATCCCTCTAAAACTTCAGAGATGTTTTCCTTAGTGGTTTGATATTTCTTAGGAACAGAAATCCCGTATCCATCATCAAAAACGGTAAATGCTAATGGTATCTTGAGCACACATGCTGCATTGATACTCTCCCAGAAATGTCCTTCAGAAGTGCTCGCATCGCCAATAGTAGCAAAACACACTTCATTTCCCCCATTGGAGAAAGGATTTTCATTTTGGAGTTCTTTGTTATTTCTGTAAAATTTAGAGGCTAAAGCTAAACCTATAGCTCTAGGCATCTGGCCGGCCGTGCAGGAAATATCTGCAGCGGTATTGTATAAATCCTTACTCGCTAACCATTCACCCTGTTTGTCAATAAGCGGTGAAGCAAAGTGGCCATTCATTTGCCGACCATTACTGCATGGATCTGCTCCCGGTTGCGAATCTGCATACAATTGCGCATAAAACTGTTGCACATTAATTAGGTCTTTGGCAAACATAAAGGTTTGATCTCGATAATAACCTGATCGAAAATCTCCCTTATAAAAACTCTTGGCTAAAGCGATTTGCGCTAACTCTTTACCGTCTCCAAAAATCCCAAACTTTGCTTTTCCTGTAAGCACTTCTTTTCGACCCATCAAACTGGCTTCTCTGCTCACCATCGCCAGGCGATAATCATCCAAGACTATTTTGATGAAGTCTTGCTCAATAGTCCCTTTTGTGTTTTTGGTTTTTGCAGCCATAATTACTTCTTTGATTATTTGTTTTTGGTTTTACAAATATACAAATTGCAATGCGAAATTGAGCGTTAATTGCATGTTAATGGTTTGGTATGTTCCAGTTTAATTACTTACTTTTACCTTGTAAAACAAAAAACTATGAAGCATTTAATCCTATTATTAATTACAAGTATTACCATAGGTAATATACTTTTTGCCCAGAGTGGAGCTCAAATAACTTTTTCTGAGGAGAAACATAGTTTTGGTGAGATTGAGGAAGGTCCTAAGGTTAATTATGAGTTTATGTTTATAAATACCGGAACAGAACCGCTAGTGTTGAGTAATGTAAAAGCATCATGCGGATGCACAACACCTTCATGGCCTAAAGAACCAATATTGCCTGGAGAAGAAGGCAGTATAATGGTTACTTACAATACAGCTAGACGTATTGGGGCATTTAATAAATCGATTACCATAACTTCCAATTCAAATGAAACAACTAAGGTGCTATATATCTCAGGAAAAGTAAATGCCGTACCTGAAGAAGAAACGATGCCTATCAAGCAACCCTTAATGATGGCACCTACTAACTAATGTTTTAATCAAATAAATTTGTAAGTCCCGATGCTGTCGGGACTTTTTTTATATTTGCAATTATGAGTATTAATACAAACAAAGCACCCAAACCGGTAGGTTCGTATCCTCATGCTAAAAGAGCAGGTGATTTACTATTTCTCTCAGGTATAGGCCCTCGATCTACCGAAGGAGACCATTCTGCCGTCCCTGGTTTAGAGACTGATAAAAATGGTAATTTCATAAATTTTAATTTTGAAGCTCAATGCCATTCGGTTTTTCAAAATGTCAGAGCAGTGCTCGAAGCTAGTGGCGCAGACTGGATGGATTTGATAGATGTCACTGTGTTTTTGACTGATATGAAACGAGATTTCCACACCTACAATAGAATTTACGCGGAATACTTTAAAGATAATCAACCATGCCGAACTACCTGCGAAATAAAAAGTCTACCTACGCCGATTGCCATTGAATTAAAGTGCATTGCATATTTAGGTAAAAAGTAGGCCTTAAATTAAAATAGGGGTGGGTCAATAAATATTCTAACGTTGCCTTCCTTGTCTTTGGAGGTTTCTTTGAACTGCTCATAGAGTTCAGGACGATCATAAATCACAAAGTAATTAAATGGATCATTTATCATACTACTCTTTATTTTACTGTAAGGATCTCCTTCATAAGAGTTATACAAGCCCATTTTGACATCATGTTCCTTGTAGTACTTTTGAGCGATACCTCTAAACAGCTTTTCGACGTATTCTGGCTCTCCAGCAGTTTTCCAAGTATATAATAACTGATCGGTCAGTTTTAAATTGGCAAGCACTTTAAAAATCCCTTTGGGATTATCTAGTTCAAAAGAGAAATAATCTCCCCAATTTACTGCAATACAAGCAGCTTTCATGGCCCCTTTTTCATCCGTAATCATATATGCTCCAGAACTCTTAGAGTAGGAAATAATACGTTCGTAGAAATGATAGAATTCTTCAAAAGTGGGATACTGATTAAACATATAATCCCCCCGATGTTCTTGACTCAGCTTATATAAGTCGCGAATTTTATCCTTGTCATGAGTGATCTCTACCAATTGTTTACGATATTTCGTTCTACCGTATAACAGGGATAAATGAGAATTACTTGTTACGGGCCAAATGTCCCAATGTTTATCATAATGCTCAGCTAGTTTTTTTAAGGCTCGATTAATTCTTTCGTTTGCTTTGCCCATTGCTGCGTAAACGAAGTGTACCTTATTTTGGTTAACTAGATCCAGTAAAATTGTAAACATGGTTGAAAAAATACCCGTTCTTCTGTATATTTTTTGACCATTCCTTAGCCCCTCACTGATGCGAAGCATGTTGTAATAATAGCCTTTATACCTTTCTATTCCTTTTTTTCCATCCGTAAATTCGAACTCATTCGCATGAACGTAGCCTGCTAACTTGTATGGACATAATCCGTTTTCATCCTTTTTATTCTCATCTACATCTAATGCCAATACAACAATAGCATTATCATTAATAGATTCTAATGAAGCAGGTACATCATGAAAATAAACCTGGAAATTTAGTTTACCCTCTTTGCCCTTATCGTCTTGATGCTTCTCTGGAACTGATATTACTTCTCGACACTCAGAAAAGAAATAGTCCAAGTTCCCTTTTAATCCGAACAAATGAAACAACTTATCGGCAGAATGTAAATATTTTATTGGGAAAGCAAACAAAGCTAAGCGACCATTAAAACGGTCAAGACAATCTATTTGTATGGTTTTATAGTTTAAGGTTCCCTTACCATCTATAGTAATACTATCCTCAGAGTCGTGAATATTGTCTTCAAAAAAGTAGTGATACGTTCTATGCTTCATGGGTATTTTTTGATATTTAGGAAGAATGTATAGGGCTAGATAAGTCCTAGATTTTTACCTAGTTTCTTGAAAGTAGCCACTATGTATTCTAAGTGCTCTGGTTCATGTGTTGCCATATAACTAGTACGTAACATTTGCATTCCTGGAGGGGTTGCAGGAGAAATAAAGGCATTTACAAATACCCCTTCATCATAGAGCATTTTCCAAATTTTAAATGTCTTATCATCGTCTCCAATAATTACCGGAACTATTGCGGTTTCTCCATCAACAACTTGAAAACCTGAATCTTTCAACCCTTGCCTTACGAATTCAGTATTCGCGCGAACCTTCGCTGGAAGTTCTGGGTGTGCTTTTAATACCTCTAAGGCAGCAATAGAGCTAGCAACAGAGGCTGGCGTTGGGGATGCGCTAAATATTAAGGCAGGTGATTTATGTTTTAAATAGTTGATTACTTTTTCATCACCAACTACAAATCCTCCAATAGATGCAAGGGTCTTACTGAAAGTACAAATCATTAAATCTACATCATCCTCTACACCAAAATGGTGAGCGGTACCTTTCCCTCCCGGACCAATCACGCCAAATGCATGTGCATCATCAACGACTACATTGGCATTATATTTTTTCCCAAGTGCAGCTATGTCATCTAAGGAAACAACAGATCCAAAGGTACTAAATACGCCATCCGTTGCAATCAACTTGCCATCTTCTAAAGGTAATTTAGAAAGTCGTTTTTCCAAATCTTCCATGTCGTTGTGCCTGTAGCGCACTACATTTATGTTTAAACTTGCGGCTAACATATTTCCAGCAACTATACTGGCATGATTATCACGATCGGACAAAATGTGTTCACCTCTTCCAACTAAAGGAGCAATAACACCCTGGCCTGCTTGAAACCCTGTGCTGAATAAAAGGGCAGATTCTTTACCTAAAAACTTGGCAATTTTATCTTCCATTTCCACATGTAAATCAATTGTTCCAGTCAAAAATCTAGAACCAGAACAAGAGGTTCCATACTTTTCAATAGCCTTTATCGCCGCTTCTTTGACGTGTGGGTGTGTGGTTAAACCTAAGTAATTGTTAGATCCGGCCATTACTACTTTCCTGCCTTCCATGGTCACCACGGGTCCTTCGCTATCTTGAATTTCTCGGAAATAAGGATAAACTCCTTGTTCTTTAACCTTTTCCGATCGATTGAATGCCTTACATTTATCTAAAATTTGCATTTTTTCTCTTTTAAATTTAATGTAAAGTTACTTTTTTCTTATTATTGCTAACCTAATTCTAAAATATTTATGTCCAATAAGCTTAAAATAGTACTAACTGGTGGAAATGGTTTCTTAGGAAGCCATCTTGTCGATCGTCTGCTTTTGGAGTCTGCAGAAATTCATTGCATCATTCGTCCGACTAGTAATTTGAAATGGTTAGAAGGTAAGGATGTAAAAATACATACTTGTGGATTAACAGATGTTGATGCGCTGGCTAAGGTATTTGACAAAGCGGATTATATCTTTCATTTGGCGGGGACCGTTACAGCACTCAAGTATGAAGATTATTACTACGGAAATGTAGAGTTAACTAAAAATATATTAGAAGCTGCGCTTGTGCAAAAGGCAACAATTAAAAAAATTGTGGTCACAAGCAGTCTCGCAGTTGGTGGGCCATGCACTAAAGACACTCCATTAGATGAGTCTGGTCCATTTAATGCGGTTTCTCTTTATGGTAAAGCCAAGGTGGCGCAGGAAAAGGTTTGTGCACAATATTTCGATCGACTACCTATTACCATCGCAAGACCTTCGGTTATTAGCGGAAGTAGAGAGGTTGAGTTATTTGAATTTATCAAAACCGTTAAACATGGACTAGTTCCATTAGTCGGTTATAATGATAAGTATTTGAGTATTGTAAACGTAAGGGATTTAGTAGAGGCATTTTATCAAATGGCCTTGGTTGAAAAAACGAGTGGACAGGCCTATTATTTAAGTGCAGAGGAATTGGTTTCATGGAAAGAATTAGGAGAAATATGTGCAAATAAACTGGGCAAGAATCCGTTGTATTTGCGTTTACCGCATTTTGTTATTCGTCTAGCGGGAAAAATTGCTGGATTGTTCGGAAAGCTACAGGGAAAAGCTCCGACTTTCGATTATGAAAAAGCAAAAGAAGGGGTTCAGGAAGCTTGGATTTGTAAAGTTGATAAAGCAAAAAAAGATTTCGGGTTTAAGCAGACAGTTTTAATAAAGGAAGGTGTCGAAGATGCGATAGACTGGTACAAAAAAAATAAATGGCTATGAGCTTAGTCTCTCTGGTATACGAACATTTAGATGTGATTACAGATTACAATACTGATTATTTTAATGGTATCACAATAATGATCGATCGATCTTCTGACATTTAAACCAACTTATTTTTCTAAAGGAATTGAGTACTCTCAAGCCATTTTTTGCTTAAGTCTTCGTAATTTTTTGAGTAAACGCATATTCCTTACGTTTAGCTTTAGTATTTTTGTGTTATGAGTATTTCAGTAATAATAATTGTTGCCCTTATTGGTGGTGTTTCCTTGGGCCTTGGCTTTATGTATATGCATGCTAAAGCAGACCATGCAGGTGTCAAGGGGAAGCTTGATCAACTTACCGAGCAAAATACAACACTAATTCAAAAAATAGAAACAGCTCAGGTGACAATTAATGAGTTAAACAACCAATTGGCAGGTGCAGAAAAGGATGTAGAACATTTAGCGGAAAAGCTAAAATCTCAATTGGTCATCCAATTGGAACAACAAGAAAAAATGGAACTTCAATTTGCAAGTGTAGCAAGTAAAATATTGGCGGATAATAGTCAAAAATTTTCCGAGCAGAACAAAGAATCCATGCAACACATCTTAAACCCTCTGAAGGAGAAGATTAGTGAATTTGAAAAAAGGGTGGAATCGACGAATAAAGATAGTATTGATATGCATGCGACCCTCCGCCAGCAAATTTCAGGTCTTAGAGAATTGAATGAGCAAATGAGTAAAGAAGCTTTGAATTTAACTAAAGCCCTAAAGGGGGATAGTAAGATACAAGGGAATTGGGGCGAATTGGTCCTAGAGCGGGTGCTAGAGAAGTCTGGATTGGAAAAGGGAAGAGAATATGAGATTCAGCAAAGTTTTACGCTAGAGGATGGCTCCAGAGTTTTGCCGGATGTGGTTATAAACTTGCCTGATGGTAAGAAGATGATTGTGGATAGTAAAGTTAGCTTAACTGCATATGAGCAATATGTAAATAGCGAAGAGGAAGATCAACAAGCAGTTTTTCTTAAGGCGCATATTGAGTCAATAAAGAAGCATGTGGAAGGACTCGGTAATCATAATTATCATGATTTATATCAAATAGAAAGTCCTGACTTTGTGCTTATGTTTATTCCTATTGAACCTGCATTTGCTATTGCGGTTAATCATGACAACCAATTATACAATAAGGCTTTTGATAAAAATATTGTGATCGTGACGCCAAGTACCTTATTAGCTACCCTGCGAACTATTGACACCATGTGGAGTAACGATAAGCAGCAAAGAAATGCCCTGGTTATTGCTCAAGAATCTGGTAAATTGTATGACCAATTCACCAATTTGATTGAGGATTTGGTTAAAGTGGGTAATCAGCTAGGTACCGTGCAACGGAGCTATGAATCTTCGATGAAAAAGCTTACTGGTAAGGGCAATCTAATCAGTAAAGTTGAAAAACTTAAAAAGTTGGGTGCCAAAGCCAACAAGAGTCTCCCCGAGAATATAGTGGATCGAGCGGAGGACTAAGTAGAATCTGCCAATCGAAATGTTAAATGATCTTTTACGTATATGTACGTAAAAGTTACGCTTAGTTATTAACGCGTGCATATATTTGTATTACGATAAATCTTTATATATTAAAACAAAAACTATGAACATGTTAAGAAATCAAGTACAGTTAATTGGTAGAATTGGATCAGAAACTGAGTTAAAAACATTGGATAGCGGCAGCAGCCTGCTCAATTTATCAATAGCTACCAATGAGTTTTACAAAGACAAAGAAGGAGTCAAACAAGAGAAAACGGAATGGCACCGTGTTGTTGCTTGGGGTAAAACCGCTGAAATCATGAATAACTTGATTGGCAAAGGAGATGAAATAGCAATTGAAGGAAAGTTAATCCATCGGAGCTATGAAAAAGATGGAGAAACTCGATATTCAACCGAGGTTGTGGTCAATGAATTCTTATTGCTCAATAGTGTAAATCAAAAGTGATTGATTAATGTTTTGGCGCTGGATTCAATGCGCCCCCCTCTGCTTAGTGCAGCGTCAAAACTATTTCATTATTCCAAATCGCTCTTCAATCGCTTTCTTCCGATAAGCGAATATCTCAGCCAGTTGCCTTTTAATAAATACGGCATTAGCGACGTCACCTAATATTCCTAGTGGCGCTTGGTAATCTATTATATCCAGCATTTCTACTCCACCAGGAATTTTTTTAATATGGTGTTGGTGATGCCACATCGTGTAAGGCCCGACTCGTTGTTCATCTACAAAATACTCTCCAGTTTTTACATGTGTAATTTCAGTCACCCAAGTCATTTTTAGCCCTAAGACAGGGCTTACTCTATACTGAATGAGCATGCCAGGGTACATTTTTTCAGGAGAATTTCCAATAATTTCAAAACCCATATAGTCTGGGGTTATCTCCTTTAAGTTTTTTGGAGATGAAATGAAATCCCATACGCTTTCTATATCTGTTGGGATTCTCTGTGTTGTATTTAAGGTGTGTACTGACATAATATTGTAACCAAAATATGATTTAATTGTTTTCGGTTTTCCGCTTAAAGTTAAATAGAAAAACCCTCACTAGGCCTTGCTTTTCTTACAGATAATTTTATTTAAATAATTATCAGTTTCTTCTGATTTGATTTAGAGGTTTGGAAAATCGTAATTTGTTCATTCCAGCACAAATTGATGTTGCGGTCTTGTGTAAATATTGAAAATTTCAATAATATCACACTATTTGTCCAACTGGAGATTCTTTCTAAATGCTTGAATGAATGTTGCTCCTAGATTTTGATGCGGTGGCACGTATTCAATCATTTTTTGGTAGGCATAGGTTCCTTCTTGAAATGAGCTAGAAAATTGTTCCCAAAATTCATTCCATTGGATAGTTCCTCCTGATTCAACCTGTTTGGCGATAGCCAATAAAAGCGGGTTGTTAACGGTGTAGGTCCCAATTTGTTTGGTTGATATAATATGCGCAAAAGGGGATTGATTTAAAATTTCAGAAACCCTATGATATCCCCCACAAGAGCCAAGCAAAACAATTCTCGTTTCATTTCTAAGAAATAGTAGGCTGCGCGGGACGTAAAAACTATGCCCTCTATGAACTAAAACTTCAATATCTGCTCCTTTCTCATCAAGCAATTGATGAATTAGTTTTTGTCCTTCATAATCATATTGAGGCTTATTTACTAAAATTTGAATAGGAATTGAATGCACACTACTAATGCTGACAAACTCTCCATAATCTTTAATATTCCAATCATTGTTGCGCCATAAACTCATAAAAGTTTGATAAGATGTATTACCATCTTCATCATCATAGAAGCAGTGCACTTGTGTGTGTATACTATCATTCCCCAATAATTCTCCTATACTTATTTCATTAATTGAAGGAACTTCTAATTGATTGGTATAGGTGAAATATTCATTTTTATACGTGCTAGTTTTGTCTTCATAAAGTTTCATTAACAATGAATATACAAGTTTCAATTCTTCATCCTCTGCTTGTATAAAGTTAGTCAAAAGACTTTCTTCTATTTGATAGAGGGAAAGGCTATCGGTTATGCTTCCAAGAGCATCTGCTATGCTTACGGCTTCTTTTAAAATACTTTTCTCGTTCCCAAGTTTTATAAATTTGCTAATCAACTCTTCCCTGTTTATGTCAGACATTTGAGCCAGTAAATCTTCAAACTTCCCATAAGAGATGCACATTTTTATAAAAGTTCTATACTGGTTGAACTGCACGCTTTCTAATAACTCAAATGTATTGATTTCTTCTTGCTTGGTTTTTTCTAGCAAGTATTTAAACATGCCATTAAATGATGACGTGAATATTTCTTCCTCGCTATATGCTATAATGTGGTACAACTCCTTAGCTGAATATTCGGATATTGACGAAAACCGCTGCTCATCATTATGATTCTCAAAAAGAGCGTTAATGAACCTCGTTTTCCTTATGCAAATAGTTTTGAGTAACTTATCGACAGAGTGTTTGGCCAGAATGTTTGGTCTTGGGGCTAATTCAACAAGCTTTAAGAAAAATTTCTCGCTGTTAACTTTAGAAATATTATTAGCCTCTTCTATGGTAATCTTCCCATCAGCTATACTTTGCAGCAAGCTTAGTGCATTACTCGAACTTCCAGTTTGATTAAAAATGTATAGAATCAGGCTATCCGTTTTATCTTCGGATACACCGAGATCTTGGTAAATAACATGCCGCCCAATAAAGTATTGTTTTGAGCTGATTGGATCGATATGAAGAATGGTACTTAAAAGCGCTGGCGCGTATGAAGCAGATGCAAAAAGGGTGTAATTTTTTAAAACGATTTGAGGGTGAATTTGGGCTTCTAACTCTAAAAATTGCTGAGCTTCTTCGGTTGTATAGATATATGGGAGTATCATATAGGCCCCAGATGGATTGGCTTTAAAAAAGGATGCACTTTTGTTAAGGCCTAATTCAAACAAATATCTTTCTAAAAATGTATAGGATAGCGCTTTGCTTGAGTTTAGCGATGAGGTTTTTCTGAAGTTTACCAAACTGAAATAAATTCCCAATTGAATTTGTTTTCTTACATCACTGCTTAAAGCTTGCTTAAACAGGATTTCTTGAAGTTTGTCGACCTGCTCAAAAAATACCTCACTATTTTCATAATTAGCTAGTTTTTGGTCTTCAATGCCATCTAACATATCGATACGCCTCTGCTGAAAATCTATGTATGATTGCGCAGGTAAGGTGTAAAAGCTAAGCAGGAAAACTAGAAAAAATATAAGACAGCGCATACGATTCCTGTAAATATAAGGATTTAAGCTTTAGCTAAAGTGAAGCCAAAAGTAGTTCCTTTATCTATTGTGCTGCGAACGTGAATACTTTGTTGGTGCGCATCAATTATATGCTTGCAAATAGACAACCCAAGCCCATTACCCCCATCATATCTGGAACGATGAGAGTCAATGCGATAAAAACGTTCAAACAAACGGGGCAAGTGCTGAGACTCTATACCTGGCCCTTCATCCATAACTTCAAGCAAAATTTGATTCTCCACTGAAGAGATTCCAACTAAAATAAGGCCTTCATCTTTCCCATAATTGATTGCGTTAATAATCAAATTATTCAATACTGTTTCAATCTGTCCTTTGTCTGCAAATACCATCTTGCTTTTTGGGTTGGCTTCATTTTGCTTCAATTGAATATCTTTAACTTGAGCAGACATCTCGTGAGATTCAAAAACGTCTTCAACTAATTGGACAATATCAAATTTTTCTTGCTGCAATTTTAAGTTACCCGTTTCATTTTTAGCAATCATCAAGAGATTATCTACAATACTTGATAATCGATCTAAATTCTTAGAGGCTTTTTTAAGGTAACTTGTATTGACCTTTGGATTGTCTAAGGCACCATTTAGAAGGGTTTCTATGTATCCTTGGGTGTTGAAAATAGGAGTTTTTAACTCATGGCTTACATCCCCAAGAAATTCCCTTCTGTATTGACTCATACGCTTTAGTTCTTCAATTTCGGAAGCTTTAGATAAGCTAAAATTTTTAAGTTGTTCTTCAACTTCGCTCAAAGGGTCATCCGTTTGAAACAAAACTTCACTATTCTCTCCAGACTTTAAATGATGAATGTTTTTATAGATTAATTTAATCCTCCCAAAAATATAGGTATCCACTAATGAATAGATGGTCCAGTAAGATATACCGAAGCAAAACACAACTAACAGAAGGAGTATATACCATTCCAAATCCAAGTTCAAAATAAAAACCAATAGCAGTAAGGTTCCAGTGCTCAGGGTTATTGCCGAGGAGGCTATTAGTGCAATTTTAGGTAAACTGGTGTTTTTCATGCTTGAAATTTATATCCTACACCTTTTAAGGTTACAAAGAAATCGTTGCCTATTTTTTCTCTCAATTTACGAATATGAACATCAATGGTGCGATCAACCACTATAGTTTCAGTTCCCCATACCTTAGTGAGAATTTCTTCTCTCGTAAATACTCTGCCTGGTTTTGACATTAATAAACAGAGGAGGTTAAATTCTTTTTTTGGCAGAGATAGCTCCTTATCTTGTGTAAAGACTAAATGCTGAATTAAATCAATTTTGAGGCCACCTGCTTCTATGTAATTCTTAATCTCTTCCTCTTGCAGTCTTCTGAGTAAACTATGGATTTTACTTATCAATAGCTTAGGTTTTATCGGTTTGGAAATATAATCATCAGCTCCAGCATCAAAACCAGCAATCTGACTATAGTCCTCATGGCGGGCAGTTAAAAAGGTGATGATAGTTTGTTTTAATTCAGGAAGTTTACGTAGCTCACTGCAAACTTCAACTCCGTCCATAATAGGCATCATAACATCTAGTACAATCAAATTTGGCTGAAAAATTTTCGCTAATTCAATGGCCTCAACTCCATCTGATGCACACGCTGTTTGAAATCCTTCCTGTTGTAAATTATAGTTGATAAATTCAAGCGTATCTTCTTCGTCATCTACTAGCAATATTTTAATCCTTGAGTTATTCATAACGAATGTATTTGTACAACAAATATAAGGCTTTCATTATCACTTCTGCTCTTCTTAATTATTTGTTTACTTACAGGATTGATACTTAATGATTAGTTAACATAACCGTAAAATTTGGCTTACTAACATCCTACATCTTTGCGGTATTATAAAATTAAAAGAAAATTATGAAAAAAGTATTAGTACCTCTTATTGCCTTTGGCTTTATGATATTTTCCCTTCAATCTTGCAAAGAAGAAGATAAATGCGAAGGCATAACTTGTAATGCCAATCAAACTTGCATCAATGGCGACTGTATTGACAATTCAACAAACGTTGTTGTACAGGGTTTCATTGATGAAGATACGCAATGGTCTTCAAATATAGTATATGAATTGAAAGGAAGAGTTGTTGTGAAAGCCGGATTTACTTTGACAATTGATCCCGGTACTATTATTAAGGGTCAAGATGGAACAGGAACGAATGCCTCGGTACTTATTGTAGAAAGAGGCGCTATGATTGATGCTGAAGGTACTGCTTCAAGCCCGATTATTTTTACTTCTGTTTTGGATAATATTCAACCAGGTCGAATTGCAGGTGATAATTTAGATGAAACGGTTAATGAACTATGGGGTGGACTGATCATCTTAGGAAGAGCTCCAGTATCTACTGAAAATGGAGATGTCGAGGGACAGATAGAAGGAATTCCAGCTAGTGAAACTTACGGTATTTATGGTGGAAGTGACAGCAATGATAACTCAGGTACGCTTAGATACATATCCATTAGACATGGCGGTATCACTATTGGTGACGGAAATGAAATCAATGGTTTAACGCTTGGTGGTGTTGGTGCTGGAACAACAATTGACCACGTTGAAGTGGTAGCTAACTTGGATGATGGTTTCGAATTCTTTGGCGGAACAGTAAATGCGAGCAATTTAATAGTTGTTTATCAAGGTGATGACGCTTTTGATATTGATCAAAATTTCTCAGGAACCTTAAGCAATATTGTTGGTATCACGGGTAATGGAATTGGAACAGATGAAGCCTTAGAAATTGATGGTCCGGAAGGAACAACATATACTACTGGCTTATTTACAATTTCAAATGGTTCTTTCATTAATGAAGGAAATGAAGGTTCTGCTGGTGATTTAAAAGAGAAATTATACGAATCTTACAATACTGCATCTCAAGTATTTGAGAGATACAACCCAGGAAGAAGTTTTTCCATTGGGATAGCTTACTTACTGAGATAAAAAAAAGGGTTTGAAATTTCAAACCCTTTTTTTTACTATGCGGCGCTATCCGCTGGCGGTTCGGGTGCTGGCTTAGCCAAACTCCCTAATTCTTTATCGATGTAGTATAAACTTTGTGAACCAGTTCCTATCAACTTAATTTTATCCAGAACTTTTTGAAACAATGTTTCTTCTTCTCTTTGTTCTTGCACATAAAAGCGCAACATTTCTGTGGTAACATGATCATCTTCGGCTTTTGATAACTCCACTAAGGTGAAAATTGCTTGTGTTACTTTTTTTTCATTTTCATAAGCCATTTGACAGATTTCTGCAATCCCCTTAAACGAATGATTAGGCTGCTTCACTTGTGGAACAATGGCATGACCGTTCACTTCATTAATATATTGGAACAATTTAATGAAATGCAAGTTTTCTTCGTGAGCATGCCCATAGAAAAAGCTAGCAGCTCCATCCATTCCCATAGTCTCACACCAACTTGCCATAGCTAAATATTGCAGGGATGCTTGAAGTTCATAATTTAGGTGTCCGTTTAAGGCTTTTTCTATTTTTTTCGATATCATAGGGTATACTTTATTGGTTATAACACAAGTTTAAACACAAAAGTTTTTAATCAAAAATTTTACTTTTTTAAACCAATCTCTCTCAATCGTTCATCTAAGTATTCTCCAGACGTGATTGGCTCGTAGGCTAAAGGCGTATCTTCAGTAACACAAATGTCTAGGCATGTTAAATCCATGTTGCTTCTAGGATGCAAAAAGAAAGGAATTGAATATCTAGAAGTATGCCACATCTCTCTAGGCGGGTTAACAACTCTGTGTGTAGTAGATCGGAGTACATTATTGGTAAGTCGCTGCAACATATCCCCTACATTGATGACTAAGTGACCTTCAGGTGCGTTTACAGAAACCCAATTACCATCTTTGTCTTTTACTTGCAATCCTTCCGCAGAAGCACCTGCAAGTAAAGTGATTAAGTTGATATCCTCATGCTGTTCTGCTCGAATAGAGGATTTTGGTTCCCCTTGAATGGGTGGGTAATGTATAGCTCTTAAAATACTGTTTCCATTATGAACATTGGCATCAAAATAATTTTCGTCTAAGTCAAGGTAAAGCGCAATGGCTTGTAGCAAGAGTCCTCCAGATTTTTCAAATGCGGTATATAACTTTCGACCTATTTCTTCAAAATCAGGTAATAAGTCTACCACAATGTTCGATGGATATTCCTTTCGAATTTTATCTCCATCTGTAACTTCTTGACCCATTTGCCAGAACTCCTTTAAGTCAGGTGCATCAAAGCCTTTGGCGTGTTCTCTTCCAAAGCTTGTATATCCTCGTTGTCCAGCATTTTCAGCGTCTTCATAGTTGAGTTTAGTTGCGGTATCAAACTCAAAGAATCGTTTGACTTGAGTATAAAAGGCATTAATATACTCGTCTGGAACACCATGATTCTTTACCGTTACGAATCCAACATCTTTCCATGCCTTACCTAGCTCAGCGATAAATTCTTTTCGTTGTGCTTCATTGCCGTTCGCAAATTTTGATAAATCAACAGCAGGGATACTTGTTACAGCCATAGGAAGTAGTTTTTATTGTAAACAAAATTAAGCAATTAATATGAATCCGTTTGTATCTCAAAGATTTGCGAAAATTCATTGGGTAAATGCACATCATATCGATAAAGCTGACCCTTTTGAATATCGTGCGCTTGAAGAAAATGCACTGCTTCTTCTTTACTGCTCACTTTGAGAATATTCCTTTTCGCATAATAGATTAACTGAGGGTCAACACTTATGTTACCTTGTATAAATATCACCCCATTTGGCTCGGCTTGTTCTTTTATAGATTCGCCTAATAGTTTACTCTGAGCGTATTGGTCACCTTTCAGGGAAATTGATCCTGGTCGGTTGATGTAATAATAGGAGGCAATTGAAGTGAAAATAACAAAGGCAATACCTAAGCGCAATTGGAAGCTGGATAAAGTTTGCGATTTTTTCAACTTATCGAAGAGAATAGCGATTAATACACTTAAAAACAAGGATCCATATAGACTCACAAAATCATGACCAGAGTAATTTAATAAAAAAACATGCAATAAAACTACGGGTAAAGTAGATAACCATAAAAATCGATATCCGTTTTTAGTAAAAACAATGCGGAGTTTTGCTTTGCTTAAGGTCAGGTATATAAAACTTCCTAACAGCAAGAACAATGGGAGATAGCTGGTAAAATATCCTTTGAGCACATGTATTAAACCAAGAGGGATTTGCTTTAGCTTATTGCTCAAGCCATTTACATCAGCAAGTCCACCTCTTTCACTCACTCGGTTTAGCATTTGATCTAAGTAGTTGTCAAAACCAGCAATTTGGCTGTATTGAAAAACAAACAAACTTACAGCCGCTATTGTAACAAACAGCGTAATTAAATTTATTGGAATGTATACCTTGGTTTTTCTTAATTTGATAAATGAATACAAAAAGACACTAAATGCAAAGAAGATCCCCAACCACGAGGTATAAATCATTAGAAAGAGGAGAAAAGCATAATGTACCAGATACTTTGGTGAAAAAAAGCGCTTGCGCATAAGTAGCTTAAGGATAGTGTATACGTTCAAAACAAAGAATAGTTGAACGAGCATATCACTCATATAGGTATTGCATTGAAACCATAATACGCCTTGACTAAAAATGTAAATACTTACACCCACCATACCAGACCAATAGGTTCGGGCAAAAGGTTTTTGTTGACCAAGCAAGCAAACAATTAAATAAATAAATATTGCGCAAATCAAATTGACCAACAAGTGAAAAATCTGAAGACTTAACACGGAGGGTTTTACATGTAAAATTTTGAAGAAGATATGCGGTAAAATATAGGCCAAAGGGGGATGAGAGACATAATAGTAATTCCCTTCTTTATCAATCATTTCTCCAGTAGTACTCGCCCAATTGTTAATGTTTTTGTTGGCTTCACCGGGATAATTCATTACTGGATTAAACCCGTATTTCATTGCTCCTTCGGTAGACCAAATATCTAATACTCGCAGGGAGACTGCGGTTACAAATTCATGATGTTTTGACAAAGGGCGATTAATATTGGGTACACGAACCAGCACAGACAGCAGGAAGATGCCCAAAATTATTAAGATAGGGAAAACAGAAATTGTTCTTTTCAATGTATATTTTTTCCTTTAATCAAATTTAGCATTAACTGAGGAATTAATTGATTTTAATCAGGAAAACTGCCACCTTTGTATAAAACTAAAGCATGTTAGCTGGATTAAAACTTCCTACCGACCCACGATGGGCGAATTTAGCAGAAAAGAATATTGAAGAAATTTTGACTGATCATGCATATTGTGAGCAAAAAGCAGCCACAAATTGCATAACGATTATTCAAATGTTCCCTGAATATGAAGAGGTGGTGGACGCCTTGATGCCAATAGTTACTGAAGAGTGGGGGCACTTTAGAATGGTAGTCGATCAGCTTAAAAAACGAGGGATGGCACTCGGAAGACAACGAAGAGATGAATATGTCAATCAGTTGCAAAGCAATATTATCCAAGGGGGGTCAAGAGACCATCAATTGGTTGAGCGCTTATTGATTGCTGCCTTGATTGAAGCTAGAAGTTGTGAAAGGTTTCGCTTACTATCTCTTGATATTGCAGATGATGAATTGAAAGAGTTCTATCGAAAATTAATGATAAGTGAGGCTGGACATTTTCGGCTTTTTCTAGATCTTGCTATCTCTATTTCACCTAAAACACAAGTAATGAAACGTTGGGAAGAATATCTTCTGGCAGAAGCAGAGATAATCGCTAATCTTGAATTAAGAGGGGATAGGGTTCATTAAACTGTATTATGAAGACAATGAATTACAAGTCATTAAGCGTGCTCTTGTTCTAAATCTTTTTCTACTTTTAAATTATCAATAATAAATTCTTGCCGCTGTGGGGTATTTTTCCCCATGTAATAACCAAGAATTTCCTCAATCGAATTGTCCTTACCCAGAATTACAGGAGACAAACGAATATTGTCACCAATAAAGTCCTCAAATTCATCCGGAGAGATTTCACCCAAACCCTTAAAACGGGTTATTTCAGGTTTACCTCTTAAAGCAAGAATAGCCGCTTGTTTTTCCTCTTCGCTGTAGCAATAAAAAGTTTGTTTTTTATCTCTAACTCTAAATAATGGAGTTTCAAGAACTTTAACATGACCTTCCTTCACAAGATCTGGAAAGAATTGTAAAAAAAAGGTTAACAATAACAAACGAATATGCATGCCATCAACATCTGCATCTGTAGCAATAACGACATTGTTGTATCGCAAATCATCCAAGCCCTCTTCAATGTTTAGCGCATGTTGAAGTAAGTTGAATTCCTCATTTTCGTAAACTATTTTCTTTTTGAGCCCAAAAGTATTGAGGGGTTTACCTCGCAAACTGAAAACAGCCTGAGTTTCTACATCCCTGGCTTTTGTAATAGAACCACTTGCTGAATCACCTTCTGTTATAAACACGGTAGTATCCAGATGCCTGTTGTTCTTTTTATCTGAAAAATGAAATCGGCAATCACGTAATTTTTTGTTGTGGAGATTGGCTTTTTTAGCACGCTCTTTGGCAATTTTTTTAACACCTGCCATGTCTTTACGCTCGCGCTCACTTTGCTGTATTTTCTTAAGCAGCCTCTCAGCCGTTTCTGGGTTACGATGTAAAAAATTGTCAAGGTGCTTCTTTACATAGTCGCCAACAAACAAGCGCATACTGGTTTTTTCATCTAAATTATTTGAGCCTAACTTAGTCTTAGTTTGACTTTCAAATATAGGGTCTTGCATCCTTATACTTATCGCAGCTACTATAGACGCTCGAAGATCTTGAGAGTCAAAATTCTTCCCATAAAATTCACGTGTAGTTTTTACAATAGCCTCCTTGAAGGCATTGAGGTGTGTCCCCCCTTGCACGGTATGCTGCCCATTAACGTAACTATAATACTCTTCTCCATAGTGATTGTCGTGTACCAAGGAAAATTCGATGTCTTCCGACTTAAAATGAATGACTGGATATCGAACAGTCTGTTCATTTGTTTTTCTTAATAGTAAATCCTTTAAGCCATTCTTTGAAAGAAATTTTTGACCATTGTAGTTAACGGTTAATCCACTATTGAGATAAGCGTAATTCCAAATTTGATTTTCTAAATAATCTGGAATGAATTTATATTTTTTGAAAATGATATCATCCGGAACAAATTCAATGAAGGTGCCATTCGCTTCGCTTGTTTTTTCATCACGCTCCTCAATTAAATTACCCTGTTCAAAAATCGCAATCTTCTTTTTCCCTTCCCGCACTGCTTCAACTCTGAAGTAAATGGAAAGTGCATTGACTGCCTTGGTTCCTACTCCATTCAGTCCGACAGATTTCTTAAACGCTTTGGAATCATATTTCCCCCCAGTATTAATTTTTGAAACGGCATCTACTACCTTTCCTAAAGGTATACCCCGACCATAATCTCTTATGTATACTTTTTTTTCTTCAACCTTGACATCTACTTTTTTACCATACCCCATAACAAACTCATCGATACAGTTATCGATGACTTCCTTCACCAAGATATAGATACCATCATCTTGGGAAGAACCATCTCCGGTTTTTCCAATATACATTCCTGGACGTAAACGCATATGTTCTTTCCAGTCGAGCGAGCGAATATTATCTTCGTTATATTGTACTTCTTCAGCCATTAATTTTGGTTTATGTTTAGTTTGAGAAACTAAAATTACATATTTCATAAATGAATACTTTTAATTTCTTCTTCTTAATGTACACACCTTATTGTGTATTTTACTATTTTTGAATAAGTTTTATGATGCCATCTAAAAAAAATAGAATTATTCTTATTGATGATAGTCCATCAGAGCCTATTCTGCTTGGTAGTGCCATTGAAAAAAGTGGTCGACCCATTTTATTAGAATCTTTTGATGATAGTGTTTATGCGGTAAAAGAACTAGTTAGGAGAGCAAAAAAAGATAAAGAAATGATGCCCAACTTAATCTTGCTTGACTTGAATATGCCCGGATATAGTGGAATTGAAGTTTTAAAAAAGTTGAGAAAAGAGGGTAGTTTTTGTTTTATACCAATTATTGTTATGACCTCTTCAAGTCTAGATTCTGATATGGTTGAAGTGATAAGGGAAGGAGCTAAATGTGTGATTGTCAAACCTATAGGTCATAAGAAATATGTGGAGGTTGTTCAAAAAACTTTCGATTTTTGGTTTGAAACAGCGAAATGTCTGGGAAATGAATGCTAAAGGCATTAAAATATTAGTAGTAGAGGATACTCCAGGAGATGTATTTCTAATAAAGTTTTATTTGGAAGAGTTAGATCCGGATAATTATGAAATTCAGAGTGTCGATAATCTGACGGATGCGCATTACAAAATAGAACGGGAATCCTTTGATGTTATCTTACTTGACTTACATTTACCTGATTCTCAAGGCATTATTACCTTGCAAAATTCTGTTGAGAAGTTCCCCAATGATGTGTTTATTGTTCTAACGGGACTCTCAGATGAAAAAATTGGCCTAGAATCGGTTAAATATGGCGCAGAAGATTTTCTAGTCAAAGGCCGTATTGATAGTAAATCTTTGGATAGCTCAATTAAGTTTGCCTTCGAAAGGGCTAAATTAAGAGGATTAGTCAAAATATATGGGAAAGGTCTTGAAACTCTAGAAATAATGAATAATATGCTTATTGTCATTATTGATAAATCAAAATCATTGGTATATACCTCTAAGCGTTTCCAATCATTTTTTCAGATTGAAAGAGAAACTGTGGATACCTTGGAGAAGTTGATGGCTGTTCTTGATAATAATCAGCAAATTTTAAATGCCATTCAAACTGCTGGGGCCGATGCTGTAGACGAATTCGCCGCGTTTGTTAACGGAAAGGAGTTGAAGTTACGGGTTAGTAAGCCTGAGGAGTTCAATGAGCAGATTGTTATAACTATTTCTCGTTAGCTTAGTAAATGTCATTAAGAATTCCGGGGTTAAAGGAGTTGTTTGCGCTGATTTGTCGGGGGGGTGTATCTCCAATTTGGTAACCAAAATCTCTTTCATTGACCAAATATCCGTTCGGATAGTAACCCAATGATATCTCCATGTATGCAATTCCTAAAGTCAGGTTTTGGAATCGTATCCCACCTCCATAACCTTGATAAATGGTGTTGTTAAAAAGAAAGTCTCTATTGCTTCTTCCTAATACTCCCAAATCAGCAAAAAAGAAAAAGTTGCCTGTGCTAGTCCACCAATCAATAGGGGTGTAGAATACGGATTCTATGTTAAGAACAAAGCTTTTAGTTCCAATCAAACGTTGAGAATTTAAACCTCGAATGGCACCATTCCCTATATTATAGAATTCAGATATAGGCCGATTAAAACTTAAGGTTGTATTACTTGAAATGAATTGCCTGAAACCTAGTTTCCCCAATGAGGCACGGTTGGTGAAATAGGAGATTTTACTTTGAAAGGTAATTTGCTCAATGGATTTATCACGAACAAAACTTCCTATTTTAAACTCATTTTGCATGAAACCAAATTTTGGATACTGTTTATTATAATTGACAGTAAAACCATTGTAAAATCTACCTCCAAGAATGCCATTTAGCTCGTACCCTCCAATATAAGCTAGGTTAAATCCTTTGGGAACATAATCAAATTGCCTGAACCTATAAAGTTCTTCAAATCCATACCAATCTCGATTGGCTAGACCAATACTTCCCAGATAAATTTGCTTGTTCACAAAATTTTGAAAGGGTTGGTTTTTAGGAACAACATAATGATTATTTATAACACCACGTGCTGAAAAAATCATTCGTAAGTTAGGATGCTTTTGATTTAAATTCTTCAGACTAAATGATCGTCCAAGCCAAACTTCTGTAAACAGATATCGGTTGTTGTATTCATTCGAAATTTCGTTGCTTTCTATTTTTCGTGCATTGTTGGTTAATTTAATTTTTCCTGCCCATTTGGTATTGTAAGCAAAGAATTTTCGGTTTAAGGTAAAACCATATCGTTCACTCAGATTTTGTTTATTGTAATCTAAGGTAAGTTCTATTTGTGAACGAGCTATATTTTTTATAGTGTAGTTCACTCCAATATTGTAAGGATTCCTCGGGTCAATCAATCCCGTTCCATAAAAATCAAATCTTTGAGAGACTCCAAAAAAATCAAGGAAAGAACCTCCTAAAGTTAATGATCTAGGTGTCCCTCCAAATATAGCCTTCCAATGTCTATTATCGTGAACGTATACTTTAATATCTACTCCCGCAATCTGTGCGGTTTGTTCAATGATAATAACCGCATCTTTATACACAGTATTCTCTCTAATATTCCTTTCTGTATCTGCGATCAACATTGGATCTACCTTGTCACCAGTATCAAACAAAAGTTGCTTTTTTATTAAGACTGCACTCTGCTTACTGCGTTTATTTTCAACAATTACAGCATCTTTTATGTCTTCCTGAGCATAAACGGGGTCATCAAACCTGTCTACAATAAAAACCTCGATGCTGTTAATCTCCAGATTTTTAAATTTTTCGAAAAAATTACTAGGGGTATAATCTCTTACTGCCTTAGGCATTAAGTAGAAATAATCAATAAATCGTTCTTTTTTTTCATCCAGGTTTTGAAAGGATTCAATCTCGAATGAATCCACGGAAATCGACTCTATTTCTTCTTGGGCATAAGCAAGAGTCATGAGCATGAGAAACGGAAGGAGGTGTTTGGTTTTCACTAGAACAGTTAAAAGTAATGAACTTATTGCTATTATCCTATGTTTCCATTTCAAATAATTGCTTATGAAAAGTCAATTTTTCGTGCTTATATTTTCCATTATCTGTCTAAATTTAAACGCTATGCAAGAAGGACAAAATATTGAAAAAATTACATTGGGTGCAGGGTGCTTCTGGTGTGTAGAAGCTGTTTATCAGGAATTAGATGGCGTTATTTCGGCCACATCAGGATATATGGGAGGGCTCAATACAAACCCTAGTTACAAAGAAGTTTGTTCAGGTCTAACAGGACATGCTGAAGTGATAGCGGTGGAATTCGATAATACGGTAATCAGTTTAGAAGAAATTTTAGAAGTATTTTTCCAAGTACATAATCCTACGACCTTAAATCGGCAGGGAAATGATGTGGGAACTCAGTATCGATCGGCTATTTACTATCTAACTAACGAACAAAAGGAAACTGCCTTAAAAGTGAAGCGAGCATTAAATATTGCGAAAGTTTGGGAGGATCCAATAGTTACTGAAATTTCAGCGGCAAGTACATTTTATGTTGCGGAGAACTATCATCAAGATTACTATTCCCTAAATGGCAACAACAATCCATACTGTAGTATGGTGATTACCCCAAAGCTGGAAAAGTTCAGAAAGGTATTTAAGGAGAAATTAAAATAGCAAAATAATGCTATTCAATAAAATAAAAACCCACTCAAATGAGTGGGTTTATTATTGGTGGACCTCTCGGTCCTAAGTTCGAACTTTTTTAGAAAATTATTTAGTATAAGTTTGTATTATGAGATATCTAATAGTATTTTTTTCTTTACTTACAGTATTTGGTTTTAGTCAAAATTTAGAGATTGATGAAATTGAAGCTATCGATAAAGATATTTATTCAGAAATAATTGAATTCTCTTATGGAGATCTTGATGGCGATGAGAATATAGAGTTGCTGCTTGTATTAAATCGTTTAGATACAGCTAACAACAATACTCCAAGAGACCTTGTTATTTTAAAAATGGATGATTTATCCTGGTATGTGTGGAAGAAATCAAGTACGACTATTTTAGGTTCTGATGAGGGAGGTGTAATGGGAGATCCTTTTCAGTGGGCTTATATAGATAGTAATAAAATTCATGTTTCTCATAGTGGAGGAAGTAGATGGAGATGGTCTGAAAGTCACATTTACAGCTTTAATCAGAATACATTTTCACTTAACTCATATAATTCCTCTTGGGGAGCATTTTGTGAAGATAAGTTAGAAGTTGATTTCAATCTTATTTTAGGTAATATAACTTACTCTGTAGATATTGAAGAGTGTCCCGAGGGTTTTGGTAATAACAATCATTTATTAGACTCTCTTCCAATTACAGAAGAATTTTCATACACGGGTTTGAGAATCGATTTATTTAATGATGATAGATCGATTATAGAAATTATTACTCCATTAAATAATACCTTTTCAATTCGGTAGTTAATTTTAATTAAAAAACAAAAACCCACTCAAATGAGTGGGTTTATTATTGGTGGAGCTGCAGGGATTCGAACCCTGGTCCGGTCATGTTGTCCGCATACTTTCTACAAGCTTAGTAAAACGAATATTGTCGGGATTTAGCTGCTCGATTTACAAAACTACTCAATCCGTATTTCTGTCAATTACAACATTAAGTAAGTAGAAAATTCTTACTTAGTGAGGACCCGATGCTTATAATGCCCTATAATATCCTATCGGATGTCAAACATCAAGGACAAAGGCTTCTAATTCCTAGAATTAGGCAGCCATGGCAAAGTTAGACTCGCCATTTAAAATAAAGATTATGAATTGGGATTTACGAGTGAGATTCACAACACTCGACCTGCGGGTATACTTACAAATCATGCCGTCAATTCCGGTCAGCCCCATTATGTTTAAGAACGCTTACAAAGATAAGTTAAAATTACTAGAACTAATACTAATCAACTCAAAGTCCCAAAAGCTTAGTAACTTTGATTTTTATTTAAATAAGTTTGATGTTAGCTCGAATAATAATGTCCCTATTGGGATGGAAAGTACATAAAAAATTACCTGCCGGTGTGGATCGTTGTGTGATGATAGCCTCACCTCATACCAGTAATTGGGATTTCGTATTCACTCGATCAGCGTTTTCAATTTTAAATATTCCCGTTCGTTTCACGATTAAAGATACATGGTTTAAGTTCCCCTTAAATTTAATATTTGGCCCGTTGGGAGGTATAGCTATTAATCGAAAACCACGTAAAGAAGGAGAAGAGCGACCAAGCACGGTAGAAGCGATGGCGGCTTTGTTTGAGAAAAATAAAAATTTGGTTGTCTTAGTAACGCCAGAAGGAACTCGATCTTATAGGGAAGAGTGGAAGTCAGGGTTTTACCATGTAGCAAAAATGGCTAATGTGCCAATATGTTTGGGTTATGTAGATTATAAAAATAAGGTGGCTGGGGTAGGTATGACGGTATATCCATCGGATGATATAGCTGCCGATATGAAAATTATTATGCGCTTTTACAAGGATATTGCTCCAAAACATCCGGAGAAGTTTAGTGTCGATAAAAGATACATCTAGATGAGAATTCTCTTTTTTTACAAGCCTAGCGCACACATCGTGGACGCTACTTTTGCAAACTACTTCTTATTTTCTTGAAAAACTGTTTGCAAAACCGTTTGACCCACAGCTTTTAATGTTTTTTTATCAATTATCTTGATATTGTCCTGGTGGGTGTGCCAGTAATATCCAAAACCTGATTGAGTTGTTTTGTCATATTGAATGATATCTATCATCGGTATTTTAGCAAGGGTATTTACATAAAGGTGGTCGTCGGTTATGGCAGGTGTTTGCAAATAAGAAAAGTATGTACTATAACCGAGCTGATGCCCTATTTTCCAAACTTTTTGAAGGTAGGTGTTGGCATAACTGATAGAGTTGCCTTCATGCGTAAAAACTGCATTAGCTGCTCCGACCATATCCAGTAGAATCCCAAACTCAGCCTTATAATTAGAAATATGCGGGTTTTTAGCCCAATATTGCGACCCTAAACAATAAGAATTTGGAACAAATCTTTCTTTGCTAAAACTAGGCTGTCCATAATCCTCTGCATCAAAGAGAATAATATCTACTCCAATATTGATTTCGTCCTTCTTCAACAAACGAGCTATTTCTATTAATATGGCTACTCCGCTAGCTCCATCATTGGCTCCAACTATAGCTTCTTCTTGATTTTCTTTGTCTTGATCTGCATAAGGTCGAGTATCCCAATGTGCACTGAGCAAGATTCTCTTTTCAGCATCAGGATTAAACACTGCAATGATATTTTTTGCTTCCAACGGCGTGCCATCAAAAGCAGTTAAAGTCGCTTCTTGGACAATCAATGTATCAGCATAACTATTCAATTGCTCAATCAACCAGCTTGCAGTTTGCTGATGAGCAGCGGTGTTAGGGACACGTGGACCAAAATCTACTTGTGTCTGAATGAATTGATATGCGCTATCCGCATTAAATATTGGAGCTTCTGCTAATTCAAAACTAGGCTGCTTAGAAATGGATGCTGGATTATCGTTTTTACATGAAAACACGAACAGCAGACAACATATTGGAAATAGCTTTTTAATCATTTTGATTGATTTATGATATGGACCAAGAAGTTCCCTCTTTACCATCCTTTATTGCAATACCTACTGCACTTAGCTCATCCCTGATTTTATCTGAAGTCGTCCAATCTTTATTCTCTCTTGCAGATTTTCGCATTTCAATTATTAAACCCATCGCACTATCCAAGGCTTCATTGCCTTGTTTGGCTTCAATAGCTAGACCTAAAACATCCTCAATGAAACTTTTCATTACCGCTTGCAAATTGTTAAGGCCCTCTTGACTTACGGTCAAACTGCTATCATTAATTTTATTTACGATACTTGACAAGTCGAAAAGTGAGGCAATAGTTTTGGGAGTATTAAAGTCGTCATCCATATGCATTTTACATAAATTAGCAAGAGCAACAATCTCTTTATCGGTATCGGTTTCTTGATTGCTTTTGGCAAGTAAGTTGGGTAGGATTTTGTATGCATTCATCAAGCGTTGGAAACCTTTCTCTGAAGCTTCTAAGGCATCGTTAGAAAAATCTAAGGTACTGCTATAATGCGTTTGAAGCATAAAAAAACGGACAGTCATTGGACTAAATCCTTTCTTGAGCATAGGATGCTTACCGGAAAAAAGCTCTAAGGGTAAAAATGAGTTTCCTTTGCTCTTACTCATTTTTTCACCATTTACGGTTAGCATATTACCATGCATCCAATAACGAACAGGCGATTGCCCATCTGCTCCAACACTCTGCGCGATTTCACATTCGTGATGAGGAAATTTAAGATCCATGCCACCGCCGTGAATATCAAATTCTTGCCCCAAGTATTTGGTGCTCATTACTGAACATTCGAGGTGCCATCCAGGTACTCCTTCGCCCCACGGAGATGGCCATTTCATGATGGTTTCTTTGGAAGCAGCTTTCCAAATACCAAAATCAGCGAAGTATTTTTTTTCTGAACCGCCTTCCAAATTAGCTCTTGTTTGCTCCAGTTGTTCATCAATTTTTCTTCCAGAAAGTTCGCCGTAGGGATATTTTTCTAAATACTTTTTGACATCAAAGTAGACTGAACCGTTGACTTCGTATCCATATCCATTAGCAAGAATTCGTTTGATCATCTCAATTTGCTCGACAATATGTCCCGTAGCTGTGGGCTCAATGTTAGGGTCGATTAGATTGAATAGCTTTGAGATATGATGGAAGCTATTGGTGTATTTTTGAACAATCTCCATCGGTTCAATTTTATTCGCTTTAGCTTTTTTCTCTATTTTGTCTTCTCCATAGTCCCCGTCATCAGTTAAGTGTCCAACGTCTGTTATGTTCCGAACATAGCGCACTTGATAATCAAGATTATTCAAATAACGATAAACTACATCGAAACTGGTAAATTGGCGCATGTTTCCTAGGTGAACTTCATCATAAACTGTAGGTCCGCATACATATAAACCCACAAAAGGAGGATTTATAGGTTTGAATTCTTCTTTTTTTCTACTCAGCGTATTGTAAATGTGTAGGCTCGACATGAGGGCAAAGATAAAGGAAAGGTTTTGAGTTGGAATAAAAAACAATATTTTTTTGATACCAACGAATCTAAGGGCCAGGATAAGTTACGCAAAGCAGCTATCCTGCAAAGAATTTGATAACATCGCTAACACTTTCTTTCGCTTTCTCTTCCATAGGAATATGGCCGCATTCAGGGTAAATTATTAATTCATTGTTAGGGATGTGAGTTGTAAAAATATCTGCTAGACTCAATGGAATCCACATGTCATCTTCCCCCCAGAGTATTAGGGTTGGGCAGGATATCTTTACTAAATTAACTGCTTCTCCATTTTCTAGTTGCTTAACTTTATGTAAGAAGGCCTCTCTATTGCCAGCTCTATTCATGAGGTCATTGTATCGATTTAGTATTTCTTCTGTAACTAAAGCATCATTATAGAATACTTCGCTTAGACTTTTCTTCACTAAAGATTTGATATTTAGACTTTCGATGATCTTAAAGAGTATATCAAATTGCGCCAATTGAAATACCAGCGGCTTTGCTAGATTGGGGTCTGTAAAGCCTGAAGGGTCTACCAAGACTAGTTTTTTAACTCGATTTGATAATGGGGAGTGAACTGCATAGGCCCAAGCTGTATGTCCTCCTAAGGAATTGCCTGCTAAATAGAAGCTATCTATGCCTAATTCTAAAACAAAGGCATCTATAAGACTTAGATAGGCTGATATGGAATAATCATGGTCGGGTGGAGGAGTAGTTAATCCACCGCCTTGCATATCAATACTGTAAGTGGTGTAGTTTTTGGATAATTCATCTTCCCATTGCCCCCATGTATGCAGGCTAGCAGAAGTACCATGAATAAGAAGTACTGGAAAGCCAGCTCCCTTTTTCTTATAGTGTACATCTAAACCATTGAGTTGAATAAAGTGTGAATATTCATCGGTGTACTTAGCTTTTAAAGTATCTAAGGGAGTAGGCGTTTGATACAGGTACAAACCAAGTAAAGCTATTGCGACGAGGACGGCGATGAGGAGATAAATTTCCATAATAGATTGTTATTTGTGGCTTGAATTTGCAATATATTGAATAGATTTGAGGATAATGAAAGGTTTACTCATAATCTTTAAAATTTTATTTGGCGGAAATGTAAAAAAGGATTAACTTTGCAGTCCTTTAAAATAAAAGTAAAATGAAAAACGGTATCCATCCTGAAAATTATAGAAAAGTTGTATTCAAAGATATTTCTAATGATATATCTTTTTTGACACAATCTTGTGCGAATGCAAAAGACACAGTTACTTGGGAAGACGGTAATGAATACCCCTTAATAAAAATTGAGATTTCCAATACTTCGCACCCTTACTTCACTGGTAAAATGAAGTTTGTAGATACAGCCGGAAGAATTGAGAAATTCAAAAACAAATACGCAAGAAAGAAATAAGCTTTCTTTCCTCATTTATACAGAAGCCTTCGATTTTTATCGAGGGCTTTTTTATTTTAGCTACTCAAAGGTTGCCAATAAAAAAGCGCATCATAGTTCTCTCAAAGGATTGGCATGACGGAATTAAACCCTAAAGGAAAGACGATTATCTTCGAGTATTCTGCGAATTGCGCATAAAAAAAGCCGCGATGACAATCGCGGCTTTTTTTATATTTTTAGTTGAGCAATATTACCACTGCTTCTTTTTATTAAAGTTGTTCCCACCTTTCATTTCATTTCCACTTGGTGAACCTACTCTTATCATTGCACATCTGAAACCAATTTCGGAAGATGCATCTTTTTGATCCCAATATCTTCTCGTACCAGGTGCTAAGAAGTAAGCCCTATCATTCCAGCTTCCTCCCTTGTATACTCTACTTTCATTATTAACCAATGATGAAACACCATAATTATACATGTATTCTTCGCCATTGAGTGATCGCTCATCACCATCTACAAAATCTCTAACATCACCAGTTCTATAATTCCTTCTTGAAGCAACTTCTTCATCAGTAACTAATCGATACTCTAATTTACCCGTAGTGTCATTTTTCGCAGCAACATTACCTTCATCATCTAGAACCAAAGTTTTAAACTCGTTCCCTCTAAATGAATTTAAATCATTCGCATCTTCATGTGTAAGTGCTCTGTAAACATCTAAAGTCCACTCGCTAACGTTACCTGCCATGTTAAACAATCCATAATCATTAGTTAAGTAGGCATCCACGGGCGCAGTAATTGAAGCATTATCATTCAAGTTACCAGCAAGACCCATATTATCACCTCGTCCTCTCTTAAAGTTGGCTAGGAAATCTCCTTGCCATCCACCTTGATAGTATCTAGTAGTCGTCCCATTCCAAGGATAAATTTTTCTATCTGTAACTCTTTCCTCTTCTGGATGAGGAAGGTTTCCTATTAAAGCTAATGCAGCATATTCCCATTCCGCCTCAGTAGGCAGCCTATATTCTGGCAATAAGACTCCATCAGAAAATTCTACTTGACGATATTCTTCACCACTAGGATCTAAATTTCGAATAGGCTTTTTACCTTCAATACCTTCATATTGACCAGCAAAATATGCATCTGTGTTAAAGTTGTCGGCGTTTACTTGATTCGGGTTTAACTCTAAGATACCTTCTCGAACCATAACCATTTCATTGACACGGTCCGTTCTCCAACTACAATAATCCATCGCTTGCTCCCAATCAACACCAACTACTGGATATTCATCGTATGCAGGATGACTAAAATAATATTCTACATAAGGTTCGTTGTAGGCTAACTCATCTCTCCAAACTTCTTGGTCAGGCTCAGCAGCTTTCACGATTTCAGCATAGTCATTGCCAAAAGTTCTGTTTAACCAATATAGATATTCACGATAATCGATGTTCTTCACCTCAGTTTCATCCATATAAAAAGAAGATACAGTAACTCTTCTTGGGAATGAATGGTGCTCATACATAACATCTTGCTCCGTATTGCCCATAACAAAAGTACCACCTGGAATGAAAACTAATCCAGGTCCAGTTTCTTGACCTAGATATGGTTTGTTTTCAAATCCACCCCAATCTGGGTCATTGTACGCCCATCCGGTAGTACTTGATTTTTCTTTGCTGCAAGAGCTCAATGTGATTAGACCTAAGCTAAATACACTTAAAAAAATTAAAACCTTATTTTTCATTATTCTGGTTGTTTTTATACAAGTACGCTAATTTATAACTAATTTTTTAAAAATCTAAATAATATGGGCAAGATAAAATCCCTTGAACAGATTTAGGATTTAATGAGCTTTCTTCTTTGGTGAAATTAAAGACAAATGAGAACTCATGGGACCCTGCTGTTCCTCTCAAAGGAGACACATTAATATCAAAACTATACCCAAATCGTAAAATCCCCTTTTTAAATCCTACTCCACTTATAACGGCATCCATGTTATTAATAGTATGTCGCATCCAAATTCCAGTATAGAAAAAATCATATCCTATTAAACTACCTACGCTAATTTGGTTGAAATTGTTTTGATGTACGTATAAAACTTGTGGCGATAACCAGAATTTTTTCTGGTAAGTTCTGCCAAAATGATAAAAGGCTCCTCCATTTAATGCTAATCGGGAGCGATTGGTTTTATCTCCAAAATAATCTGATTCAGGTACCAAGTTGTGAGCGGCTATTCCGCCGTAATAGTTTTTGGAAAAAAATACGACGCCTGCATTGGCATTGAAAGAATGTTTATTGAAATTTCCTGGGGGAATTTCATTGCTAGAATTGGGGACTCCAATACTTTGAAAAAAACCGCTTAATGGATCAATTTGGTCGTAAAACAACAAATCATTCCAGTTAATATACCGGTGATTGTAGCTTCCTCCGAGGCCTATCTTAACGCCAAATTTCTCGCTTGCTCGAATTTGAAAGGAGTACATCGCACTCAGGCTATTCTGAACGATTTTATCATTGGCGATACGATCAGAAGTCATCATTACGCCTATTCCTCCATGCAATTTTTCAATATGCTGGTCATAACTTAAAGCATAAGTGGTAAAACCTCCTCCTGGACCATCACCCAATTCGGGCCATTGGTTTCTATAATTAATTCCCACACGTGGACCGTAAGAAATACCAGCTAAGGCATTATTGAGATGCAATGGTGCTGCGTAAAATTGACTAAATTCAACTTGTTGAGCAAAAGTTAAAGATGGAACAATTAAAATAAGGGCTATTACTAGTTTTATAAACTTCAATTCAATTTTACTTTAAAGTAGTTTTAATCAAACGTGTAAATGGAGTGTAAAATTATCAAAGTATTTATTTTTATGGTGCAATATTGAGATATTAATTCCGTTTGAACTATCACATAGGCAATTTTGTTAAATTTTGAACTATTATCTTTGAGCGATGCTCCGAAAGTTTCTGTTATTCTTCATATGTTTTCTTAGCATACCAACTCTGCTAACTGCTCAGCTAATTGAGGTAAGTTTGATTTGGGATACCCCAATGACAAATCCATTGACTGGCCAAACCCAGGAAAGTTTTAAAGAAGCTTTTTTCCAAGAGCGAACAGGGTATATCCCAAACTATCATTATTCGATAGATGTACCAAATCAAAATTACACCGCGGTCTTAAGCGATTTTAATTTTGAACCCTACACTGGAGAGTTTCCAAACCGTGAAAAGTTAAAGCAGGAAGTTCAATTACAAACGGCAATAGGTATAGCGCAAAAAAAATCGAGCATTTCAATAAGTGGAATTCCACTTAGAAGAAGTGCAGGTACAGGGGCAATAGAAAAACTTGTTTCGTTTAAAGTCGAATTAGCGAGTAAGCTAACTCCAGTGTTCAAAAGTTTGAAATCGACAAAAACAGAAAGTGTCTTGAACAATGGTTCGTGGCACAAAATTTCTGTCCCTGGTGATGGTGTGTATAAAATTGATTTCCCTTTTTTACAAACAAATAGCCTGACTAATTCTGCGTTAAGTTTTTCTCAAGTAGGCGTGTTTGGTCAAGCCATGGGTATTTTGCCAGAAGGCAACAGTTCTTACCGAACTGATGACCTAGAGGAAATTCCATTAAAGATTATTGATCAAAACAATAATGGTCAATGGGAAAATGGGGATTACCTACTTTTTTACGGGAAAGGTCCACATGTCTGGAAATACGATACCTCCGCGGGAGATTGGAGTCATATTATAAATATCTATACCGATCAATCGGGTTATTTTTTCACATTAGATGCTGGGTCGGGTTTACAATTGCCTGTTCGTTCCAATTCCTCAGGTGCAAACCTTACCTCTTCAATATATGATTTTAGAACTTTCTTTGAGGAGGAGACCTACAATTTGATTTATTCTCAACTTGCAACAACCATGGGTTCAGGGAGAGAATGGTATGGGGAAAGGTTGAGCAGTTTCAACAACACCCAAAATGTGAATATTTCAATACCAAGTATTGTAGCGTCTGAACCTGCTCAAATAAATGTTCGATACGCTGCAACGTCATATTCAGGTTCTTCTGTTTTCGCCTTAAAAAATAATGGGGTGCAATTGTTTAATGCTACTGTCCCAATAACTTCAGGAGGAGATTTTCCAAGTGGAGGCAATGCGAATAAAGTATCTCGCGAGGTTAATTTAAGTGGCAGCAATTCGTTTGAAATTACATTCAACAATAATGATCCCCAAGCCAACGGGTTTTTGGATTATGTGGAGGTTATAGCTAAAGCCAATTTAAATTTATCTGCTTCATTCTTGCCATTTCGTTCAATAGATAATATTGGTTCAGGGAATGTTACCCGTTTTCAGATTGATGGCAGCAATACGAACACTGAAGTCTGGGAAGTTACTCGAGGCACTGAAGTCGTAAAAATAAATGGCAATTTAAACGGAGGACAATATGAATTTAGCGTTGCTTCGGATTCATTGCGAGAATTTGTGGCAGTTAATACGGGGATTTCAAATTTCCCAGTACCTGCTTATGGTGAGCCTATAGTCAATCAAAATTTACATGGTTTACCCCAACTTGACATGTTCATTATTACACCGGCCAGTATGTTTAGCGCTGCAGATCGATTAGCAGATTATCATAGAGATGAGGGTTTAAGTGTCGCTGTTGTGGATATAGAAAAGATATACAATGAGTTTTCTTCGGGAGAACAAGATTTAACGGCGATTCGAGATTTTCTTAAAATGTTTTACGACAGATCGACCAACTACCCAAATTCTCCTAAGTATGCTTTATTGATGGGGGATGCATCTTTTGATTATAAGGATAGAATTTCAGGCAATCAAAATATAATACCTACCTACCAGAGTCAAGAGAGTTTTTCAGCGATTTCCTCCTATTGTACGGATGACTATATTGCTTTTTTAGATGATTCAGAAGGGGAGGATATTACTAATATAGGGAATCCTAATAAAGTAGATATTGCTGTAGGGCGTATACCCGTGGATGATATAACGGAAGCAAATGGGGTAGTCGATAAAATCATTAATTACAATACCCGCAATACTATGGGGGATTGGAGAAACATCCTCAGTTTTGTGGCAGATGATGAAGACAATAATTTGCACTTTGGTCAAGTAGAACAACTAACGGCTTTATCCAGTATTGAGACTATAGATAAGTACAATATTGAAAAAATATATTTAGATGCTTATGCGCAACAAAATGCAGCCGGAGGAGATAGGTATCCAGATGTAAATGATGCCATATTACGACGCCTTCGTACAGGCTGTTTCTTGATGAACTACACCGGACATGGTGGGCCAAAAAACTGGGCACAGGAAAGGGTTTTTAACATTGAGGATATTCGCAACTTAAAGAATAAAGACAATTTGCCATTGTTTATTACTGCTACTTGCGATTTTAGTCCATACGATGATGTTGATTTTCATTCTGCAGGAGAAAATCTAATTACTAATAGCGATGGGGGCGCAGTGGCCCTTATTACAACAACGCGTTTAGTCTTTGCTTTTCAAAATTTTGACATGAATAGTCGGGTCTTAGATTACCTGTTTCAGGAATATCAAGGCCGAAAACCTACAGTGGGAGAAATATTGTTGGAAGCTAAAAATGGAGCTGCAGCTAGTGAAAATAACAGGAAGTTTGTCTTGTTAGGCGATCCAGCACTTACATTGGCTTACCCAGAGCAAAATGTCGTTACCACGAAAATTAACGGTTTACCGATTGCTCAAATAGATACCTTAAAGGCATTGAGCAGAGTGACCATTGAAGGCGAAGTGCAAAATAATAACGGCACTCTTCTTTCGAGTTTTAATGGGATAGTGTATCCATCTGTTTATGATAAAGTGGGCGTTTACCAAACGAAGGGGCAAGACCAAGAAAGTCAACAATCAAACTTTGATTTACAAAATAATATTTTGTTTAAAGGGAAGGCGAGTGTTGTTGCGGGTAAATTTAGTTTTGAGTTCATTGTCCCTAAAGACATCAACTATGCATTTGACAACGGCAAGATTTCATACTACGCCGCAAATACCACAGATGTAATAGATGCACATGGATTTACTTATGACTTTATAGTAGGAGGCACTTCTGATAGTATTCTAGCCGATGATGATGGACCGGATGTAGAAGTATTTATCAACGATAGTACCTTCGCATTTGGTGGTTTGAGCGATGAAAATCCTTTACTATTGGTTAATCTAAGTGATGAAAGTGGAATAAATACAGTGGGCAATGGCGTTGGACATGATATTATAGGCCTGTTAAATGAAAACACCCAACAACAGTATATGTTGAATGATTATTACAGTGCTAAATTGGATGACTTTACCCGTGGAAATGTTGAGTATCCCTTTAATAACCTTGAGGAAGGTCGCTACAGTGTTCGGGTAAAAGCCTGGGATGTCAATAACAATCCAGGGGAAGGATATACTGAATTTGTCGTGGCCTTATCTGCTGAAATGGCCTTGCAAAATGTTTTTAATTACCCTAACCCATTTACGACAAATACTTCTTTCATTTTTGAACATAATAGACCCGGAGAATTTTTGGATGTCCAAATTCAAATATTTACGGTTTCTGGGCGTTTAGTTAAAACTATTCAGCAAAATTTAATGAGTGAAGGATACCGAGTTAATCCAGAACAAATCACTTGGAATGGCTTAGATGATTTTGGTGATACAATCGGTAGGGGAGTATACATATATAAGGTAAATGTTCAAGGTGAAAATGGATATAGTGCCCAAGAGTTTGAAAAATTGGTAATTTTACGATAATTTTAAGGTCCATTAATAAGGTATGAAAAGAATAATAACAGGAATTTTAGTAATGTGCATAATGGCATTAAGTGGCAGTGTTTATGCGCAGTTTCAAGGAGTAGACACTCAAGGGCGATTAGTTATCACCTCAGCTGTGCCCTTTTTAAGAGTTAATCCAGATGGTCGTTCAGGAGCTATGGGAGATGTTGGTATGGCTTTAAGTCCAGATGCCAATGCTGTTTTTTCCAATTCAGCTCGAATGGCTTTTATGGAGCATGATTTTGGTGTTTCGCTTACTTTTGTACCATGGTTGCGAGGAATAGCTACAGATGTCTACATGGCTGACTTGGTTGGTTATTACAACATTAAAAGAAAGCAAACGCTTGCCACCTCACTTCGGTATTTTAGCTTAGGACAAATTCAGTTTACGGATATTAATGGGGCTGAACTTAATTCAGTTCGACCTGTAGAGTTGGCTTTTGATTTGAACTATGCGCGCGCTTTAACTGATCGTTTCGGTTTAGCAATTGGTCTTCGTTATATCAATTCAAATTTAGGTTCTACAGATCAAGATAGATTTGTCAGTCAAGCTGCTTCTGCAGATGTTTCGATGTTTCACACGAATCCGATAAATGTAAAGAAACTAGAGGGTGCAAAAATCAATTGGGGAATGGCATTAACCAATATAGGAAGTAAGATGTCTTATTCTGCAAATGCATTGAATAAGGACTTTATTCCTGCAAATTTTGCTATTGGTATTGGCGCTGAGATTGAAATTGACGAGTTCAACAAATTTGGTATTTATACGGATGTGAATAAGCTACTCATCCCAACACCTGTTTCAGAGTTTTTAGAAGATGGATCACCGAATCCTGATTATGACAATGACGGGGAACCTGGTATTGCAGATTATAAAGAAAAGTCTTCCATAGGCGCATTATTTTCTTCATTTGGAGATGCTCCAGGTGGTTTTAAAGAAGAATTAGCTGAATTTACGGTTGGTGTTGGAGCAGAATATACATACAATGATTTATTCATGCTTAGAGCTGGATATTTTTATGAGAATCCAACGAAAGGAGCGCGTAAGTTTCTTACCGCTGGTGTGGGTTTAAAATACTCTGTATTTAAAATGAATTTTGCTTATACTATTCCTACGTCGGCGCAAAGGAATCCACTAGACAATACGATGCGATTTACCCTATTGTTTGATTTTGATAACGGCGGTGCATCAAATGCTCCTGCTATTCCTCAAAGTAATTAATAGGAGCTAAAACTAGATTAGTTGCAAATAAAAAGGCGCTCATTTGAGCGCCTTTTTATTTTAGTTCTTTGCTTGTCTTTCAATACTTTCATTATGGATCTTTTGAAAGAGTTCGAGTATGAATGACTTGCTTAGGCCATTGGTTTCCCCCAGCTCAAGAGCCCTCTTTACAGTTTCAGCCCATCTTTTTGGTTGATGAATCGCGATACTTTCTTGTTTCTTATAATTTCCAATTTGATGAGCAATATTCATTCTTTCCGCTAATAACTCTAAAATGTAATTGTCTAATCGATCTATTTCTTGGCGATAAGTATCTAGCCGGGGATATACATCTTCTTGGCTGGCTTCTTTGAGCGAGGTGCTTAATGAAGCTATCAAATGAGCTAAAGCATCGGGTGTGATTTGCTGTTCTGCATCGCTCCAAGCCTTATCAGGCTCAAGATGGGTTTCAATCATTAAGCCATCAAACTGCAAGTTAACTGCTTGTTGTGCCAGTGGGCCCACAAGTTCTCTTCGTCCTCCAATGTGACTTGGGTCGCATATTAGGGGTAGATTAGGTGCTTGTCTCTTAAGCTCTATTGGAATCTCCCAATTAGGTACATTTCGATATTTTGATGTATTGTATGATGAAAAACCTCTATGGATAGCTGCAATCTCTTTAATCCCTGCTTGTTGTATTCGCTCTATGCCTCCTAGCCATAATGCTAAATCTGGATTAATGGGGTTCTTGATCATGACTGGAATATTAACGCCTCTTAAAGCATCTGCTATTTCCTGCATGATAAATGGACTTACGGTCGATCGAGCTCCTATCCATAGTACATCTATTTCCGCTTTTAAGGCAGCTTCTACATGGCTTGCTTTAGCAACTTCTGTGCAAACGGGTATCTTGGTAATACGACTTGCTTTTTTAAGCCATACGAGTCCTTTTTCTCCTATTCCTTCAAAAGAATTTGGACGAGTCCGAGGTTTCCATATTCCAGCGCGTAAAAGACTTACTTGGGGACATGTAGACTGTATAGCCTGAGCTAGCTGAATAACTTGTTCTTCTGTTTCAGCACTACAAGGACCTGCAATAAGAAGAGGCTTATTTGGTTTGATGTCAAATTTGAAGGAAACACTATTAGTACTCATGAACGCAAGAATTAGTAATTAAACAATAGTACTTTGTATAAAGTTGCATTGAATCTATACAAATATTAGGCTAATTACGACTTACTTATGCTCGAATCATACAAGCACCAACGGTGACATTAGTTGCTTCATCGATAAGGATGAAACTCCCAGTGATCCGATTTCGGCTGTAGGCATCAAAGAATAAAGGTTGAGTAGTTCGTATTTTAATTCTACCAATATCATTCAGTGCAATATTTTTGTCGTCTTCCAGTTTATGCAGGTTGTTTACATCCATTTTATAAACTATTTCTTTGACGATACATCGACAATTTCGAGTGGTATGAATAATCGCGTATTTTCCGTTGATGCGGATAGGGTTTTTTTCATCCATCCAACAAACCATAGCATCAATATCTTGAGAAACCTCAGGCTTGTTGCCTGTTCGCACGATCATATCCCCTCTGCTAACATCTACATTATCTTCAAGAGTCATGGTTATAGACATCGGAGAATAAACCTCTTTTACAACTTTACCAGCAAATTCGACTTCTTTGATTTTACTAGTAAACCCACTTGGTAAGACTGTTACATCATCACCTTTTTTAAATGTACCACCCGCAACTCGACCGGCATAACCTCTATAATCGTGGTATTCATCTGAATGTGGTCGTATAACAGTTTGTACAGGGAATCTAGAGTCAATATGATTGTGGTCATTCGCAATGTGTACATTTTCTAAATGATACATCAGCGTCGAACCTTTGTACCAATCCATGTTTTCCGACTCATTCACCACATTGTCGCCAAGTAGGGCAGAAATAGGAATAAAGTTGACATCTTTAACATTCAACTTAGATGCAAAATGTTTGTAGTCATTTTTTATCCTTGTGTAGGTATCTTCTTTCCAATCCACAAGATCCATTTTGTTAATACATACCACAACATGTGGAATGCCAAGTAAAGAAGCAATCAGCGAGTGACGTTTGGTTTGTTCAATAACACCATGTCTAGCATCTACTAAGATGATAGCTAAGTTTGCTGTTGACGCTCCAGTAACCATATTTCGAGTATACTGAATATGACCAGGAGTATCAGCAATGATAAATTTTCTTTTTGGCGTGGAAAAGTATCTGTACGCCACATCTATAGTAATACCTTGTTCACGTTCTGATTTCAGACCATCGGTTACTAAAGCTAAGTTGATATTTTCATCACCTCTCCTTTCACTACTGGATTTAACAGCCTCCATCTGATCTTCAAAAATAGATTTACTATCGTAAAGTAATCTACCAATTAAAGTGCTCTTCCCATCATCTACGCTTCCTGCTGTGGTAAAACGTAACAATTCCATTTTTGAATAGGATTCTGCGTTAAATATTTCTTCTTGATTACTCATATTGTTCTTGGGTCTAAATCTAAGTTCTATAACTAATGTCTTGGTGATTTAAAGCGGGACTAGAAATATCCTTCCTTTTTACGATCCTCCATGGCAGTCTCACTTCTTTTATCATCTGCTCTATTTCCTCTTTCAGTTTCACGCGCTGCAGCAACTTCTTGAATGATTTTTTCAATAGTATCCGCATCGCTCCTGTAGGCTCCAGTAATGGTCGCATCACCCATGGTTCTGAATCGAATTTGCATGTCTTTAACTTCTTCACCTTCTCTTGGTTGAACGTGTTCTGAAACAGCCAAAATAGTTCCATTTCGTTCTATGCAAGGACGAATGTGGGAATAGTAAGTTTTAGGCAACTCAATATTTTCTTTAGCAATATATTGCCAAACATCGAGTTCAGTCCAATTGGAAATAGGAAAAATTCTAAAATGCTCCCCCCATTGCTTCTTACCATTAAAGATGTTCCAGAGTTCCGGTCTTTGATTTTTAGGGTCCCATTGCCCAAATTCATCCCGATGAGAAAAGAAACGCTCTTTTGCTCTAGCCTTCTCTTCATCGCGCCGGGCTCCTCCCATGAGCGCATCAAACTGAAAATCTTCAATTGCTTTTAACAAGGCTGGAATTTGTGCAACATTTCTGCTGGCATTGGCTCCTTTTTCTTCCACAGCCAATCCATCATCAATGGCATCTTGCACTGAACCAACGATTAATTTTGCGTCCAATTTCTTAGCTAAATAATCTCTAAATTCAATAGTCTCGTTAAAATTATGTCCTGTATCGATATGAACTAGAGGAAAAGGGATCTTAGCAGGGAAAAATGCTTTCTTTGCTAGGTGGGTCAATAATATTGAATCTTTTCCACCTGAAAACAGAATAGCTGGTTTCTCAAATTGAGCAGCTACTTCGCGCATGATGTAAATTGCTTCAGCTTCTAGTTCGTTTAAATGATTTATTGTGTATGCCATAGGTTTCTTTTAAACTCTACTTTTTTATTTTTTGGTAATTAGCGGTAAAACAAATTGTAAAACTTGTTCAACCGATTCTTCAATAGTTTGATCTGCTGTTTCAATAATTAAATTAGGATTATCAGGGCGTTCGAATGGAGAATCTATCCCAGTGAAATTCTTTATTTCTCCTGCTCTAGCTTTTTTATAAAGTCCCTTGACATCTCGTTTTTCGCAAATTTCAATAGGAGCATCTATAAAGACACCAACGTGATCATCATCCCCAATAATATGCTGCGCTATTTTTCTTATTTGCTGTGTTGGGCTAACAAAACTGCAAATAGTAACAACACCAGCCTCAATGAATAATTTGCCCACTTCTGAAATACGACGAATGTTCTCGGAGCGATCCTCGACAGTAAAGCCAAGATTATTGCATATACCGGTACGAATATTGTCTCCATCTAAGACCTGCACATAAAAACCTCTTTTGAACAAAGCCTTTTCAAGACCTTTAGCTATTGTGCTTTTTCCCGATCCAGATAAACCTGTGAGCCAAATAAGTTTACTGTGTTGGTTCAAGAAAGATTCTTTTTCTTCTCGTGAGACCAATTGATCGAAAATTGGATGTATGTTGTCAGGCATATTCTTGGTTAAGAGTGCAAATTTAAAACTAATTTATACAATTTAGATAATGCGGGTGATTAAGATTTAAAAAGCTTGCTTTAGGGTATACAATTTCCCATCGATAATTGTTAGTTTCGCAGTAAATTAGGAGAGATGAAAAAAACACCGCTTTACAACATTCACCTAGAATTAGGTGCTAAAATGGTCCCTTTTGCAGGATTTGAAATGCCTGTGTCCTACTCTGGGATAAAAGATGAGCATATAAATGTCAGAAATTCAGTAGGATTGTTTGATGTTAGCCACATGGGAGAATTTGTGGTTAAAGGGAATGATGCTGAGGCATTACTGCAATGGATATGCAGTAATGATGTGGGTAAAATGAAAGATATGCAGTGCCAATATAATTGTATGCCAAACAAGCAAGGCGGTATCGTTGATGATCTTATCGTTTATAAATGGGACTCGTCAGAATATAATTTGGTGGTTAATGCTTCAAATATTGAAAAAGACTTTGCTTGGATAAACGAGCAAATACTTGATAAAGGGTTCAATGTTGAATTGAAAGATATGTCAGAAGAACTTGCATTAATTGCAGTGCAAGGTCCAAAGGCTTTAGATCTGATTCAAGGTTTAACCAAGATAGATTTGAGCGCGATTAAGTATTATCATTTTGATGCAGGAACTATTGCTGGGGTTGATGAAGTGGTTATTTCAAATACGGGTTATACGGGTAGTGGGGGATTTGAAATCTATGTTTGGAACAAGGATGCACCAAAATTGTGGAAAGCTTTGATGCAGGAAGGGCTGCCATATGATGTCAAACCCTGTGGTTTGGCCGCCAGAGACACCTTGAGGCTTGAAAAGGGATTTTGCTTGTATGGTAACGACATTGACGATGAAAGCTCTCCGATAGAAGCAGGGTTGTCATGGATAACAAAGTTTAGTAAAGATTTTATTCATTCTGCTTATCACAAGGAGTTGAAGGAAGGTGGTTTAAGTAGAAAACTTGTGGGCTTTGAAATGGTGGAGAAAGGAATACCTAGGCAAGGCTACATCATTGAAAATGAGCAAGGAGATGAGATTGGGGTGGTTACCTCGGGCACCCAAGCGCCAAGTTTAAATAAGGCAATTGGTATGGGCTACGTTCAAGTTAAACATTCTAAGGTTGATAGTGTTATCTATATCGTCGCTAGAAAAAAAAGGTTAGGGGCTAAAGTTGTCAGTTTACCTTTTATCTAGTAAAATTGCACCCAAGAGTTTATGGACCATAATCCAATTGATAAAGATAAGATTACTGAAAATCCGCATAATTTACCTTATGCGCACACGATTGGTTCGCCGGTTATCATTCCCTTAGATGAGGGGAAAATAAAGGGTAAAGCGATGGCTGCTATGTATCAGCAGACGCAAACGCAGATGGATCAATTGCGCGAGCAAATGCAGCTCATTGCCACTCAGGCTCAAAAACTGCAAGATCGGGTTAAAATATCCGAGAAAATTTATGAGGCTAAAATTGGCTTTGACCCACTAATAGGGCATGAGTACTATCTTTATATTCGGAAAAACGGCGTTTATCTGCTTTCCATGGTTTCTCCTGAGCAATGGGGAAAAACAATACCTTTTGAAAGTTTTGAAGGTAAGGTGAAGTTATTAGCTGACCATACCTGGGATTTATTAGATAAAAGTGATTAAAATCACAAATATCTTGTGAAAGCTTATTTATCTTTGTGTGCTAACAAACAGGTAACCATGAGTAATCTAATAGACCTTATCAATCACGAAAGTGCAAGTATAGTAGATGTGCGTACACCAGAAGAATTCATGTCTGGCAATGTAGTCAACTCAATAAACATTCCTCTAAACCTAGTCCCAGATAATGTAGATAAATTTGAGGAATTGAGTAAGCCGATAATTGTCTGCTGTTTAAGTGGGGGAAGAAGTGGTCAAGCTGCAGCCTTTCTATCAGCAAGTGGAGTGGAAGAAGTCTATAATGGTGGAGGCTGGATGGAAGTGAATGGCGCATTAATACGCTAAATAGCTACAGTATTTAAGTTAAATAGTCTTCCATGTTGTTATGGACTTTCTTATTTTTTCACCGCTTCAGCCTGAAATACTAATCTTCTTTCAAAATTGCAGCAATACCAGGCAAAGTTTTCCCTTCAAAGTATTCCAACATAGCGCCACCGCCTGTTGACACGTAACTTACCTTATCATTGTAAGCAAATTTATTCACCGCAGCAACAGAATCGCCACCACCCACTAGGCTAAATGCACCTGCGTGTGTCGCATCTGCCACGGCGTCTGCAATGGCTTTAGTTCCCGCTTGAAACTTACTCATCTCAAATACACCCATTGGTCCATTCCATAAAATAATTTTTGAAGAAAGAATAGTTTCTGAAAATGCATCTCTCGCATCCGGTCCGATATCCAACCCCATCCAGCCTTTGTCAATCTTTTCATTGTTTGCAACTGCGGTATTTGCCTCATCGCTAAATGCATCCGCTACAACAGAATCCTTGGGTAATAAAAGCTGCGTATTACTTTCCTTTGCCTTTTCTATTATTTCCTTTGCAAGTTCAATTCTATCTTCTTCGACCAAAGAATTACCGATTTCAAATCCCTGTGCCTTAAAGAAAGTATAAGCCATACCACCACCTATGATAATGTTGTCAGCTACAGGTAATAAATTTTCAATTATCTTTATTTTATCTGAGACTTTCGCTCCACCTAGTATCGCTGTTACCGGTTTTTCTTTACTTTGTAATACCCGATTTGCATTTTCAATTTCTGCAGCCATCAGCAGACCGAAGCATTTGTTCGCTTTTATGAAACTATCCGCAATAATTGCGGTGGAGGCATGCGCGCGATGCGCTGTTCCGAATGCATCATTGACATAAACTTGACCATGCTGAGCGAGCATCTGCGCAAAATCGATTTCGCCTGCTTTTTCTTCAGGATAATAACGAAGGTTTTCTAAAAGAACGACTTGGCCTTTTTTTAGATTTTTAGTGATACTAAATGCTTCTTCGCTCACGCAATCATCCAAAAAGATAACATCGGTGTCTAGGGCATCTTTTAGGTAGTGGACAATATGGACTAAAGAAAATTTCTTTTCTGCTCCGAGTTTAACGCTTTGGTATTCTAGTTTTGGTCGACCGAGGTGCGACATTATGACTAAGGAGCCTCCATCTTTTAATATTTTCTTTAACGTTGGCAATGCTGCATCGATACGCGTGGTATCGCTGATTTTTAGGTTGTCATCCAATGGGACATTAAAATCAACACGCACAAGTGCTCTGGTTTGTTTAAAGCTAATATCGTTTACGGTTTGCATAAGAATAGATTTTGTATGAGTAAATGCTCATAATTTTAACTAATTAAAGTGGTTTTCAAAATAATAACTTTTCATTTTTTCCTTGATGAACTAGCGAAGCGATTTCACGAGAACCTTTAAAAACTATTATGCCCGAGTAAAAAACGAAACAAAAAAATCAAGGCTGTCAATCAAACTTTCTTCTAAACTTCATTTTACCTAAGTTCGGCCGGGTGATCTTAAAACAAGTTTTAAGCTTCTCGGTCTTACTAAGGCCAAATCTTGTTCAGCCAAAAATTTTCTTGAAGGCCAGTCCTAAAAATATGATATTAATTCCTAAGTAATTTATTACAAGTTCGCTAATTACCTGAAGGGAATAACTATTAATTTAAAGATTGCAAATGTACTTTAAACTCTGAAGAATTGAAAGCGAAAAGTTTTTGAAAAAAATAGCACAAATGGGAGGATTAAAATAAAAAACAAATTATATTTGCGTCCCGTTCAGCGTTATTCCCATGGTTGGGATGCCGAATCTCGGAGGTGAAGCGATTAATTCGTTTCGATTAACCATCTAATGGTCCCTTCGTCTATCGGTTAGGACATCAGGTTTTCATCCTGGAAAGAGGGGTTCGATTCCCCTAGGGACTACAACTGGGGAGATTTTTATCTCCCCTTTTTTATTGCCCTATACTCTCAAGTTAATAAAATCAATGCTTTGGTGAATTAGCAAAGTTTAATCCAATATAATAGGATATAAGAAAACCGACAACCAAACCGACAACGGAGTGGAAAAACGAATTAACAACTTCCAAGAACCTCATCCAAATCCTTGACCTAATGGGTAGAGAGACCTTATTTAAACCCAATACACTGCTTATCTATGTCTATGATGATGGGAGTATAGAGAAGGTGTTTAGCGTAGAGTATTAGTCTTAGGATTTTTCTTATCTTGGTGAGAATTTAAAACGAACTATGAAGAATTTTTTATTTGTATTGCCTTTACTTATTTCACTCCAACTCTATGGTCAGAATTACCCAGACCCAGATTACTTGAACCAACCTTATCTTCTTAATTCTGAAAATACGTTAGTAAAATTAGAGCGTGGAGATGCGCAATTTGATTTTAAAATAAAAGGATTGGGCTACGGTGGATACGATATGTTTTATACCGTTTTTGGAATGGAATCGGATACAAAAGTATCATTTGGTTCACCTTTAGTATTTCTAGTTAAACTCGATACAAAAGAGGACCCCTCCACATTCATTACTTTGACTAAAGGAAATTTAAAACGTGAAAAAAGAAATTTCATATTTGATAGTAGAAGCATGATGGGTAAGTCAAAAGATATTTCTGAAAACAATGTGCCTGTTGATATTGCTAAACTTGAAAACGGTATTTTCAGAATAACAACAAAAAGTACTTTAGAGGTTGGTCAATATGCATTTAAACCAATTGGTGTATCAAATGCAATGGTTCCAGGAAAACAAACAATATTTTGTTTCAGTATAGAATAATAACGAGTCATATACTTAAGCCTATTGTATCTTATTTGTACCTCGTATACATAACTAACTAACTAACAATCAACACTAATTACTTTTTGTATTGGAAGTTGTTTACTATATATTTTATTGATTGAATTAAAAGAAAAGTTAAAGATTAAAATTAGTTCAAGAATTCAAGGTATACTACCAAATTATTTTCTGCTTTAGTTTTGACCATCATTGCCATATTTAGGACCACCAGATCCTGTATTAAATAAAAACCCTATTACCAAAGCGATGCTAAATATCCAAGGGATAAACGACGGAAGATGAGTTAATAATTCAAGGGCACCAAAAGCTATAAAAAATCCGCCAAATGTTACTATTCCACCCCCTAGGAGAATCAAAATCTTTTTCATAAGGTTTATTTTTTTGTAAATATATGAATTAAAAAGTAGGCATCAAAAACAAGGCAAAAACTGCCAGGTGGCTATCACTTCGAAGCCAATTAAAACGGGGGTGAATCATCTGATTGATTTTCTAACAAATTGGTTTTGGAAATTTGATTTGCTTCTGAAAAAGTATCCCCAATTGGAATGCCAGTTACTTGCTTTTCTTCACTAGTTTCGTATTTTACGGAATAATCCTTTTTCCATTTATCTATCTCCTCTTGTGACCAAAACTCATCAATCATAGGTAGGCCATCTGGGTCAATTAGAATAAGGTCTGTAGCTGATTTAAAATAATATCCGAAATTACATTTGAGCTTCGAAATATCAATGGGTCCCTGCCCTGCAAAACTTAAAAGCTTATTTATGAGTTTATCCCTTTCCTGAATTGAATTGGTGTAAAACTTAAGTTCAATAAATGGCGCTTGTTTGATTTTCCACCCATTAGTGAATTCTATTTCTAAGCGTCGGATGACATAGGACTTATTGTTTAAGTAGGCTAAAAGTTCAGCCGTATTTTTATGATGCTTACGCATCCTTCTAATGGGATGTTTGGTGGTTTTACGTTGCCTAATACCATTATCTATTTGATAGAAGATTGTATGGCTTTTTATCTCTAAGTCTTTAAAATGCAACAGCAGCCATAGGTTCCTTTGCGTATCAACCCCTAAACCAAAACTTTTATGATTGGAAAAGAGCTCAATTTTATCTATGAGAAATATCCACACCTACTAAATTTTTAATATTAAACTTTCCATTTAATGATATTAACTCAATCAAATATGCTTTTTTAATAATTACTACTGTAATGTCTATAATAACTACATTCTTTAATTATCATATCATGAAATTCTGTCCCCGAGTATTTTTCCTTTAATAATTTAAAGCTTTCACTATCTGGCAACTCTATGTCATGATTATATTTTCCACCAAACACCATTTTATAACTTTTATCAGAACCCCTGTTATAAAAATCATTCAGCTCACTTTTTGCCATTAAATATGTGCACCTTGCATTTAGTTCTTTATCGGTCGATAAGTCTATTACATTTTGATAATAGTTCATTGCTAATTTACTCATATTAAAATAATGTTTTTCGTGCCGGTAATTCCAAGGTTGTGCAATATTAGACAGATTATATCCACTTCTATTTGTTATAATTTCTTCAGCCGTTATTTTGGGGCTAAAATATGTATAATTTGCATTGTTTATATATATTCCGTTACCCTCATTAGTGTTATCGGATAACAAACCTCTGTAGTATCCTGTATTTGAAATGTTGTAATAATAATTAGCTAACAAATAATTGGCTAGCTTTGCTTTCCATAGTTTTTCGCTAGATGTAAGTTTTATTAGTTCTATTAAATAAATAGCTAAATCCTTTCTTGAGAATCTCTCATTAATAAAAGAAAATACATCAGCCTTGTAAACTTCATCATCCATTACTTCATTAGCATCACAGCTAAAACACTCTTTTATATTATTACTAAAAATAGTGCTAGGGATAGTTTTTTTAGCCTGGTAACTGATTTTTTTATTAAAAAATACCAGGGCTAATTCTGGTTTTTTATCGTACAAATAATATATGCCTTTTTGATGGTTTATATAATCAATGAAATTATGTTTTGTATAAATATTAGCAATTAGCGATTGCTCATAAGCACTCTTATTGGGTTTGAAGTAAAAATTTTCTAATGCCTCAAGTAATTCTATAGAGTTTATATTATTTACATTCTCTAAATAATTGTGAACTAAAAATGCTTTTGCAATTTTGTTGTTTTTATAATATGTATGTGCAATCTTATCCAAAATAAAATTTCTTAAATCATTTCCACTATTTATATTTCTCCACCACTCACGCCCTGCATCTACACCTGCACCATCTAGTTCAGGATTATTTTTTAAAAAGTGATAGATATATTCTTCATTACTAGAAGATATTTCATTCCAGCTAAACAATTCATACACCATCGATAATGCATTTTTTTGATCTGGAAATGAATTTACTTTGGACAACTTAATTTTCGCAGTTTTGATGTCATTATTAATAAATGACAAATAGGAGCTGGATATTTCCCAAAAATCTTTATTTTCTAAGGAATAGTTTTTGGCTTGGTTTTCCGCTATTGATAAAAGTTCTTTGTAATTATTCTTTTTGTCGTAAAAAGGAAGAGTTTTATTCCCTACACCACTACTTTTTGGCCAAACAACGCGTTCAACATTATTTAATGCACGCATGAAAAGAAGTTCTACTCGTTGGTCATCCTCATCTAGGGCTATAAACTTATTGATATTGACTACTTCATCTGAAAAATTTCGTAAACTGGTAATTAAAATGAAATCTTTCCAATCTTCAACTCCTTTAAAAAAAGGTTTTCCATCGGCCTTCTTATTAGTACATAAATTATAGCTATCAAAAGCAGATTTCTTTCTGTCAAAACTTTTGCTAAATACTTTTATAAATAAATAGGCGGCTTCTTCGTATTTTTTTTCAGAAAAGTAACAGCCTGCAACTTGGTCAGTTATGTAGTAATAAATTTCGTTCTTTGGTAATTTATCCTTTATTGTTAATTCATAAAATTTAATAGCATCTTTCCAATCCTTTGAATAATGAAGAATTCGAATTATTTGATAATAATACCTTGCTTTTAATTGTTCATTGCTTTCATTATTTAGCAATGTATTCGCCTTTAAAAGTAGGTCTTCAGTATTTGTAATTGCTTTTTGTTGTTTAATATAATTGTAATCCCAAGAATACCTCTGATCTCTATAATCAAATGCCTTACCGCAAACCTGAGCAAAGTCAATATAGATTTTGGCTCTTTTATCGTTTTCAGTATTTTTGTTATTCCAATTGAAATTTTCAGGCTCATAGATCGCTCTTTCTATTTCATTAATATTCCAGTCTACGAGTAATTCTTTCCATAAAGAAATATTCCCCTTTGGATAAGCTTCCAATTTGTTGCTACTATGATAGCCGCTGCCATAAAATATCGAAAAATCTTCTCGTAAAAATGGATAAAACTGTTCTTGAGATATGTTTGTCTGTTTAAATAAGTTGTAAAAATCCCACCCATCAAACCCTCCCCAGCCTGCGAAAATACTTGAAGAAAATAATGTTAAAATAAGAGCTAAGATTTTTCTCATAACTTTTCTATTAATTCTTTTAGGTTGATATTTGAAAGCGATTTTTCATCTAAATGGAAAAGTATAATTTCATTGATATTTAAGTTACTTTTTTTTATGATGTTGAAAGATTCAGTAATAATAGTTTCATTCATTTCTTCAAACTTTAAATTATAACCTTTTGAAAGAAAGAATCCTTTATAAAGCGTGTCTTTTACCACCATTAAATTCATGTTATCAATTATCTTGAAATGGTCGTCATTTTCTAGGGCATTTCTCTCAGTGTTTTTTATTATTTTTACTTTGTTGTCATTGTTTGTAATAACGGTTTGAGAGAACAATGGCAAGCCTATATTTAAAGAGATTGGATAATCTGTCTTGGCAGTAATATACTGTTTTACAATTGAGGATTCTAAGGTAGAATTCTGTTTTTTGTTTTTTAAATCACCTACGTTATATAGCATTAAAGTACCTGTTTTTACAGGTGGAATACCTGACTTCTCTCGGTATTTTATTTGATGTAATCTGATTGTTACGTCAATTTCAAAATTATTTTGAAGTTGCTTTAGAAGCTCAAAATATTTGCCCCTAGTGCTTACTGTCCAATCACAATCAATTTGAATTTGTTTAATTACTTTTCCAAATTGATCTTCACTTATTTGATTTATAAGTTTCTCTATTTTATTGGATAAGTCTTCAATATCCAATTCTTTTGATTTAAAAACTCTATTTGTTATAAACACTACAGGAACGATTTCAAATTTTTGGTATTCTTGGCTGACACTTTTTAAAACATAGGTTGGAAAAACCCCACCATTTCCCTCAATTGGTTCTTGTAAAGTTTTTCCCTCAATTGGCTCTTGTACAGTTGCCACATCAAAATAATGTAAATATATTTTATTCGTTTGCGTTATATTTAGTGCCTGCTGGTATGATTTATTGAATTCAGCTTTTGATTTCCAATGATAGAAGGAAATATTTTCAGGTAATGTCTTATCATTAGTGCAAGAACTAATCATTACAATTATCGAAAAACCAAATATTATTAATTTATTCATTATACTATTTCAGGAATTTACATTCATTAGCATGAAAAACAACTTTGTATATAAAACGTATCGTCTAAATTAGACACTGCGTATATATCTTATGTAATGTTTGCAAGATAGAAAATAAGCAAGTAAAATACCTTGATTTCACTCTGCGTTTTTTTGTAAATATTTAAATTAAAAAGTATGCATCAAAGGCAAGGCAAAAACTGCCAGGTGGCTATCCCGTTTTTATGACTAATCCTTAAGTATTTAGGTTGGGAAGGAGATGGAGTTTAGATTAATTACAGTATTCTTTTATAACATCATAAGCATCAAAAAGACCAAGCTCACCAGCTTTAGATAAATCTAAACATCCGCTATCTTTCTGACCTAATTTTATCATTGCAATACCCCTATTGCTATAAGCTTCTGCATCATTTGGATTAATCTCAATCGCTTTAGAGAAGTCTGCTATTGCTCCTCTATAATCTTCTAAGTCGTATTTAGCATTACCTCTATTGTAATAAGCATCTACATCATTTGGGTTAATCTCAATCGCTTTAGAGTAGTCTGCTATTGCTCCTCTATAATCTTCTAAGTCGCTTTTAGCATTACCCCTATTATTGTAGGCTCCTGAAGCATTTGGGTTAATCTCAATCGCTATAGAGTGGTCTGCTATTGCTCCTCTATAATCTTCTAATTCGTATTTAGCATTACCTCTATTGTAATAAGCTTCTGCATAATTTGGATTAATCTCAATCGCCTTAGAGTAGTCTGCTATTGCTCCTCTGTAATCTTCTAAGTCGGTTTTAGCAATACCTCTATTGAAATAAGCCTTAGCATCATTTGGATTAATCTCAATCGCTTTTGAGAAGTCTGCTATTGTGAGGTCTTCTGAGCTTGGTTCTTCATTTTTTGTAATCTCCTCGGTGCAACTATTTAGAGATACGACCATCATTAATCCTACAAAGAAGGTAATCATTAAGAAGAAATAAGTTTTCATATTTGATAAGCTTTTATGTGAAATTAATTAATATAAGTCTGATTCAAAAATATTAATATATTTATAAAAACTTTTAGGGATGAAAACATTAATATCATTTGTGTTGAAGTCTATTACTTTTTGTATTGGAAGTTGTTTACTATATATTTTATTGATTGAATTAAAAGAAATAACTAATTTTAGTTTTAGAAAAAAAAGCAGTTATGGAACAAGAGCTATACTACAAAATCGTTGACTTGCTAAAAAGCAAGAATATTGTCGGCTTACATTTTGGTAATGGCGGGCAAGGCGGGGTGCCGGTAATAGTATATTTGAATGCTAAAAAAATTGGCAAATATTATAATAGTGGAGAATACTCGTCTTACGGAACACCTGAGGAAGTGGATTTAGCCAACGAGATTATGAGTTGGGAAGGCTATACGGACGCGATTATGCGATATGTTATCAGTACAGACTCTTCCGGCGAACCCGTGCTTGCAGACCGATATGAGTGTGAGTTTTATCTAGATGGGTTAGATGATAATGAATTAGGTTTGGGTGTACGTGGTTTTGGTGACTGGGGTGAGGAAGAATTCCAAACGAGTGGTTGTTTCAGTATTGTTAAGTAATCATATTGAGGATATTCGAGTAACCATTGAAGATTAAGATTATGGTCTAAAGAATACTAATTGAAAAAATACATTTAGACAAACAAACCGACAACCAAACCGACAACCAAAATACAAGTATTAATATAAGTAATTGATAATCAATATTAAGTTATAGTACCCTAGGGACTACTAAAGGAAGGTGTATGCCTTCCTTTTTTATTGTCCTATACTCACCTAAGAAACTAATAATATAATCTTGGTGCTACAAATTCAATTTCTAATTGAACAGGAACATCATAAACATCAGGAAAAGAATTTGTCGAACAACCATACACAGTGCCGGAAAAATTACCAATAACAGGATCTCCAAAAGTATACGGATTATTGATATTTACAGGGTTTATTGTGCCTGCAGACCCCAAACTAGTTATCATAAAATTTTCTAAGGAAATAGCAATACTAATTGTGCCTGCGCTAGCAGCCGTATTTTCATTAAAACCACAGAAAGTCTCTGGCCAATTTAAGTTGTCCATATTTAAAGTGAGAATATTTTCAACTTCGTTCACCCCAATACTAAGGTTTGAAAAATTTAATTGTATCGAAAAAACATCACCACTTATATAGCTTGCAGCGCCTTTATCAGCTAATCCAGCACTAATTAATGCCCCGTTCGTGGTGAGACTTGCATAACAGCCGTTACCCAAAGCAGCGGCATATGCATAATAGCTGCTATAATTACCTTCCACTTTATGGTTGACACCATCAATAGTTATTGAAAACATATAATAATCATTACCACTTTTTGGGCTGCCGTTATTTTCTTTGTCACAAGCTAAAGATGTAAGACAAATACACAAGCTTAAAATTAAAAATTTCTTCATATTCTACTTATTTTAAATGTCCTCAAAAGTATGTTTTTTTTTAATTGTCTTTACAGAAATTAATAATCTATTTTAATTTTTTCTTATATTCGTTCAATTAGAAAAACAACATAAACTAAACATAATGAAGAATCTACAAATTGCTTTGATTGCCTTGACAATGCTTGTATCACTTTCTATGGCCCAATCTCCAGAAGGCTTTAAATACCAAGCAGTGGTAAGAGACGCGTCAAGCAATCCTATGACCGATAAAGCGGTCGGGATGCGTTTAACAGTTCAACAAGGAAGTATTGGAGGCACAGCAGTTTATACAGAAACATTTGCACCAACCACCAATGCCTATGGCTTAGTTAACCTAGAAATCGGAACAGGAACAAGCACAGATGATTTTTCAGCTATTGATTGGTCAAATGGTCCCTACTTTGTGGAAACGGCTATCGACATCAACGGCGGTTCAAGCTATGTAACAATGGGTGCAAGCCAATTAATGAGTGTACCTTATGCATTATATGCAAAAACATCAGGGAATGGTCAAGGCCCGCAAGGACCTGCAGGAAATGATGGAGCAGATGGTCAAGATGGAAACGATGGAGCAGATGGTATTGATGGCGCAACAGGTGCGCAAGGCCCTCAGGGATTAACAGGCCCACAAGGACCTGCAGGAAATGATGGAGCAGATGGGGTTGACGGTGCACAAGGACCGCAAGGCATACCTGGAGTACAAGGAGCAACTGGCCCACAAGGTCCTGCAGGAAATGATGGAGCAGATGGAAATGATGGACAAGATGGAATTGATGGCGCACAAGGCCCAGCAGGAGTAACCGGTCCTCAAGGTCCAGCAGGAAACGATGGTGCAGCTGGTCAAGATGGCTTACAAGGTCCCGCGGGAGCAACAGGTCCTGCAGGAAATGCTGGAGCAGATGGAAATGATGGTGTTGACGGTGCACAAGGACCGCAAGGCATACCTGGAGTACAAGGAACTAATGGTCCTCAAGGAGCAACCGGAGCTTCTGGCGTACAAGGTTTAACAGGCGCGCAAGGCCCGCAGGGATTAACAGGTGCAGCAGGAACAAACGGAATAGATGGAACTGATGGTGCCACTGGGTCAACAGGACCAACAGGACCTCAAGGGCCAACCGGATTAACTGGAGCACAAGGATCATCTGGGAATGATGGTGCAGATGGGGTTGATGGTGTTGACGGTGCACAAGGACCGCAAGGCATACCTGGAGTACAAGGAGCAACTGGCCCACAAGGTCCTGCAGGAAATGATGGAGCAGATGGAAATGATGGACAAGATGGAATTGATGGCGCACAAGGCCCAGCCGGCCCGCAAGGTCCAGCTGGAAATGTTGGAGAATCAGCCTATGACATTTGGATAGGACTGGGAAATGTAGGAACTGAAACTGATTTTGTTAATTCATTAACACCACCAATAAGTGAATCTTTTTACTACATAGATGGTGATGGTGATGGTTTTGGTGCGTACGATAATGTAGTCTATTCTTCAAATGTTCCGCCAGGCTATGTCCTTAATGATTTGGACTGCGATGATCAAGAAAGTACATCAAATCCTAATGGAGTAGAAGTTTGTGATGGTATGGATAATGATTGTGACGGTCTAATAGATGAAGATTTTGACCAAGATGGAGACGGCTGGCCTACTTGTGATAATGCGATGGGTCCGGCAGACTGTGATGATACAGATCCCAATATAAATCCTGGTGCTTTTGATATTCCCGGTAACGGTATTGATGAGAATTGTGATGGCATTATTGAGCCTGCAGAATGTGGAAATGGAATTGTAGAATTTGGTGAAGAATGCGATGATGGTAATTTTAATGACAATGATGGTTGCTGGGATTGTATGGAGTTTTTTGATAATGACAATGATGGATTTTTCAGTGATGTAGATTGCGATGATAGTAATGCGTCAGTTTATCCAAATGCTCCTGAACTTTGTGACGGAATTGGTAATAATTGTAACAGCATTATGCTAGAAATAGATGCTGATGGTGATGGTTTCGTTGAGTGCAACTATGATGCTCTTACCTGGGCGGGATCACCTCAAGTTATTGGCGGTGGCGACTGTGATGATGCAGATCCCAATACTTTTCCTGGTGCTTCCGAAATTTGCGGAGATGCTATTGATAATAATTGTAATGGTCAAATTGACGAAGGATGCTTAAACATCGGTGATATCTATCAAGGAGGTATTGTCTTTTACTTGGATGGAAATGGCGGAGGATTAATTGCTGCTCCTAGCGACCAATCTTCCGGTGCTCAATGGGGCTGTTATGGAACGCCAATTTCAGGAGCAGATGGAACAGCAATAGGCACAGGAGCTCAAAACACAATTGATATTGAATCAGGATGCTCTACCCCTGGAACAGCAGCTGATATTTGCGTAAATCTAGTATTATCGGGCTATACAGACTGGTTTTTACCATCAAAGGATGAATTGAATTTAATGTATCAAAACATTGGTCAAGGAAACGCTTTAGGATTAGGAAATGTTGGCGGTTTTGCTAATGGCGGCTATTGGAGTTGTACGGAGTACGATTTCAACTATGCGTGGTTCCAGATTTTCTTCGATGGGGTCCAGGGCTTCGGCAATAAGACCAACTTCCTCAACGTTCGTTCGGTCAGGGCTTTTTAACTATTTATCCATTTAACTATTTTTTATAGTGGGTGGTTTACCGCGTAGCGGTCGATTTTGAAAAATGGGTTTTATACCATGCAAAATCCCTCCGAGTAGGAGGGGTTTTTTTGTGCATTATTTTCGGGTGTGGAAACAAGGATTATACATTCAAAGTTCGCGCAATACGTAGCTTTGTTATACAGCCTTAAGAATTAAGGAATAATTGTTATGTTTAAGCGATACCAAATCTGAGTGTACTATTTTGGTTTTCCACACGTAATTAACATTTCTAAATAATTTTTCATACCTTTGCACTTTATTAACCGAGTAAGGTTAATTGTTGGGGGTTGCCGAGATCTTTTATAGATAAATTACAAAATTTTTCCTTCCAGCGATTAACAACCTCCAAATATCGCAATACAACATGCAAAAATTTCAAGATCTTGGTCTTGATGCAGCTATATTAGATGCATTAGCCAAAAAAGGTTTTAGTGAACCTACGCCTATTCAGGAAAGAGTAATTCCTATTTTATTAGACCGCAGCAAGGATGTTGTCGGTCAAGCGCAAACCGGAACGGGTAAAACAGCAGCCTTCGGTTTACCTATCATTCAGAACATCGAAGAGAAAACAGGTAGAGTCCAAGCTATCATTTTGGCACCAACAAGAGAGTTGGCTGTTCAAGTAGCTAACGAAATAGACTCCTTTAAAGGGTCAAAAAGACTTCAAATTACTACCGTATACGGAGGTCAACCAATAGACAGACAAATCCGTGAATTAAACAAAGGAGCCGACATTGTAGTAGGTACTCCGGGTAGAGTCATTGATTTGATCAAAAGAAAGAAATTAATTTTAGACGATGTGAAATATTTCGTGCTTGATGAAGCAGATGAAATGTTAAATATGGGTTTTATCGAAGATATCGAATTCATTTTGAGTGAGACTAAGGATGAGAAACAAGTCTTGTTGTTCTCTGCAACTATGCCAAACAAAATATTAAGATTGGCTAAGAAGTATATGAATGATTATGAATTAATCCATATAGAAAGAGCACAGGTTACAACTGATAACGTGGAGCAATTGTATTACGCGGTCGCTGCTAGAGACAAAATGAAAGTATTGGAGCGCATTTTCGAAATGAATCCAGACTTTTATGGTATTGTCTTTTGCAATACCAGAATGGGTACAGATGACGTAACGCGTGACTTAAATAAATTAGGTTTTGCTGCAGAAGCCTTGCACGGTGATGTGCAGCAAAATCAAAGAGAGCGAATTTTACAACGTTTCAAAAATAAGAAATGTACGGTTCTCTGTGCTACAGATGTCGCTGCTAGGGGGATTGATGTTAATGAGCTAACGCATGTTATCAACTATCAGCTCCCGCAAGATCCAGAGGCCTATATTCACCGAATAGGACGAACGGGTAGAGCTGGAAATAAAGGAACAGCGATCTCATTGATTGCCAATGGAGAAAAAAGACAAATGTCTATTATCCAAGGAATTTCTAAAGTTCAAATGACAAAGGTTGAATTACCTTCAGCAGCGGAAATGATTGATGCCAAAATGGATAAAATTTTCGAGCAAATTATGAGCAGTGAAATCTCTGAAAAGGATACGAATGTATTGAAGCTAGCAACTCGTTTAATTGAAGAAGGAGAGCAAGCAGATGTGCTAACCTCCGTATTGAAGTACTTTCTAAAAGATGAGTTGAAAGCGAAGAAATATGAAGAAATTAAGTCTCAAAGAAGTATTGAAAGTGATCCAAACAGCACCGATGTCCGTTTATTTGTTGCCAAAGGCAAGAAAGACAATATGGATAAGAATGACTTGGAGCAATTCATCATTGAGCAAGCTGGAATTCCAGCTAATGCATTCTTGGATACCTTCATGTTGGATGAGTTTTCATTTGTAACTTTAGAGAACCAGGATGCACAAACCGTTTTGGCTGCTTTTAGAAAAGTAACTAACAACGGTAAAAGTATGATCACCAAAGCGAAGAAACGTGATGGCGGCGGCGGCGGAGGTGGAGGAAGTCGCGGAGGTCGCCAAGGAGACTCACGAGGTCGTGGTGGTTCTGGAAGCGGAAACTTCAGAAGCGGTGATGGTGGAAGAAGAAGAGCCTCTGGAGGCGGAAGCGCATATGGTGGTCGTAGAAGAAGCGAAAGTGATAAAAACGCTGGTGGTCGCAGAAGAAATGATGGTGATAGTAGTTCTGGTGGCGATAGAAGAAGCAGTTCTTCCAAATCGAAGAGCGGTCATAATTCTTTCTTCGGCAAATCTGGAAATGATAAGTTTAAAAATGCTAAGTATTAGTCAACGAGCATTATTAGCGGATAAAATACAGGAGCAAATAAAACGGGTGGAAGAGAATGTAACTCAACTCAAAGAAGATACCCAACCAATTGCTCCTGAAAACTCGCTTGGAAGAGTGAGTCGGATGGATGCTATCAACAACAAAAGTGTTGCAGAAGAATCTTTACGCCAAGCAAAGAGAAGATTGGTAAGATTGCAAGAGGCTGCAGAAAATATTACAGATTCGGATTTCGGCAATTGCCAGCAATGCAAAGAAGCTATTGTTTTTGATCGATTGATATTCATGCCCGAAAGTCGGCAATGTATGCAATGTGCTCGGTAGTTTAACTCAATAGTAACAAACTTTACTTACTTCTTATTAGGGAAAATATTATTTTTATCAGGTGAAAAATAATCAAATTCGCTTAGTAGTCATCTTGGGGGTCGTTGCAATCCTTGGTATTGTTAGTGTCCAGGTCTATTGGTTGCGTAAAGCCTATGACATTAAAGAACGACAATTTAATGAAACCATCCATACAGCGCTGCAACATGTAGCGGAAAACTTAGTAGATGCTAATGGGGGTAATTTGGGGAATGAAGATGTTGTTAATCAACTCTCTAGTGATTATTTCGTTGTTAATATTAACGATAATATCGATGCAAACACCTTGGAGTATTACCTAAGGAATGAGTTTGAGAAGTTTCAGGTCAACTTAGATTTTGAATATGCCATTTATGATTGTAGTACAGACGAAATGGTTTATGGCAGCTATGTTAAATTGGAAGATAAAGGGGATGAAAAGCCTACCAAAGTATTGCCAACCTATGATGAATTCCCCTATTATTTTGGAGTTTTTTTGCCTACAAAATCTAGCTTCGTCATTAATAATTTGAGGCTTAGTATTGTTTTTAGTCTCATTCTTTTAATAGCGCTGGTGTTTTTTGGCTATGCTATTTATGTCATCCTTCAACAAAAAAGACTTTCAGAGTTACAGACAGATTTCATCAACAATATGACCCATGAGTTTAAAACTCCAATATCTTCTATTTCACTTTCTTCAGATGCATTGTTAAAAAATACAAGCATTAAAGAAGATAAGCGTTTAAGTAATTATAGTAGAATTATTAAGGAGCAAGCTGACCGATTAAATAGTCAGGTTGAACGGGTGCTGCAAATTGCATCCCTGCAGAAGAATGACATTGAATTGAATAAGGTGAATATCGATTTAAAACTTTTGATTGAGGGAGTGATACGAAGTACGGAGGTCAACTATAGTAAGAAGGACGGGAAGGTTAAATTTATATATTCAGAACAGCCCTGCTTTGTGCTTGCAGACCAAGTGCACCTCACTAATATTCTCTACAACTTATTAGATAATTCCTTGAAATATAATGACCATATTCCCAAAGTGAATATTAAACTCTCGAATAATGGGAGTAATTTTATTATCAGTATTCAGGATAACGGAATTGGTATAGAAGAGAAATATCGCAAACAAGTATTCGATAAATTCTACAGAGTGCCTACAGGAAATGTGCACAATGTGAAGGGTTTTGGACTAGGGTTGTACTATGTAAAACAAGTGGTTAATGAGCATGACTGGAAAATTGGCATAAAAAGTGAAGTAGGTAAGGGGACAAAGATTGAAATTGAAATCTTAAAGTAGACCTGGTTAAATTTTATAGCATGAAAGATGTTAAAATACTATATGTAGAAGATGATGAAGCCTTGAGCTTTATTACTAAAGATGAACTAGAGCAAGCAGGTTACGAAGTAAAGCATTGTGAAGATGGTGAAAAAGGTATTGCAGCTTTTAATCAGGAGCACTATGACCTAGCAATTCTAGATATAATGCTACCTAAAACGGACGGTTTCTCTATCGCAAAAGCCATTCGAATGAAAAATGAAGAAATGCCAATACTTTTTCTCTCGGCTAAATCTTTAGAAGAAGATCGTTTAAAGGGATTTGAAATTGGCGCAGATGACTACATTACTAAGCCTTTTAGCATGGATGAATTGCTTTTTAAGATTAAAGTATTTCTTAAACGAAAGCGTTTAGCCAATACTTATGAAAAGAAAGACTATCAATTAAGTACCTATCGTTTTGAACCCAGCAACTTGCTACTAACAAGGGGAGAAGAGCGCATAGAGTTGACGGCAAAAGAAGCAGATTTGATGGCGCTATTAGCTTCCAATCTAAATGAAACAGTAAAAAGAGAAGATATTCTTATTAAACTGTGGGGAAAAAATGATTATTTTTTGGGGAGGAGTTTAGATGTCTTTATTTCTCGTTTACGCAAGCACTTATCTTTGGATCAATCTATAGAGATACAAACCGTTCGAGGGGTGGGTTTTAAACTTAAGATCATGGCATAAAAAAAGTCTCCCAATTGGGAGACTTTTTAAATAAGATTTGGACTCAGTTATTTTGTTCCATCCATTAGTATCGTACCTGATAATAAACCAGCCATTGTCAAGGTTGATTGTAAATTGTCTTCACTCATTTTCGTGCCTTCTACAGAAAAAGTTAACTCTATTGGTAAAGGAAACCCTGCTACCTCCACATCCGTTTGGATAGTTGTAGTTGGTATGAAGTAATTGTCACCATCCGTTTCACCTTCGATAGAAACAGCTAGATCTAGCGGAATAGCTTGACCTAATACATTTCCTTCAACAGAAAGTTCAACGTCAATTCTAATTTTGTTTGGAGTGCCAGAAACTACAACAACGCTTGCCGTCGTGTTTCCACTTGAAGAAGATAAGCCACCTGTTCCAGTGTAATCTGTATCATAATCACCCGCAAATTTGGCGTTGGACGGAACATCACAATCTGCTCCTTCATATCCCATAGGACAGCCACCATCAGCGGTTTCACAAACACCATCTACGCAAGCATAGCCAGCAGGGCAGTATTCGTCTTTACAATCGTCTCCGCAAGAAACTGCTAAAAACATTAAAAGAAATAGGGGAATTAACTTTTTCATAGGTTTATTTTTTTTGTGAAATTAAGCTAAAAAAACGAATTGGCAAGAATATGATGATAGAAACTAAGCTAAATAACTTAATTTTGTTTCTCGTTTATGTTCTACAATAGAAAAGTTGCATATTATACTTTGGGCTGTAAGCTTAATTTCTCTGAAACATCTGCCATTAGTAGAAGTTTGAATGATAACGGTTATACGAAGGTCGATTTTTCTAGTGCTGCAAATTATTATGTGATTAATACTTGTTCTGTAACAGAAAATGCAGACAAGAAATGTAAACAAATAGTCAAACAAGCGAAGAAAACTAATCCAGAAGCAAAAGTCATAATTATAGGTTGCTATGCCCAGTTAAAACCTGACGAAATAGCGAAAATAAAAGGGGTAGATTTAGTACTTGGGGCTAACGAAAAATTTCGCTTACATGAACATTTAGAGGGTATTAAGGATTCGGATGAGCCGATGATTATTGCTGGTGCAATAAAGGAAGTAGGCTTTTACTCAGAGGCGTTTTCTTATGGAGAGCGGACAAGAAGTTTTGTGAAAATTCAGGATGGTTGTGACTATTTCTGTAGTTTTTGTACCATCCCCTTGGCCAGAGGAAGAAGCAGAAGCTCATCGATAGATAAAACCCTTAGCCTAGTTAATAAAGTAGCCAATACGAAAGTAAAAGAAATTGTTTTAACGGGTGTCAATATTGGAGACTTTGGGAAAACCGAAGATGGTAAAAAAAGAAGCAGTGAAAATTTCTATCAACTGATTCAAGCACTTGACGAAATTGAGGCTATCGATAGATTTAGAATTTCTTCTATAGAACCGAATTTACTAAAAACCAATATTATTAAGTTTGTTGCTCAATCAAAAAGATTTGTTCCTCACTTTCATATCCCTCTGCAAAGTGGATCGGATAAGATATTGAAGTTGATGCGCAGGAAATATGATACAGATTTATATCGACGAAGAATTGCAACAATTAGAGCGGTCATGCCCGAATGCTGTATTGGGGTAGATGTTATTGTTGGATTTCCAGGTGAAACGGATGAAGAATTCATGAAAACTTATGATTTTTTGAATGATTTAGATGTTTCCTATTTACACGTCTTTACTTATAGCGAGCGCGCAAATACAAAAGCGCTTCAAATTGAAGATGTGGTACCCATTGCAAAAAGACGAGAAAGAAGTAAGATGCTGCGAATCCTTTCAGAGAAAAAGAGAAGAGCATTCTACACGCGATTTGAAAATACTTCAGCGCAAGTACTTTTTGAAGCGGAAAATGATGAGGGTACTATGTATGGATTTACCCAAAATTATGTTAAGGTTGGGGTGCCTTACCAAGAAGAATTAGTAAATACCTTGCAGCAAGTGCAACTTGGAGCGCTTAGTAAATCAGGAATAATTATTGGGAGCGTCTTGATGAAGGTTCCAAATTAAAAATTAAGAAATGCAAATTATATTTTTTAGAGCGTATGCTACTTTGCCAGAATTTTTTAATTCCTTGTTTAATACGGATATTATACCAGATATTCCGGTAAATACTTATGGCTTTTTTGTAGCGATGGGTTTCATGGTAGCGGCTTTTGTGACGGCTAAAGAACTGAGAAGAAGGGGAGCTATTGGTATGATTAAAGATATACCAAGTAAGGAAGTTGTAGGAGCCAAACCGACCTGGAAAGATTTGATTTCCCCAATAATCATGGGTTATTTTATCGGAATGAAAATTATCGGTGCATTGATCAATGATCCTTCTTTGCTAACGCAAGGACAAAAAACAGTGAGTTACTTATTTTCAGGATATGGCTTTCATATTTATGGGGCAATTGTTGCCGCCATTGCGGCTGGATATACCTACTATACAATTAAAAAAGAGGCCTTGCCCGAACCTATCGAGAAAGAGTTACAGCTTAAACCGGAAGATTTAGTTGGTGAGCTGGTTTTCGTTGCGGCAATTTTTGGTGTGATTGGTGCAAGTGTATTTGAATTGATACAGCCTAATTCCGACATGACCTTGTTCGAGTTATTTAGCGATCCTATGAATTTTTTAAGTGGGTTAACCATTTACGGAGGACTTACCTTTGGCATTATTGGTGTTTCCATTTATGCATGGCATCGAAAGTTGAAGCCATTCATTTTGTTCGACTCTATTTCGCCAGGATTTATTTTAGCTATGGCATTTGGACGAATGGGTTGTCACTTCAGTGGAGATGGTGATTGGGGAATAGTTAGCTCTAGCCCTGCTCCAAGTTGGTTGCCGGAATATTTTTGGAGTAATCATTATGCATACAACGTGATTGGTGATGGGGAGAGGATTGCCGGTTGTATAGGTAAATATTGTACACAGTTAGTTCCGGGCGTATATCCAACTGCAATCTATGAGATTTTCATGTTTTTTGTCTTTTTTGCAGTTATGTGGAGCTTCAGAAAGCAATTTACGCACCTTCCTGGTTTTATGTTTATGGTGCTTTTTGTGGTAAGTGGAATCGAAAGGTTCCCAATTGAAATGATACGAGTTACGGATAGATTCCCTTCATTTTTTAATCTCTCACAAGCTCAAATTATATCTATTTGTATGGTCATATTTGGTGCTACAGGGATGATTTATCTTTGGAATAAAAACAAAACTAAACATCCTTTAACCAAGCATTAGAGTTTGGCAATAAAGAGCGTGCTAAAAAAAAGGATTGTTTTGTTTTTCAAATCCAATACTCGTCTTTTGACCATGTCCATTATAGACAATGGTTTCTTCAGGTAAAGTAAATAGTTGCTCACGGATTGAATGCAATAAGGCCTCATGGTTTCCACCTGGAAGATCTGTTCGACCAATACTCATAAAGAATAAGACATCTCCAGCAATTACAAACTTATCTTGCGCACTAAAAAAACTAATACTAGCGGGTGAATGTCCAGGTGTGAGTAGAATATCTAAAACACTATTGCCAAATTTAACTTGTTCACCTTCCCTTAAATACTTTTCAATACTTGGCGAAGGGTCAAACACGAATCCATACATTCGACCATGATCAATAGAAGCATCTAGGACTACTTTTTCACCTTGGTGAGCCTCAAGAATTAGCTTGTATTCCTCGGCAATAAAAGCATTACCACAAATATGATCTAAATGACAATGGGTATTTATAAGTCGAACAGGCAGGAGTTCATTTTTTCGAATAAATGACGTCAGTTGTTTGCGTTCATTCGCGGTATAACAACCCGGGTCAATAATAATACATTCCTTTGTTTCATCATACAGAATATAGGTGTTTTCTTGAAATGGATTAAATGTAAAGGATGCAACATGAATCATAATCTATCGTTTTAGTATGGTACCCTCAAATTTTACAAAATTAAATTACAGGAAACAAACTATTATCAGTAATTTTCGTTTTTAATCTACAATGAATTTTTCCTTGAAAAATATCTTCAACTTATACGTAGTCTTAGCGATTTTGTTTTGTTCAGGGGGAACCATGGCTTTCAGCCAACAGTCTCAAATTACCTTTGGTAAAAACAGGGTGCAGTATAAGGATTTTGATTGGCAATTTTATGAAACGGATAACTTCCGTATATATTTTTACCAAGGTGGTCAGGACATGGGTAAATATGCTATTATGGCATCGGAAAAATGCTTAATCGAAGTCAATGATCTATTAAATGTTAAGCTTGCCGAAAAGTTGGATTTGATTGTCTATAATGATATTTCCGACATGCATCAAACCAATATTGGTTTGGCAGAAGATGTGGAGTCGATAAGTGGTACTGTCCAGCTAAAAAACAATAAACTCTTTGTTTATTTTAATGGTGAACACAGCGATATAGATCGTCAAATAAAAGAAGGAATTACACGTATTCATATTGGCAAATTATCCAAAGGAAGTGGTTTCCAAGAAGTTATTCAAAATAGCTTGTTGTTAAATTTGCCGGATTGGTTTACAGAAGGCCTCGTGCAATATGCCGGCACGCCCTGGAGCACTCAATTAGATAACGAACTGAGGGAAGGCATCCTATCGGGAAGATTTAGTAATCTAAGTAACTTGTCTTCTGATGAAATGCGCTTGGTGGGTCATTCCTTATGGAATTATGTTGAAGAAGTATTTGGGATGGACGCCGTTGGAAACCTCTTATATCTTACCAAAGTAAATAGAAGTGTTGAAGATGGAATTCTATTTGTTACCGGGATGTATCAGGATCGTTTTCTAGAACAATGGTATTACACCTATTTAGAAAAATTTAAAAATGAACAAGCCTTGTATGATTCTATCAATGAGTCATCGATCTTGCCACTTAAGAAGCATAAATCATTCATTAAGCATCAGGCGAAGTTAAGCCCAGATGGAAAGTATGTCGCATACACCATTAATGATTTAGGTCGTTGGAAAGTCCAAGTGTATAACTTAGAAACGGAAGAAACAATAAGCCTAAAAAAAGGGGGATTTCGAACGACCTCCTTGGAAACGGATTTGTCCAACCCTTTAGTCGCTTGGGAGCCTAAAGGAAAAAAACTAACAGTAATCTATGAGAAGAAAGATTTGTTTAATATCATTCATTATACCGCTGAGGATTTTAAACGAGAAGCAAAACCAAAACCTATGCGCAAATTTCAAAAGGTTTACGATTTCAGTTATGCGGAAGACAGTCGAAATTTATTGTTATCTGCCATGCAAATGAGCCAAATTGATATTTTTAAATATTACATGCCGACCAATAGGGTGACGAAGATAACAGACGATTTTTATGACGACTTACAACCAAGCTATGTGTCCCTAAATGGACGCAGTGGTGCTTTGTTTATATCGAATAGACCTTCAGATGAACTGGTTTCAGGAAGATTGGATACGATTTTACCAAATAGTACTTTCGATGTATTTTTCTATGATTTCAATAACCCCATCCAAGCTTTTTCTCAAATCAGTTTCACGCCTTTAGCAAATGAAAAATATCCGCAAGGGTTTACCGATAGTTCTTACACTTTTTTGAGTGATGCAAGTGGTATATACGCTCAATACGAAGGGACATTAGAAAGAACGCGCACAGCCGATAGGGTCAAGTATGTCTATACAATCGAAGAGGACTTAGGGGCGACCGATTCCGTGGTTCTTGATCAAGGAATTTTATTAGAGGATGCGCTCCCTTCGAAACAAACCTTAAAAGCAATCAAAAACCAGGAAATTGTTGCAGTATATAAGATGCAAGGAGCAAACCAACTATTCAAACAATACAATAGGAATATTGAAGAGCTTAGTATAGGGAAATTGGATGAATCTCAAGTAGAGCTTTTAAGTATAGATGGTGCGGTAGTTCTTCTCCAAAGTGATATTGATTATACCTATATCCAATCAACTTTAAGTACGAAATTCATGATTCGACTTAAGGATGAATTTGAAATTGAACAAAACAAGAAGACTTTTTCGACTAAGCTTTTGGAAGTAGATACCACTAGCCAAGAAGTAGAGAAAGCAATCATCTATCAAAGTAAATTTGATGGCTGGGAGACCCTGTCCGAAGCGCATAAGCGGGCATGGCTAAATGAAGGATCTAGTCTTGCACAAAACACGAGTGATGGATATAAGCTTAGTCGAACAAGACAGTATTTTATTAAATTTATGACCGATAATGTTTCGGTGGGTCTTGACAATTCTTTGCTGGTAAATAATTATCAGCCTTTCAACCCATCAGATCCAACATTTACTCAGCCAGGTTTAAATCCTATGCTTCGATTTGGAATTACTGATTTGTTCGAAGACCATAAATTATATGGAGGTATTCGTATGCCTTTATTTGGCAATCTAAATCCGCAAGTCAATGGTCAAAGTCTTCCTTTCAAGATTGGAATTTTCGAAAACATGGAGCTTTTTGTAAGCTATGAAAATTACAAAAAGAGGTGGGATAAAAGTCTTACATTTTACCACAAAAACTTAAGCGAGATAAGGAATATATTCTATCCAACGGTAAATTTAAATACGCTTGGTGTATTGAACACGAAAACGAATTTGGTAGAATCAAAATTTACCTACCCATTCAATCAGTTGAACAGCCTGCGTGTTAAAGTTGGTTTTAGGAATGATCGATTCATTGTTAAAGCTACAGATTTTCTGACTTTGAATACTGCAAATAGCAGCCAAAACTGGTTATATAATCGTGTAGAGTATGTGCATGATCATACCTTAGCCGTTGCGAAGAATGTGAAGTATGGTTTTAGAGCTAATGTATATTTTGAATTTCAAAAAGAGTTTCCAACGCGGGAAGACACCATTTTGAAACAGCAAGTGCAGGTTCCAATTTTTAATAACTCTTATTTAATGCTTTGGGGAGTGGATGCAAGGCATTATCAAAAGGTTTATAAAACCATAATTTGGGCCAATCGGTTTGCCTATAGTACCTCAATAGGTACAAATAAAATGGTTTATTATTTAGGTGGGACTGAAGGTATGTTATTGCCAGGATTCAATGAGAACAGTATTGTGAGTGCTGAAAACAACTATGCCTACCAAAGTCTAGCTGTTAATATGCATGGCTTTCAACATAACATTCGAAATGGGAATAGTTTTGCAGTGATTAATAGTGAATTGAGAATTCCCATTTTTTCAACCTTTAGTCGTCGAGAACTAAAATCAAGCCTATTAGAAAACTTTCAAATTATTGGATTTTTTGATGTGGGAACAGCTTGGGAAGGGTTTTCTCCATTTGGTAATGGGAATATAGCCCAAGAGAATAGACAAAATTCGGTTGAGAATCCTACTGCAATAGCTAGACTAGACGTGTACAAGGAGCCTATTGTGATGGGCTTTGGAACAGGCTTTAGAATGGAATTAATGGGTTATTATATTCGAGCGGATATTGGTTGGGGCTATGATACGGGGAAAGTCAATAAGCCACGTTTTCAGTTTGCTTTAGGATATGACTTCTAGGGACGAGTAAATTATTGATAGGCAATCCCTTTTAATATTAAATTATTTATACTTTTACTTCACAAAAGGTAGATAAGAATGAAGAAGTTTTTTCAATTTGAGCTTTTTACTTGGAACGAGCATGTATTTTATTTTGGCAATGTTCTTCTTGCCGGATTTGTATTAGCCATCCTACCTCTTCTTTTTTTGCTGTTTAACAAGTTTATTCTCAATCCCTATTTCCGAAGAAAAGGTGTTGACCCGGGTCGGAGATATGCAATTGCACAATTGATTAAGTATGTCGTGTATACGCTTACATTTATGCTCATTTTTCAAAGTTTGGGGTTTAAACTTTCAGTCCTATGGGCTGCTGGAGCTGCTCTTTTGGTTGGAATAGGTTTAGGATTACAACAAACGTTTAACGATTTTGCATCTGGAGTAATTTTACTGATGGAAGGGACAGTCCAAAAAGGAGATTGGATTGAAGTAGGACATAATACGATGGGTGAAGTGAAAAAAATTGGACTTCGAACATCTTTGATTACAACTAGGCGAAATATTTCTATTATTGTCCCTAACTCAAAAATAACAGTAGATAATGTAATTAATCTGAGTCACAACAATAACACTGTCCGATACACTGTCGCAGTGGGCGTGGCTTATGGTAGTGATGTTCAATTGGTGAAAAGAGTGCTATTAGAATGTGCGGAAAGACACAGTAAGGTTCTTCCGGGAGCTTTCGTTCGCTTGGTAGAATTCAATAATTCTTCTATAGACTTTGAATTGTTGTTTTGGTCCAATGAATATCAACTAATTGAAGATGTTCGAAGCGATTTACGCTTTATGATTGATCATGGATTTAGAAGATATGGTGTCGTTATTCCTTTCCCTCAGAGAGATTTGCATATCAAAAACTTCCCAGCTACGATGAATGAACCCAGTGACACGCAAGCAAAAGGTAGCAAAGGTTAATACCTAAAAGAATAAAAACAGGTTAATCTTCAAGAAAGACCCCACAACAAAGAATATATACAACAGTAAGAAAAGTACTCCAAAACTTCGTGGAGTAACTTTGAAAAAACTTACTAAAACTAAAAGCAAAGTCGCAAAGAGCATAAGGGGGATTGCAAATTGATTAAATCCATCATCATCGACAAAGTAAGGTTTCTGACTGAATACACCCACAACTGTAGGTATTGCTAATACGGCTAGTAGGTTAAATATATTGGAGCCCATCACATTTCCTAAAACGATTCCAAATTGCTTTTTTCGCGCAGCAGCCACTGTAACCGCAAGCTCTGGTAAGGACGTCCCCAAGGCAACTACTGTTTGAGCAATCACATCGTTACCAAGCGAAAGCATCTGGCTAATGTTAGTAATGGCATCTATGGTGTATTTTGCGCCAAGCCAAACGCCGAAGCTACTCAATGCAAAAAGTGTGTATTCCTTTTTATGAATTATGGTTTTATTATGCTTAGAATGTTCAAAATTTTTGTTTGAAAACCAAACCACATAAACTAAGTATATCGCTAATAAAACTAGGCAAATTAATGCTTCAATAAGCTTGAATGATTTATCCCAAAGGAAACAAGCGCATAAGATGGTAGATAAAATAAGTAGTAAAAATTCTATCCTATGCTCGTCAAACCTGATAACAAATCCGGTACTTATCAAAATTGCAATTCCCGTTATAAAAAGGATGTTACTTACACTTGAGCCCACGACCGTACCCGTAATAATATCTGGCTCACCACCTAAAATGGATGTTATGCCCACTGCAAGCTCGGGTAAGGACGTGCCAAAAGCAACAACTGTAGCTCCTATAATGAAGGCATGAATGTTAAACTTATTGCCTAATTTCTCAGCAATACAGACAAAGTAATCAGCCGATTTTAAGAGAATTATTAACGCGATAAATAAAACTACAAACCAAGCTGAGATAACAACAATAGGAGACATATAGCAAATTTAATCTAGAGGTAAGAAGGATGTCAATGATTGTCTATATTTCACCCTGCTTCAGCAACAACTTCAGTTACTTGAGGAATCATTCTTTTCAGCATAGCTTCAATCCCATCTTTCAAAGTAGCACTACTACTTGGGCATCCAGAGCAAGCACCCTGCATAATTAAAGTTACAATACCATTATCAAATGACTTAAAAGCGATATTTCCACCATCCATTTCAACCGCAGGCTTTACATATTTATCCAGCAATTCGATTATCTGAGCATCGATGCCAATAACTTTTGCATTTTCAGCTTTAAGATTTTTTTGTTGTTCAAAAAAAGCTGGACTTACGATCTCTTTATCCGATAAAATATACTCCTTAAGAAAAGATTTCAATTCAAAACTTAGTTCAAACCACTCTTCCTCTGTTTCCTTTTTTGAAAGGGTAACAAAATCATTGGAAATAAATACACTATCAATATATTCAAATTCAAATAAGGCCTGGGCAAGAGGCGAAAGCGAAGCTTCTTGCACGCTTTTGCACTCTAACATTTCATTAGGCAATAAAACACTCGTAGACACAAACTTTAACATCTTAGGGTTTGGAGTGCTTTCTGTATAAATTTCAACAAATTTCACTGTCTCTTTTTCCATTATCATCAATTATATTTGCAAAGGTAATCCACAATTGTATAATATTGGCTTATTAAATATCATTTTATCTACCTTTGCACTTTTACAACTATGAGTGATTCTATAAAGCACGAATGCGGCATTGCCTATTTAAGACTTCTTAAACCACAGCAGTACTACATTGACAAGTATGGCACGGCCTCTTATGCCGTAAATAAGATGTACTTGTTAATGGAGAAACAGCACAATAGAGGTCAAGATGGCGCTGGCCTAGCTTACATTAAATTTGACACTCAACCTGGGGAGCAATATATTAATAGACATAGGAGCGTTAAGCAACAGCCTTTGCAGGATATTTTCAAAAGAGTATTTAAAGAGTTTAATGAAAAAACAAAGAATGTATCAAAAAGTCAATTGAATGCAAGTTGGTTGAAGAGCAATTTATCCTCAGCCGGCGAAATATTTCTTGGGCATTTGCGATATGGCACACATGGAGGAAACAGTATTCAATCCTGTCACCCATTTATTAGAAAGAATAATTGGAGAAGTAGAAATTTGGTCATGGCTGGCAATTTCAACTTAACCAATGTAGATGAGTTGATTAACTTCTTGGTTGAAATAGGACAGCACCCTATCCAAAAACGCGATACCGTCACGGTAATGGAAAAAATTGGGCACTATGTAGATCGGGATGTTCAGCGTATTTTTGACAAGTATAAAGCTGAAAATTATGACCACAAAACCGTATCTACTTTTATTGAAAAAGAATTGGATATAGAAAACATTCTTAGGATGTCTGCGAAGGACTTTGATGGAGGTTATTTAATGGCAGGTCTAGTAGGTCATGGAGACTCTTTTGTTTTGAGAGACCCCAACGGTATACGCCCAGGATACTATTACATAGATGATGAAATTGTTGTGGTAGCTTCAGAGCGTCCGGCAATTCAAACGACGTTTAATGTCAATTCTGATAAGGTTAAAATAATCCCTCCGGGTAATGCGCTAATCGTAAAAAAAGACGGGCAAATTTACTTGAAGGAATGTGTTGAACCCAAGGAAGTTCTTTCTTGTAGTTTTGAGCGCATCTATTTCTCTCGTGGCACGGATACTGAAATTTATAAAGAACGTTTGGATTTGGGTTATCGACTCACAGAGCGTGTGATGAAAGAGGTGGAATATGATTACGAGAATACCGTATTTTCCTTTATTCCAAATACGGCTGAAGTAGCTTTTTACGGTTTATTAAAAGGAATAGAAGAGCACATCAATGCACACAAACAAAAAGAAATTGAGAAAAATCCTGAAATAAGGGGTGCTGAACTTAATCATCTACTTAATTTAAGACCACGCGTGGAGAAAATTGCGGTGAAGGACGTCAAGATGAGAACTTTTATCACCGATGATGCCGCTAGAGATGAAATGGTTTCTCACGTGTATGATATTACTTATGATTCAATTAATAGAAATACAGACACCCTGGTCATGTTGGATGATTCTATTGTTCGAGGGACTACTTTACAAAAAAGTATTTTATCAATTTTAGATCGTCTGGGTCCAAAGAAAATTGTTGTCGTTTCATCTGCTCCTCAAATACGGTATCCAGATTGTTACGGAATTGATATGAGTAAAATGCAAGATTTTATTGCTTTTAGGGCACTATTAGCTCTTTTAAAAGAAAGGGGATTGATGGGTAAAATTGATGATGTTTACCAGAAATGTAAGCACGCTTTAAAAGAAGGCACAGCGAAAGAGAAAAACTATGTAAAAGAATTGTACGCCTTATTTACAGATGATGAGTTATCTGATAAGATCAGTGAGATTGTTCGACCAGAACATATTTTCTCCAAGGTGAAAGTTATTTTCCAAACGGTAGAGGGCTTGAATAAGTCTTGTCCAAAAAATTTAGGTGATTGGTATTTCACTGGAAACTATCCAACGCCTGGAGGCAACAAAGTGGTGAACAAGGCTTTTGTATATTTTGTCGAAGGTAGAAACGAAAGAGCGTATTGACATCAAAGAAGAAGTGAAGAAAGCTTCCGCATCCCATTGAAAGGTGAATTTGTATGATACATTGATAAGTTATTCTGGAGCTATTTCTAAGGACAATCCATTTAACTCACTATTGATATTTATCTGACAACTTAATCGGCTGTTCTCTCTCACATGAAAGGCTTCTGATAACATGGCTTCCTCTTCAGCTTCCATTTCTGGTAATGGGTGAGATGATTCGATATAACATTGACAAGAAGCGCACATAGCCATTCCGCCGCAGATACCTATGGTACCCTCTTCTGCTAACTCGTATAAGCGAATAACCTCCATTAAATTCATGGATATATCTACAGGGGCTTTAATGCTGTGTGACTTGCCCTTTCTATCTTTAATCAAGATATTTATATCTGACACATCTAATTATTTATGGATTGAATGACTGGTTTTTTTGCTTCCTTTCTAGATCCATCAAAACCATTAACTCCACTTACAGTTGTATATCTAAAGACATTTTTCTTATCTGGATGTATGATTTTGTGTGCGGATTGACACATCAATGTTGCCTCATGAAAGCCGCATAAAATAAGTTTCAATTTACCTGGATACGTATTAACATCTCCAATAGCAAAAATTCCAGGAATATTAGTTTGATAATCATAGGTGTCAACTTTAATTGCATTTTTCTCGACTTCGAGACCCCAATTGGCAATTGGACCTAATCGAGGTGAAAGCCCAAAAAGAGGGATGAAATGATCAGCTAAATGCTCTGTTTCAGTGCTATTTGTTGTGATAGTTAAACTTTCTAATTTATCTTTTCCACTAATCTTGGTGACTTCTGCTGGAGTTATGACATTGATTTTATTTTTATTTTTTAACTCACGTACTTTTTCAACCGAATCTAGGGCTCCTCTGAACTCATTTCTTCGGTGAACTAGCGTAACGTCAGCATCTATATTTGCTAGGAAAATACTCCAATCTAATGCGGAGTCACCGCCACCAGCAATAGTAACTTTTTTACCTCTATATATTTCAGGTTCCTTGATTATATATTCAACTCCTTTATCTTCATAAAATTCTAGCTTGTCCAAGATGGGTTTTTTAGGCTCAAAACTTCCAAGACCCCCAGCGATAGCTACAACTGGTGCGTGATGTTTTGTTCCTTTATTTGTTGTGACAACAAAAGTGCCATCTTTCTTTTTTATGATTTCTTCAGCTCTTTCCCCTAAAGTGAAACCGGGTTTAAACTGCTTGCACTGTTCCAATAAGTTCTTTGTTAGATCCCCTGCTAGTATTTCAGGAAAACCTGGGATATCATAAATTGGCTTTTTGGGATATATTTCTGAGCATTGTCCTCCCGCTTGGGGAAGGGTATCAATTAAATGACATTTCAACTTTAACAAGCCTGCTTCAAACACTGTGAAAAGTCCAGTGGGTCCTGCGCCAATAATTATGATATCAGTTTTAATCATCTATAAAATTCTGAGGGAGTAAATTTAGACTGCAAAAATACAAACTTATATAATTAATAGACTTGTTTGATTAATAATTTTGACTTTATAACAGTTAAAATTATTCTTTTATCTGTCAATATGACTTTTTAAAGAGAGTATTTTGTTTTAACATATTTGTCATTTTTTAAAGATTTAAACCGATGACATCACTATCCTAAATATCATTTCAACTTTAATAAAAAGTTAATTATTTTTTATAAAAGCTCAACATAAGCTTGTTTACTGCAATTATAAGTTTAAATTTGCTCATTAATTATAATATTTAAGGCTATGAGAAATTTATTTACATTATTTATTTTCATCTTCATTTCATGCGGTGCATTTGCACAAGAAGCTGAAATCAATGAAAAAAAGACTAAGAAAAAAAGCAAAAGTTCTGACGTTCAAGAGTCTTCAGATGAAAAAGTAAACGATAAAAAGGATGATGCATCTGTTTTTATTGGCGAACCGGAAGATGGCACATACTCACTCGAAAGTCGTAGAGCAATATCTTCCCCTTCAATGCCTCTTTATAACATAGAACAAAAGTTTAACGATAAAAAGAAAAAGAAAAAGCAGCAGGACGCATATCTGAATGATGATTATTACTTTCCAGCAAAGCCTAAGAATGCATGGCAAATAGGAATTAGAGGTGGAATATCTCAAGTTAATGGTGATATTAATCAAGCATTCTTCAAGGGTAGTAAGCATTCCATTCCAGGCTATACATTTGGAGCAACAGTCATCAAACCATTTTCATACATGTTCTCCATGCGTCTCAACTATGACTTTATGGAGATGTGGAATCAAGATTGGCAGCAGTCTCAATTAACGGAAGATTTGATAAGGGGAACTGATTATAATTTAGCTAATTATATCAACAATAATCCCAATGGAAGTCAACAATTAATTTATCACAACTCTCATACCGTGGCGCATGATTTGACGATGGATGCCGTTGTATCGTTTGGTAATATCCGCTTTCACAAGGAACGTTCAAAATTTGTTTTTAATACCTTTATTACCGGGGGTGGTTTTATTTATCAAACTTGGTATGATCATTTAGATGCTAATGGCGATCCGTATGACTATGGTAGTATCACCTCAATTGCTGATGGAGCGAGTAAAAAAGAAGTTTTACAGGAGTTAGATGCAATGAGAAATGGGGTTTATGAAACACTAGCTGAAGGGCATCCGGATTCTAAAAATGGTAGTTTCATTAATAATTACAGCTTTAGGCCTGTTTTCGGAGGTGGTGCTGGTTTTACGCTCCGTCTCAACAGAGTAATGAATTTTGATTTCCAAGTGAGAATGATGTTTACTAGAGATGACCTGGTTGACGGTCATAGATGGCAAGAGCCAGATGGAAATTCGACGGTGAATTTACCAACACGTTATGGAAGAGGTAAGGTTCAAACAAGTAGAGGTCTGACAAGAAGTTATGATACTTATACCAATACAACAATGGGTATAACCTTTAAGTTGGTAAGTAAGAAGAAGACTGAATCTACAACATTGCTCAATCCAATACATTACACTTATCAGAAGATTGCTGAAAATGATCCAGAGAAGGCAATTCAAGAGTTGCTCATGGATGATGATAAAGATGGTGTTCCAAATAGATTAGATCAAGAAGAAAATACGCCAGAGGGAGCTCCGGTTAGCCCGAAAGGAATTGCTTTAGATAGTGATGCTGATGGAATTATCGATTTGAATGATGATGAGCCATTTTCGCCACCGGGATTGCCTGTTAATTTAAAAGGTGTAGCTCAATTGCCGCCTTCTTGTTGTGATGAAATGATGTCGGTAGCATGCAGTAATGTTCTTCTTCCATCCGTTCATTTTGATAAGGATAAATTTAATATCAAACCTGAATTTTATGCACATCTTCATGTTTTGGCTTCTAAAATGGCTGATTGCCCAGACTTAATTATTCGAGCTACTGGAATGACGGACAAAGATGACAATCAGAAATATAATGAGCAATTATCTTGGAACAGATCTAATGCGGTTATAGATTATTTAACTGAGAAATATGGCATTAACAGAGATAGATTTATTGTGAAGTTTTCTGGAGAATCTAACGCTGAAGGTTCTTCAAATATCGAACAGTATAAAGAACGTAAAGTTTCTTTAGAACAGGCTGATGCTGATGAAGTTGGTGAGAGCAACCCTGCACCTCCTCATCCAGGGCTGAAAGCTGGAACGAACGATTAAAGAGCTTTTAAACTCCAAATTAAAAAGGCATCACTCAATAGTGATGCCTTTTTAATTTGCTTATGATTTTCACTGATAGTTCTTCAAAAGTCTTTCTTTCTTTTATTTGGACACTTTAGGTAATTTTTGTGAATAACATTTAACGTTTCTAATTAAAATATTTTTAGATTTGCTTTAACCAAATTTAACAATAAATGAAAAAAGTCTACTTATTACTCATATGTATCCTAGGTATGTACGGATTAATAGCACAATCGGTCAATGGGACTGTAACTGATGAAAATGGAGATCCTCTCTTTGGAGTTAATGTGATTGAAAAAAATACTTTTAATGGCACTACTACAGATTTTGATGGGAAATATACGTTAGCCTTAACGTCGGAGAAACCTTCGGTAGTTTTTAAGTTTGTGGGGTATCGTGACAAAACGGTTGTCTTCACTGGAGCTAAGATTAATCATCAAATGAAGGTGGATGCAATAGGCCTAGATGCGGTCGTGGTTTCTGCATCTAAAAGAAAAGAAAGATTACTGGATGCACCTGCTTCTGTGACTTTAATTAGTTCAGAAAAGATTCAGAATACTGCTGCTGTAGTAGCAACGGATAATTTAAAAAGTATTCCAGGAGTGGACATAATTCCCACAGGCCTAGTTTCGGCAAATGTCGCTGTGAGAGGATTTAATGGTATTTTTTCCGGCTCTATGTTGACTATGGTTGATAATCGTATAGGTCAGGTCCCTTCTCTTAAGGTTAATGCTTTTCAGCTAATGCCAGGGTCAAACGACGATATCGAAAGAATCGAGATTGTACGTGGACCGGGTTCAGCTTTGTACGGACCAAATGCTGCGGATGGTGTTATGCATATCATAACGAAGTCACCATTAGATATTCGTGGAGATCATAATACTGAAACTACAATAAGCTTCACCGGTGGAAGTCGAAGCGTTTGGGCACCAAACATTCGTCATGCACAAAAACTAAGCGATAAAGTGGGCTTTAAAATTTCTGGGGGCTACATGCAAGGGCATGATTTCCCTAACTATGACCCTAGGGAACCTACTCCAGGTACTAATTTTGTCTTCGGAACGGTTAGAGATGGTGTAAAATTTGAAGTTGATTCTGCTGCAGGTTTGCAGACATTTGATAGAGATTTCTTTATTCAGAAATATAATTTTGATGCAAGGATTGACTATGCGGTCAATAAGGATGTTGATTTTACTTTTAGTGGAGGTTATGCCAACACAACCAACCTAGAGCTTACAGGTTTGGGCGGTGCTCAAGGCGTAGGATGGGGTTATACTTATGCACAGGTAAGAGCGAGATATAAAAGCTTGTTTGTTAACTATTTTATGAATTCTAGTAATTCAGGAGACACATACCTCATTAGTCAACTAGATGGAAGTGAGCCTCAACCTTATCAATTCCAAACTTTGCTCGACAAGTCAAAACTTCATGGGATTCAGATTCAACATAATTCTAGTATTAAACAATTAGTTGATTTTACATATGGTTTCGATGCAATTTTGACACGTCCAGTTTCGGATGGTACTATTTACGGTAGATATGAAGATGATGATGCTATCAATCAATTGGGTGTATATGGTCAAGCGGAATATCATATATCAGAAAAATTTGATCTTCTAGCGGCTTTAAGAGGTGATTACCAAGATAGAATTGGTGAGTTCTTCCTATCCCCTAGGGCAGCGATTGTATATAAGCCATCTAGTCGCCACACTGCACGTTTAACTTATAACCGAGCATTTAGCGCACCTTCAGCCTTAAATACTGCATTGGATTTACCGCAATTATTTGTCCCTAATGGTATTACTGCAAGAGGTTTAGGTAATCCTTCTGGCTTCAATTTTAATTATGGTTCAGACGGCTTCGCACAGTTTAGAAGTCCATATGATAATGGGTGGTATGATGTTGCTGATTTATCTAACAATCATGTACATTTTGACGGCTTTTTAAATTCTTTATCTAATCTAATTGCAACTACCTTATATGGTACAGATTATGATGCTGCGCAGTTTGATTTTGTTAAGGGTGATTTGGTTTCATTAACAGGCGATTTATCATCAGCTTCTTCTTCTTTGAATAATAACGTAGAAAGAAAGGTGATTGATTTTATCAGTAATGAAGAGTTTGATTATACGCAAATTTCAGATTTGGAATCGATTAAGAGTACAGTGACACAGACGATGGAGATAGGTTACAAAGGAATTATTAAAGATAAATTTTTCTTGTCTGCTGATTTGTATTACACAAGAATTGACAATTATGTTAGTCCATTATCTCCTGCCTCTTATCGAGTGTTGTTTGATGATGATCAATTAGCTCAAGAGTTGGTTCCTGTTTATCAGAGCAACGCGGGAACTACACAATCTGGTATTATAGAGGGTGCATTGGCTGGTTTAGCAGGAGAGGCGGGAGTTTCAGTCGGCGAATGGCTTGTTGGAGCTATGCAAGGTTTTTCACTAGGAACAGTTGCTCCAGAAGATGATTTAGTTAATTCTGATTTGATCTTGACCTACATTAATCTCGGAGAAGTTGACATCGCAGGTGCTGATTTAGGGGCTACTTATGTTGAGAATTTTAAAGAAAGTACGCTTAAAATTTCGGGAATGTTTTCTTTTATGAATAAAGATAGAATTTCGTTAGCAGGAGCCTCAGGAGGTTATATTGCTTTGAATGCGCCTAAGTACAAGACCTCACTTGCTGTTGAAGGATTAAATATTGGAAATACAGGTATTGGTGCCGGTATTAATTGGAGATGGCAAGATGCCTTCCCTGCAAATTCTGCGGTTTACGTCGGGGAAGTAGTTGCTGCAAATCTTATTGATTTGAGTATATCCTACAGACCAAATTTTTCAAAGAATACGATCTTGAGTGGTACATTCTACAATATAACAAATAATGAATTTCAGCGTTTTCCAGGAACACCTTTCATCGGTTTTTATACAATGATGAAATTGTCACATACTTTCAAGTATTCCATTGGAGGCAAGAAAAGCAAGAGCTAATCGCATTAATAATAAGATTAAAAAGGGCTATTCTGAAAGGAATAGCCCTTTTTAATTTAACTCGTATGACCTTTAGATTAAGGTAAAAAAGATGTTGTTCTTCTTTAAATTTTCGTATTTATTATAGTTTTACTTAATGGTGGATTTCTTGGGGATAAATTAGACAAAATATTTTTTGATTTTAATTCTTACTTGTTATTTTTGTTGAAATGGTGGATTTAAAAATTAAACGACTCCTCGTTGCAAATCGCGGGGAAATTGCAATAAGAATATTTAGAGCAGCTACAGAGCTAAAAATAACAACAGTTGGGTTGTATACCTATGAGGATAGGTACTCTCTGCATCGTTATAAGGCTGATGAAGCTTACCAAATAGGGGCTTCCGAGGAGCCCTTAAAGCCCTATCTTGATATTGAGGAGATCATTGCACTTGCTAAATCAAAGGGTGTCGATGCTATTCACCCTGGTTATGGCTTTCTCTCAGAGAACGTAAATTTTGCAATAAGATGCCGTGAGGAAGGTATAATTTTTATCGGTCCTTCACCCGAATCAATGAACCAACTTGGCGATAAAGTGGCAGCAAAGAAAATCGCGCGAGCCACTAATGTTCCCGTTATAGAAGGTAGTCAATTAGACGTTGATGGGGCTGCAGATGCATTGAAAGAGGCACAGACGATAGGTTATCCAATAATGGTAAAAGCTGCTGCTGGTGGCGGTGGTCGCGGAATGCGTGTGGTAAGAAGTGATGATCAATTAGTACAGGCATTTAACGAGTCAAAAAATGAGGCTAAAAAGGCTTTTGGAATTGATACTATATTTTTAGAAAAATTCATTGAAAATCCAAAACATATAGAGGTTCAATTGCTTGGGGATCATCATGGAAATTTGGTGCATTTATATGAGCGTGATTGCTCTGTTCAGCGACGTTTTCAAAAAGTGGTAGAAGTTGCTCCTGCTCCCTCTTTAAAGCAGAAGACTAAAGACAAGTTATATGAATATGCAATACGAATTGGCAAGCATGTTGGATATTATAATGCAGGAACGGTTGAATTTTTAGTTGATGCTGAAGAAAATATATATTTCATAGAGGTTAATCCAAGAATACAAGTTGAGCATACGATAACAGAAGAGGTGACGGGTATAGACATTGTAAGAACGCAAATTCTAATAGCCGATGGCTTACCCTTAAGTCATTCAAGTATTTTCATTAATGAGCAAAGTGATATTAAATTAGACGGATTTGCCATCCAATGTAGAATAACCACGGAGGACCCCTTAAATAATTTTCAACCGGATTATGGGACCATAATTGCCTATAGAAATGCTGCGGGGATGGGAATACGCCTCGATGAAGGGAGTTCTTATCCTGGGGTTACTGTTTCGCCATTTTTTGATAGTATGTTAGTGAAGGTTTCTGCTTGGGGTCGAACTCTTCGCGGTGCAGCAGAAAGATTAGATAGAGCGCTCATTGAATTTAGAATACGGGGTGTTAAGACGAATATACCTTTCTTGCAAAATGTAGTGAAACACCCGGTTTTTGTGAGTGGCAAACAAAATGTTGGATTTATAGATGCACATCCGGAGTTGCTTGAGTTTGGTAAGAAAAGAGATCGGGCAACGAAGACATTGACGTATATCGGAAACATTATATTAAATGGAAATAGCGATGTAAAGTTTGTTGATGAAGGGAAGGTGTTAAGAGTACCTAAGGTTCCGAGTTACGATAAATCAAAAGCCTACCCAAGAGGCAGTAAAGATATTTTGTTAGAGAAGGGGCGAGATGAGTTTTGTAAATGGATGAAAGAAGAGCCGGGTATATTTTATACGGATACAACATTCAGAGATGCACACCAGTCTTTACTGGCAACTCGAGTAAGGACTAGAGATATGTTGATGGTTGCTGAAAGTTTCGCGAAAAATCATCCAGAAATCTTTTCTATGGAGATCTGGGGTGGAGCAACTTTTGATGTTTGTATGCGCTTTTTAAAGGAAGATCCTTGGATGCGACTGCAATTATTAAGGGAGGCAATGCCTAACATTTTAACTCAAATGTTGTTAAGGAGTAGTAATGCCGTGGGCTATGCGGCATATCCAGACAATTTAGTGGCTAAATTTATAGAGAAAGCTGCCGAAAATGGTATGGATGTGTTTAGGATATTTGACTCCTTAAACTGGACCAAATCAATGGCATTGAGTATTAAAACCGTGCGAGATGAAACCAACAGCTTGGCTGAGGCTTGTATCTGTTATACGGGAGATATCCTAGATGAGAGTAAGACTAAATTTAATCTACAATATTATATAGATTTAGCGCGGGAGTTAGAAGATATGGGAGCACATATCCTAGGAATAAAGGATATGGCCGGATTGCTTACTCCGTTTGCTGCAGAGAAGTTAATCACGAACTTGAAAAATGCAGTAGATATTCCTATACATCTTCACACTCATGATACTTCATCTGTTCAATCTGCCACCTACTTAAAAGCAGTTGAGGCAGGGGTGGATGCCGTGGATGTAGCATTGGCAAGTATGAGCGGTCTGACCTCTCAGCCAAACTTTAACTCCATTGTTCACATGCTAAAAGGTCATGAAAGAGAAACAAAAATAGACCTTCAAACACTGAATCAATTTTCAAATTATTGGGAAGATGTGCGGGAGTATTATTACCCATTCGAATCTGAACTAAAAGCGGGTACTGCGCAAGTTTATGAAAATGAAATTCCAGGAGGGCAGTATTCCAATTTGAGACCGCAAGCCCGTGGACTCGGTATTGAGGATCAGTTTGAAACAATCAAACAGAATTATCAAATTGCTAATGAGTTGTTTGGAGATGTGGTTAAGGTTACTCCTTCCAGTAAGGTAGTTGGCGATATGGCTATGTTTATGACCAGTAATGCTTACACTCGGGAGGATATTCTTACGAAAGGAGAAGATATTTCATTTCCAGATTCAGTGATTAATTTCTTTAAAGGAGATATTGGACAACCACATGGCGGATTTCCGCAAGAACTTCAGCAAATAATTTTAAAAAATCAAGAAGCCTATACTGATCGGCCAAATGAGCATTTAGAGCCTGTAGATTTTGAAAGGGAATTGGTGCAATTCAAGAGGCAGTTTGGGAAACATAAAACAGAATTGGATTTCTTAAGCTATAAGCTGTACCCTAAAGTTTATAAAGATTTTCATGATTTCAATGAAGTAAATGGAGATGTTTGGGTTATTCCAACACCTACTTTTTTCTATGGAATGAAGCAGAATGAAGAAATAATGGTAGAAATTTCTGCGGGTAAAAGTATGATTGTAAAATATTTAAATACAACTGCACCAGATGATGAGGGTAATTGTCAAGTTTACTTTAAGCTGAATGGTCAAAATCGGCATATTCAGCTAAGGAATGAAAAGCTGAATATAGAAATAAAGACACATCGGAAAGTTGCTGCAGAAAATGAAATAGGGGCACCTCTGCAAGGTAAGCTTACGCAGATATTGGTTAAAAAAGGGGATGAAGTAAAAAAGAACTCTCCTTTATTCTTAATAGAAGCTATGAAAATGGAAAGTACTGTAGTTGCTCCATTTGATGGTCATATTGAAGAAGTATTGCTAGAGGGCAACCAAATGGTGCATCAAGATGACCTTGTGGTGATAATAGCGCAATAAGCTGATCTAAGGGCAGGTGAGTGCTGTGAATAAGTTGTTTCTTTCTGTTAAACGCCATGAGCATAAGTAGCCTTTCTATTCTTTCTTTTCAGTAAAAAATTACTGATCACATGTAAAATGCTAATTCTTTCAGTGATGACGATAGACCCTGAGGTTACTTTTTAGGCCACACCTTATTCATATTATTCAATTAGTACCTATTTTTTATACGATCTAATTCTCGTCTGGTATCTTTTTCTTTGATGCTATGTCGTTTGTCAAAGCTTTTTTTACCTCGTGCTACGCCAATGTCTAACTTTGCCAATCCTCGTTCGGATAGAAATAAACGAAGTGGGATAATCGTAAGCCCTTTCTCAGTTATCTTTCTATCAATCTGTTTTAACTCCCCCTTGTTTACTAAAAGCTTTCTTGGTTGGTTCGGCACATGATTGTAGTGGGTGCCAAATGTATACTCAGCAATATGCATATTAACAACAAATAATTCCCCTCTACGCATCTGGCAAAAGGCTTCATTGATATGTGCTTTGCTTGATCGAATTGCTTTAATCTCAGTGCCTGTCAATTGTATTCCCGCAGTATATGTTTGAAGAATCTCAAAGTCGAATTTAGCTCGCTTATTCTTAATATGTATAGGTGTTTGCTTCACCATTCAAAGGTAGCAAAAAGAACATCAATCGTAGGCGTAGAATTTATATCTGCCCAATTGTGATTATTGAGGAAGTATTCTCTAGTTAATGGTGGTAAAATATACTTGGATCATCCTTTACACGTAAATATTAGCCAATGTTTCTTAAAGCAATTTCCCCGTGATTTAAAATGCGGGCAATGTTAATGTGAGTAAACTTATAAACTTTTACAAGTAACTTATAACCAGCAACTTACAAGCTTACTTCCACAACATGAGCATCGATATCCACATCTTCCAATGTTGGTTATCCACAAAAATAACTATGGTTTTGCATAAAATGTGAGTAAATATTGGTGGTAATAAATGGGTAAATGTGGGAAAATGTGTCAAAAGTGTATACTTTTGTGAAAGATTTAAAAACATAGTGGATAACTAATGAGCTTTTTAGGAGAATATGAATTAAAGTTGGATGCGAAAGGTCGTATGCGTTTGCCAGGTGCTCTAAAGCAGCAGATTAATCCTGAGGCTAAAGGCCGTTTTGTGGTTAATAGAGGTTTTGAGGAGTGTTTGGAGATTTATCCTATTGATGTTTGGCAGCAGGTTCGAAAAAAGGTTGAACGTTTAAATCAATTTAAGAAAAAAGAAAGAGCGTTTATTCGTTACTTTCTGCGCGGAGCGACGGAGGTGGTTTTAGATAGTGCAGATCGTTTAAATGTCCCTAAGCATTTATTGGATTATGCTGGAATCAAAGGAGCGGCAATTATTACTCCTGGGAAAAATACTCTAGAACTCTGGAATAAAGAAAAATACGAAAATGAACTGGCATTGGATTCTGACTCATTTGCGGATCTCGCTGAGGATGTTTTGGGTGATTTTGATATAGATGTAGAGGATACAAAAGAATAGGGGGATATGGAAAATCACGATTATCATATATCCGTTCTTTTACAAGAGTGCATTACTGCCTTAAATATAAATCCATCCGGTCGATATGTCGACGTTACATTTGGCGGGGGAGGGCACTCCAAGGAAATACTTAAATATCTTACTGATGGTCGTTTGTTTGTCTTTGATCAAGATGAAGATGCGATTGCAAACATTCCAGCTAACACACAGTTAACTTTTGTGGGCCACAACTTTAGATTTCTTAAGCGATTTCTTGCTTATCATCAGGAAATTCCAGTGGATGGAATTTTAGCTGACCTCGGGATAAGCTCGTATCAAATTGATTCAGGAAGTAAAGGCTTCTCTACTCGTTTTGAAGGGCCAATGGATATGCGGATGAATCAAAATTCAGGCCTTACTGCAAGTGATATTTTACACGACTATAATGAAATTGAGTTAGTGCGCATATTTTCAGAATATGGAGAGGTGAGGAATTCAAAAACTCTTGCATCTGCTATCGTTGCAGCAAGGCAAAATGGTGTCCGCTTCGAAAGCACATTGGCATTCATTGCATTTTTGGATAACTACACCATGGGAGGAAATCCAAACAAGTATTATGCACAGGTCTTTCAGGCGCTAAGGATCGAGGTTAATGATGAAATGAACGCTTTAAAGGATATGTTAACTCAGAGCTATAATGTCTTGGGTAAAGGGGGGCGATTGGCGGTGATTACCTTTCATTCATTGGAGGATCGGATTGTCAAAAATTTCATGAAATCAGGGAATTTTGAAGGAATTCGGATAAGCGACGAATATGGCAAAAGCAAGAAATATTTTAAGTTGATCAGCAAAAAGCCAATTGAGGCCAGTAAAGAAGAGTTGAAGCTAAACAAGCGTTCACGGAGTGCAAAATTAAGAATTGCTGAAAAGATATAATGGAGAATTTAGACGAACATAAAGCTGAAGAAGCTGCCGTTTATTCTTGGGAAGATCGATTGAAAGAAGTCTTGCGATTTGATGAGAAGAATTGGTTTAATAATCTTCCGCTTATTTTATTTATTGCCGCATTGGGAGTTCTTCATGTAGCCAACAATCATACTGCTATTAATAAAATTCGACAAAGTAATTCATTAGAGCAAGATATAAAGGAATTGCGCTGGACTTATATGACTTCTAAATCAGAACTCATGTATAAAAGTAAGCAGAGTGAGGTATCTAAAATGGTTAATGCCATGGGCTTGAAAGAGTTAACAAAGCCTCCATTCAAAATAGTAATTAATAACGATGACTATAAATAAACGAAAGGAAATAGTTTGGCGCATGTGGGTTGCGATACTGATACCAGTATTAGCAGGCTTGGCTATTGTTTCTCAGTCATTTAAAATACAAGTATATGAAGGTCCCGCTTTACGTCAGCTAGCAGATAGCCTGACTATTGTATCCCGGTCTATTGATGCAGAGCGCGGCAATATTTACACTGAGGATGGAAGCTTGTTGTCCACTTCTTTGCCGTTTTTTGAAATTAGGATGGACTTTAAGTCTGAACCAATGACAGACAAAATTTTTAACAATAATGTAGACTCTCTTGCTTATATGTTGAGTGTTTATGTTGGTGCTAAATCTCAAACAGCTTATAAAGACCAGTTAATTGCTAATCGGCAAAAGGGTAATAGGTATTATCTCGTCAAGCGAAATGTTACTTATCCAGAGTTAAAGAAAATGTATGATTGGCCGTTTTTTAGATTAGGACGATACCAGTCGGGGATGATTGTTTTGCAGAAAAACAAAAGAATTACACCTTTCGGGATTTTGGCTGAACGGACGATTGGATGGAAGCGAATTGTGCCAAATCCGGATATTGATGGTAAGATGGATACTATTCGTGTGGGTATCGAAGGAAAGTTTGATGAATACCTTGCAGGTATAGAAGGTCAAATGTTAATGCAGCGAATTTCAGGTGGTGATTATATCCCCTTGAATGGTCAGGGAGATATTGAACCTAAGGCTGGTAATGATGTAAAAATGACACTCGATATCAATATTCAAGATGTGGCAGAGTCCGCTTTGAAAAAAGCACTCATTGCTAGAAATGCCGATAATGGATGTGCGGTTGTAATGGAAGTCAAAACGGGCAAGATAAAAGCAATTGCCAATCTCACTTACCGGAAGGATGTAGGTGGTTATAAGGAGTATTATAATTACGCGGTTGGAGCAAATACAGAGCCTGGTTCTACTTTTAAGTTGATGTCGATGGCGGCATTGTTAGAGGATGGACTTTTGACTAATGTCAACGAAGAAACTGTGGACGTTGAGGGTGGAGTTAAGCATTATGCAGATAGAACAATGCGGGATGTACATGTTTTCTCAAATGACACCATCACGGTAAAGGAAGCGTTTGCATATTCTTCCAACGTGGCAATTTCGAAGTTAGTAACTGAACGCTATGGTGATAATGTTTCTAAGTTCTATGATAGGCTGCTTAAAATGCATTTACAGAATCCAGTGGGCATTGAAATTACGGGTGAAACTGCACCAACTATTCACCCGCCTTCAACTTGGAGTTTGGTTTCCTTGCCTTGGATGAGCACGGGCTACGAAATTCAAATGAGCCCTTTACAAATTCTAACTTTTTATAATGCCATTGCAAACGATGGGAAAATGATGAAACCTTACCTTGTTTCTGGCATAAAAGATTTGGACGAAACCATCAAGGAGTTCGGTCCTGTGGTGATCGATGATGCCGTGGTCAGTCTTTCAACGGTAAAAGAATTGAAAAATCTTTTAAATGGCGTTTTTGAATTTGGTTCTGCTAGACATCTAAAGTCAGGCGGTCAACTGACAATGGCTGGCAAAACCGGTACAGCCAGAATTGCCAATGCGATAACTCAGTATAAAGATAAAGTTTATCAAGCTTCATTTGTTGGATATTTCCCTGCTGATTATCCCCTATATTCCTGTATTGTGGTTATAAATAATCCTAAAAATGGATATTATGGTGGAGCTGTTGCAGGTCCGGTCTTTGCTGAAATTGCAAATAAAATTTATGCCAATGGTATAGAGATGCATCAAAGTATTCAAACCAATCCTCTTGTAAGCGACTATACTATTCCAAGAATTGGCAATCTTCAGAGTAAAGACGCTCAAGTGATCTACAATAAGCTAGGTTTCTCTTTCCATTCAGATATCAACGCGGATTATGGGATTGCAAAAAAGGCAATCAATTCAATGTCCATGAATGCCAATAATCTTATTGGGGGGCTAGTACCCAATTTGTTGGAAATGGATTTAAAAGACGCCTTGTATGTAGCTGAAAATGCAGGATTAAAGGTGCAAGTAAATGGTGCAGGGAAAGTGAAAAAACAAAGTTTAACTGCTGGGAGATCTTGTTCGCCAGGGCAAAATATAATATTGGAATTATTTTGAGAAAACTAGTTGACATATTAAAAGCTGTAAAGTTTAAAGAGATTGTAGGGGATAGCAATAAAAACATTCTTGGCTTGACTCTTGACTCTAGAGATGTTCGTGAAGCTTCAATCTTTGTTGCAATAAAAGGGAGTCAAACAGATGGACATGCATATGTCTCTGAGGTTGATGGTGTTGCAGCTGCAGTAATTTGTGAAGTGTTGCCTGAGTCCATGAAAGCATCATGCACCTATGTGTTAGTGGAGGATTCTTCCAAATCTTTAGGTCTCATTGCCTCAAATTTTTATGGTAACCCTTCTGCTCAATTGAAATTAGTAGCTGTCACTGGCACAAATGGAAAGACTTCTGTGGCGACTATGCTTTTTCAATTGTTTAAGCAAATGGGATATCAATGTGGTCTATTATCAACTGTTGAGAACAGAATTGGAAATCAGCTTATTCCTTCTACTCATACGACTCCTCATGCAATAGCAGTTAACTCTTTATTAGCTAGGATGGTTGAAAATGGCTGTTCTCATTGCTTTATGGAGGCTAGCTCTCATGCAATAGATCAAAATAGAATCCATGGATTGGATATTGACGGGGCTATATTCACCAACTTGACTCATGACCACTTAGATTATCACAAGACTTTTAAAGAATACCTAAAAGCTAAGAAGAGCCTGTTTGACGGATTGAGCAAAAACGCCTTCGCTCTGAGCAATGCGGATGACAAAAATGCCAAGGTGATGTTGCAAAATACCGCAGCTAAAAAGCTTTACTATGCATTAACTGGAAATGCAGAATTTTCTGGCCGTGTTATAGAAAGCGATTTCAATGGTATGATGTTGAACATGAATGGCCAAGAATTGCATGTCAAGTTGATTGGGTCTTTTAATGCCTATAATTTATTGGCTGTTTATGGCGCTGCTTTGCTGTTGGGTGAAGACGAAACAGAGGTGCTTGTTGCGATGAGCACGATTGAAGGTGCAGAAGGAAGATTTGAATATATGCTTTCTTCTCAAGAAAGAATAGTTGGAATAGTCGATTATGCCCACACGCCAGACGCTTTAAAGAAGGTTTTGGAAACGATAAATCAGCTGAATACACAACGGAATCAATTGATCACGGTAGTTGGATGTGGAGGTGATAGAGATAAAAGTAAACGCCCACTTATGGCCGCTATTGCCGCAAGATTAAGCAGCAAGGCGATTTACACTTCAGACAACCCTCGGTCAGAAGACCCCAATATCATATTAGATGAGATGCAAGATGGTGTTGGCGTGCTGGATAAGAAGAAAGTATTAGTTATTGAAAATAGAAAACAAGCGATTAAAACTGCTTGTATGATGGCGAATACAGAAGATATTATTCTTGTGGCTGGTAAAGGGCATGAGAGTTATCAAGACGTCAAGGGAGTGAAATCTCATTTTGACGATAAAGAGGAATTGGAAGCAGCTTTTAAACAATTGAATAAATAGATCACTATGCTATACGAACTATTTCAATATTTAAATCAACATACTCACTTGCCTGGCATGGGTCTTTTTGAATTTCTATCATTCAGAGCAGCTATGGCTGCGGTATTTTCCTTGGTGATTTCCATTCTACTGGGGGATATGGTGATTAATAAGCTGCGCAATCTTCAAATTGGAGAAACCGTAAGAGACTTAGGATTGGAAGGGCAAAAGGAAAAACAAGGGACGCCTACCATGGGAGGGATTCTAATTTTGTTAGCCATTTTAATTCCAACTCTATTACTAGCAGATTTAGGCAATATCTATATTATTATAATGATAGTTTCCACGCTTTGGATGGGTGCTATTGGTTTTTTAGATGATTATATCAAGGTATTTAAAAAGAATAAAGAAGGCTTAAAAGGGAAGTTTAAAGTAATTGGCCAAATTGGTCTAGGACTTTTTGTTGGAGCAATGATGTATTTCCATCCGGATATATATGTGAAGCAAGAGGTTTCCTATGAGGAGGCACAAAAATTCCCTGTTGATCAAATTTCAACCCATGAGGATATGCAAGGTGTTGAGCATTTTATGGCTAAAATTGATGCACCGATAACAAACATACCTTTCTTAAAAGGCAATGAGTTTAATTATGAGAAGGTCTTGACATTAATTAATCCATCATGGAAAAGGTTTGGCTGGTTAATTTTTATTCCAGCAGTTATTTTTATCATAACTGCTGTTTCCAATGGCGCGAATTTAACGGATGGAATTGATGGTTTAGCAACAGGAACTTCCGCGATTAGTGGCTCCGTACTGTTCTTGTTTGCCTATATATCTGGTAATATTATTTTTGCTGAATACCTCAATATTCTATATATCCCATATGCTGCAGAGCTAACCATTTTTATTGCTGCATTTATCGGAGCATGTATCGGCTTCTTATGGCAAAATTCATACCCAGCAAAAGTGTTTATGGGTGACACTGGTAGTCTTGCTATTGGTGGCATAATTGCAACTATAGCTATCCTAACAAGGAAGGAATTATTACTTCCTATTCTAGTAGGTGTTTTTCTCGCAGAAAATTTATCAGTAATCATTCAAGTTGGATACTTCAAATACACGAGGAGAAAATATGGTGAAGGACGAAGGGTCTTTCTGATGTCACCTTTACACCACCACTATCAGAAAAAGGGATATCATGAATCTAAAATTGTAACACGATTTTGGATTGTAGGTATACTTTTAGCCATTATAGCTGTAGCAACCTTAAAAATTAGATAAAGAGAAAAATTGATGACAACTAAAACTCAAAAAATAGCAATACTCGGGGCTGCAGAAAGCGGTGTTGGTGCAGCTATACTTGCTACTCAGCAGGGTTTTGATGTTTGGGTATCAGATTATAGTCAAATCCAGCCAAAGCACAAAGAATGTTTAAATAAGTATAAGATCAATTGGGAAGAAGGTAAGCATAGCGAAGAGAATATACTGGATGCACATCTGGTAATGAAAAGTCCTGGAATACCAGAAAACGCAGATATTATTCAAAAGATTAGAAAGAAAGGAATAGCAGTGGTCTCTGAGATAGAGTTTGCTTCAAGGTACACCGATGCGTTTATAATAGCCATAACTGGCAGCAATGGTAAAACTACAGCAACAAGCTTAACCTATAAAATTTTAAAAGATGCTGGACTAAATGTCGGTGTAGCTGGGAATATAGGCGTGAGTTTTGCCCAGCAAGTCGCCACCCAGAAATTTGATTACTACGTTTTAGAAGTGAGCAGTTTTCAATTAGATGACATTGATTCATTTAAACCAAATATTTCCGTATTGCTAAACATAACACCAGACCACTTAGATCGCTATGACTATAAATTTGAAAACTACTTAGCGGCTAAGTTTAAGATTACTCAGAATCAAAACGACGAGAATCTTTTCATTTATTGTCAGGACGATAAGTCAATAGCAACCTCACTAATTACAAAAAAAATTCATGCACAATCAATCCCTTTCACGCTTGAAACTGAAGTAGGTGAGGGCGCATATCTACAAAATAACGAATTAACTATAAACCTAAAAAAAAAAGTTTTTACTATGTCAATTAACGAAATAGGAATTAAAGGCAAGCATAATGTTTACAACTCAATGGCTGCTTCTATCGTGGCCAGAGCAGTAGATATTAAGAAGGAGAGTATCCGTGAAAGTCTAGCGGATTTTAAAAATCTAGAGCATCGAATGGAGAAGGTGCTGAAAATAGGCGGAGTTGAGTTTATCAATGATTCGAAAGCCACTAATGTAAACTCCACCTGGTACGCTCTAGAGTCTATCCAAAATCCAGTAGTTTGGATTGCGGGAGGGGTAGACAAGGGAAATGATTATGAGGTGCTTAAATCTTTAGTGCGCGCCAAAGTTCATACCGTTATTTGCTTAGGTAATGATAGTAGAAATTTGCACGAAGCTTTTTCTCATCAAACGGATTTGATGATAAATGTGCATGATATGAAAGAGGCCGTTAGAATCGCCAATCATTTTGCCAATAAAGGGGATGCAGTACTATTATCACCAGCTTGCGCAAGTTTTGATTTGTTTGAAAATTATGAGGATAGAGGAAATCAATTTAAAGCATCAGTGCGCAATTTATAAAAGCTAGAAATCTAGAAAGAAATGTTTGAAAAAATAACCAAAAACATAAAAGGAGATAAATACATATGGGTCATTGTGCTCATCTTGTCTTTGTTTTCTCTTTTGGCTGTTTACAGTTCTACCGGGACCTTAGCCTATAAATATAGAGCTGGCAATACGGAGTATTATTTGATGAAGCAAGTTCTTATTATCGGTGGTGGTCTGGTTTTAATGTACCTGACTCATTTAATTAATTACAAATATTTCTCAAGAATCTCTCAAATATTATATTACTTAAGTATTATCCTTTTGGTGCTAACCTTATTTTTTGGCACTGACATAAATGAAGCGAAAAGATGGATTACCCTTCCTGGGGTAAACCTTACTTTTCAAACATCTGATTTAGCTAAATTTGCATTAATCATGTATTTAGCCCGCATGCTATCAAAGAAGCAAGACATGGTGCGTTCTTTTAGCGAGGGATTTTGGCCTACGATATTCCCGGTATTTATTATTTGTGGATTAATAGCTCCTGAAGATTTGTCATCTGCCTTGGTGTTATTCTCAACCAGTGTATTGGTAATGTTTGTGGGAAGAATTCACATAGCTTACATTGTTGGTTTAATTGGTCTTTCAGTAATTACGATAGGCATGTTTGTTACCTTGCTTTTCACTTTGCCAGAAGAGAGTATGCCGGGAAGAATGACAACTTGGAAAGCAAGAATAGAATCTTTTATGAATACGGATGGAGAAGAGCCGTATCAACTTGTTCAATCCAAAATTGCTATAGCTAAGGGTGGGTTTATTCCGAATGGCCCTGGTAATAGTACGCAACGCAATTTCCTTCCTCATCCTTATTCGGATTTTATTTATGCAATTATTATAGAAGAGTATAGCTTCTTTGGAGGAGTGTTTGTTGTTTTTCTTTACCTCGCATTCTTAATACGTTCAGGACTTATAGTTAGAAAAGCACCAAAAGCATTCGGTGCATTGTTATCCTTTGGATTGGCCTTAAGCCTAACTATTCAAGCAATGATTAATATGGGGGTTGCCGTCGGTTTATTGCCAGTCACGGGATTGACCTTGCCTTTGGTGAGTATGGGAGGGAGCTCTACCATCTTTGTAAGTCTTGCTTTTGGAATAATCCTCAGTGTAAGTCGAGATATTGAACAATTAGAACTAGGTATAGATGAAAGTGAAATGTCGCTAGAAGATTTAATTATGGGTTCAGAGGAAATTGAACAGGAATAAATAGACGCTAAAAAGAAAGTGAAGAAGAATTTAAAAATATTGATGAGTGGCGGAGGAAGTGGTGGACACGTTTTTCCAGCAATTGCTATAGCAGATGCTATTAAAAAAATATCCCCTGAGACAGAGTTTTTGTTTATTGGGGCAAAAGGTAAAATTGAAATGACTGCAGTGCCTAAAGCGGGATACGAAATAAAAGGGCTGACAATTGCGGGATTTCAGCGAAAACTAAGCGTAAAAAATTTACTTTTTCCATTTAAGCTGCTAGTGAGTCTGGTAAAGGCATGGGTTATCGTAAAAAATTTTAAACCAAATGCGGCAATTGGCACAGGTGGATATGCAAGCGGAGCAGCTTTGAAGGTAGCGCAATGGCAGGGGGTTGCAAGTTTTATTCAAGAACAAAATGCATTTCCCGGAATAACAAACAAACTATTGGCTAAGAAGGCAAGAAAAGTATTTGCTGCCTATAATGGTCTGGAACAATATTTTGAAAAATCAAAGATACAACTTACAGGAAATCCTTTGAGAGGTAGTATATCACTGGATGGGGTAGATCGAAAATTGGCCTGCGAGCATTTCGGTTTGGATGGAAAAAAACCAATAGTATTTATCACTGGAGGAAGCCTAGGTGCTAGTGCTATAAATAAAGCTATTGCGGGAAAAATTAATCGTTTTGACGAAGAAGGAATTCAATTGATTTGGCAATGTGGTAGAATCTATGAAGCGGAGTATGCTAGTTTAAACTCACCCATGGTTAAGGTTCTAAGCTTTATTGACCGAATGGATTATGCCTACACGGCTGCAGATGTAATAGTCTCTCGAGCAGGTGGAACCATATCAGAGCTAGCAATAATTGGAAAACCAACCATATTACTACCATCTCCAAATGTTGCTGAAGACCACCAAACCAAAAATGTAATGGCTTTAGTGGAAAAGGAGGCAGCAATTTTAATAAGGGATAATGAGGCCGTTGAAGCACTTGTTCCGGCATGTATCGACTTGCTAAGTAACACTGAATTGAAAGAAAAAATAAGTAATAACATTAAGCAATTTGCTAAACCAAACGCAGCTAAGGAGATTGCTCAAAGTATTTTGTCAAGCATTTAATGAAAGACTTAAAAGACATATCAAAAGTATATTTTCTGGGTATTGGAGGTATCGGTATGTCTGCACTTGCGCGATATTTTAATGAGCAAGGCCTCAGCGTGAAAGGCTATGATAAAACATCATCTCCACTAACAGACAAGTTAATGCAAGAGGGAATGGATATCCATTTTGATGATGATTTAACGCTATTGGATAAAGAAGCTGATTTAGTCATATATACGCCGGCAATACCTCAATCGCACAAGCAATTGAATTGGTATAAGGAAAATGGATACGAACTCTACAAACGGTCAGTAGTTTTAGGCATGATTTCAAGCAATCATTATTGTATCGCTATTGCTGGTTCTCATGGGAAGACAACTGTTTCGTCTATGCTTGCTCATATATTAAATGGTGCAGGAGGATGCATAGCTTTTTTAGGAGGAATTGCCAGTAATTATAACTCCAATTATATCCATACATCTAATCGTTTTATGGTTGTTGAAGCAGATGAGTTTGATCGGTCTTTTCTTACTCTACATCCCAATATAGCGGGGATAACTGCAATTGATAGTGACCATTTGGAAGTGTATGGTAGTTTAGAAAATATTGAAGAAGAATTTATTCAATTTGCAAAACAAATAGTACCGCAAGGTCAGTTGATTTTAAATGAGCACTATTCGCATATTTTATCAAGATTACCCAAACACTTGGAGGTGTCACAATATGGCCATGAAAAGCAGGCGGATTATTCGCTGACTAATTACAGTGTTGAGAACGGGGAGTTTGTTTTTACTGTAACGACACCAAACGGTGTTATTGAAAATCTTACCGCCAGCTTTGGAGGGATTCATAATTTAGAAAATGCCACTTTGGCGATTTCAATTTGTGAAAAATTAGGTATCTCTAATCGGGATATCCGAAAAGGAATACGCTCTTTTAAAGGAATTAAAAGAAGATTTGAAAAGCACGTAGATATCGATGGCACAATCTATATAGATGATTATGCACACCATCCTATGGAGATAAAAGCGCTGGTAAAATCACTTCGGTTTTTATACCCTGATAAAGAAATATTAGCAATTTTTCAACCCCATTTATTCTCAAGAACCAAGAATTTATATGAAGAATTTGCGCATGAGTTAGCTCAGGTGGATGATTTAATTCTCTTGCCAATATACCCTGCCAGAGAAGAGCCTATTGAAGGGGTAAGTTCAGAATTAATCTTGAATAAAGTAGCGCTTAAAAACAAGGCAATTATTGATAAGACATCGCTAATAGATTCACTTAGAAATAAAGTAAAGAACAAAGTGGTCGTCACCATCGGTGCAGGAGATATAGATAGATTTGTTGAGCCAATAAAAGAAATGCTTCAATGAAAAAGACGACAAAAAAATACATCATTCAAGGCTTGAAGGTTGCATTAATTGCGGTTTTTGGTGTGTTGTTTATTGCCATTTTAATCAAGGCTCGTTTGCAGGCTGGTGAGTCTGTCTGTAATGAAATTCAGGTGAATGTTAAAAATGCAGATAAATTTCAATTTATTGCGGAAAATGAGATCATTGATTTTATAAACAACAATGGGAAAGATGTGGTGATTAATCAACGATTAAAGGATGTCTCTAAATCGGAAATTGAGGCACGCATTGAGCAAAGCGAATACATAGAAAAAGCTGATGTTTTCACTAATTTTGAAGGGAAGATGCGCGTAGATGTGACACAAAAAAACCCTATATATAGAGTATTCAACAATAATGGTGTTAGTTACTATGTGAGTAACAAGGGTGAAAGTATTCCTATTTCAAGTAAATTTACTCCTAGACTAATTGTTGCTACTGGGAATTTGTCGAAGCAGCTTACATCAAAGAATCTTAAGATCCGTGAAGACCTACTTGAACTTGTGGCCTTCATCAATGAAAGTTCATTTTGGGAAGCTATGATAGGGCAAATTGAGGTAGCAAATAATGGTGATTTTTTACTTTATTCTAAGATCGATGAACATGTTGTAAACATTGGAAATACTGATAATCTTGAGGATAAATTTAAGTATCTCCAGATATTTTACAAAGAAGCAATAAAGAATGTTGATTGGAAACAATATGAAGAAATAAATCTAAAGTTTAAAGGACAAATAATCTGTAAAAAAAAATAACGTAAACGAATGGATGCAAATAATCAAGTAATCGTAGGACTAGATATAGGGACAACCAAGATTTGTGTTTTAGTCACAAAGAAGGATGAGTTGGGTAAAACTGAGGTTTTGGGTATTGGAAAAGCACCATCTCATGGAGTTATGCGCGGGGAGGTTGCCAATATCGACAAAACTGTACAATCTATTATACAGGCCGTAAAAGATGCTGAAAAACAATCTGGTGAAACAATCACCAAGGTTCATGTAGGTATTGCAGGTCAGCACATTAAGAGTATGCAGCACAGAGGTATTCTTACTCGAAGTGATGCGCAAAGTGAGATTTCCGAAGAGGATATTAAAAGTTTAATTCGCGATATGCATAAGCTTGCAATGAGTCCAGGTGAACGAATAATTCATGTCTTGCCGCAAGAGTTTATTGTAGATTCAATGCCTGCCAAAAGTGATCCAATTGGGATGTGTGGTAGTCGTCTCGAAGCAAATTTCCATATTATCACAGGACGAGTAGCCGCTGCACAAAATATTGAGCGTTGTGTTCAAAAGGCTGGCTTAACCATGGAAGGATTGATATTGGAGCCACTGGCATCGGCCGCTTCAGTTTTGGATGAGGATGAAAAAGAAGCTGGGGTAGCTTTAGTAGATATTGGAGGAGGCACGACAGATTTAGCCATTTTTCAAGATGGTATAATAAGGCATACATGTGTTATTCCTTTCGGCGGCAACATTATTACGGAAGATATTAAGGACGGTTGTAAGATTATGAAAAATCAAGCAGAAGCCTTAAAGGTTCGGTTCGGTTCGGCAGTTTCGGTAGAAGCGAAGGACAATCAAATCATTTCTATACCGGGATTAAAGGGGCGTCCACCCAAGGAAATTTCTATGAAAAACTTGGCAAATATTATCCAAGCTAGAATAGAAGAGATCTTCGAACAAGTTTATTTTGAGATAAAAGCTTCTGGATATGCAAAAAAATTGAACGGAGGAATTGTTATAACAGGTGGTGGATCACAATTGAAATTCATAAAACAATTAGTAGAATATGTCACCGGGCTTGATGCACGGATAGGTTATCCAATAGAGCACTTGGCAACTGATTATAATGCCGAGCTGAAACACCCAATGTTCGCCACTGGAATAGGCTTAGTAGAGAGAGCCTTTAAGGAAGATAGTAAATCTTCAGACAAAGTTCATATTGACCCCTATGATTCAACTATAGAGAGGAAGCAGGAGGAAGTAGAATCAGAAGCTGGTAATAACCTTATCGAAACCGCTCAAACAAATAAAGTTAAGGACTGGTGGAAGGATATTTTCAAAGGAATACCAGAATGGTTGATGGATGAGAATGACGGAGATTTTAATGATTAAGATTACAAAAAAGAAAAAATTAAACTAGCTATGAATTTGCAATTTGACTTACCAAAAGAACAATCATCAATCATTAAAGTGATTGGAGTAGGTGGTGGGGGCAGTAATGCTGTTAATCACATGTATGAAATGGGTATTAGAGGAGTTAATTATGTGGTGTGCAACACAGATCAACAAGCTCTTGACCTAAGTCCCGTTCCCAATAAAATCCAATTAGGTCCAGAAATGACCCAAGGTTTAGGGGCTGGATCTAGACCCGAAATAGGAGAAGAAGCTACGATTGAATCTTCGCAGGACATCCAAGAATTACTGAGTAAGAATACGAGAATGGTGTTTGTCACTGCCGGAATGGGCGGAGGAACAGGGACTGGTGGAGCTCCTGTAGTAGCCAAACTTGCCCGAGAGATGGGAATATTGACAGTTGGTATTGTCACCACTCCATTTAGCTTTGAAGGCCGTCGGAAGTTGATGCAGGCAGATGAAGGGATTAAGAAATTAAAGGATGAAGTAGATAGTATTTTGGTTATCTCCAACGATAAGATTCGAGAGATTTACGGAAATTTGTCAAAATCTGAGGCATTTTCAAGAGCAGATGATGTATTGACCATGGCTGCAAAATCAATTTCAGAAATTATTACAGTCCCCGGTGAAATTAATGTTGATTTTGCCGATGTTCAGTATGTAATGAAAGAAAGTGGAGTGGCAATAATGGGTGTTGCAGAAGCGGAAGGAGAAGATAGAGCCATGCGTGCTGTTCATGCGGCAATAAATTCACCTTTACTTAATAGCAACAATATAACAGGTGCGAGAAAAATATTAATCAATATTAGCTCGGGTAATGAACAAGTAACTATTGATGAAATTACTGAAATCAATGATTTTGTGCAAGATGCAGCAGGCAATGATACAGATATCATATTTGGTACTTGTGACGATGATGCTTTAGGTGAAAAGTTAAGTGTTACAATTATTGCTACTGGGTTCAGTGATGATAATACTGAACCTGTGCAAGTAAAGAAAGAAGTGATTAGTTTGGATAATCTTGCAAGAGAAGAGGCTCCGATCAAGCCCGCAGAAGATGTTATGCAGATAAGAGAAGAAACATCAGATAATCCACATACAGGAAATAAAGTAAGTGATTCTTACACCTTTGATTTGTTCGACGGTCGCAAGGATGAAGAACCAGTTGAACCTACTCAAGTGAATCTGAATAATAATTTTGAGGAGAACTCATTCGATTTTGAGATCAAAGAAGTTGACTCTACTCTGCCTGACACTGAATCTTATGGTTTCTATACAACACCAAAAGAAACACCAAGGGAAGATTTGCCCGTCAATAAGGAGGAAATCCTTAATGATCGTGTCCGCAGATTAAAAGATGTGAGTTATAAATGGGACAATATGAATAAGATCAAGGAATTCGAGGAAACACCAGCCTATACCAGACGAGGGATATGTTTGGATGAAACTCCTCATAGTAGTGAAAATAATGTCTCTAGATTTTCGGTAGATAGTTTTGATGTTGAAGGAGAAAAACGACCAGAAATTCGAAAGAATAATGGTTTTCTTAATGATAATGTAGATTGAAAGTTAGAATACTAAGACTATATAAAAGGCCTACTAAGAATTCTTAGTAGGCCTTTTTTTGTGGCAAAAACCAGCGTTCAGAACACTAAGTTAGTCCCTCGGTAAATTGCGCTTTTGTGCAGTTTGATTTTTTATATAATCAGTAGCAAAGGGCTGTGGTAAACAAAATAGCAACAATTTGTGGATTTATTCCATCTTTATTTGGATTTATTCCATTAAACGTTTAACTTCGAATGGATGAAAAATAAATTACCAATTGAAGCAGAACGGTTTAAGGTTTTAAGAAATTATTTAGGCTTTACACAAGCTAAATTTGCTCAAGACTTAGGTATTAAATCTTCTACCGTTGATATTGAGAGAGGCAAGATGCGAATACCTGCTCACGCATTGATTTTCTTGATTAAAAAATATAATATTGATCCACTTTGGCTTTATGGTGAAAGCGAGCAGATGCATAGTAAGGTGAGAAAACTAGAGGTTCTACCAAAAGTAATTTTAGTAGATAGTGATGAGAATGAGAATGTCTTAATGGTTAACGCTAAAGCTGCGGCGGGTTACCCGTCAAACCTATCCAATCATCAATGGTATAGTTCTTTACCCGCTTTTCATATTCCATTACCCAGTTTTAAGGGAGTGAGTATTCGAGCTTTTCAAGTGGAGGGACATAGCATGCTGCCTATCTTAAAGCCTAACGATTGGGTGTTTGGTAAAGCAATCCTTCATTTAGAAAGCATCAAAGAGGGAGATGTTTATGTCGTGGTCAGCCACGATTCAGTTTTAGTTAAACGGGTTTATCATAAAGATGCTCAAAATATCATACTAATTTCGGAGAATTCCCAATACCCTGATATCATAATGAATAAAACCAAAGTGCAGGAAATGTGGAATTTTGCCAGTAAAATGAGTTTTGACCTAGAACAAAAAGAAGGTCGTTTGACTGCGATAAATGATAAAATTGATATCCTCTTAAAAGAGATTAAGAGAGACGAACCGAATTAATTTTTTGAGAGCTTGCAAGATTTTAGAAAAGTCGGTTCACACAATAAATCCAACTTCAAATGCCATTTCTATCTAAGTAAGGGGAAATCTTATGTTTTTAAGGCGCATTCGTCTATTTCTATATCAACAGTTTCGGGCATCTACTTCGCCATCAATTCCTCTATCTCTTCAACTGTAATTGGAATGTTGGCCATTAAGTCAAAGTTCTTTCCGTCTTTAACGATAATGTCATTTTCAATACGAACTCCTATTCCTTCATCCCGTATGTATATTCCAGGCTCAATGGTGAAGCACATGTTTTCCTCAATTTTCTCATAACGAGCACCTACATCATGCACGTCAATACCCATGAAGTGACTTGTCCCATGCGGGAAATATTTTTGAGTGAGCTGCTTCCTTTCTTCTTCACTTGCTTGCTTGTCAATTAATTTAATATCCACTAAGGCTGAGGCCATCATTTTTTTGACCGCTGCATTGAAGTCATTCAGCGTCATTCCAGGACTCATAATGTTCTTTGCTTCATCATGAATGCCTAGACAGGCGTTATATACTTCTTTTTGACGATCCGTGAACTTTCCATTTACAGGAATAGTCCGGGAAAGGTCAGAGGCATAACAAGCATATTCCGAACCAAAATCCATAAGTAATAAATCTCCATCATTACATACCACGTCATTTTCAATGTAATGCAAGACACATGCATTAGCACCTGAAGCAATAATCGGGGTATATGCATGTCCTGTTGCACCATGCCTCATAAAGGTGGAAATGATTTCTGCTTCTACTTCATATTCCATCATTCCTGGTTGGGTAGTTGAGAGCACCCTTCTAAATGCTTGCTCAGTTATGTCACAAGCTTTTTGCATTGTCGCCACTTCTTCGGCTTGTTTGATGCTTCGTTGGTATGAAACAATCGGTGCACTGCGCTTGAATTGATGAAGAGGGAACTGATCTCTCATTGCTTTGGCAAAACGCTTGTCCTTTGTTTCTACCTTTGAATGGGCTCTGTCATTTTCATTTAAATTAAGATAAAAGGTTTTGACCATATTACTTAAATGGCTTACCGTGCTATCAAAAGCAGTATTCCATTTGATGGTTTCAATATTGGATATCTGTTTACCTTGCTTTTTATTTACCTTATCACCTTCCCATACCGCGATCATTTCATTTGTTTCGCGCAAAAACAAGATTTCACGTTGTTCCTCATTTGATGCATCAGGGTAAAGAATAAGCATGCACTCCTCTTGGTCAATTCCAGTTAGGTAGTAAAAGTCAGGGTTTTGTCGAAATGGGTGGTGTCCATCAGCACTTCTCGGCATGACATCATTAGAATGAAAGATAGCCATGGAGTTTTTCTCCATTTGTTTCATAAAGGTCTTTCGATTACCGCTAAAAAAACTAGCTGGCATGCGTTCATATCTACTCATAATTTCATCTTATTTAATAGGTAATACAAATGTATCCATTTTTTTGCCTCAAAACAAAGTTGAAATTGTAAATTCCTGCATCCTAGACTTGTTGCTTGGCTAGTGACATTATTCCCCTCGAACCCAATAAAACTCTTGATATTTTCGCATACTTTTGCTGATGGAAGAATTAATAGTCAAATTACACAGCTTGAAGTCAACAGCTGTGGGGCTTTAATCGTCTTATACCCAAAAAAAAATAGGAATGACCTAAAAAAATTAAAAATCCGTTTTTTAATTAAAAATCTTTCCATACCTTTGCAGTCCTAAAATTTTAAGCAATTTATGCCTACAATTCAACAATTAGTAAGAAAAGGAAGGAAAGCGATTATAAGCAAAAGTAAATCTAGAGCTTTAGACGCCTGCCCTCAGAAGAGAGGAGTATGTACAAGAGTATATACCACTACACCTAAAAAACCTAACTCTGCTTTGAGAAAAGTGGCGAAGGTGAGATTGACCAACGGAATAGAGGTTATTGCCTATATACCGGGTGAAGGTCACAACTTACAAGAGCACTCTATCGTATTGATTAGAGGAGGAAGGGTAAAGGATTTACCAGGGGTGCGTTACCACATCGTTAGAGGTGCTTTAGATACATCTGGTGTTGAAGGTAGACTGCAGTCAAGATCTAAATACGGAGCTAAGCGCCCGAAAAAATAAGATAGTATGAGAAAAAGAAAACCGCAGAAAAGGTATTATCAACCAGATCCAAGATTTGGTGATGAGAATGTAACTTTCTTTGTTAACAATTTAATGTTAGACGGAAAGAAAACGATTGCGTACAAAATATTTTATGATGCAATGGACTATGCTACGGAAAAAGCTGGGGAAGATGGTTATGAGCTATGGAAAAAAGCTTTAGTAGCAATATCTCCTGGAGTTGAAGTAAAAAGTAGAAGAATCGGTGGTGCCACTTTTCAAATCCCTTCAGAGGTTCGTCCAGCAAGAAAGCGTTCCGTAGGAATGAAGTGGCTAATAAAATACTCTCGTGCTCGTAACGGGAAGTCAATGGCTGAAAAGCTGGGTAGTGAAATTATGGCAGCAGCCAAAGGTGAAGGAGCTGCAGTCAAAAAAAGAGAAGATACGCAAAGAATGGCGGAAGCAAATAAAGCGTTCTCTCACTTTAAATTTTAATAAACAGTCATGGCTAGAGATTTAAACTACACAAGAAATATCGGAATCGCAGCGCATATTGATGCAGGTAAAACTACAACAACAGAGCGTATTTTGTACTACACTGGTGTGACTCACAAGATAGGTGAGGTGCATGATGGTGCTGCTACAATGGATCACATGGCACAAGAGCAAGAAAGAGGTATTACAATTACTTCTGCTGCCACTACGGTTCACTGGGATTACAGAGGTAAAGAATATCACGTTAATATTATTGATACTCCAGGTCACGTGGATTTCACTGTTGAAGTGAATCGGTCATTAAGAGTATTAGATGGTTTAGTGTTTTTGTTTTCAGCGGTTGATGGTGTTGAGCCACAGTCTGAAACAAATTGGCGTTTAGCTGACAACTATAATGTGCCAAGAATTGGATTCGTTAATAAAATGGATCGTCAAGGTGCTGATTTCTTAAACGTGTGCGCTCAGGTTAAGAAAATGTTAGGTAGCCACGCTTTACCACTACAAATTCCTATCGGTGCTGAAGATGATTTCAAAGGTGCTGTTGATCTAATCAACTTTAAAGGAGTCGTATGGAATGAAGATGATATGGGTATGACCTTTAATGAAGTGCCTATACCAGATGACATCTTAGAAGAAGCTACCATGTACAGAGAGCAATTGCTTGAAGCTGTAGCTGAATTCAACGATACCTTAATGGAGAAATACTTCGAAGATCCTGATTCATTAACTGAAAGAGAAATTTTAGATGCTCTAAGAGAAGCTACTATTGCTGGAAAAGTTATTCCAATGATGTGTGGCTCTGCATTTAAAAATAAAGGTGTTCAGGCTATGTTGGATATGGTCATGGAAATTTTACCGTCACCTTTAGATGTAGAAGGAATCATAGGAACAAATCCTGATACGGATGAGCAAGAGGTTAGAAAGCCAAATGTTGACGAGCCCTTTGCTGCCTTAGCATTTAAAATAGCTACGGATCCTTTTGTAGGTCGTTTGTGTTTCACAAGAGCTTATTCAGGAAAGTTAGATTCTGGCTCTTATGTTTTAAACACAAGAACGGGAAAGAAAGAGCGTATTTCACGTGTATTTGAAATGCATGCGAACACTCAGAAACAAGTTCCTTTTTTACAAGCAGGAGATATCGCAGCCTTAGTTGGTTTTAAAGATATTAGAACTGGAGATACATTATGCGCAGAGAAGCATCCTATTGTCTTGGAGTCTATGGACTTTCCAGATCCAGTTATTGGACTAGCAATTGAGCCAAAAACTCAAAGTGATGTAGATAAGTTAGGTATGGCTTTAGCAAAATTGTCTGAAGAGGATCCAACTTTTAAAGTTGCATTTGATGAGAATACAAGTCAAACTGTCATTAGTGGAATGGGTGAGTTACACCTTGACATTATCTTGGATCGTTTGAGAAGAGAATTTAAAGTAGAGTGTAATCAGGGAGCTCCACAAGTAAACTATAAAGAGCAAATATCTCAAACAGTTGAGCATAGAGAGACCTTCAAGAAACAATCGGGTGGTAGAGGTAAATTTGCTGATATCAAGTTCGAAATGGGACCTGTCGAAGACCCTACCAAACAAGGATTAGAATTTGTAAATGATATTTTTGGTGGATCTATTCCAAGAGAATTTATTCCTGCAATCGAGAAAGGTTTTAAAGAAGCTATGAAGAATGGTGTTCTTGCTGGTTACGAAGTTGATAGCTTAAAAGTAAGAATTTATGATGGTTCATTTCACCAAGTGGATTCTGATGCTTTATCTTTTGAATTGTGTGCAAAAATTGGATTTAAAGAAGCTTCGAAAAAAGCGAAGCCTATTATTCTTGAACCAATCATGAAACTAGAAGTTATTACTCCAGAAGAAAATACAGGGGATGTAGTTGGTGATTTGAATAGAAGACGAGGTATCATGGAAGGTATGGCTATGAAAGGAACTGGTCAAGTAATTAAAGCAAAAGTTCCATTATCTGAAATGTTTGGATATGTCACACAGCTAAGAACGATTACTTCAGGTAGAGCAACGTCATCTATGGAATTCCATAGTTACCAACCTGCTCCAGATGGTATAGCAAAAACTGTAATTGAAAAAGCAACGGGTAAAGTAACCGCTTAATATTAAAGAAAATGACACAGAGAATTAGAATTAAGTTGAAATCATACGATTATAATTTAGTTGACAAGTCAGCTGAAAAAATCTATAAAACAGTAAAGAATACAGGAGCTATTATTAGTGGACCAATTCCTTTACCAACGAAAAGAAAAGTCTTTAATATCTTGCGTTCACCTCACGTGAACTCAGATTCAAAGGAACAGTTTCAATTAATGACGTATAAAAGATTATTAGACATCTACAGCTCTAACTCAAAAACAATTGATGCTTTAATGAAGCTTGAATTGCCGAGTGGAGTCGATGTAGAAATTAAAGTTTAAGCGGGAAACCAATGTCCTTTCCCTAATTAGGGAAAGAATAAGTTCCATCTGAAACAAATTTTTAAAACAAAAAGACAGATGAAAGCAATTTTAGGAAAAAAGATTGGAATGACTAGCGTCTTCACTGAAGAGGGATCCAAAATGCCGTGTACGGTATTAAGTATCGGACCTTGCTACGTTACTCAAATCAAAACGGAAGAAACTGACGGATACAATGCCGTGCAGTTAGCTTACGGAGAAAAGAAAGATAAGAACACGCCAAACCCTATGAAGGGTCACTTCAAAAAAGCAGGAGTGGATTCCAAACACAAGTTATTTGAAGTTAGAGATTTTGACTTTGAAAAAAATCTTGGGGATGAAATCACTATCGACATCTTTGAAGAAGGTGAAGAAATTGCTGTGGTTGGTACTTCAAAAGGTAAAGGTTTCCAAGGTGTTGTAAAACGTCACGGATTTAGGGGTGTTGGAATGCAAACCCACGGTCAGCACAATAGAGGTAGAGCGCCAGGATCAATTGGTATGGCATCTACGCCTTCAAGAGTACTGAAAGGTCAGCGTATGGCCGGAAGAATGGGTACTGATAGAGTCAAAGTTAAAGGCCTGAAAATTATTAAATTAATAGCAGAAGAAAACTTAATGGTTGTAAAAGGAAGTGTTCCTGGCCATAAGGGATCTTACATAATTGTGGAGGGTAAATAAAATGAAAGTGAAAGTTTTAAATACAGCCGGTAAGGAAACTGGAAGAGAGGTAACATTACCAAAAGAAGTTTTCGGTATTGAACCAAATGATCATGCTATTTACTTAGACGTTAAGCAATATTTAGCTAACCAACGTCAAGGTACACACAAAGCAAAGGAAAGATCAGAAGTTAAAGGATCTACAAAAAAGATTAGAAAACAAAAAGGTTCAGGTGGAGCGCGTTTTGGCGATATCAAGAATCCGCTTTTTAGAGGTGGTGGTCGTGTATTCGGTCCTCGTCCTAGAAATTATTCGTTCAAATTGAATAAAAAAGTGAAAGTATTAGCAAGGCTTTCAGCACTTACATACAGAGCAAAAGAAAATGCTATTGTTGTTGTGGAAGACTTCAAAATGGATGCACCTAAAACCAGTGTCTTCATTTCTTTTTTAGGGAATATTGGAGCAGATAAGAAGGGATTATACGTTAACCAAGATGCAGATAGTAATGTCTTGCTTTCTTCTAGAAACTTTCAAGGAGCTAGAATCACTGAGGTTAACAATTTAAACACTTATGATATTTTAAATTGCCAGAAACTAGTTATCAGTGAAAGCAGCCTAGAATATTTTAATAAATAATTGAAGCCATGAGAGTAATAGAAGACGTATTAAAAAAGCCTGTTGTGACTGAAAAGTCTAACGAAATGCAAGAAAAGAGTAATCGATTTACTTTTATTGTAGATAGAGACGCAAACAAATTAGTCATCAAGAAGGCTATTGAAACGATGTACGGAGTAAGTGTAGATAAAGTATGGACACACGTTATCCCAGCGAAAGCAAAAACTCGTTTTACAAAGTCAGGCGTGGCATCAGGAAGAAAACCAGCTTATAAAAAAGCAATTGTGAGTCTTGTGGAAGGCGATACAATTGATTTCTATAGTAATATCTAATAGGAATAAGAATCCACAAATTAAGAAAAGATGGGAATTAGAAAATTTAAGCCAGTAACACCTGGCACACGTTTTAGAATCGGAAGTGACTTCGCAGAGGTGACAACTGATAAGCCAGAGAAGTCTCTACTTTTACCTTTAAGTAAAAAAGGTGGTAGAAACTCGAATGGTAGAATCACCACTCGTTATAGAGGTGGTGGATCAAAAAGAAAATATCGTATTATCGACTTTAAAAGAGATAAGCAAGATATGCCAGCAGAAGTGTTGTCTATTCAGTACGATCCAAACAGAACAGCTCGTATTGCATTATTGCAATATGAAGATGGAGTTAAAAGCTACATAATTGCCCCAAACGGTTTAAGTGTTGGTGCAAAGTTAATGTCTGGATCCAAAGCAGATCCTGAAGTAGGAAATGCATTGTACTTAGCAGATATTCCCTTAGGTTCTGTGGTACACAACATTGAAATGCAGCCAGGTAGAGGTGCTCAAATTGCTAGAAGTGCTGGTGCCTATGCGCAACTAACAGCACGTGAAGGAAAATATGCAATTTTAAAAATGCCTTCAGGTGAAACAAGAATGATACTTAAAACTTGTTTAGCGGTTATTGGTTCTGTTTCAAACGGAGACCATAACTTAACTAGGTTAGGTAAAGCAGGAAGAAAAAGATGGTTAGGTATTAGACCACGTACTAGAGGAGTAGTAATGAATCCGGTAGATCACCCAATGGGTGGTGGTGAAGGCCGTAACTCAGGAGGTCACCCTCGATCTAGAACAGGCGTTTACGCTAAAGGGTTTAAAACTAGAGACAAAAAGAAATCATCTAATCGTTTAATCATAAGCAAACGTAAAAAATAAGATATGGCACGTTCAATAAAAAAAGGCCCTTATATCGCACATCACTTACTTAAAAAAGTAGATGTCATGAATGAGGCTGATAGAAAAGCAGTAATTAAAACTTGGTCAAGAGCAAGTATGATTATTCCAGATATGGTAGGCCATACGATTGCAGTTCATAACGGAAACAAATTTATTCCTGTTTATGTTACGGAAAATATGGTAGGACACAAGTTAGGTGAATTCTCTCCAACTCGTTCATTTAGAGGACATTCATCGAAGAAAATTAAATAAGATATAGTTTATCCGATTGAAAAATCGCTTAACTAAAAATCTAAATATTAAAAAAATGGAAGCAGTAGCAAAATTGAAAAATAATCCTACATCAACGAGAAAAACTCGATTGGTAGCGGATTTGATTAGAGGAATGGAAGTAAATCAAGCACTAAACGTACTGAAGTTTACAAGCAAGGAATCAGCTCCGAAAATTGAAAAACTGTTATTATCTGCTGTTAATAACTGGGGTCAAAAAAATGAGGCTCAACCGGAGGATCACGATTTAATCGTTAAGTCTATTTGGGTTGATGGTGGAAAAATGCTCAAGCGTTTTAGACCAGCGCCTCAAGGTAGAGCGCACAGAATTCGTAAGCGTTCCAACCATATAACCTTAGTGGTTGATTCAAAAGTGGCAACCCCTGTTAAAGAGGAAGCGCCAGCAGCCGAATAAAGTATGATTTAAGATAAAAGGGATGCCTCCTGTTGACGGAGGCATTTTTTTTGAATGAAAATAAGTATCCACAACAATTGAAAAAGTGTATAAAAAAAATACAAAAAAAATGAATCAAGGGTTTAAATAACCAATTTTAATCCTTACATTTGCACTCCAATTTTATAGAAGCGTTTCAAAATAGAACGAAATTAATGGGACAAAAAATTAATCCAATATCGAATAGGCTAGGAATCATCAGAGGATGGGATTCAAACTGGTTTGCAGACAAAGACGCTGGTAAAAAGCTAGTGGAAGATGAGAAAATCCGGGAGTACTTACATGCTCGTATTAATAAAGGGGGTCTTTCAAAAATTATCATTGAGAGAACTTTAAAGAGGGTTACTGTAACGGTTCACACATCGCGTCCAGGTATTATTATCGGAAGGGGTGGTTCAGAGGTTGATCGTATTAAAGAAGAGTTAAAGAAATTAACTGGTAAGGATGTTCAAATCAACATCGTAGAAATCAGAAGACCTGAGTTAGATGCAGCAATCGTTGGAGAAAGCGTTGCAAAGCAATTAGAAGGTCGTGTTAATTTTAGAAGAGCTGTGAAAATGGCTATTGCTTCTACAATGAGAATGGGTGCTCAAGGTATCAAAATTCGTTGCTCCGGTAGATTGGGTGGCGCTGAGATGGCAAGAGCTGAAGAATATAAGCAAGGAAGAACACCGCTTCAAACACTTAGAGCTGATATTGACTATGCTTTGGTTGAAGCGAATACCATTTATGGTAAAATTGGTGTTAAAGTCTGGATTTGTAAAGGTGAGGTTCTAGGGAAAAGAGATTTATCTCCAAACGTGGGCGATCCGAATGCGAAGAAAGGGAAGAAGAAATTTGCTAAGCGTAAATAATTAGAGAAAGATGTTATTACCGAAAAGAGTAAAATATAGAAAACAGCAAAAGGGCAGGATGAAAGGAAATGCCGGTAGAGGTACTGAAGTATCTTTTGGTTCTTTCGGATTAAAGTCACTGGATGTTAGTTGGATTACGAATCGTCAAATTGAAGCTGCAAGGATTGCGGTGAATAGGTACATGAAGAGAGAGGGTAAGGTCTGGATTAGAATTTTCCCAGATAAACCTTATACAAGCAAGCCATTAGAAGTGAGAATGGGTAAAGGTAAAGGTGCACCTGAAGGATGGGTTGCAGTTGTTAAGCCTGGAAGAATTATGTTTGAAGTGGATGGAGTTTCTGCTGAAGTAGCTAAAGAAGCATTAAGATTAGCTGCTCAGAAATTACCAGTTCAGACGAAAGTAGTAACAAGAAGAGATTACGTAGAAGCTTAAATAATAAAGCTATGACACTGAATAAAGAAGATATCAAACAATTGACAACTGAAGAATTGTTAGAAAAAGGCCGCGAGACCAAAGTTCTATTGAAAAAAATGGAATTTAATCACGCAATTTCTGCTATAGAAAATCCATTGCAGATTAGAGCAATGCGCAGAGATGTTGCAAGGTTGTTAACAGAGTTGAGAAGCAGAGAATTGAATAATTCTGAAAACGAATAAGATCGATGGAAACAGTAGATAGAAAGTTAAGAAAAACCAGAACTGGTGTTGTGAGCAGTAACAAAATGGAAAAAACCATTACGGTTTCTGTTGAGCGAAGAGTTATTCACCCGATGTACGGCAAGTTTTTAAAGAAAACTCAAAAGTATACGGCGCACGATGAAACTAACGAGTGCAACGAAGGTGACTTGGTTAAGATTATGGAAACTCGACCTCTTAGTAAAAACAAGAGATGGAGATTAGTTGAAATTTTAGAAAGAGCTAAATAAGATGTTACAACAAGAATCAAGAGCTGGCGTAGCTGATAACAGTGGTGCTAAAGAGATACTAGTAATTAAAGTACTAGGGGGATCTAAAAGAAGATATGCGTCTATTGGAGATAAAGTGGTAGTTTCTGTAAAGAAAGCCATACCTAATGGGAATGCAAAGAAAGGTACAGTGCACAAAGCTGTTGTTGTTCGTACGAAAAAGTCTATTAAAAGAAAAGATGGTTCTCATATTCGTTTTGACGATAATGCAGTTGTGTTATTGAATCCTCAAGAGGAAATGAGAGGCACAAGAATTTTTGGCCCTGTTGCCCGAGAGTTAAGAGACAGAGATTATATGAAGATTGTTTCACTAGCTCCTGAGGTTATATAATATTAAGAAGATGAGTAAGAATAGATTTGAACCAAAATTTAATATCAAGAAAGGCGATACAGTGATTGTATTAACTGGAAATGATAAAGGTAAAACAGGAAAAGTTTTAACGGTTTTTACAAAAACATCTAAGGTGATTGTAGAAAAAGTAAAAATGGTTAAAAAACATACTAAGCCAGACGCTAAGAATCCAGATGGGGGAATTATCCCAATGGAAGCGCCTATTCATATTTCTAATGTTTCTTTAATTGATCCTAAATCGGGAAAAGCTACAAGAATTAGAAAAGAAAAAGGTGATAAAGGTTGGAATAGAGTTTCTAAGAAATCAGGAGAAATTATAGAATAATGAGTTATACACCGCGATTAAAGAAAAAGTATGATGAGGAAGTAGTTCCTGCAATGACTGAAAAGTTCAACTACTCATCTATCATGGCCGTGCCAAAGGTAGTTAAGATTGCCTTGAATCAAGGAGTCAATGGTGCTACCAGTGACAAGAAATTAGTTGATGTTGCTGTTAAAGAAATGACAGACATTGTAGGTCAAAGAGCAGTCGCTACGCTTTCTAAGAAAGCGATATCAAATTTCAAGTTGAGAGAAGATATGCCGATTGGTGCTAAAGTTACTTTGAGAAGAGAGCGTATGTATGAATTTTTGGATCGTTTAATTTCTGTTGCCTTACCTAGAGTAAGAGATTTCCAAGGAATTAATAACAAAGGCTTTGACGGAAGAGGAAATTACAATTTCGGTATTACGGAGCAAATTATCTTCCCAGAAATTGATATTGATAAAGTATCTAGGATTGGTGGTTTTAACATTACGATTGTTACGACAGCTAAGACAGATCAAGAAGCAATGGAATTATTAAAATTAATGGGTCTTCCATTTAAAAAATAAATTATGTCTAGAAAATCAGTTGTAGCAAGACAAAAGAAAAGAGAAAGAATGGTTGCGAAGTTCGCAACTAAGCGTAAGGCTTTAAAAGAAGCAGGTGACTATGAAGCATTAGATAAGTTGCCAAAGAATGCTTCTCCTGTAAGATTGAAAAACAGATGTGGACTTACTGGTAGACCAAAAGGATATGTTAGGTTTTTCGGAATTAGTCGTGTAAAATTTAGAGAATTGGCTTCTGCAGGTAGACTACCTGGTGTAACAAAAGCAAGTTGGTAACAATAAAATATTAAAGAAATGTATTTCGATACTGTAGCAGATTATTTAACAAGAATTAGAAACGCTCAAATGGCTCAACATCGTATGGTGGAGATTCCGGCGTCTAACTTGAAAAAGAGAATTACCGAAATCCTTTATGATAAAGGATATATCCTTAAGTATAAGTTTGAGGGCGAAGCTTTTGGTGGACAAGGGAAAATTATGATCGCATTGAAATACGATGGTAATATGGTTCCTGTGATGAAGGCTATCAATAGAGCTTCAAAACCTGGTAAACGTGTTTACAAGAACTCGAAAGAGATTCCTCATGTGTTGAATGGTCTAGGAGTTGCGATAATCTCTACGTCAAAAGGTGTTATGACTGATAAAGAAGCTCGTAACCTGAATGTAGGTGGTGAGATTTTGTGTGAAGTATATTAAAGAACAGAAAAAGAATCAATCATGTCTAGAATAGGAAAAGCACCAGTTGCAATCCCAGAAGGAGTAGAAATTAAAGTTGATGGCGCAATTGTTACCGTGAAAGGTAAGAATGGTGAGTTGAAGCAAGCTATTGATAAAGATATGTCCGTTAAAATAGAAGGCGGTTTTTTAACTCTAGAGCGTCCAACTGAGCAAAAACGTCATAAAGCATTACACGGTTTATATCGTTCATTGATTAACAATATGGTGACAGGTGTTTCTGAAGGTTATTCTAAAACATTGGAATTGGTTGGTGTAGGTTTTCGTGCCTCTTCTTCTGGTCAATTATTGGAAATGGCATTAGGATTTTCTCACCCAATTGTCTTCCTATTACCAGATGAGGTGAAGGTCGAAGCAATAATGGAAAAAGGGAAGCCGCCAAGAGTTGTCTTGAATAGCAACGATAAGCAATTAATAGGACAGATTGCAGCAAGAATCAGAGCAGTTAGAAAACCTGAACCATATAAAGGTAAAGGTATCAGATTCGCAGGCGAAGAAGTGAGAAGAAAAGAAGGTAAATCAGCTAAAAAATAATAGAAATGGCTTTTAGTAATATCAAAAGAAGAATAAGAATTAAGAGAGGTATCCGGAACAAAGTTTCAGGTACTGCTCAAAGACCTAGGTTGTCTGTTTTTAGAAGTAACAAGGCTATTTATGCTCAGTTGATTGATGATGCAACAGGAAACACATTGGTTTCGGCTTCATCAAAAGATACTTCAGTTGGTGGCGGAACGAAAGTAGATCAATCAAAGAAAGTTGGAGTAATGTTAGCTGAGAAAGCAAAGGCTGCCAAAATCGAAGCAATTGTTTTCGATAGAAACGGTTTTAGGTTTCACGGGCGTATCGCCGCTTTAGCGGAAGGTGCGAGAGAGAATGGTTTAAAATTCTAGATAAATAAATTAAGTAGAATGTCAGCAAAAGGAAATATGTTAAGAGCCTCCGAGCTTGATTTGAAAGAGAAAGTGGTTAGCATCCGTCGAGTTGCTAAGGTTACCAAGGGTGGAAGAACTTTTGGTTTCTCTGCTTTAGTTGTAGTAGGCGATGGCAATGGTGTAGTTGGTCACGGAATGGGTAAAGCTAGAGAGGTGACAGAAGCTATTCAAAAGGCGATTGATGATGCAAAGAAAAGTTTAGTAAAGGTTCCGATTTTGAAAGGAACTATCCCACATGAGCAGTTAGGTAAGTTTGGGGCAGCTAAGGTATTAATGCGTCCTGCTTCTGAGGGTACTGGCGTAATAGCTGGTGGTGGAATGAGAGCGGTTTTGGAAGCTGCAGGTGTTCATAATGTATTAGGAAAATCTAAAGGCTCAAATAATCCGGCAAACGTGATTAGAGCAACGGTTGATGCACTCATGAAAATGAGAGATCCATATACCGTGGCTAGAGATAGAAGAGTTTCATTAAAGAAAGTTTTTAACGGATAAGAATCATGGGAAAAGTTAGAGTTACTCAGGTTAAGAGTGTAATCGATAGACCAAAAGATCAAAAAGCAACAATGGTTGCTTTAGGATTAAGAAAAATAGGTCGCAGTAATGAGTTAGAGCGCACACCGCAAATTGATGGGATGATCAACAAGGTGTCACATTTAGTTAAAATTGAAGAAATATAGTTATGAACTTAAGTAGTTTAAAACCAGCAAAAGGTTCTACGCATAACTCGAAGCGAGTAGGTAGAGGTCAAGGATCAGGTAAAGGTGGTACTTCCACAAGAGGTCATAATGGTGCTCAATCTCGTTCGGGATACTCAAGGAAAATCGGATTTGAAGGTGGTCAAATGCCTTTACAAAGAAGAATACCAAAGAGGGGTTTCAAGAATATCAATCGTAAAGAGTATGCTGTTCTTAACTTAGCAATGATTCAACATTATGCAGATAAGTATAAGGTGAAGGAGATTGATTTGAATTTCTTGAAAGAAAACAACATAATCAAAAACTCTGAAATCGTTAAGGTGCTGGGTAATGGTGAATTGACAACAAAAGTAAAGGTTACTGCTCATGCAATAAGCGCTACTGCTCAGGCTCAAATTGAGAAAGCAGGTGGGTCTTTTACTAAAATATAATATTTAGATAGTGAAGTTTATTGAAACGATAAAAAATATTTGGTCCATTAAGGAATTGAGAGATAAGATTTTATTTACCTTATTATTAGTTTTGGTTTATAGAATTGGTTCTTACGTGGTTCTTCCTGGTGTTGACCCTTCAAGTTTAAATGCTCTAGCAGATAAAGCAGGGTCAGGTATACTTGGTATGGTTAATATATTTGCAGGTGGTGCTTTTAGTAGAGCTTCTATTATGGCCTTAGGTATTATGCCTTATATTTCAGCATCGATTGCAGTTCAACTTCTAACTATTGCAGTTCCTTACTTCCAAAAATTACAAAAGGAAGGTGAAAGTGGACGTCGTCAGATTAATCAAATCACTAGAATTTTAACCATTATTGTGACAATGGTTCAAGGTGCTGGTTACCTTACACTTTTGAATTCTCAAGGTATTCAAATAGTGGAGGGGTATTCTCCTGCTTTGTTTACTTTTACTGCAATGATAGTTCTGTCTACAGGTACTTTGTTTGCCATGTGGATTGGTGAAAAAATAACTGACAGCGGAATTGGTAATGGTATTTCCTTATTAATTATGGTCGGTATTATCGCTGCACTTCCGGGATCATTTGCAAGTGAATTAGCTGCTCGCTTTGGAGCAAGCGGTGGAGGTTTAGTTATCTTTATTTTTGAACTAGTTATCTTATTCTTAATAATTATTGCATCAATAGCCTTAGTTCAAGCGACAAGAAGGGTAGCGATTCAATACGCTAAAAGAAATGTCGTTCAAGGGGCTCAATCACTTCAGGCAGGTGGTAATAGACAATATTTACCTCTTAAAGTAAATGCGTCAGGTGTTATGCCGATTATCTTTGCTCAAGCGATTATGTTCTTGCCGTCTATGGTTTACCAATTCTTTACGGATAATCAGTCTAGTTGGTTTGTACAAGCCTTTTCTGACCCAACGAGTTGGGCATATAATATTTTTACGTTCTTATTGATTGTGGTGTTTACATACTTCTATACAGCAATGGTAGTTAATCCAGTTCAAATTGCGGATCAATTAAAAAAAGATGGTGGTTTTATTCCAGGTATTAAGCCAGGTAAAAATACAGCTGAATACGTAGATACTGTTGTTTCAAGAATTACATTACCAGGTTCAATATTTTTAGGAATTATTGCCATCCTTCCGGCTTTTGCAATGTTGGGTGGAGTAAATACTGGTTTTGCTTATTTCTTTGGTGGTACTTCCTTGTTAATTATGGTGGGAGTAATTTTAGATACGCTTCAACAAATTGAAAGTCACTTAATGATGCGTCATTATGATGGCTTAATGAAAGGTGGAAGTAAATTGAGAGGAAGACAAAGTGTGGGGGCTTCCATTTAAAAAGATGGTGAAGTCACCAGCAGAAATTGAGTTAATTAGAGAGAGTTCTTTACTTGTTTCAAAAACCTTAGCTGAGTTAGCTAATCATATAAAACCTGGTGTTACACCATTGTTTTTAGATAAGTTGGCCGAGGAGTTTATCAGAGATCATGGCGCTGTGCCTGGATTCAAAGGATATGGGGATTTCCCTAACACACTTTGTTTTTCAATAAATAGTGCGGTGGTTCATGGGATACCGAATAATACAGTAATCAATGAGGATGATGTATTGTCGATTGATTGTGGTACGATAATGAACGAATTTTATGGTGACCAAGCTTTTACATTTGCTATGGCAGGTGTCGAAATGGAAATCTTAAAGCTTCTTCAAGTAACACGGAAGTCGTTAAGCCTCGGAATAGAGCAAGCCATTGTTGGCAAGCGTACAGGGGATATCGGTTTTGCAATACAGCAATATTGTGAAAATGAGCATGGATATGGTGTGGTTCGGGAGTTGGTTGGACATGGTTTAGGAAAGTCATTACATGAAGATCCTGAAGTACCCAACTACGGAAGAAAGGGCCAAGGAACTAAATTGTTGGAGAATATGGTTTTAGCTATTGAACCGATGATTAATCTCGGAACACGTGATGTTGTTTCAGCTCAAGATGGTTGGACAATATTGACAAAGGACGGGAAGGTTAGTGCACACTACGAGCATGATATTGTAGTAAAAAAAGAGAAAGCGGAAATCTTAACTGATTTTGGAGTTATAGATCAAGCAATAAAAAAGAGTAATTACCTACAGGACATCGTAGAATAAATAAAATATGGCAAAACAAGATTTAATAAAACTAGATGGTATCATAACAGAAGCATTATCCAATGCGATGTTTAGGGTAAAACTAGAAAATGGACATGAGATTGTAGCGCACATCAGTGGAAAGATGAGAATGCACTACATTAAGATCTTACCAGGCGACAAAGTCGCTGTGGAAATGTCACCATATGATTTGGATAAAGGAAGAATAACGTATAGATATAAATAGAGTATTATGAAAGTTAGAGCATCTATAAAGAAGCGAAGCGTTGATTGTAAGGTAGTGCGTAGGAAAGGACGTCTATATATCATCAACAAGAAGAATCCAAGATTTAAACAAAGACAAGGATAAATTTTTAGTAATGGCAAGAATAGCAGGAACAGATTTACCAAGAAACAAGCGAGGCTTAGTTAGCTTAACGTATATTTTTGGAGTCGGAAGAACAAGAGCATCGGAAATTTTAGCAACGCTAAAAATTGATGAAAACAAGAAAGTTGAAGAGTGGACTGATGATGAAGTCGCAGAGCTTAACAAATATATTGGCGACAATATAAAGGTTGAAGGTGAGTTGCGTTCAGAAGTGCAGTTAAGTATTAAACGTTTGCAAGATATCGGATGCTATAGAGGTATTCGTCATCGTAAAGGTTTACCTCTAAGAGGACAACGTACTAAGAATAACTCTAGAACGAGAAAAGGAAAGAGAAAAACTGTTGCTAACAAAAAGAAAGCAACTAAATAATAATTAAAGGAGCACTGAATTATGGCTACACAAAAAAAAGCGTCAAAAGCTAAAAAAAGAGTTGTAAAAGTTGATGCTGAGGGTAAGGTTTTTATTAAAGCTACTTTCAACAACATCATTATTACTTTTACAAACAACCAGGGACAAACGATTTCATGGGGATCTGCAGGTAAAGCAGGTTTTAGAGGTTCCAAAAAGAACACGCCCTATGCTGCACAGATTGCAGTTACTGATGCTGCGAAAGTTGCGCATGATGCTGGACTTAGAAAAGTTGAAGTGTATGTGAAAGGTCCTGGATCGGGAAGAGAGTCTGCTATCAGAACAGTTTATAGCAGCGGTATTGAGGTTACAACTATTAAAGATGTTACGCCAATCCCACATAACGGTTGTCGTCCTCCAAAAAGAAGAAGAGTTTAATAAATAATATTCAAGTTTAAGAACCATGGCAAGATATATCGGTCCAAAGACCAAAATCGCTAGAAAATTCGGTGAAGCAATTTACGGAGATGACAAGTATTTCGATAGAAGAAAATATTCTCCAGGTCAGCACGGGTCTTCGAAAAGAAGAAAATCTGTTTCTGACTACGGTGTGCAGTTGAAAGAAAAGCAAAAAGCAAAATATACTTACGGTCTTTTAGAGCGTCAGTTTAGAAATACCTTTAAAAAGGCTTCTAGAAAAGAAGGTGTTACAGGTGAAAACTTATTACAAGCATTGGAGTCTAGATTGGACAACGTTGTTTATAGAATGGGAATTGCTAAAACAAGAACGCAGGCTAGACAATTTGTTGGTCACAAGCACATTTTAGTAAACGGTGATATCGTTAATATTCCTTCTTTTCATGTTCGTCCAGGAGACGAGGTGGAAGTTCGAGAACGTTCTAAATCAATGGATCCTATTCAAGAAGCTATTGCCGGATCAAACAATGACTTCGCTTGGATACAATTTGATACTAAAGTAATGAAAGGTAAATTGCTAGAATTACCTGCTAGAGAAGATATTCCAGAAAATATCAATGAGCAGTTAATTGTAGAGTTATATTCTAAATAATATTAAAAAAAGGAAACTAAATGGGATTATTAACATTTCAAAAACCTGATAAAATTGTTCTTCAAAAAGCAAATGACTTTGAAGGTACTTTCGAGTTCAAACCTTTAGAGCAAGGTTTTGGAGTAACAGTAGGTAATGCTTTAAGAAGAGTTTTGTTATCATCTTTGGAAGGCACAGCAATTGTAGGAGTAAAAGTGAGTGGTGTTGACCATGAGTTTTCTACTATTAGAGGTGTACTAGAAGATATTACAGAAATCATTTTAAATCTTAAGCAAGTTCGTCTTAAGAAAATAATGGATGATGAGAATGCTTCTGATAAGATCTTTATTACCATTAAAGATAAAGAGACTTTTACAGCTGGTGACATCGAAAAGCATACAAACGTTTACCGTGTAATGAATCCTGACTTAGTGATTTGTAACATAGAGCCAGTGGTGACCTTAGAATTGGAGATTACTATCCAAAGGGGTAAAGGTTATGTTCCTGCAGAGGAGCATGATTTTGCTGAAACATCAGTTGGGTTTATTCCTGTAGATGCGGTTTTCACTCCAATCAAGAATGTGAAATACAACATAGAAAATACACGGGTTGAACAAAGAACAGATTATGAGAAGTTAATGCTTGATGTAACGACTGACGGAACCATACATCCTGAAGAAGCAGTAAAAGAAGCAGCTCGTATTTTGATTCAACACTTAATGTTAATTTCAGATGAGAATATCACTTTTGACACTTCAGAGAATAAAGTGGATGATATTGTAGATGAGCATGTATTGCAAATGAGAAAACTTTTAAAAACAAATCTTGAGGATTTAGATTTATCAGTAAGAGCATACAACTGCCTAAAAGCAGCTAAAATTAATGGCCTAGAGGAATTAGTTAGGTTCAATACGAATGATTTGTTGAAGTTTAGAAACTTCGGTAAGAAATCTCTAGTTGAGATTGAAGCGATGTTGATTGAGAAGGGCTTAAGTTTTGGAATGGACATTTCAAAATACCAATTAGACGAGAATTAATAGATTAATTAAGATAGACATTTGAAGTAATGAGACACGCAAATAAAATAAATAAGTTAAGTAGAAAAACAGCGCATAGAAAGGCAATGTTCGAGAATATGTCTTCTTCTCTTATCTTAAACAAGAGAATTTTTACGACTGTTGCAAAGGCAAAGGCACTTAGAGTGTATCTCGAGCCTGTTGTTACTAAAGCTAAAAAGAACGATACGCATAACAGAAGAACGGTATACCGTTACTTAGGTAGTAACAGTTTAGGTAAAGAAGCGTCTAAAGAATTATTCGATGTAATTGCTCCTAAAGTTGGAGAACGTCCAGGTGGTTATTTAAGAATCATCAAAACGGATCATAGAGCTGGTGATAATGCTGAGATGGCAATGATTGAATTCGTAGACTTCAATGACATATATACACAGTCTGCTGATAGCAAACCTGCTAAAAAGAAAAGTAGAAGAGCTGGTAAAAAGAAAACACCTACTGCAACTAGTGAAGTAACTGATGTTGTAGAAGCTGTGGATGTTGTGGAAGCTGTGGAAGAGGAGATAGATGAATCTCCTGCAGAAGATCAGGCAGAAGAAACTTCTACCGAAGACCAAGCGAAAGCGGAATAGCATGCAGAAATAATTTATATAAAAGGGATAAGCGAAAGTTTATCCCTTTTTTGTTTATATCCTCTTGATAAGATTTTTTAAAACATGTAATAATTGCATTAATTTCGCCACAATCTATAAAACATGGAAAATAATAAAGCATATTTACTCTTAGAAGACGGCACTTTTTTCGAAGGAAATTCAGTAGGACGCAAAGGAACTACCTATGGTGAGATCTGTTTTAATACTGGCATGACCGGATATCAAGAGGTTTTTACTGATCCTTCGTACTTTGGACAAATGATAATAATGACCAATCCGCATATTGGAAATTATGGTGCGATGGCTTTAGATAAGGAATCAAAGCAAGCTCAAATTTCCGGATTAATATGTAAGAAGTTCTCTAGTAAATTTTCTAGATTACAGGCAAATACTTCATTGAATGATTTTTTGGAAGACAACAATATCGTGGGTATTTCGGATATTGACACCCGTGCATTGGTTACCCAAGTTCGAAGTAAGGGAGCTATGAATTGTATTATTTCTTCAGATTTAGATACAGTCGATCAACTCAAAAATGAGTTGGCCAAAGCACCAAATATGGATGGCTTGGAGTTGGCCTCTAAAGTGACTACAGAGGTGCCATATACGCTAGGTAATAATGATGCAAAGTATCGGGTGGCTGTACTTGATTTAGGAATTAAGCGAAATATATTGAAATGCCTAGAAGAGCGTGATTTTTATATTACAGTATTTCCAGCAAAAACTGATTTTAAAACAATGAGTGCCTTTAATCCGGATGGATATTTTGTATCAAATGGACCTGGAGATCCATCTGCCGTGGGTTATGCAGTAAAAACGGTGAAGGAGATTATGGCAGCTAATAAGCCATTATTTGGAATTTGCTTGGGCCATCAAATTTTGGCTTTAGCTAATGGTGTATCTACCTATAAAATGCATCACGGCCATCGTGGGTTAAATCATCCCGTTAAGAATCTTATTACAGGTCAATGTGAGATTACCTCCCAAAATCATGGTTTTGAAGTTAATAGAAAAGATATCGAATCTAGTGAGCAAGTAGAAATTACGCACATAAATTTGAACGATCAAACCGTAGAAGGAATACGTATTAAAAATAAAAAAGCTTTTTCTGTTCAGTATCACCCTGAGTCGTCCCCTGGACCACACGATTCTCGATATTTGTTTGAACAGTTTGAAGATTTAATGAACGAATAAAAACAAATTGAATGAGTATCATTTTAGATATAAAAGCAAGACAAATTTTAGATTCAAGAGGCAATCCAACTATCGAAGCAGATGTATATACAGAGGGGGGCTTCTTCGGAAGAGCAGCCGTTCCTAGTGGAGCTTCTACAGGAATACATGAGGCCGTTGAATTAAGAGATAATGACAAGAGCTATTACTTAGGTAAAAGTGTTCAAAATGCAATAGCAAATATTCATGATGTTATTGCCGACCTTCTGATAGGAGTGGACGTCTTTGAGCAGAATTTGATTGATCAGTTAATGATTGATGCAGACGGTACGCCAAATAAAAGTAAACTTGGTGCTAATGCAATTTTAGCAGTTTCATTAGCTTGCGCTAAGGCAGCAGCAATGTCTTCCAATCAATCTCTTTTTAGATATATTGGAGGAGTTAATGCAAATACATTGCCTGTTCCTATGATGAATATCCTCAATGGAGGTTCTCATGCAGATAATAGCATTGATTTTCAAGAGTTTATGGTAATGCCTTTCGGAGCGGATTCATTTAGTGAAGCTCTCCATATGGGCGTATCGGTATTTCACCACCTCAAGAACGTTCTTAAAGAAAAGGGATACTCAACAAATGTTGGTGACGAAGGAGGATTTGCTCCAAACATCAAAAGTAACGAAGAGGCGATTGAAACAGTTTTACTAGCGATTGAAAGAGCTGGATATAAAGCAGGTGAAGATATGTGGATTGCAATGGATGCCGCAGCTGCTGAATTCTATATTAAAGAAGAAAAGGTATACCATTTTCATAAATCTGATGGGCGAAAGTTGAATAGCGAAGAAATGGCTTCATATTGGGCAGATTGGTGCGAAAAGTATCCTATTATTTCTATAGAAGATGGCATGGATGAAGATGATTGGGCAGGATGGAAATCTTTGACAGAAAAAGTTGGAGATAAAATTCAACTGGTGGGGGATGACTTATTTGTGACCAACACCAAAAGATTACAAACTGGGATTGAAAATAACATCGCTAACTCTATTTTGATAAAAGTGAATCAAATCGGAACCCTGACAGAAACCATTAATGCGGTTAATTTGGCTACGAAAAATAAATATTCCTCTGTGATGAGTCATCGCTCAGGTGAAACTGAAGATACAACCATTGCTGATTTAGCAGTTGCACTTAATACTGGTCAAATAAAAACTGGTTCTGCGAGCAGAACGGATCGAATGGCAAAATATAATCAGTTATTACGTATCGAAGAGGAGCTTGGAGATATGGCATACTATCCTGGGAAAAATTTCCGATTCATTAAATAAGTTTCATGCAGGAATACTTCGTTTGGAGTCCAGATCCAATAGCTGCTGATTTTGGGTTTTTACGGATAAGTTGGTATGGTTTAACCTGGTCCTTGTCTATTTTGCTTGCCTACTTCATGGGCATGAAAGTATTTAAGCGAGAACAAAAAGATACCGAACTGGTCACTCTTTACATACAATATGTTTTCATTGGAGCATTGCTTGGTGCACGTATTTTTGATATTCTATATTATCATTTTGATGCATTTGTTGAACGCCCAATGTTAATGCTGGAAGTAATGAATGGCGGATTATCTAGTCACGGGGCTATGATTGGAGTTCTTTTGGCTTTATTACTTTTTTCTAAAAGACATAAGGAGTTTACTTTTATTTGGCTAGTAGACCGCACGGCACTTGGTATGCCGCTTTTAGGTGGACTGGTTCGAATTGGCAATTTTATTAATAGTGAGTTGTATGGCAAGGTTACCGAAGTCTCATGGGCAGTTATTTTCCCTTTATCAGATCCAGCTAAATTGCCAAGACATCCTATTCAATTGTATGAAGCTTTATGGTTGTTTTCTTGTTCTGCTGTGTTTTGGTTCCTTTATAAAAAGAAACAACTCGCTGGTGGTTCGTTTGCAACTTTATTCTTAGTCGTGGTTCTCGGTGGTCGATTGGCTTTAGAGTTTATGAAAGATAGTTCTACCTATTATGGTCCACTAAGCAATACGCAGTGGTTAAGTCTGCTCGGGGTTATTATAGGATTAAGCTTACTGTATAAAGTAAAGAACAAGTCGTCAGTAACTTAAGAATCCTACTCTTTACTCCGTATCAATGCCCATGACCATCTCCTTCACTGTGCTCTTCTTCTGCAGTGAATGCATCTTCATCAAAAATGAAGTTCTTATAATTTTCATCTCCTTCATTTTTCATGTATTGATGAAAGAATCCTTCTATCTGTTCTGCGGCAATTCGTTTGGCAATGATTTTTTTATCTTTATCTAAAATGAAAATCTGTGGTGTACTGGTAACATCATAAATCGTTCTAAAATTAGTTTGATGGTATAAGTCACTCACATTAATCCAATTTAAATCATGCGTTTTAATAAACGATTTCCATTCTTCAATTTGCTCAATATTCGACGTGGTTATTGCATAGACACTTAAACTTTCGTCTAAATGATTTTTATAGAATGCACTTAATTTTGGAGTAACTTTTTTACAATGCCCACAATCTGGATCCCAAATATAAAGAACTGTATAATCCGTTTTGATGTCGTGTAGACTATAGAACTTGTTAATACTAGTATCTCTTAAGCTTAGGTTAGGAGATGTTTTCCCTATAAGTAGTGGCTCGATAGCTTTTCTTCGCTCAATCATCTTGTCTAGTTGCACTGAATCTATCCATGGGGTTTCACCAGCTTCGTAATAGTTCTTGACCAAGTGCACATATACGGCATCATCTCCCATTACTTTGCTGTTTGCATACTTATTTAACAAGGTGACTAATGCATATTGAAAAACATTAGGATTAGCCATAGCTTTCTCTAGTACAATGTCACAAGATTGTATAATAGAGTCTTGACTTTTGACTGTGTATTTATCAAAGTAATCGATTAGTTTACCTTTCAGCACAGGAGTACGTATGATACCTTCTTCATTAAAAAAAGTATAGTCCCAATAGTGTTGCTTAAAATAGTGAAACCTGAAGTTAGGGTCGACTTCATCTCCATTTTCATCTACCGGAGGTTCTGGAATTTTAATTTCTCTTAACATTCCTAGAATAGCGGAGTATAATAGCTCAGGGTTTTCTTCCATAATGGCTATACGATTAGCCGTGTAGTCGTTATTTAATTGAGTATACTCAGCGGTTAGTGCTTCCTTTTCTTTATCCTCTTGGGCCAACTTTATTTTACCTTCCAATACTTGAGATTGTTGTCTTATCTCTTTCATCGCATTCATGTCGAATTGAAAAATTTCATTATCCAGAGAATTAGAGAAGATAACATTATCAAAATTATTGGTGTCAGGGAGTTCAATCCCAAAGTATTGATTTTTTACAATGAACTCAAAATATTTGTTTTTTAGTCGAGGGAAAACTGCCAAGTAGACACCGTGATCCAAGTTCTCGTCTCCTCGTATCATCAACTGCCCCTTATTATCAAAGGTAAGTGTATCAGCAATGAACTGTTTATCTTCATAATGATAGGCGAGATAAAAATCTTCATTAGCCATTTGAGGCACATTCAAGGAGATATTATGGCCTTTTTTTTGAGCATTTAATTCCCCACTAAATAGGAGGACAATCAATACTAATATTATATTTTTCATAATGTAATCTTTAATACTATTCTTATTTTTTTTCTTTTTCATCTTCCCAATCGGATGTTTGTTTAGCTAAATCTTCGCAGAATTTCTGCATTAGCTTTTGAGCAAAAGGATTTTTTGTTGCTTGAATATAGCTATTGGTCATATTCATTAAGGTCCTGAAATAATGGGAATGCATCTCATCAACTCTTAAATCTGTCGTCCACAAGTTGATTCCCAGGGAATTGTTTTCAACAGGATCCCAAATGGAAATATTGATGGATTTACAATCATTTAAATTCTGATGCTCAGAATCGGTAGCCATCCATTTTAAATCGATAGGCACGTTGTTTTGATCTAAACCAACCTTTACTTTTATCTCTGAAGTTTTTACTACTTTATCGTTCACCTTATTTATTTTTCTTAATTAATTCTAATAACTCTTGCTGTAATGCCTCACTTCCATACTTTCTATACCATTGGTGTGCCAATTTAAGCTTTTCGTCATATGGACCGTTGTTATTTAACAAGTTTTTAATTTTCGCTTGTAATTCTTGAGGCCTAGGCCCCCATTGAAAGATTTCCATCAAATGCTCATCCAATACAATCAGTTTAGGTATCGACTTCCCTCCATCGGTTAAATAGGCATTCATCATAGATTTTTCTTTATCCCGTAGTGCAATTTTCAAATCAATGTCTCCAGCCAAACATACTGCCTCTATAATGGGTTGGGTAAAAGAGGCATCCCCGCACCATGGTTCAGTGATTAAGATCCAAGTCCAATTCTCTGTGCCACTATTTAATTCGTTGTATAGCTTTTTGTCTAGGTTAACTTTTGTACGAATTTTGTTACTGCGCTTAAAATTAGCAATTGTATACAACAGAAAATCCTCATCATCATAAGGAGCTTCCGTGCCTTCTTGAGTGCTAACTTTTTCAAAGAACTTGTGATAGTCTTCTAAGTCGAGTAAATTATTGATTATTTCTTTTGTAAATTCGAACATCCTCGGCAAAAATAAGATTATAATTGTAGCTATTGAATTTGTAAACGATTGAATGCTTAAAAAGTTTGTTAAAAAGGAGTAAAATTAAAAATTGAAAAATGGAATATAGAAGAATGGGTAAATCCGGTTTGCAGCTAAGTGCTTTATCTTTTGGTTCTTGGGTGACATTTGGCAGTCAGATTCAAGACAATACAAGTGAGCAGCTTATGCAAATAGCATATGAAAATGGCGTAAATTTTTTCGATAATGCGGAAGCCTATGCTTCTGGAAAAAGCGAGGAAGTTATGGGGCAAATTCTTAATAAAATGAATTGGGATAGATCCACTTTTATAGTATCGAGTAAAGTATTTTGGGGTGGAGATAAACCCAATCAAAAAGGCTTAATGCGTAAGCATGTTGTGGAAGCTTGTCATGCTGCTCTTAGAAGACTTCAAGTGGATTATTTAGATTTGTTTTATTGTCATCGTCCAGATATAGATACACCTATAGCTGAAACTGTATGGACTATGCATAACTTGATACAACAAGGTAAAATATTGTACTGGGGAACAAGTGAATGGAATGCTCAGCAAATTACAGAGGCACATTTGGTAGCAGAAAAATATAATTTGATTGGCCCGAGTATGGAGCAGCCACAATACAACTTGTTTGAGCGAAGTAAATTAGAAAAAGAGTACTTGCCGCTTTTTGAAAATTACGGAATGGGCACTACTGTATGGAGTCCACTGGCATCCGGAGTATTAACAGGTAAATACTTGAAAGGGATTCCGAAGGGAAGTAGAATGGAGATAGAAACACTATCTTGGATCAAGGACAAAGTATGGTCTCCAGAAAATCAAGAAAAAGTTCAAGCCCTTCATAATCTGGCAGGTGATTTAGGCGTGAGTTTAACGAATATGTCTTTAGCTTGGTGTTTGAAAAACCCCAATGTGAGTTCGGTCATTTTAGGAGCAACAAAACCCCATCAGCTAGAAGAGAACTTAAAGTCGCTTGAAGTTTTACCTAAACTTACGACTGAGATTATGGAGAAGATTGATGAAGTAATGGGTAATAAGCCCAGTTTGCTTAGGTTTTAAATTATGAGCCCCTAGATTTTCATCTAGGGGCTCGACCAAGGTTAAATTCTATTGGGATTCAGAATTAATTGGTCTTAATAGAGTCTTGTATATTCTATGAAGTTGGATCTAAAGGCAAAATTTTATTCTCATATGCATAACTGATGACACGGTAAAAATTGTTGAACTCAAATTTTAGCTTAATGTTTTTACGATGAGTTTCAATGGTTCGGACACTAATAGAAAGTAATGATGCAATTTTTTTTGAACCATATCCTTTAGCAATTAAACTAAGGACCTGAAGCTCTCTTTTAGTTAGGTCATTTTTCATTTAATAAATTTAAATGTTTTATTGGTTCAAAACTAAGGACTTATATTCTATTATCAAATACCTATATATTGGTATATATTGGCATATATGTTCTTATTTGGTGAAAAACGTCTGGTTGTGGTTTATGTATTTAGGTTAAATAGTCTCTAAGTGTGTATGATATTTTTCCAATGAATTCTTTAAGATCTAATCCAGATAATGACTTGTAGATGAGTTAACAGAACAATTTTTAATCCCTACCTTTACTCAAAATTATCATACTTGAGTTTTTTGTTTTTACTCATACCGTTTCTTATTCTTATTATCGGGTATATTGCGTTTCCTAGCTTTATCGCCTATGCGAACAAAATAGACTATTTAGATAAGGGGCTAGGCCGCAAGAGACATATGGATAGTATCCCACCAATAGGCGGGTGGCTCATTTATATTGCATTTACCATTAGCTATTTGTTGTGTTTTGTAATACCATCCCCATCATTGGCTAGTGCCGGAGTTTTGTTTGGCGTTTCTGGAATGTTCATATTGGGGCTAGTAGATGACAAGCACCCCATGAATGCTTTTCAAAAATTCACAGGCCAATTCATTGTTACCGCAGTTTTGGTGTTTGTAGGGGAGGTTCATTTTGCTGAATACATGACCTTATATGGCATTCCATATGTTTTGGGGCAACTTCTCTGTATGGTGATAATCGTATTTGTGGTTAATGCCTTTAACCTAGTAGACGGGATTAATGGACTAGCCGCTTTAATGGGATTTGTGGCTATCGGATTTTTAGGGATGTGGTTGTTTAGTGCAGGACTAATTAATTATTTTATTCTTGCGCTGAGTATTCTTGCAGCATTGTTGGTATTTCTTCGTTTTAATTTGTTTAAACCCAGGGTCTTCTTAGGAGATAATGGATCAATGATTATTGGACTCTTAGCTGTTCTATTTGCTTTTAACTTCATTAAAACCTATACAGGTGCTTCAAGTTTATTTTTAACGAAATGCAGCGCTGAGGTAGGTATTGCTTTGACAGCATTAGCCATTCCCATTGCCGATACTCTGCGCTTGTTTTTCTTGCGACCATATTACTTGGCTAAATCTCCATTCAAGGCAGATCGAAATCATGTTCACCATCTATTGCTAAGAATAGGATTTAATCATGCAGAGGCCTCACTTTTGCTTTTTGGACTTGCTATTCTGTTAATATTAGCGGCACTGGCAGCACAAGAATTAGGAAGTATAGCGGTAGTTTTAATAAACTCTTCAATTTGTGTTGCCTTTCTAATGGCTTTGGATTTTTTGGTCTTTAGTAAATATCGCAGACGAGTAAACAAGAAGACGATGTTCAATAGTTTACAAAACCTCTCCCAGGATTTGAATTATCCGATTTTTTTAGAATACATATTTGCTATTAGTATTTTTTTATTGGCTATCTCCATTCCTTTTCATCGAGTTTCTGCAAGTATCCCTACCTTAATTTTAGTCTTTTCTTTTATTGCTTTAGTAGTGAGGAATCTAATTGTGTACCGCAATAGCTTAAGGGAGGTCCTCATAGGCAAGCTTCAACAATTTCTTAATCATCCTTATTCCATCTTAATTATATTGTTGTTAATGTTATCTGTGCTTCATGTGTTTTTCAATGATTCTGCAGGAGTTTGGAGTAAATTAAGTATCTATATCTTGCTATTCGTCTATTGGGTCAGCATGTTCCAATTTGAAAAAATTATTCAGATAAAACCTAGAGTCTTGTTGACCGCATTTATCGCTGGATGTTTTGGATTTGGGGTCTATATTTTAATGCAATCCTTCGTTGAATTTCCTTCAGCTGGATGGCAAGGTTTCACCTATAAAGGTTTATTGAGTAATGTAAAAGCCAATCCCGTAACACATTCCCTGTATTATAATTTAGCGATACTTTTTTTAGGCAATAACTATAAGTATTTGAAGCGGGAAGAATGGCGAATTTCATACTGGATAATGCTGTTATTTTTCATTTTCATGGTAATTCTGTGTAGTTCTAAGGTGGGTTATTTTGTCTTATTTTTTACTTTGATAACCGCGATGTACAACTTAATAAAAAACAAAAGAATAGCCATTGCCAGTATATCTATTTTTACTTTATTGCTTGCTTTGATTTCTTTAAGTTGCGGAGTCTTTAGCCAATCATTTATCTTGAGTGCTTTAGACTCGAGAATCATTGTGTGGCAAGAAAGCATAAAGCTTATTAAACAACATTCTTTCTTAGGAAATGGATTAGGTAATTCGACCGAAGCGCTAAGCGAAGCCTTTAAGCAAATCAATTATGAAAAGGGTATAGCTCAAGGGTATAATGCACAGAATCAATTCTTAGAATCTTTTCTTGAAATGGGGGTTATCGGCTTCGCTTTATTGGTCGCTTTTATGGTGTATTCGTATTGGATGGCATGGATAGAAAGAAACAAATTATACTTCTCGTATCTTTCGGTTATTATGATTTATATGATGACTGAATCCTTATGGCAGACACAAATGGGTATGGTCTCTTTTGCATTCTTTAATGCTTTATTTTTAGCCTCGTTTTATGCTAAGAAATCGAAGGTTTAAATTTTTTTGGGGAATCAAAAGAATGAATTTGACTACAGCTTACTTGCTAAACATTTCGCGTCTTCCAATCTCTTTGCAAATGAGGCAGTCCAGTGGGTCATGTCCTCTTGCCGGACAATATTCTCTTCCAAAAAATATAATTTGTAGATGCAGTTTGTTCCATAGTTCTTCAGAGAAGAGACGCTTGGCGTCTTTTTCGGTCTGAACTACATTTTTCCCATTGCTTAGCGTCCAACGATACATTAACCGATGAATGTGCGTGTCTACGGGAAAAGCAGGAACACCAAAGCCTTGACTCATGACAACGGAAGCCGTTTTGTGTCCAACTCCAGGCATTGCCTCTAATGCTTGAAAAGTATTGGGGACTTCTCCATTGTGCTCGTTGATAATAATATTTGAAAGTCCATGAATACCTTTGGACTTCATCGGTGAAAGTCCACAAGGTTTGATAATCGCTTTTATCTCTTCCACACTTAGCTTGACCATATCATAAGGATTGTCAGCAAGCGCAAATAGACTAGGAGTGACTAGATTGACTCGCACATCAGTGCATTGAGCGGAAAGGAGTACAGCAACCAATAAAGTAAAATTGTCTTTATGGTCTAAAGGAATTGGAGTTTCTGGATAGAGCTCCTCAAGCGTATTGACAACGAAATCAACCTTTTCTTTCTTATTCATGGGGTAAAAATAGTGAATTAGTTAATTAGATAACTAGAAGACTAGAGCGTATTAGTAATTAAGGGTTTGGGGGACGGCTTCTTCTGTTACTTATAATCTATTACTTACTTCTCTGCCTTAGGCAACTCCTTAAAGTAGAATATGTCGCCTCCTGTAAGTTAAACAATAAATAAACCCTTACTTTCTTTTATCTGAAGATATTGAAAGGAGAAATTACATGTTCAGTTATGAAAAAATCGTAACTTCGTATGAAGAATCAAACTTAGAAAATCATGGAAAGAACTGTTTCAGAAAATCAAGATAAACTAGTAAATGCAGCAGATTTTTTACCTTTGTTAGGTACAGACCATATTGAAATATATGTGGGTAATGCGAAACAATCCGCGTATTTCTATCAAGCAGCATTTGGATTTAATGTAGTCGCATATGCTGGCTTAGAAACTGGCAATAAGCAGCAAACTTCTTATGTTTTGCAACAGGAAAAACTGCGATTAGTTGTCACTTCTGCGCTTACTCCAGACAATCCAATTAATAAACACTTAGCGAAACATGGAGATGGTGTGAAGGTTTTAGCATTATGGGTAGATGATGCAGCGAAAAGTTGGAAAGAAACAACTCAAAGAGGAGCTGTAAGTGTGCAAGAGCCTACGACGCTGAAGGATGAGTTTGGTGAAGTAGTCATTTCTGCAATCCAAACCTATGGGGAAACAATTCATAAGTTTGTAGAACGAAAAAACTATTCAGGTGCATTCATGCCTGGTTTTAAAGCAAGGTCCTCAACTTTTGAGGTTAAACCAATTGGTTTACAATATATTGACCACTGTGTAGGAAATGTAGAGCTTGGAAAAATGGATGATTGGGTAAAGTTTTATGAAGATGTAATGGGCTTTGGTTTATTACTAACTTTTGATGACAAAGATATTTCTACAGAATACACCGCCTTAATGAGCAAGGTGGTGAGTAATGGAAATGGATATGTAAAGTTTCCAATTAATGAGCCTGCCAAAGGAAAGAAAAAATCGCAAATTGAAGAGTACATTGATTTTTATCATAGCGCAGGAGTGCAACATATTGCTGTAGCTACAAAAGATATTATTTATACTGTAGGTGAGCTGCGTAGAAGAGGTGTTGAGTTTCTTGAAGTACCGGGGTCTTACTACGAAGATTTAATTGATAGAGTAGGAGAAATTAAAGAAGATGTTGCTGTGCTAAAAAAGTTAAATATTTTGGTCGATAGAGATGATGAAGGATATTTACTTCAAATCTTCACTAAACCTGTCCAAGATAGACCAACCATGTTTTTTGAAATCATACAACGAGAAGGTGCGCAGTCTTTTGGTAAAGGTAATTTCAAAGCTTTGTTTGAAGCAATTGAGCGAGAACAGGAAAATAGAGGTACATTATAAACATTTTCTTACTACCTTGAAAATACCTGCGATGAGAAATTTGTTACAAATAGCTTCATTTTCCAATGAAATTGAAATGGCAATGGTTCGAAATAAACTTGAAAACATTGGTATTAGGACACATATTAAGGATGAACATATTAATGCCTTACGGGAGTTTTCATCGGGGAGTATGAATGGGGTGAAAATATTGGTAGAGCAAGATGATTATAATCGAGCAATGAATTTCCTCATAGAGATTGGCCACTACACCGCCGGTGATTTTGAGCCAACTTGGCTAGATAAAGTCTTGCATAAAATATTCAGTAAATTTAAAAGTTAACAAAAGCCTTCCGAATTTTTAAGAGGCTTTTTGTTTACACCTAATCTAAAGCTGTTTTTAGGGCTTCAATTACTTTTTTACTATTTCCTATAAATATGCCATCGCCAATAATACTTACGGGCCTTTTTAGAAAGGTATATTCATCTAATATGTAGGTTTTGTAATCTTCTTCGTTAAGGTTTTTGTCTTTCAGATTAAGCGCCTTATATTTCATAGCGGTGCGACTAAACAATGCTTCATAAGACCCTGCACGCTGCCTCATTTCTTCCAACTGAACAGAAGTAATGCGATCTACTTTAATGTTTTGCAATTCAAAATTATTTGCTTCAGCATCTATCTCCTTCAAAATCCGTTGACAAGTGCTACACGATTTTAAAAAGTAAATTTTCTTCATATTACACGTATTGTTTTGCAAAGTTTTTCATTTGTTTAATCATGGCTGTTAAGCCGTTGCTTCGCTGTGAGCTTAAGTGCTCATGAAGTTGTATGGCTTGAATAAATTCCAATGGATGGTCAACCACTTTTTTAGGACTAATATTGGACAATACCTGAACGAGCATAGCGATTATCCCTTTGGTTATCACAGTATTACTATCCGCTTCAAAAAAGACCTTGCCATCTCGACTATAGGCATGAAGCCAAACCTTACTTTGACATCCCTTTACAAGTAGTTCATCCCGTTTATATTTCTCATCTAAAGGGGTGAGCTCATTGCCGATGTCAATGATGTGCTCATACTTGTCCATCGGATCATCAAAGAGGCCAAACTCCTCCACATACTCTTTTTCTATATCACTCAACATTATATTTATTTTTTTAATAGTTTAAATCGGTAAGAGTTACTTTCAGACGTAAGCGTCATGAAATATGCGCCAGCCGAAAGCTTTGGGAAATTTAACTGGGTCACTTGAGCTTTTAGATTATAGCTAAAAAGGCATTCACCTTTGATGTCGAATAACTTTATCTGGCTGTTTCTATACTCCTCTGTTTCGAAGCGCACAAGAATATCTTCGCCATAATTAGTAAATCCATGTGTATTTAACAATTGAACTCGATTATCTTGAGAAAATTGATTTTGCAGACCAGAATAAAAATCCAAGCAGGTACCCAATAAAAATTTACGCATAAAAAGGATGTCAAAAATCTCGCAAGTATGAATCCCGCCATACAATAGGGTATCTGCCAGAAATAAATTTTTGGCAGCCTGACTAATTGTTGTATTGGGCATATTATAGTACATGACCTCAATAGCCAGTTTATCGCTTATCGTAGCGCCTAAATTGTTATGCAAATCATTTAAGGTGGCAGACCATACTTCCCCGTTAAAATAAATGTTTTGGTTAATTGAAATATCCAATTTAGTTTTATTTGAATTACTAATTCTTCCTAGCCAAAATTCATTATGCCCATCCCAAGTAAACACTTCATTCGATGCAAAATTTGTAAACTGTTTTGAATAAGAAGTTGCTAAGTAGTCTCCAAAACCTTCATCTAAGGCTCGACGTTCTTCAGCAACATTGCTTTCTGGTGAAGCAAATGCACTAATAGCATGCCCATACTCGTGTATAATTACATCTGCATCTTCCGCATCGTCAACTCCACCTTGCCCAAATATCAGTCGGGGAGGAGAGGTGGGTGCAAAAAATGAATTGTCAGCTCCATTATTCCCATGTGCGTCGACTAAAATTACTTCTAATGCTAAATCAGCAAATCCTAGACTTTCCCAATAAGCTTGGAATCTATTTAAATGGTAAAAGGCGTTGACATCCTCAAAATCAACTTCACTTCTATTAAAATTAAAACTGTCAGTTGGGCTAGTACTTGGATTGGTGAAGGGCGGACTTAAATCACGAATGACAAAAAAATTGTTACTCAAGTTGAACTTCCCGCCAGCATAATCAACTGGAATTTCTCCCCAAAACTGCTCTTGTGCTAGGGCAGGGTAATTATAATCATCCATGACTATTTCTGTAATGAAAGCAGCGACATTATCTGTGATAGCCGTATTAAATCCTATGACAACTCCTTGCCCATTCAGGAAAATGTTTGTGAATACCTGCCGAATAATAGGGTCTGTAAAATCATTTAAATAGCTTTCGGCAGGCACATTGAAGGATACTCCACCATAATTATAAGTCGCACTATTTGTTGTTATTGTAGTTCCTCCCGGATTGTTTATGTTTTGAATGACCAAAGCACTAGTATCAAAACGAAAAGCATCTTGATAGTTGCCCCCATAAACCATACTTGCACTGCTCAAAGGGTCTGGTTTAAACACTTTGGCATAAGCCGTAGTATCGTTATGAAATTTTAGATTGTTTTGGTAATAGTCGTGATTATTTAACCAATATCGGTCGTAATAGGCATCGTTTTTTTCCTCTTGAATGTATTCTTTCCTGGCTAAAGCAAAACGATCTTCTCTATATACATAAACGCTATTTTTTTGAATCTCACCGCGCTCGATATTAATAGTTCTCCATGCCTCGGGATTGGGCAAATTGGATTGCACTAAACGAATATTTCCTGCATGATCGCAATGAATCTTTACGAAAACTTGCTCCATCGGTATATGGTTTAAGTCGACTTGGAAAGTATAATGCACACCGCCTGCACTATTCCTTACATAAGTTTCATTAAAATTAACACCTTCATATACTTGATTGGAGAATAAAGAGCCTAAAAGAGCTTTCTTTTCTTCCAGGGATTCAAACTTCGAAATACTTAATTTACCGCTTTCATAGGGATAGACATACGGGCCTATATCTTGAGCTAAAACAGATGATATGTTTAGGGTTATCAGGAGAGCGGTACAAATCAATATGTATGTATTTCTATGCACTATTATTTATATAAGTTCAAATTTTAAACCTTTCGAGCTTATCCATAAAGATAAGCTTTCAGATAAAGAAATAGGGAAGGTGAAGGTAATTTTACATAAATCTGAATAATCTTCCTTCCAATTTTCAATACCTATTTTTTTTAGTTGATTAAAAAGATCATTGACCTCCGTATATGAACAACTAACTTGCCAAGTTTGGAGCAATTCTTTCTCTATAATTTGGGCATTAAATAGTGCGTCATGGGCAGATTTTTTATAGGCATTGATAAGCCCCGAAACACCAAGGTTTGTTCCTCCATAGTATCTAACAATAATAATTAAAACATTGCTTAACTGAAAGGAATCTATTTGCCCCAATATTGGTCTTCCTGCAGAGCCACTTGGTTCTCCATCGTCATTTGCTCTAAAATTATTTTTGTCAGTCCCTATACGGTAAGCATAACAATGATGACTTGCTTTTGGGTGCAGCGCTCGAATCAATACTAAGGACTGTTTAAGATTATCGGCATTATAGCACGGGAATGCAAACGCTAAAAACTTAGAAGCCTTGTCTTCAAAGTATCCCTCACTTCGAGCAGATATGCTAAAATAAGTGTTCAAGTGACATTAAAATTATGGAGAGAACAGCTAAGATAAAACCGATAATATTTTTTCGATTCAAACGCTCCCCAAAAAATAGCAAAGCAAATAGCGTGGAAGCAACAACTATTCCGACATTATTAATTGGGAAAACTGCTGCGCTATTATTCAAATAATAATTTAGCGCCTTGAATAGGAAATAGATGGAAAAATAGTTGGGAATGCCTAAACATATTCCTGCTAGGATATTTCGTAAAGTAAAATTGTTTTCACCCTTTTTTATGTCATGAATAAGGGCTGCTATCAAGCCTAAAGTCGCCGCAGTTAAAAACAAGATGATTAAAAATGCTTCAAAACCGCTTTCTTGAAAGAATCGCTTTTCGGTAAATTGAACGATGGCATCGCATACACCACTTCCCACAAATATGACCAACGGAAGTATGATTAACCATTTCTTGCTTCCTACTTCATGTTCATCCTTTTGATCTTTGATAGAGCTTAACACAACAGCTACAACAGTTAACAATATAGCAAAGACTTTAATACTAGAAATTGGTTCGTTATATAAGGTAAAAGCTAAAACAATAGGTAGGACATATCCTAGTTTCATAGCAACTGTAGCAACACTTATTCCTAACACTTGAGTGGTTCGACCGATGAGGAAGAATAATGAAATAAACAGACTTCCAAGAATAAGTGCATAGTAATACCAAGAAGTATAACTAGTAGATACAACTTCCCAATCTTGAACAAAAGGAAAACCTACTAAAATCGCAGTGAAATAGTTTACGACTATTGCGTGAAAGGTGCTAATTTCAAATCGTTTAAACGACTTGAAAATAAGCATAATAGCTGTTGAGCTTAAAATACTGAGTAATAACCAAATCATGAATTATTTTTTAAAATTTTAATTTGGTCTCCCCAAATTTCATACTTAGCTAATAACTCACCTGCTATAACAGGAGCAAGTATACCTTCGCTTAACTGATTTTGCCCAATTATAATTTTTGCTTCATCCCAAAGGTTCAAATCTATAAATTGCTGCAGGGTGAATGCTCCACCTTCAATGAGCACCGAATGGATATTATCAAGATGCAATTTGGTCATTACTTGCTGAAGAACTGTATGTTTCCTATTCATCTGAATAAATGTTTTGTTATGAAAGGAAGCAGAATCCTCATAACTAAAAACATATGTAGGCAACTCATCTTTTAGCACCTGTTTATCTTTATCTATCGGATCTCCCGTATTAATAATTATCCGAATGGGGCTCTTTCCCGCAACAAGGCGATTGTTTAATTTTGGATTGTCAATTTGAATGGTTCTATCACCTACTAAAATCGACATTTCATCTCTTCTCCAGCTATGCACAAGGGCTCTGGTCTTGGCATTGGTAATCCAAAATTGCTCCTCTTTTAAAGGAGCAAAACTGCCTGATTGAGATTGCGCCCATTTTAAGGTGATGTAGGGGCGTTTCTTTAGGTGAAAAGTAAAAAATCGTTTGTTTAATTCCAGCGCTTCTTCCTTACAAACTCCTTCGATAACTTTTATGCCAGCCGCTTTAAGTTTCTCTATGCCCTTACCTGCTACCAAGGGGTTAGGGTCACTGCATGCGACCACCACGGTAGATATTCCCTCTTGAATAATTAATTCGCTGCACGGTGGAGTTTTGCCGTAATGCGAGCAAGGTTCTAGACTAACATATAGAATGGAAGATTTCGGAATATTTCCCTGCTTAGATTTCGCGTCTTCAATGCAATTGACTTCACCGTGAGGACCTCCATAAGGAGAAGTATAACCCTCCCCAATAATTCGACCTTCATCAACCAAGACCGCTCCGACACTTGGGTTAGGCGCAGCATCTGCTATACCTAATTTGGCAAGCGCTAAGCAACGTTTCATGAATACTTCGAAATTCATGGTTCAAATATACATGGATTACCTGCAATTTATCACGAATTCTAAATAGCAAATTGAGAAAATGTAAATCATTCCTTTAATGGAATTTGTTTTTAAAACTTTCTAGTACATTTGTGAAAAATCAGCTAAAGTGAAATTTGATACTAAACATTTGAAACATAAGCTTCTTTTGCAGCTATATAAAAACATGCTTTTTTCTCGAATGATTGAAGAGAAAATGCTCAAATTGTTAAGGCAAGGACGGATATCAAAATGGTTTAGCGGCATTGGTCAAGAAGCTATTTCAATCGGAGTAGCAAGTGCGTTAGAGGAAGACGAGTACATTCTTCCGATGCATCGAAACTTAGGGATATTTACATCAAGGGGGATACCCTTCGCCAAGTTATTCAAACAATGGCAGGGTAAAAAGAATGGGTTTACCAAAGGAAGAGATAGAAGTTTTCATTTCGGCACAAATGAACATCATATTGTGGGAATGATTTCACATTTAGGTCCACAATTAAATGTTGGAGATGGTATTGCATTGGCCTGTAAACTTAAAGCAGAAAAAAAGGTGACAGTAGCTTTCACGGGCGATGGCGCAACGAGTGAAGGTGATTTTCATGAAGCATTAAACATTGCAGCAGTATGGGACTTGCCGATCATTTTTGTTATTGAAAACAATGGGTACGGTCTTTCAACCCCAAGCAATGAGCAATTTAAATGCAATAAACTTTCGGATAAAGGTATTGGTTATGGTATTCCAGCAATGACGATAGATGGAAACAACGTGGTGGAGGTTTATGAAACAATAAGAAGAAATGCTGAAGAAATAAGAAACAATCCACATCCGGTATTGATAGAATGCAACACCTTTAGAATGCGGGGACATGAGGAAGCCTCTGGAACAAAATATGTTCCTCAAGAGTTGTTTGAGAAATGGGGTGAAAAAGACCCATTAAACAACTTTGAAGCTTTTTTAGTCCAACAAAAGCAATTGAGCCAAGCTAATATAAAGGACTATAGAAAAGAACTAAGTGCCTTAATTGAGAATGGCTTAGAGGAGGCCTTTGCTGAACCAGAAATTACACCGAATTTAGATGAGGAGATTCGCGACGTATATAAGTCGCATAGTCCTACACTAACATCACCTGCTTCAGCTATTCAAAGTAAGAAGAGAATGGTTGATGCATTCTCTGATGGCTTGAGGCAGAGCATGGAGCGATTTGACGACTTAGTAATCATGGGGCAGGATGTAGCAGAGTATGGTGGAGTTTTCAAAATTACAGATGGTTTTGTTGACTCATTTGGAAAAGAGCGTGTCAGAAATACACCTATTTGCGAGTCAGGAATTTTAAGCGCAGCTTTGGGTTTGAGCATAAAAGGAATGAAAGCGGTCGTTGAACTTCAGTTTGCTGATTTCGTGACATCAGGTTTCAATCCGATTATAAATAACTTGGCTAAATCTCATTATAGATGGGGTCAAAATGTGGATGTCACTTTGCGCATGCCGACTGGTGCTGGAGTTGGTGCAGGTCCCTTTCATTCTCAAAGTAATGAAGCGTGGTTTTTTCATACACCAGGTTTAAAAATTGTATACCCGAGCAATGCATACGACGCCAAGGGCCTCTTAAGCGCGGCAATTGAGGATCCCAACCCTGTGATGGTTTTTGAGCATAAAGCGCTCTATCGAAGTGTGGAAGGTGAGATCCCTGATGATTATTACACGCTTGAAATTGGCAAAGCAGCAGTTGTTCAGGAAGGTGAAGACATATCCATAATCACTTATGGTTTTGGTGTTCACTGGGCAAAAGATTTGGCGAAAAAGTATCCACATTTAAGTCTTGAAATTGTTGACCTTAGAACCTTGCTTCCGCTTGATTTTGACCAGATAGAAAAGAGCGTCAAGAAAACGGGAAAAGTGATCGTTCTGAATGAAGATTGTTTGACCGGTAGCATAGCTTCCGATATAGCAGCATGGATAGGAGAAAATTGCTTTGAATATTTAGATGGACCAGTCCGACGAGTAGGAAGTTTAGATACGCCCATTCCTTTTGCAAAAGTATTAGAGAGTCAATTCTTGCCGCAACAGCGTCTGGAAGCAGCAATGCTTGAACTGTCTACCTATTAATTTAATTATCCCTTTTTTGAATGACTTGCTCGCAGCGTTCAACATAATTAGGGTTTTCGGTTTCCATTAGTCGATCCCAAAATCGAAAGTAAAGACTGTAATTTCCTTTAAAATAGTGCTGATGCATATTGTGGTGAACCGAAGTGGTTGTAATTTGAAACAAGTGGGGTCGCTAACTTTAATATTTGGGTGATTTCAATCATTAGTTCTTGCGCTTATGTGAAAGTTAAACAAATCTATGAGATATGAATCAATGATTGACTTTAAATAACAGGATATTGCTGGGGCTGGCATCCATGGCTAAAGGGAGAACTTGGATGTCTACAAAATAAAGACCATCTTTTACTTCCTCTGGTGCATAGATCATTTCGGTAATCGTCGCATTTTTCCTTGGAGAATCTCCGGGATATTGCCAAAATGTTTTATGTGCTAAAAGTTTACCTTCATCACTTTCTCTATCCACTGACGGTACGTCTATCATAAAATGTTCAATACCCATTTCAATCAATAAGTCCATAGCCTGATATTCAATGTAGCAGGGGTTAGTCCCGCTCCAATCTTTTATTTTATCTGAGTAGGCATTGGGAAGTGTTCGAATAATCAGACAGTTCACATTTTCTTCAAATTGAATTTGTTTGATTTGCGCTTTGGTAATGAAAGTATCTGTTTCATAAGGTGCGGGCTGAATACTTATTAATTGACCCAAGTGAAAATTGGATTTTAAACAATCCTTAATCATGTATGGCTCTTTCGCTATATGTCCCACACATTCCGTATGGGTCCCATTTCCATGCGGGTTGATGAATACGTTTTTAAAATTCAGAATCCCACCCTCCAAAGTACTTCCGACCCATCCGTCATTTCTCACTGGTTCAATATCCAAATCTGGCGAATTAAAAGCTTTGGGTAAATGATTTTTTCCATAAAAGGGGGTCGAGATTGAAATGGCTTGATTCAGGTCAATTTTATATGCTGAACCGTTTAGGTTAATTATGGCTTTCATAAGGTTAAATTCAACTTTCTATAAATAAACTTGAAGCTATACCATCTGCGTAAAATCGCCCCTCATTACTCAAGATTAGATTTTCAGGTGAGTTGTTAATCCAAGCAGGATTAACTTGCTTTAAGTGTTTTTCAAAATTAGAATAAAATTCGGGAAATTGTTCAATTAATGTGGCCTTGGAAATCCCCCATTGCGTTCGCATTCCTGTCATGAGTAATTCATTAAACTGATCCTTCCGACTTAGTTCCTCCTTCGTGTATGTTTCAATACCCTTACTTATTCCTTCGATGTATTTTTTCAAATTAGACACATTCCACTGTCTGCTAGAGCCATTGAATGAATGTGCTGCAGGACCAAGACCTAGATAAGTGCTGCCTTGCCAATAAGATGTGTTGTGTCTTGAATAGTTTCCATCTTTGCATAAATTTGAAATTTCATAGTGCTGCCAATTCTCTTTGTCCGACCAGTTTTGTAAAAGCTTAAAGTGTTCTGATGCTAAATTATCATCTACATTTGCAACTTTCCCTTTTCTTATTTGATGATATAAAGGGGTGCCTTCTTCTACTGTAAGAGCATAACTTGAAAGATGGTTGACCCCGAGCTTATTAACCATACTCAAATTGGCTAGCCACGATTTTTCTGTTTGAGTGGGTACGCCATAAATCAAATCAAGAGAAAGATTTTGAAAACCAAGCTGCTGCGCTTTTTCAATAGAATTTATTGCTTGATCTAAATTGTGTGCCCGTTTCATAAACACTAAATCAACTTCTTGAAAAGATTGAGTACCTATGCTTAAACGGTTCACACCAATTGATTTTAAGTCTTTTAATTTGTCACGACTTAAGTCATCGGGATTTCCTTCAAGCGTAATTTCTACATGAGCATTTACGTCATAATTTTGGATAATTGCATCTAAAATTTTTACTATTGACTGACTACTAAGTATAGAAGGCGTTCCTCCTCCAAAGTAGATGCTTTCAATTTTTTCTTGCTTTACATAGTCGACTTGCGAATAGATCTCCTGAAGAACAGCACTTAGGTAATCTTCTAGAAAATAGCTAGAGGTGCTAAAATAGAAATTACAGTAATTACAGGCTTGTTTACAAAAAGGAACATGAATGTATATACCCGCCATCGAATGTATTGTGTATTTTTGAAAATATTTTACAAAGTAAAGAGTTTAAATAATACTTGCATAGAAAAATTACATATACCGTTAGCTTATGCTTATTATTCATGTTTGCGTTTAGTCAAGAGTCTTTTTCTTTAGAACTAAACCAAACAGACGGAAATAGCCTGCCAAAGAAGTTTGCCTTAGGACAATCATTTAGTTCTCAAGAGGAAATAGAAGCCGAACTACTTAAGCTTATCTATGGACTTAGAAAATCTGCTTATGTCACTTCTTCATTAGATAGCCTTTACTGTTCAGCGGAGCAAGCGTGTGTCGCAGATTTTTTCCTTGGTGAAAAGTATAAAGTAGTCCACATAAATAATGGAAATGTTTCTTCTGATCTCTGGGATAAAATTGGTGTAGATAAAAAAAGTGAAAATGTTTCAATTAGTCAATTGGAAAATATTGAGGCGCAGGTTCTTCGTTATTTTGAAAATCATGCATATCCCTATGCACAAGTCTGGGTAGATTCGATTCAATTGATTGCTGGTGGTGCTGAAATGTCTTTATTTGTCGATAAAAAGGAAGCAATAATTATTGACAGTATTGTGGTGCATGGCAATACTAAATCGCAATCGAAATTCTTACAACGATATTTGGGCATAAGCAAGGGTGATGGATACAATCAGAAAAAAATGGATGCAATTCCACAGAAGCTAAAACAGTTAAGCTATTTAAAAGCAGTTAAACCTTCTGCGCTTTATTTTACGCCAGGAAAGGTAAGCCTGCATGTCTACTTAGAAAAGCAAAAAAGCAATCAGTTTAATTTAATTCTAGGGGTTCTACCTAATGACCAACTAAACGATAATAAAGTAACCATAACGGGAGATGGTAAGCTACAGCTGTTAAATTCATTTGGAGTAGGAGAAGAAATTTTTGCTGAGTTTAGACAGCTCAAACCAAGAACGCAAAACCTTGATTTGTCATTTGCTTATCCATATTTCTTAAATTCACCCATCGGAATATACGGGGCTTTTAATTTATACAAGAATGATAGCCTGTTTGTCGATATCAATACAGAGGTAGGGCTTTTATATCAATTCAGCGGGCTCAATCAGTTGAAATTCTTTTATAACAATAAAAGTTCTAATATTCTTAGTTCAGATACCATCAGTATTAAATCTAATGGAGCTTTGCCAAATACTTTGGATATTAGAAACAATATATATGGACTAAATCTTCAGTTGCAGCAGTTAGATTATGTGCTAAATCCTCGAAAAGGATTCCAATTGAACTTAATCGGCGGAGTGGGGCTAAACAAAATCAGGGTGAACCAAAGTATAGCAAGTCTAACAGGATTTGATGGTAATCCATTGCAGTATAGCTATGATTCTTTGGATCTGAAGAAAATAAATTATTCTATAGGGTTTAAACTGTCACAGTTTCTCCCTATCGGAAAGCGAGGCACTTTCTTAATAAGGAATACATCTAAGTTTTATTTAGCAAAAAACGTTCTAAATAATGAAAAGTATAGAATTGGTGGATACCGGCTATTAAGAGGATTTGATGAAGAAGCAATTTATACGCCATTCTATTCTATCTTTACCAGCGAATTTAGGTTGCTACTGTCGCAAAATTCTTACTTCAATGTTTTTACAGATATTGGTTTAGTGGAAGATGAAACGAAGGGTGCTCAATCTATAGATGTTCCAGTAGGATTTGGTTTAGGGCTTGCATTAGAGACTAGAGGGGGTATATTTAGTTTGAGTTATGCCCTTGGTAAAAATTTAGATAATAAGATTGAATTCAGGAATGGGAAAATTCATTTTGGATTTATAAGTTTGTTTTAATGCGATTACTCTTTATATTTTTTTGTTTAATCTTTTGTTTTGTTCTTGATGGACAAAACCCCTCTGAAGAATTGCAGGAATCAGCTACGCTTAATATGTTGCCTGATTCCTTCGCAGGTTTACCTTGCTTAAATCCTGAGGATATAGCGATTCATAATGAACGCTTGATTGGTCTAAGACCAATAAGTTTAATGCGCGATTGGTATTTTTACATTTCAGCCATATTTTCTTTAGCTATTGTTTTGGTTTATTTATCTTCCCGGGAAGTAGTGAGAGCAAGTTTTAAATCGCTCATTAGTTTTCAATATCATATACAATATAGTCGCACGGACAAGCAGAATAATTTGATCTTCCTTGTGGTTTATTATTTATTATTTGTTATAGCCTTTGCCACAGTTTCTCATTTCATTATTCATACTTTCACATCTTTACAGGGGTCATTTATTCGTGTTCTTGTAGCCAGCTTTTTAATTGTTGTTTGGGATTATGTTTCTTTCATCTTTTACGCTTTTTTCACTTCAAAATCTAGAATTATAGATTTGATAAAGTCCTTGAGTATTAGTTTTACTCCGCTATGGGCTTTATTGGGATGGCTTGCCATGCTTTTTGTTCTGCTTACTCCAAATGAAGTTGCTCAAGTAAGTAGTTTTGTTGGCGCTATTATTTTAGGTTTCCTTATACTCGCAAAGGAACTAAGAGTCTTAAGAGTACTCTGGCAGGAGAAAATCGACATATTATCATTCCATTTTTTTGCTTACCTTTGCACTTTCAAATTTCTTCCACTTGTTATTTTTATTCGAATAGCATTGAACTGGGGGTAAAGAGGAAAGAGAAAATTTGGCAAGCGTAAAACCTTTCGTATTTCATGAAGAAAATCTCTAAAATTCTAATATCGCAACCTGAGCCAGCAGCAAGGTCCCCCTATTTTGCGGTAGCAAAAAAGTATGGCGCAAAATTGGTGTTCAATCCATTTATTGAGGTGGAGCGTGTCAGTAATAAAGAATTCAGGAAACAACGAGTAGATCTAAATAATTTTTCTGCGGTAACATTTACCAGTAGAAATTCTATGGATTTCTATTTTCAGATGATGGAAGAAATGCGCGCGACGGTGTCTCAAGAGACAAAATATTTTTGTACCTCAGAGGCTATTGCCTTGTATCTCCAGAAGTATATTCAGTATAGAAAAAGAAAGGTATTCTTTGCAAATGGGACATTCGAAGATTTTAAAACTTTGCTTCTTAAATATAAACCAAATGCTGGCAAGTTTTTGGTGCCCTGTCCAGATGTTCGAAACAACAAGCTCTCTAATTTCTTATCGGAAGAGCAATTCGACTTTAAGGAATGTATTATGTACAGAACAGTAAATGCCGATTTGTCTGAGCTGGATCTCGCTAAATTTGATATGATTTTATTTTTCAGTCCACTTGGTGTTCAGTCTCTTTTTCAGAATTCACCTGAATTCAAACAAGGTGAAAAACACATTGCCGGCTTTGGCCCCAATACTTGTGTCAAGATAGAGGAAATGGGATTGAAGCTTAATCTCAAAGCCCCTATGCCGAAAGCGCGATCTATGTCTGCGGCTCTGGAAAGTTATTTAGGCGGATTGCAATAAAATTCTCACAAACTCTTTTAACTTTACTTTAAAGATTTAATCTTGAGAGTTATCCTTTTATTCATACTATTTTTTGGCGTATATAAGCTTGAGGCACAGCAGTGGGTTCAGTTTAGTCAGAGTAGTAATTATGGCACTTTTTTAAATCCTGCATACGCTGGGTACAAGAGTGTTTTGAATGCAACTATCGCTCATCGCAGTCAATATGTTGGATTGGGCACAAAAGCGATTGGCACTCAATTGGCAAGCTTTAGTTCACCTTTTCAAAGTTCGAAGTTCGGATTAGGTTTTCGCATAGTCAATGACTTTATAGGTTTACAAAGATACACCAACATCGATCTTAATGCTGCTTATCATATTTTAGAAGGAAAAAATAGGCTGTCTGGCGGAGTTAATTTTGGGCTTATTCAGTTTGGATTAAATGGAGCAGAGTTGACCGCTCCAGATGGGGATTATTTACCCGGAGTAATTGCACACAATGATGATTTTCTGCCCGTTGGTTCATCTGCTGGTATGGCACCCACTTTATCGTTTGGTTTGTTGTATGGATACAAGAACTTTGAAGTAGGAATTTCCTTAAATAACTTGACTAGTCCTAAAATTAATATTTCAAATACGACTAGTGGAACAATTATTAATATATCTCGTACAATAAACATACACTCTTTGTACGTTATAGAGTTGAATAATTTAAAAGTAAAACCAGCGTTCTTTTGCAAGACAGACTTTAATAAATGGCAGGCCCAGTTGAATGTGCAGCTTGATTGGCGTAAAATGATAGCCGGATTAGGTTTTAGAGGGTACAGTGGATTGAATAATGATGCTGTGATTGGACTGTTAGGATTTAAGTTGAAAGACAAAATAAGTATGCTCTATAGCTACGATTATAATGTGTCTTTTTTGAATAACTCAAATTCGGGTTCACACGAGCTCAGTTTAAGGTTTGATTTGCAGAGAATTTTTAAACAAAATGTGAAAAGTAATATTATATTTAGCCCTAGATATTTATAAAAAAAGTTTACATTAGCGGGGTGTTTATTTTTCTTTAATTAAAAGAGTATTATATTTACACGCTTTGAAATAGCTATAAAAAAAGACAAAGTACTATGAGACTACAATCATTAACCTTAACGTTCCTTGGATTAGGAATTCTTTTCCTTTCCAGTTGTGGTGGAAGTTATAACGGTCAGTTGCTTGGGGAATTAGATCGTCCTAATTGGCAGCCTGAGATGCCTTATGGTATGGTTTACATTCCATCTGGTTTTCTTCATATAGGCCCCTCAGATCAAGATGTTAACCATGCGCTTTTATCTCAAAGCAAATCCGTTTCCGTTGTAGGGTTTTTTATGGACGATACAGAAATTACAAATAATGAATATCGCCAATTCGAACATTGGGTTAGAGATTCAATCGCACACAAATTGTTGGACAACGTAATCGTTGATGAAGAAACAGGTGATGAGGCTATCGATTGGGCTGTGGATATTGACTGGCAAGATACTGAAACGAAGGAATTGTTAGAAGCGATGAATTATCCTAGTGACGACCCCTTAAATGGTGGTATAAATACGAGTAAGTTAGTCTATGAATATGTTTGGATTGATTGGCAAACAGCTGCAAGTCAGCCTAATATTGCAAGAGAAGATTTGTTGATGCAAGAAGAAGTTTCTATTTACCCAGATACATTGGTTTGGATAAGAGATTTCTCATATTCTTACAACGAGCCTTTAGCTAGACATTACTACTCTCACCCAGCATTTGATGATTATCCTGTTGTAGGTATTGATTGGGATCAAGCTAATGGTTTCTCAGCATGGAGATCTAGTTATTACAATGGTTACAAAAAGTCTCAAGGTCTCTCTGTAATGGATGACTTTAGAATTCCAATTGAGCACGAATGGGAATATGCTGCGAGGGGAGGAAAAGACATGTCACCTTATCCATGGGGCGGTCCTTATATTAGAAATAGTAAAGGTTGTTTACTTGCTAATTTCAAGCCAGGTAGAGGCAATTACCCTGAAGATGGTGGAATGTATACCGTTAGGGCTGATGCATACTGGCCAAATGATTACGGTTTGTATAACATGGCTGGAAATGTGGCAGAATGGACTTCTTCAGCTTTTTTTGAAAACTCTTACAACTTTATCCATGACTTGAATCCTGACATTCGGTATGATGCCAATGACAGTGAGCCAAACACCATGAAGAGAAAAGTTATTAGAGGAGGTTCTTGGAAAGATATAGGGTACTATATTCAAACAGGAACAAGACATTGGGAGTATTCTTTCGAACCTAAGAGTTACATCGGCTTTAGATGTGTATCAACTTACTTAGGGAGAGATTACAGAGATGCGGCTTACTAAATCGAACATTTTATTATTACTTAATTATAAACGTTAATTGTATTAACACTCTATTACTATTGTTAAAAAAAAAAAAAATTAAAAATGGCAAAATCACAATCATTCTTTCTAAGTAAATCAGGTAAAACTTGGTTAAATTACGCATATTCAATAGGTGCAGCAATTGTAATTGCAGGAGCATTGTTTAAGTTAATGCACTGGCCTTTTGCTAGTTTAATGTTAATTATTGGTATGACAACTGAGGTAATTATTTTTATTATCTCTGCGTTTGAACCTCAATTTGAGCATCATTCTGATTATGAGTGGGAAAGAGTTTATCCAGAATTAGCTGACCCTGAGTTGGATGCCTCTAAAGGATCTGTCACGGAAAGCTTAGATGATATGTTGGCAAATGCTAATATCGAACAAAAAATGTTAGCTCGGTTGGGTGAAAACCTTGGAAAGTTAAGTACCAACGTTGAAAGTTTAAGTGATATGGGTGATGCAATGTCTGCTACACAAGACTACTCTACAAACGCACGTGCAGCTGCCAGTGCTTTAGGTGAAGTTAAAGATGCATATTCTGCTGCTTTATCTTCTGCAGAAGGACTATCTAGTACGCTGGATACACTGAAAACTATATCTGACTCTGCAGGAGCAGTTAACTCTCAAATGACAGATTTAACGGACAACTTGTCTTCCTTAAATAAAGTATATGGTAATATGCTTTCAGCAATGAAATCATAACTGAACCTTTATTTAAATAAAATTTAACCTTAAAAATAGATTACAATGGCAGGTGGTAAATTATCCCCAAGACAAAAGATGATTAATATGATGTATCTCGTATTAACAGCACTTTTGGCAATGAATGTATCAGCGGAAGTACTTGAAGCATTCAAGTTAGTAGAGACTGGTATTGAAAATTCAAATACAGTACTTAAAGACAAGGTTACTTTTGTGGATGAGGCTTTCAAGAAAACAATGAATGATTCACCAAATGGTCCTGCATTGTACGATTTAACTCAAGATGTTTCTAAGATTACAGGCGAGTTGACTGCCTTAATTGATGAAATCAAAGCAGATTTATACGTTTTATCTGGTAAAAATGAAGAGGGTGGCTTAGAAAAAATGGATGATATTGATTCTCCATCGAGGTTACTTGCAATGTCAGATGCAACTGAGTTTAGAGGTGATGTATTGCAAACTAAAATTAAGGAAGCTAAAGAAAAGCTAACTGCTATTATTAATGATACGCTTATCGATGGTTTTAGACCTGAGGATAGAGTTGCCTTAATTAATAGCTTAACCTTAACAGCAGAAGATGATCCTAATCAACAAGGTATAGAAGGAAAGTGGTATTACACCAACTTTTTTCACGTTCCTTCTGCCGGTACGATGACTATTTTAACAAAGTTGCAAAATGATGCATACAGCGCTGAAGCGAATGTGAATGAAGCAATTTTGAAAACGATTGGTGCCTTAGATTTTAAATTCGACAAGTTGATTGCGTCTGTTCTAGCTCCTAAGTCATACTTGCCAGGTGGCGCTCAGTATGAGGCGGATATATTTTTAACGGCTTCTGCTTCAGGCGAAATGTCAGGTGAAGTATTTGTTGGTCGATTGGATATGGAAAAGTTTCCGTCAGATTCGACTGGAATCCTTCCTTTTAATTCTGAATCAGAAACACCTTTCACCAATGAGCCAACTCTTGTCGAGAATGGTCAGTATGCTGCTGGAACTTCTGTAGGACAGAATGGTACTGACGGTGCTATTAAAATTAAAAACCCGAAGGGTGGTTACGATTGGTATCCATTTGAGATTTCTTATGAGGGCGCTGCACCAGGTGGTTTCTCAGTATCTCCTACAAAAATGAACGTACTTTACATTGGAGTACCAAATCCTTTATCAATTACCTTGGGAGATGCAAAACCAGGTACTGAGAGAGTTTCAATATCCCAAGGCAGTATTTCAGGTAAGGGCAATAGTTGGACTGCAACTGTAAGTTCAGTTGGTGAAGCGACCATAACAGTTGGGGGTACAACACCGGCAGGTGAGTCTGCTAAAGCGCAATCTGCTGTATTTAGAGTTAAATTGATACCAGATCCAATACCTACATTAGGTGGAGATGAAGTATTGACTACGAATGGTAAAGGTCAAAAAGGAACAATTAAAGCAAAAGGTGGTATCGTACCATTACTTAAAGATTTCGATTTTGAAGCTAGATTCAATGTTATAAGCTATGATTTCTATCTTACATCTGGTGGTGAGTTATTACCTGCAAGAGGAAATACTGGTCCTATGTACAGTGCAGCTGTTACCAACCTAATTGATCGTGCCAAGCCAAATGATATGATGGTATTTGATAATGTCAAAGTAAGGGGGCCTGACGGCAAAACTAGAAAAATCCCTGGAATGTCATTCCAAATATTTTAAGGTTGATATACTAGAATTAACAACTAAAACGTTTCTTAACGTAAGTACAAAAATAAAATTATGAAAAAATTATTTTCACTATTGTTAGCGGGTCTTTGCTTAGTAGGTTTCCTACAAGCGCAGGATTTGATTGATGGAGTTTACGAAAAAGTAGTCACCGTTGAAAAGGAAATTATCCCTTATGATGATATCCGAGAGGCTGATGTATTTTGGTCGAAGAGAGTATGGCGAACAATTGATGTAAGAGAGAAAATGAATTTGATTTTTGCTTATCCTCAACAACCATTAATTGATATTCTTCATACAGCCGCATCCAATGGGGATTTAACCGTCTATGATATGACTGTTCTTGATGCTGACCAGTTTAAGGAGAAGCTTCCAGTGGATAAGGTGAAAATGATTGGTAACAGTGTTGATACTATTTCTAGAATTAACCCAATCACTCTTCAGCAAGAGGATGTAATCCAAGTTAATGAGTTTGATCCAAGTAAGGTGATTAAATTCAAGCTTAAGGAAGATTGGTTTTTCGATGAGGAAACATCAACTTTCCAAGTACGAATTATAGGTTTTGCTCCGGTTATAGAATCGTATAGTTCAGATGGAAATTATTTAGGTGACGAGACTATGTATTGGGTTTATTACCCTGATTTAAGACCAGTTTTAGCTAAGTATGAAGCTTACAACACTGCCAATGATGCCATCCGATTAAGTTGGGAAGATATCATGGAGGCAAGATTATTTGCTAGTTACATTACCAAAGAGTCCAATGTATATGATCGCGTTATACAAGAGTATGCAACTGGATTAGATGCATTGTTTGAATCAGACAAAATCAAACAAGAGTTGTTTGAATTTGAGCATGATTTGTGGTCATACTAAGAATTAAAATACTTTAAAATATTGTCAGCTTTGTGCTGACCTACAAATAAAGCGAGTTCCTGTAGGGTAGCTCGCTTTATTTTTTCCACTGATCCAAATTCATTAAGAAGCTTTTCTTTCGTTTGCTTACCTATTCCGGGTATACTATCCAGTGCAGATGTAATAAAATTTTTGCTTCGTTGGTTACGATGAAAGTTAATCGCAAATCGATGGGCCTCATTCCTTAGATGTTGAATTACTTTTAGACTTTCACTTTTCTTATTTATATATAAAGGGTAGGAATCTCCCGGATAATAAATTTCCTCCAGTCGTTTTGCTATACCAATTACAGGTATTTTACCGATTAGATCTAGCTTCTTCAAGCTTTTAATTGCAGCACTTAACTGGCCTTTTCCACCATCTACAATGACTAGGTTAGGTAAGGCCTTATTTTCTTTTAGTAAACGCGCATATCTGCGATAGACGACTTCTTCCATACTGGCATAATCATCAGGGCCTTCAACGGTTTTGATGTTATAGTGTCGATAATCTTTTTTAGCTGGCTTCGCGTTTTTAAAAACGACCATGGAGGCCACTGGGTTCGTTCCTTGAATATTTGAATTGTCAAAACACTCAATGTGTAGGGGTAATTCAGTTAATCTTAAATCTGCCTGCATTTGTTTAAGTATGCGTTCAGAGTTATTTTCCTTTTTAGCCTGTTTTTCTTTGATATCAAAGTAATGTTGCTTTTGAGAAATCAGATTTCTGAAAGCAAGATCTAAAATCTTCTTTTTATCTCCGGTCTTGGGGATAGTTTGTTTTACATTGCCAATTTCAATGGGTAGGGGTAAAACTAATTCTGGAGCGTTTTCATGCTCTTTTCTATCATTCCGGTGTTGTTCAATGACGTATTGAAGAACTTCATCATCACTTTCGTCAAGTTTTGTTTTTAACTCAAAGTTATATGTACTTACAATTGCTCCATTACGTATTTTGAGATAAGTGACAAAAGCTTTTTCAGGAACGGATAGAATGTTGTACGCATCGATGTGCTTAATTTGCACATCAACTACTGTATTTTTCTCTCCATAATTGATTAATGTTTCGATTCTGCGCTGATAGTCATACGCTTTTTCGTATTCAAGTTCTTTCTCAAATTCAACTTGTTTGTTTTGTAAATACTGAATCGCTACATCAGATTTTCCGAGTAGAATATTCCTAATCTGTTCGATATTATCCATGTATTCATCTTCAGATTGATAAGCTTCACATGGACCTAGACAATTATCAATATGATATTCTAGACATACTTTAAACTTATCTTTGGCAATATTCTCCTTATTAAGGGCTAAACTGCATGTTCTAAGGGGGAATAGTTTAATAATGGTCTCGTAGGCCTTTTTTGCATAGAACATGGACGTATACGGCCCAAAATACTCCGATTCATCATCGTTCTTTTTCCGAGTAAATATTACGCGAGGAAATTTTTCATTTTTAATCGCTATTGACGGATAACTTTTATCATCTCTAAACTGAATATTATATTTGGGCTTTTCATTACGAATAAGATTTTTTTCTAGGAGTAGAGCTTCTTTCTCATCTTTAACTACGGTAAACTGAATATCTGTTATTTGCTTAACCAATAAGCGTAAGCGGAAACTATCATGTGTTTTGGTGAAATAAGAGCCGACTCGTCTTTTTAGGTTCTTTGCTTTCCCTACATATAATAGTCTGCCTTTTGTATCATAATGTCGATATACTCCTGGTTTTTCAGGAAAGGAATGGATGAGTTCTTTTATTCCAGGATGCATGGTGCTAATTGAACTTGTCTTCTAGGTCGTTATCATCATCATTGCCCTGGTCGAAAATAGAACAATCTAGTTGAACAGATAAATCTTCAAGTGGTTTTTCAAAACTAGATTTAATATTATAACTCAAGGTGGTGTCTGCATATACCTTTTCAATAAATTTAGCCCAAATAGGTAAAGCTGTACTCGCTCCTTGACCTAAAGTTGTACTTCGAAAACGAATAAATTTATCATCGCATCCAACCCATACACCTGCCAGAAGGTCCGGTGTGAATCCCATAAACCATCCGTCTGAATTCTTTTGAGTAGTACCTGTTTTTGCAGCGATTTCTAGGGATTTTGGAATATTATATTTAAATCGAATTCGAGCACCCGTTGCATAACCTGCAGCAGCATCAACAACATTTCTCAACATTTGTGTTATCACATAGGCTGTTTCTTCATCCAAGGCAGGAGTACTCTCTGCAAAAAATTCTTCAATAACATTTCCATGGCTATCTTCTATTCTAGATACGAAAACAGGTTCATTACTTGTCCCCTTGTTGGCAAAAGTAGTATAGGCTCGAATCATTTCATATACAGAGATATCTGCAACACCTAAACATATCGAGGGATAAGGAGGGATTTCACTTTCAATACCCATTTTATGTGCAAATTCCACTACTGCTTGAGCGCTAAGCTCGTGCATCAAATAAGCGGTTACTTGATTTTTGGACCCAGCTAGCCCATCTTTAATGGCCATCATCCCAGAGGATTTTCCATCTGAATTTTCCGGGCAATATCTTTTTTGAATGGGCCATCTGGCATCATCTGGTTCAAAACAAACGGGCATATCTGGTACTTGAAAGCAAGGCGAATACCCTTTTTCCTTAATAGCTAAAGTATATATTAATGGCTTGAATGTAGAACCTACTTGTCTTTTGGTATTCTTGTTGACATGGTCATATTGATTATACTCAAAATTAGTTCCTCCTACCCATGCTTTGACATAGCCTGTGTGCGGGTCAACGGCCAATAAGCCTGTTTGAAGAATCATTTTATAGTACTTTACGGAATCTATCGGACTTAATAAGGTATCGATTAAACCATTATGGCTCCATATTGACATTTCTCTTGGAGTATTAATCAAATCTAAAGCCTTACTTTCTGTCAATGTCGAATCTTGACTTTGGAATTGTTTAACAATTTTGTTAATCAAAAGATCATTTTGTTTAGCATATGAAGATTCTCTGTCGTACTTATCATAATACTCCCAAGCATCTCTATTTTTCCAGTGCTTAAAAAATTCTTCTTGCCATTCACTTAAATGCTCATGAACGGCATCTTCAGCATGCTTTTGCATTCGACTATCTATAGTAGTATAAACTTTCAGCCCATCCTTATATATATTATAGGGTTCACCGGTACTTAGATTTATATTGGAGCTCGCCCAATCAGTTAACCACATTCGTAATCGTTCTCTAAAATGTGGCGCAAGTCCATTAATGTGATTGCTCGCTTTGTAGTCGGTCTTAATGGGTAATGCTTGAAAAGAATCTTTTTCTGCTGATGAGATGAAATCGTAATTATGCAATTGATAGAGTACTACATTTCTTCGTGCGATACTTTCTTCCATATTGGAAACAGGATTATACTTAGATGGCCCTTTAAGCATACCGATTAAAACTGCGCTTTCTTCCTGAAGTAGATTAATCACTTCTTTATCAAAATAAGTTTTGGCGGCTGATTTAATCCCAAAAGAATTATGAACAAAATCAACAGTGTTGAGGTACATGGTTAATATTTCTTCTTTAGTATATGTTCGTTCTAGCATGACAGACATCACCAATTCTTTGATCTTTTGATTGATACGCATGAGTGTACTTGAGCGATCAACATTCGTGAATAGGTTTTTAGCAAGTTGCTGGGTAATAGTACTTCCTCCACCTCTTTTACCTAAAAAGAAAATGGAAGAAAAAAATCGCTTCATATCAATTCCTGAGTGTTGAAAGAATCGAACATCTTCCGTAGCAATTAAAGCATCAATAAGGTTTTGAGGTAATTCTTTGTATGTAGCATTTGAGCGATTTTCGCTGTAGTATTTCCCAATAGGTATAGGCGAATTGGCAGCGTATATTTCAGTAGCTAATTTACTGTTGGGATTTTCAATCTCCTCAAAAGTTGGCATAGTTCCTAGTATACCTTTAGAAACCCCTAAAAAGAATAACAATAATAGTATCAGACTAGCGATAAAAAGTAGCCATATGATTCCTACATATTTTGTAAATGTATTTTTCTTAGTCTTTTTTGGCATGGGGAAGTATTGCTTTTGAACTTACTCTTCTTTTTTAAGGGGATCATCACCATTTTTCTTACCACCAAACAGAACTTCTTTATTTCCCAATTTGATTTTTAAGCCATCTGTACTACTTGATGAACTAAAATTCTTTTGATTGAGTGTCTGATTGGTTTTTGGTGAATCAATGTTTATTTTTTTATCACCCATTAATTTATCAGTAGGCGCAGATTTTTTTATATTGGAGTTGCCATTAAAAAAGGAGAGTAGCTCTTCAGCTTTTTCCTGTTCTTCTGTATTTGCATGATTTTCAACTACATATTCCAAGGAGGCAATAAAAGGATCGTATAACTTTTTACCACCAATGGCCATTGCTTTTAGTAAATCGAATTTTGCAACTAAAGGAACCTTTGGAAAAAGTTCGTTAGCTTGCTCACACTGCAGGATTACCTCGTCAAAATTCTCGACTTCATAAAGTGCATAAGACTGGGCATAAAAATCGGCAGCTTGGACGTCAATGTTTTTTTCTTGATCCGCATTAGGGTTTTTTAAATAAGCTGTAAATTTATCATCAGGATACTTACTTAACAATTCGCTTTTTGCTGCTTCTGCCAGTGAGGAACTTTCTAGTTCGCTGAACAGAACATAGAGCTGATACAAGGCTTCAGGCTCATATTTATTGTTAGGATATAGTTGATTTAGCTTCTCAAACATTTCAATGCTTTTGGGCAGATTAGTAAGCCCTATTTTATAAATTACAGCTCCGTTGTAGTAGGCTTCAACAATATCTTTCTTGAGAGACTTCTTTTCTTTTTCTGAACTAGGAATAGCGCTCAACATCTCTTCATATTGCGCATCGATGCGCGCAAAGTATTCATCTTGCTCATCCAAATCATCTTCGGTATCCGCTGAATCAAAACTATTGTTTTTGTTGCTTCTTCGCCAATCATCCTCTAGCTCAATTTCTCCCCAAGTCTGTTTAAATTTCTTGTAACCACTATTTTTACTTGCTTCACTGTAAAAATACCATCCATTTTTACTACCCTTGTTGCCAGGTTCTGTTGAGCTTATCATTGAAGTCTGCTGGTTTTTCTTTTCTTGCTTTACTTCTGCGTCAACAATATCAACTGCTTGCTTGTAAAGTAAACTTTCAAGTTTTTTTGCTGGAATATTGCCAAGTACAAGAAGACTATCATTAAGGCGAATGGTAGTCAAATAGTCAATCAAATCAGTAAGAACGTTGCTTCGATTGGATACAATATCATATCTTAAGAAGCTTTCATCCAAAAAATTCATGGAACTATCATAGTATGCTTGAGCTAATGGATAATCCTCTTCTTCGTAATTCATATCTCCTAATTTGCTAAAAGATATTCCTTTTTGTTTCGTATTCGTTGAAGAAAGAACAGCCGATTTAATTAAAAATTTCTTAGCGTCTTCTCTTTCATCATTATTCAAGGCAATCATTGCTTTTTCATAAAACAATTGATCCAAATAAGCCTTGTTTTTATTGTCTTTAGTCATTTTTGCAATCAGTCTGAGTGCTTCACTCTCGCTACTCGGATTTTGACTATACATTTTAATGAGCTTCAGTTTTGCATAAAAAACCATTTCAAAATCAGCGTTGCCTTTCATTGACTGCTGGTAATATTCGGCTGCTTTATCTTTTTGACCTAGTTTCTCATTAATCTGAGCTGCAATAAACTGAAGTCGTCCTTTATTTTTCTGTTTTTTGGTTTGATCGATAGCACTTTCGAGGAAAGGCAATCCTGTGTTGTAGCTCTCTTGCGCAAGGTACAAGTTCGCGTTGCTTAATTCAAGCTCGGTGTCATAATTACTTAGAAAAGTTTGATCTCCACGAATGTAGGTAATAATGGCTTCAGCTTCAATAAATTGTTCATTACTTACGTATGCATTGCTGAGCCATACGAGAGCTTCACTTTTCGCTGATTCATGCAAACCTATTTTTTTGTGAGGACGAATATCCTTGCCTGCTAACTCCTTTTCAATTAATTTCTTTTTGTCTTTTTTGTCCTTTGCTTTTTTCTTTTTGGAATTTCTCTGTTTCTTGATTTTTTCTTTACTTCTTCCATCAACTGCCTCATCATAGTGAGCAGTAATATACCTGAAACAATTTATGGATGAATCCAATTCTCCTTGAAAGTAATATGCTTTTCCTATAAGTAAAAAAGCATCATCACTCCAATTACTAATACTATTGTCTTCATTGGCTTGGTAGTTTTTGCCCTGTTGTTTTTCTTGATGCGTTTGAATGCTCAATCGAGCTTTTTCGATGGTCGTATTTAGCGACTCGTTTTGATCTTTAAAATCTGCTAAATTACCATAACTGTTCAATGACAGAATTTCATCATAATTATTGATGTATCCGGCGGATAAGGATTTAATTTGAGTGTTAAACTGCTCATTAGCATTAAAATAGCCATTATAGTGACTGGTCAAATCATGGTAGGATTGTTTGACAATGCCTGCATTTTGTTTAGCACAAGCACTAAGCAAAAACAGCGTGAAAAAGAAAGGTATTCGTTTTGAAATAGAATTCAATGTAATTCGTTTTACTTTAGTAACTTTGTTTTAACTCAATTTAAGCTAATTTATTATTTTCAAGGACGGAATAATAGTATTATTGAAGCATAAAATTTATGGTTAAAGATAAGAATAATACGAATAAAAAGACTCTTTTACAGAAATTAAGGTATAAGTATAGGCTTATCATTTTGAACGAAGATACCTTCGAACAAAAAACATCTCTGCGGCTTTCTAGAATGAATTTATATGTCTTAGGAAGCGTATTTTTTTTGGTTGTCGTAGCAATGGTAATTGGAGTCATCGCGTTTAGCCCATTAAAGTATTATATGCCAGGGGTTGGGTCTATTGATGTGCGTACCCGGTTGATAGAAATGGAAATGATGACCAATTCATTGGAAAAGCAGGTAGATAAGAGAAACTTGTGGCTTGAAAATTTCCAAAAAGCCTTAAGTGGAGAATTAGACAGCACCTTTTTTTTAAGTGACGATCTTACTGTCTTGGATTATGAAAACGTGGATATTGATGCTGTTGCTGAAAATGAGTTGGAGTTTCGAGAAGAAATGAAGGATGACCTTGTTAACATGGAAGAGAAGACTGTTGCTCTTGGAATATACAAAAACTCTTCAGCCGATGCTTATCCGTTAAATTATACTGCCCCGGCAATTGGTGTCGTGGTTGGCTTTTTTGATGAGCAGGATAAGCAATATGGAATTGATATTAGAGGTATGGAAAAGGAAAATGTTCGAGCGATTGAATCGGGTGTTATTTTTAGTGCAGATTGGAACCCGAAAACGGGTTATGTAATCGGGGTTCAGCATAAGCGTAATACGGTTTCTTTTTATAAGCACAATAATGCAATATTGAAAAAAGTTGGTAGCTTTGTACAAAGGGGAGAAGTTATTGCCCTAATGGGAAACTCTGGACATCCTGCAGATAGACCCCATTTGTACTTTGAACTCTGGCAAAATGGTAAACCAGTCAATCCACTTGATTACATGGATATAAATACAATAAACTGATAGATATGTTTGGTGATAAAAAAGAAAATAAGAGTGTTGTGAGTAAAGATATTTTTTCTGCAAATACGATTCAAAATGGGACATCGATAATAGGTGACGTAAATTCTGAAGGCAGTATACGGATAGATGGTAAGTTGGATGGGTCTTTGTTCACCAAGGGAAAATTGGTGGTTGGAAGCAATGGGGTGATATCCGGAGATGTGGTTTGTCAAAAAGCAAATATCCAAGGAAGAATAGAAGGCAAAATAGAGGTAAAGGAGATTTTAGTTTTGAAACAATCTGCAATTATTCAAGGAGATATCAATACGCGTAAATTAGTTGTGGAGGAAGGGGCAATCTTTGATGGAAGAATCGAAATGGGCGCACCCAAAAATAAGTCGATACATACGAATAAAGATGAACCAAGCATCCAAAAACAAGCCGTCTAGTCAAAATAAATACCTCAAGTATTCTGGAATGGCATTCCAAATGATTGCTACTATTCTTTTGGGTTTGGGAATAGGATACTTTTTGGATGACTACTTAGGGACGGAAAAAATATTTACTGCCATATTCACCTTGCTCTTCGTTATCGCAAGCATATATCTAACGCTTAAAGACTTTATAAAAAAGTGAATCGGTCAAACTTTTTAATCTTGAAGGTTTCACTAGTGTTAATTATACTGTGTTTTCTATTTTATATTTTTGACTTAATTGAAGCTGCTTTGGTCAGTTTTAGTTTGATTTGCGTATACCTATTTATCGTCATTCAACTTGACATTTTCATTAAGTTTGCTAGGTCTTTGAAGTGGAATAAGACGGCTGTTCTATTCGTTGGATTTTTTGGAATAAAGAATGTCTTCTTTATCTTTTACTTTGTATTCATGTACTTAGCGAATATGATAAATACTACTTTAAGTGTTTTGATTATTCCACTGCTCTATTTCGTATATAGTTTCTTAATTGGGAAAAAGCTTCTTGAGCTAAAGGATGAGGATTTTACAGAACTTAAACCTTAATTGTTGTATAATCGAACCTTTCCATAAGTCCGGTATCATAACTTCCCGATTTAAACTCATCATTCTTAAGGAGTGCAAGGTGAAGAGGTATAGTTGTTTGGATTCCTTCTACCACAAATTCTTCTAAGGCCCTTTCCATTCTTGCGATAACTTCTTCACGATTTTTTCCTTTACAAATTACCTTAGCAATCATGGAATCGTAATAAGGAGGGACCACATATCCGGCATACGCATGCGTATCTACTCTAACACCAAAACCTTTAGGGGTATGAAATGCGGTTATTTTACCTGGATTAGGTGCGAAATTTTTAAGAACATTTTCAGCATTAATTCTGCATTCCATTGCAAAAATTCCTTCTGGCAGATATCCATTACCGAGAATTTTTTCGCCATTGGCTATTTTAATTTGTTCAGCAATTAAATCAAATTGCATCACTTCTTCCGTAACTGGATGTTCAACTTGAATTCGGGTATTCATTTCCATGAAGTAGAAGTTTCTATATTTATCTACAAGAAACTCAATCGTCCCCATACCTTCATACTTAATGGCTTTGGCAGCTTTAACTGCAGCTTCACCCATTTTTTTTCTTAATTTATCATCAACAAAAGGAGAGGGGCATTCTTCTAGTAATTTTTGATGTCTACGTTGGACAGAACAATCTCTTTCTGACAAATGACAAGCATTTCCTCTATGATCTCCAGCTACTTGGATTTCGATATGTCTAGGTTCTACCAAAAACTTCTCCATGTACATACCGTCGTTCCCAAAAGCTGCAGCTGATTCTTGCCTAGCAGAATCCCAAGCGGCTTCTATGTCTTCTTCTTTTTTTACGATACGCATTCCTTTACCACCGCCACCTGCAGTCGCTTTGAGTATAACAGGGTATCCAATTTTATCTGCAACTTTTTTCGCATTTGATACGCTACTCAAAAGACCATCTGATCCAGGAATACATGCTACTCCTGCAGCGATCATTGTTTCCTTAGCGGTAACTTTGTCGCCCATTTTATTGATCATCTCGGCAGTTGGGCCTATAAATTTAATTCCCGTATCCTCACAAATTTTTGCAAAAGTTGCATTTTCAGCTAAGAAACCATAACCCGGATGTATCGCATCTGCATTGGTTATTTCAGCGGCTGCCATAATGTTAGTAATCTTCAAGTACGAGTCGGCCCCTTTTGGACCGCCGATACAAACTGCTTCGTCTGCAAACTTGACGTGCAAGGAATCTTTATCAGCCGTTGAATATACAGCGACAGATTTTATGCCCATTTCTCTACAGGTTCTTATTACTCTGAGGGCTATTTCCCCTCTATTGGCGATGAGGATTTTCTTGAACATTTTTATTGATTTTTAGTTTTGCATGAACTCTAGTCAGGAGAGTATGATTAGTAAAATCATTTCTTTGCTAGCAATTAATGCGCTGTGTATTATGCAAGATCAATTAAAAACAAAGGTTGGTCGTATTCAACTGGTGTTTGATCATCCATCAGAATTTTCACAACAGTACCTGAAACTTCTGATTCTATTTCGTTAAATAGTTTCATCGCTTCAACTATCGCAACAACATCTCCTTGATTTATTTTATCTCCTACTTTTATGAATACTTCTTTGTCCGGAGAAGGCTTTCTATAAAATGTGCCTACCATCGGTGATTTGAAAACAAAATAGTCCTCACTAGGAGGCGTATCTGTATTAGCGGTATTGCTTTCTATATTTTTTGTTTCAGGCGCACTCAGCGATGCCGCTGCTGCTGCTTCGGGAGCCGGAGCTGCTGCGCTTGGCATTACTGAAACCATCTGTTGTGCTTTGCCTTTAAAGAAATCTTTAGAACGGATAGTTACTGAAAAATCTCCTTGTTTCATTTTAAACTCAGCTAAATCAGATTTGTCAACTAGTTTTATTAACTCGTGTATTTCCTTATTATTCATAGCTCTTGGTTTGGATTATTTATTTAGCACGCTCCATGTATGCTCTAGTTCTTGTATCAACTTTAATTTTATCACCTTCATTAACAAAAAGGGGAACATTGATTGCTGCACCAGTTTGTAAGGTAGCTGGTTTAGTGGTATTGGTCGCGGTATCTCCTTTTACACCTGGCTCACTGTAAGTAACTTCTAAAATAACAAATGATGGTAGCTCACAGGTCAATATTTCTTCGGTATTTGCATTATACAATGCTTCAACATTCATCCCGTCAACCATTAAGTCATTATTCTCAATCAGGTCTTCCGGAATACTTACTTGTTCAAAAGTCTCACTATTCATGAAGTGGAACCCCATGTCATCTTTATAGAGATATTGAAATTTTCTACGTTCAATTCTCACCTCATCAATTTTGTGTCCAGATGGCCAAGTATTATCAATTACTTTTCCTGAGGTTAAGCTTTTCAACTTGGTTCTTACGAAGGCGGGACCTTTACCGGGTTTAACGTGCTGAAATTCAACCACTGTAAAAACATCATGATTAAAATTCATGCAAAGTCCATTTCGTATGTCGGAAGTCGATGCCATAAAATTAGTTTGGTTTAGGTTGTAAAAGTAAGATATTTTTTGGAAACCTCTTTTATTGAAGACTAAATAAAGAAAAATTTAAGCAGAGTGATTAAGTTGTTGATTAATATGCCCAAACTAAGTACGTAGAACCCCATGTAAATCCACCTCCAAAGGAAGTCAGAATGAGCTTGTCTCCTTTCTTTAATTTACTTTCCCATTCTGCCAAACAGATGGGGATAGTACCTGCAGTAGTATTGCCATATTTATGGATATTAATCATGACTTTTTCCGGAGATATACCTGCCCGTTTTCTGGTTGCCTCAATAATTCGGAGATTAGCTTGATGAGGAACAAGCCAGTCAATATCATCTCCACTCAAATTATTATTTTCTAAAATTTCACTGCAAACACTAGCCATATTAGAAACTGCAAATTTAAATACATGTTTACCTTCTTGGTAAACGTAGTGCATCCTTTCATTAACTGTTTCTTTGCTTGCCGGATTCAATGAGCCTCCAGCTTTTTGACGCAAGAATTCGACTCCTGATCCATCAGTTTTAAGTATACTATCTTGAATGCCCAAAGATTGATCCTCACTGGGCTCTAACAATACAGCTCCTGCGCCATCACCAAAAATGATACAGGTATTTCTATCCGAGTAATCAATAATTGAACTCATGGTATCCGCGCCTACCACAATAACTTTTTTGTATTGTCCGCTTTCCACAAACCGTCTGCCTGTTTCTAATGCAAACAAAAATCCGGAACATGCTGCTCCTAAATCATAACTAAAGGCATTGGTTAATCCGCTCTTGTGGCAGATTAGATTTGCGGTAGCTGGAAATGGCATGTCAGGAGTAACTGTCGCACAAATCAACAAGTCTATTTCACTTCCTTTAATACCTCTTTTTTTGAGTATTTCATTCACAGCCTCAACACCCATGTCGGACGTCGCTAGATTCTTTTCTTTAAGAATTCTACGTTCGTGAATTCCAGTCCTACTAACAATCCATTCGTCGCTGGTATCGACCATGTTCTCAAGCATAGCATTAGTGAGTTTATGTGGGGGCACATAAGCTGCGACACTAGTAATGCTAGCTCTTAAAGTATACATCTATAGGGTTAAGCTTCCGTTAACTGCTTTCCTCTGTAGTGTAATACGCCATCTACAAAGTATGCTCTGTGACGCACATGCGCCTCACCAGTAGAACTGCATACTGAAATTGTAGGTGCAGTAGCTTTGTAATGCGTTCTTCTTTTGTCTCTTCTAGTTTTAGAAATTTTACGCTTAGGATGTGCCATTTTGCTTTATTTTTTATTTTTTAATTTTTCAAGAGCTGCCCATCGAGGATCAAATCTTGCTTCCTGTTCATTACTTAACTTACTGATGGTTTCTTGATCGCAAGCCGATTTACCGTTCTTATCTTCTTGGTGAACACAACGTAGTGGAACACTTACGATAACAAACTCATAAATTAAGCTTGAAACATCAATGAAATCATCATTTTCAGAGATATAAATAACATCTTCATCTTTATTTACATCTCCCATGTTCCCAAATTTCACTGCAAGCTCATAATCTCCAAAAATAGTTTGATTAAAAGGTTCTGTGCATCGGTCACAAGGCATTTCAATAGTCCCATCTATATAAAATGTTAACAAAAAGAAATTCTCTCTTTTGTCAAAATCTATTTTCACTTCGATAGCACATTTTTCAAATTCGCTATCGTCAAATTTCTCGAAGAATTCAGGACCAATCAAGTATTCAAACTGATGAAGCCTTTTCTTCATTCCTACAAAAGGAATTTTGAACTCTTGTAAAAATCTATTATCCATTTTTTTAAAATAGGAGTGCAAAGATAAGTATAAATTGTGAAAAAAATATTATCAAACCTTGATTTTATGGAATCTCATAATAGTTAGAGTATGATTGGATGATCTTGACTTCTTTTGTATCTGTGTTAATGTTTTCTAAATGTTATCAACTTTAAATTGCGCTATTTAAATTTAAGAAAACTTCCATTTACATTTGTATGGAAATAAAAAAAATAAATATGACTAAATGGATTTTTGGTATCGGTGCTTTACTGATGTTAAGCGCGTGTGTTTCTAAGAAAGAATATGCAGCATTGCAAGCGACGAGTGACAGGCATAAAGAAGAGTTTATCCAAAAAGATAAAGAATATGGCGAGCTTGCGGTACAAGCCGATGCCTTTAAAGATAATATTGCCTTAGCGGAAAGGCAAAATAGCAATTTACAAAAAGCGCTAGAGGCTTGCCTTAATAACTCTGCTCAAGGGTCAGCAAACATCACTAAATTGCTAGATGAGGTTAATAAATCCAATGCTTATATAAAGAAACTCGTAGAGAGTAAATTCAAGAATGATTCTCTAAATTTATACATTTCGAACTCCTTGAAAAGATCTTTAGATAATATCGATGATGAAGATGTAGATGTAAAAGTGCTGAAGGGAGTTGTTTTCATTTCTTTATCGGATGGATTGTTGTATAAATCGGGAAGTTATGATGTCTTACCGTCGGCTGAATCTGTTTTAGCAAAAGTTGCGGGAATTATTAATGATTATCAAGATTATGATGTTTTGGTGGAAGGACATACGGATAATGAATCTTTTAGTGGATCAGGAGTAATAAAAGATAACTGGGACTTAAGTGCTATGCGTGCCACATCTGTTGTCCGTTTTCTACAGGAGAAACTTAATGTAGCTCCTGAGCGAATGACTGCGGGTGGACGCTCAGAGTATAACCCTAAAGTGAGTAACGATTCAGAGGAAGGAAAAGCTGCAAATCGAAGAACAGTAATTGTGGTAATGCCAAAATTAGGTCAGTTTCTAGATCTTATGAATCAGGTACCTGCAGGAAATTAGAGACAAGTGCTTATTAAATAGAAAAGCTCTCAAGTTTGCACTTGAGAGCTTTTCTATTTATACCAAATTTCGACTAGGCTAGTTCTTTAACACTGCGCTGAATGAAATCGGTAAGCTTTTTACCTTTTAACATGCCTTGCCCCAATAACGCAAGATCATATAATTGTTGAATTTCTTCTTTTTTCTTCTTTCCACCTTTTAAGATTTTTCCAGCGATTTTATGGTTTGTATTAACCACTAAATTTAATCCACCAGGCATATCTCCCATAAAAGGCATTCCACCACCTAACTGCTGCATTTCTTTCATTCTTCTTAACCACTCGCTCTGTGTTATTAAGACAGGCATATCATCAGGAGATAGCGCTTTTAACTCAACGCTTACATTAGTGTCACTAATGGTTTCCTCAAAAACTTTTTTTAGTTTCTCTTCCTCTTTTTCGTTTAAAACAGATTCAAGCTTCTCGTCTTTCTCAATCAATTTATCCATTGTATCTGAATCCACTCTTTTGAATACGGAATCCGGATTTTTCATTTCAAGATGTTGCATAAAATGATTATCAATCAAGGCATCCATTTTCAGCACATCATAAGATTTTGCTAGTGCTGAACTAATGTAGGCATCTTGCCCTTCGACATCATTGGTGTAAACATGAACCAATTTACCATCTTTATCCGTTTGAAGTGCTTTGATCTTCTCCGTATATTCCTCTATGGTTTTGAGTTCATTCGTGGTGTTTTCTAATAAACAAGCCCCTTTAGTTCTATCGAAAAACTTCTCGTCGCTCAACATGCCATATTTCACAAAGACGCCCAGACTTTCCCATTTTTCTTCGAATGATTGACGATCTTTCTTGAAGAGATCAACTAATTTATCAGATACTTTTTTACTCACGTGTCCCGTAATTTTCTTTACATTGCTATCACTTTGTAAATAACTTCTAGATACGTTCAATGGGATGTCAGGTGAATCAATTACACCGTGCAACATCGTTAGAAATTCGGGAACTATATTTTCAACATTATCCGTAACAAATACTTGATTACTATATAGGCCTATTTTATTTTTTTGAACTTCATATGTTTTTTTCAGTTTGGGGAAATAAAGAATTCCGGTAAGTTTAAAAGGGAAGTCTACATTAAGATGGATCCAAAACATCGGATCTTCACTCATCGGATAAAGCTCTCTGTAAAAATTTAGATAATCTTCATCGCTTAAGTTGCTCGGTGATTTTATCCAGGCTGGAGAGGTATTGTTGATAATGGCATCTTTGGTTTGGGTCTCCATAATCTCCTTGCCATCTTTATCTTTTTCTCCAGTTGCAACTTCAGCGCTTTCTTCACCAAACTTAATTGGAATAGGAAGAAACTTACAATACTTGTTAAGTAAACTTCGAATTTTCGCTTCTTCTAGGAATTCGATGGACTCTTCGTTTATGTGCAGTATAATGTCTGTTCCACGATCTTTTTTGTCAGATTCCTCAAGCTCATAGTTAGGGCTTCCATCACAACTCCATTTTGAAGCAGGGGCATCTTTGTATGATTTTGTTATAATCTCAACATAATCGGCAACCATGAATGCGCTATAAAAGCCTAATCCAAAATGTCCAATAATTTGAGCTTTGTCGTCCATTCCTTTGAACTTTTCTATAAACTCTTCAGCACTTGAGAATGCGATTTGATTGATATAATTGTCAATCTCTTCTGCTGTCATACCAATTCCTTTATCGCTAATGGTTAGCGTTTTGGCTTTGGAGTCCAGTCTAACTTCAATTTGAGTGCCCCCTAAATCACCTGTAAGTTCTCCTTTCTTGGAAAGCAAAAGCAATTTTTGAGTAGCATCTACTGCATTGGAGACCAATTCTCGCAAGAAAATATCATGGTCTGAATACAAGAATTTTTTTATGATGGGGAAAATGTTCTCCGTTTGTACATTAATACTTCCTTTTTGCATAATTAAGCTTGTTTTATTTAATTGGACTAAATCAAAGTTTGTGCCTTAGGATATAATGTGACAACTTGGCAGTAAAATGCCAAAATTAACTTCTCTTTTGACTGAATGGAGGGTTGTATTACTTGATATTAATCAATTCAGATTTTGGAAGCTGCCTGTTTCACTTTTAAAACATACTTGTCTCCAGAAAGTAATGCTGAATTTTGCCTGCGAACAAACAAAGACTTAGGGATTAAAAAAGGAGTAGCTTTTTCATTAGCTTTCTTTTGAATAGCTGTTGTAAAATTCTTTAAAAGGACCGTTCTGTTTTAAAAGTGTTTCGCGTTGACCATAATCAGCAATCTTGCCACCTTCTAGCATCATCACATAATCTGCTTTGGAGATAGTTGCTAATCTGTGTGCAATAATAATTGAGGTTCTGTTTTGCACAAGTTTGTTAATTGCTTTTTGCACAATAAATTCAGTTTCTGAGTCTACGGATGATGTCGCTTCATCTAAGATCAATATCTTTGGTTTAAATACTAAGGCTCTCACAAAAGATATTAACTGACGTTGACCTAGGCTTAAAGTTGCTCCTCTTTCCATAACCTGATAGTTGTATTGATTCGGTAATCTTTCAATAAACTCATTGGCCCCAATTAACTCTGCAGCCTGTTTTATCTCATCATCTGAAATGCTTAGATCAAGCAGACGAATATTATCGAGAATACTTCCCGAAAACAAGAAAACATCCTGTAAAACTGTACTTATTTGTTTGCGATAAAAATTCAAATCATATTCCTTTATAGGAATGCCGTCTAGTAAAATATCCCCTTCTTGCCAATCATACAAACGACTAATTAAATTAATGATACTGCTTTTTCCAGATCCTGTATGGCCAACAATCGCTAGTGTTTTACCTGCAGGTAAATGAAAGGATACATCTTTGAGCACATAGTCTCTTGAGTTGTATGCAAAATTTAGGTTTTTGAACTCAATTTCTCCAGAAAGATTTGCAATTTTTTGTTTTCCTTGATTCGGAATGTAATCGTTCCGATTCAGCAATTGAAATACACGTCTTGCAGCTACTAATCCCATCTGCATGGTATTAAATCGTTCTGCCATGAATCGGATGGGGCGAAACAATAACCCTATCAATAAAATGAATTGAACAATCAAACCAACATCTGCTGGAGTGCCAAAAGATGTTGTTAGTTTATTTTTTATCAATAAGCCAGCTCCTATCCAAACCATAAGCCCAATAGCCACAGCAAGCAAAATTTCGACAACTGGAAAGAATATAGAATATGCCCAAATAGCTTCTACGTTGGCATCTTTATGTTTTTTATTGATGGCTTCAAATTTCTGAAATTCTTGATTTTCTGCACCAAATATTTGAACCAAGCGCATGCCTGAAATATGCTCTTGCAGAAATGCATTGAGGAGTGACACCTGTGTGCGGACTTTTTGAAATGCTTTTTTAACACTTTCCTTAAAAATATAAGTGCTAAGTATCATAAAAGGAAGCGCAGCTAGACTAATTAGGGCAAGTTGCCAACTTTTAAGAACCATCCATACCACAATAACAAGCAGCGTAAGTATATCCGCTAAGAGTTGAATAAAGCCTTGAGTAAAAATACTGTTGATTGTTTCAATATCATTAACTGTGCGTGTGGTGGTGGTCCCGATTGGGGTTTTATCAAAATAGCGAAGATTTAAACTTAAAACCTGCTTAAAAACAGCCGTTCGCAAATTCTTGACTACAGACTGCCCCAGTTTATTGCTGCTAAATATGAAAAAATAGCGGAGAATTGATTCCGTCATTAAGGTGACAATAATGAGGATGACCAAGAGCTGAGTGTTCGAACCATTGTTCAGTATATTTTCATCAATTAGGCGTTGGATCAATTCGGGACGAAGCGGTCCAAGTATTGCAAGCACCAAAGAATACAAGATAGTGGCAATCAACAAGAACTTGAACGGAAATGCTAATTTGATTACCTTCCAAAGTAAATGAAGATCCATTGATTGTGTTGTATGTTCGTGTTTCGACATAAAGTTTAGATGTAAGGATATTTAACATTCCACAAGAATAAACCTTGAGGCGGCGATGCTTTGTTGTATTTTAAGGGAGTACCATTGCGTAAGGATTCCTCTAAGTCTTGTAAACTTAATTTTCCACGTCCAATATCAACCAGACAGCCAACCATTCGTCTGATTTGATTCCGTAAATACCTATTCGCTTGGACTTTAAATATGACGCGTTTTTCTGGTCCAAAATAGCACCATTCTGCTCGGGTGACTTTAGACAGGTGATTGCTCAATTCCGGATTAAAGCGACATAAAGCGATGTAGTTGTCATATTTGGTAAACAACTTACAAGCTTCGTTGATTTGAGTAAAATCCAATTCACTCAAAGGGTACCACCATGTTTGATTTCTTCTAAATACTTCATATGTTTCATCTAAAAAATACCAGTATGTGCGTTCGGTAGCATCAAATCGAGCATGTGCTGAAGGTTCGACTTGGTGAACATTGAGAATCCCAATATCTTTTGGAAGCATTTTCTGGAGAATAAATTTGAGATTCTCTCTTTCCTTTGGTGCATCAAAATGCAGAAAATATCGTTTCGCATTTACACCCGTATCTGTTCTACCACAACCCACAATATAAATGGGTGTATCATATAACTTACTCAACACTTGCTCTATGGCTTGTTGAATAGAAATGAATTCAGGTTGGCGTTGCCAGCCAAAGTAGTTGCTGCCATCGTAGGCGATTTCTAGGAAAAGTCGTTGTGGGTAGTTTTTTTTCATTTACTGTTGACAAAGATAGTGTTTTCAATAGCATGTATTAGAGAACTTAAGGAAATGAATGCGCTCTAAAAGGGAAATGACTAAAAAATTGTACATTAGAACTGATACAGAAATATGTTCTTCGGGTTTTCTTTGAAAAGAATTTATTTTAACACCGTTAAAAGCAGCAAATAGAGGGAGTTTAGAGTATATATTTGTTTTTAAAATTTATGACGATTAAAATAGAAAAAATTCAAACCCATCATATCTTTTAAAGCTCTCTCCCAATTTATTTTAGAATAATTTTAACTACTGAATGTTTGTTCTTATTTTTTAACTCAATGAAGTAAAAACCACGTGCATAGTTTCCCATGAAAAAATCACGTTTTTTCGGATCAAGGTTTGCAATTAATTGTCCAGATACACTTAGTAATTGAATAGATTCAAGATTTTCTTTGCCAAGGTCAATATTTATATACTCATTCGCAGGATTAGGGTGAATGCCAACATAGTCAAAATTAGTGTCATGAATATTAGAAAGGAATACCTCAACGGCATCTGATAAGCTATCACACAAACCATTGTAACTTAAACAAGTGTATATTCCATTTGTAATTGGTGTGAAGTTATCATTTGTAGCGCCAGAAATTACTTGACCATTGACTAACCATTGATAACTAATTAGACCTGGAGTTGCGTATAAAATACCGTTGGACAATGTTATATTGATTGAGGGGGATAAATCAATAGTTAAATCTAAGAGAATCAGAGAATCACAACCTGACATATTGGTTAATACATGCGTTGCAGTATTGTTGCTAGACGTATAAGTATTTCCATCTATCCAAGTATAAGTATCACATGCTGTTACTAGATCTGTTGCTGTACTGGAGTTATTAATCGTTAGATCTAATGTAACTGTGCTATCACATCCTACTGCGTTTGTTAATACCTGCGTTGCAGTATTGTTGCTTGACGTATAAGTATTTCCATCTATCCAGGTGTAAGTATCACATTCCGTTACTGCATCTGTTCCTGTATTGGAGTTATTAATCGTTAGATCTAGTGTAACTGTGCTGTCACATCCTACTGCGTTGCTTAATACATGCGTTGCAGTATTGTTACTATTTGTGTACGTATTCCCATCAATCCAAGTGTAAGTATCACAAGCTGTCACTACATCTGTTCCTGTATTGGAGTTATTAATCGTTAGATCTAGGGTAACTGTACTGTCACATCCTACTGCGTTGCTTAATACATGCGTTGCAGTATTGTTGCTTGTGGTGTAGGTATTTCCATCTATCCAAGTGTAAGTATCACATGCTGTTACTGCATCTGTTGCTGTACTAGAGTTATTAATCGTTAGATCTAGCGTAACTGTGCTATCGCATCCTACTGCGTTGGTTAATACCTGCGTTGCGGTATTGTTGCTAGTGGTGTAGGTATTTCCATCTATCCAGGTATAAGTATCACAAGCCGTTACGGCATCTGTTGCTGTATTAGAGTTATTGATTGTTAGATCTAGCGTAACTGTGCTGTCGCATCCTACTGCATTGGTTAATACATGCGTAGCAGTGTTGTTGCTTACCGTGTAGGTATTTCCATCTATCCAAGTATAAGTATCACATGCGGTTACTGCATCTGTTCCTGTATTGGAGTTGTTGATCGTCAGATCTAGCGTAACTGTGCTGTCACATCCTACTGCGTTGCTTAATACATGCGTTGCAGTATTGTTGCTTGTGGTGTAGGTATTTCCATCTATCCAAGTGTAAGTATCACATGCTGTTACTGCATCTGTTGCTGTACTAGAGTTATTAATCGTTAGATCAAGCGATTCTAAAGAATAAATTCTAACATGACCTGCATTCGTGCCATTTCCATCATTTCTAGGGGCTCCTATAGCAACTGTCATGCCATCTGAGGATAAACAAACAGATTGGCCGCTACTACTAATCGTTTCCTCACCATCGATATCATCTCCTAGTTGATTCCATGTACTACTTATATCATCATAAGAATATATTCTAACATGACCTGAACCATTGCCATTTCCATCATTGAAAAGGGCTCCTATAGCAACAATATTTCCATCCGAATATAAAGAAACAGAAGAGCCACTTCGATCACCCCCTGCCTCTCCATCTATATCATCTCCTAGTTGATTCCATGTACTACTCATATCATCATAAGAATAGATTCTAACATGACCTGCATCTGAGCCATTTCCATCATTTCTAGGGGCTCCTATAGCTACTGTCCTACCATCTGAAGATAAAGAAACAGAATGGCCGCTATTATCATCTGCTGCCTCACCATCGATATCATCTCCTAGTTGATTCCAAGAATCATTAATTGCATCATAAGAATAGATTCTAGTATGACCTGCAAACTGGCCATTTCCATCATTAAGATATGCTCCAATAGCTACTGTCATGCCATCTGAAGATAAAGAAACAGAAGAGCCACTTCGATCACCCCCTGCCTCTCCATCTATATCATTTCCTAGTTGATTCCATGTACTACTTACACCATCATAAGAATAGATTCTAGTATGACCTGAACTATTACCATTTTCATCATTTTCATCGGCTCCAATAGCTACTGTCATTCCATCTGAGGATAAAGAAACAAAAAAGCCGCTTCCATCACCCGATGCCTCACCATCTATATCATTTCCTAGTTGATTCCAAGAATCATTAATTGCATCATAAGAATAGATTCTAACATGACCTGCATTCGCGCCATTTCCATCATTATTATGGGCTCCTATAGCTACTGTCATACCATCTGAAGATAAGGAAACAGATCTGCCGCTTTCATCACCCACTGCCTCACCATCAATATCATCTCCTAGTTGATCCCAAGAATCATTAATTGAATTATAAGAATAGATTCTAGTATGACCTGCAAACTGGCCATTTCCATCATTGTAAAGGGCTCCTATAGCAACAATATTTCCATCCGAAGATAAAGAAACAGAATGGCCGCTATTATCAATTGCTGCCTCTCCATCGATATCATTTCCTAGTTGTGAATAATTAGTATAATTCCCACTTTGAGTCAAATATGTACCGTTAAAAAGAAGGGAGTCGCAAGCGGTATCGGATTCTATAATATGTAGGTATATAGTATGCGTTGAATCGCATGTTGCTTGATTAGTAAATAGCTGACTGTATGCGCCACTTTGATTATAAGTAATACCATTCCATGTGTAATTATCAGTAGAAGATACTATATCACTACTAGAACTAGAGTGGTTAATCGTTAAATTAAGTGTAACCGTGCTATCACATCCAGTCACATTTGGTAGAACATGCGTTGCGGTATTGTTACTTGACGTGTAAGTATTTCCATCTATCCATGTATAAGTATCACATGCTGTTACTACAGCTGTTGCTGTACTGGAGTTGTTAATCGTTAGATCAAGCGATTCTAATGAATAAATTCTAACATGACCAGCATCCGAGCCATTTCCATCATTATATGGTGCTCCAATAGCTACTGTCATGCCATCTGAGGATAAAGAAACATAAAGGCCGCTGAAATCAATTGCTGCCTCTCCATTTATATCAGTTCCTAGTTGACCCCATGTGCCATTTATATCATCATAAGAATAGATTCTAACATGTCCTGATTTAGTGCCATTTCCATCATTAAAATATGCTCCAATAGCTACTGTATTGCCATCTGAAGATAAAGAAACAGACCTGCCGCTGCGATCACCTACTGCCTCACCATCGATATCATCTCCTAGTTGATCCCATGTGCCATTTATATCATCGTAAGAATAAATTCTAACATGACCTGCATCCAAGCCGTTTCCATTATTAAAATATGCTCCTATAGCTACTGTCCTGCCATCTGAAGATAAAGAAACAGAAAAGCCGCTTTCATCACCTGCTGCCTCTCCATCGATATCAGTTCCTAGTTGGCTCCATGTGCCATTTAAATCATCAAAAGAATAGATTCTAACATGACCTGCATTCGCGCCATTACCATCATTATATGGTGCTCCAATAGCTACTGTCATGCCATCTGAGGATAAAGAAACAGAAAAGCCGCTGACATCGTTTGCTGCCTCTCCATCGATATCAGTTCCTAGTTGATTCCATGTGCTACTTATATCATTAAAAGAATAGACTCTAACATGACCTGAAGAAGAGCCATTTTCATCATTAAAAATGGCTCCTATAGCTACTGTTTTTCCATCCGAAGATAAAGAAACAGAAGTGCCACTGCGATCACTTACTGCCTCACCATCGATATCTGCTCCTAATTGAATCCATGTGCTACTTATATCATTAAAAGAATAGATTCTAACATGACCTGCATGAAAGCCATTTCCATCATTATTATGGGCTCCTATGGCTACTGTCCTGCCATCCGAAGATAAAGAAACAGAAGTGCCACTTTGATCATCCGCTGCCTCTCCATCTATATCATTTCCAAGTTGATTCCATGTGCCATTTATATCATCATAAGAATAGATTCTAGTTTGACCTGCCTCCGTGCCATTTCCATTATTACTATAGGCTCCTATAGCTACTGTTTTTCCATCTGAAGCTAAAGAAACAGAATAGCCGCTGCGATCATCTGCTGCCTCTCCATCTATATCATTTCCTAGTTGTGAATAATTATTATAATTCCCACTTTGAGTTAAATATGTTCCGTTAAATAGAATGGAGTCGCAAGCGGAAATCTGACTGAAACCATAACATGGAATGCACAACATAAGAGCTATCAAACCAATTAATATCGGGAAAGTGACATTTATTTTTTTCATTGAAAAAGGTGTTTTGACTATACGTAAATATAATAAAAAAATATGTATTAACAATTGAACAGAATCAAGATAAAACCACTTGCGAAGAAGAAAAATTTTTGTTGCATATAAATTTTATGTTAAGTATAAAACTAGTTATATTCGGCAACAGTACGTATATTTGCTTACTAAAGAAGAAAAATGATTCAACGTATCCAAACCATTTATTTTACGATTGCAGCTTTGTTCGCTGGCATGTTCAGCTTTTTTAGTGATTTCGCCATAATAAGCTTAAATAGTAGGGGTGTTCAGGAGCTTAGTTCTTCAGGTTTGGCAATTATTTCGGGTATACTTGCTTTTACTACAATTTTCTTTTTTAAGAAAAGGCGTATTCAATTGACATTGATAGGGCTAAATAGTATAATTCTAATTATAACTTTAATTTTATTTGTGTTGAGTGAGGGTATATCTGAGTTTTATAAGGACTGGCCGTTCTATCTTTTGATAGTCTCTGTTGTGGCTTTGATTTTGGCAAGGAAGGGTGTTAAAGCCGATGAGGAACTGATTCGATCGGCTGATCGACTGAGGTAGGTTTACGTTGATTGAATGCATAACTTTCTAAATTTGAATAAAATATTCCCATAAAATACTTAGAGCGTTGTTTGCACTATTAATTATTCTTAACTTTAGATGAGATTTTGGAGCGAATAAAAAAACATTATCCGCCAAGTATCCGAAAGGCAAATAGATTAAATAAAAAAAGTAAGTGGATGAGAATTATAGCAATAGTAGGACTTAGTTTAATGATTTTTTTAGGGGCATGTAAATCCAGTTCCGCGGTTACCTCGGCATCAAGCGATGCACAGTACGACGGGACTATTCAGCAAGAGGGTAAAAGTGAAAACATTAGTTCTGAAGGGAAAGAAGTTGACCAATCTTCAAATGGAATAGTGAACCCCTTAGAAGTAAGTCCACAAAGCGGGGGAATGAAGAAGAGTATTCCAATTAAAAAAAGTTCTTCAGGCGGTAATTAATTAAATTAATTTTATACATTTGCAGCCCGAAAAGAATAGAAATATTCTTCGAGGTATTGGGCCAGTAGCTCAGCTGGATAGAGCACCTCCCTTCTAAGGAGGCGGTCCTAGGTTCGAATCCTAGCTGGCTCACAAAGTCTCATTCCATTTGGTTTGAGACTTTTTTCTTTTCGAGGTTTTGGTTTGATGATTAACTAAAATAAAATTTTATCTCTCGATGATTACTTTTTTCGTAATCAATCCATTTTGAGTTGCAAGCTGCACTAAATAGATGCCTTGACTAAGTTCACTAAGATTTACCTCTAAAATGATATGCTCTGCTGAATGCTTATAGGTTTCAAGAATTTGCCCTTGCATATCAACAATACTCACCAAAACATCTTCATTTACAGCACTTAAGTCAAGGTTAAATCTACCAGTACTTGGGTTAGGATAAACCATGAAGTCTGTTGCATTAACTTGTTTGATTCCAACCGAAGGCTGGTATGTAGTATCCGCATTGAATGGTGTATTTCTAAATGAAATCAAATGTGACTTAACGATTAAATTAGGATTGAATCCGTCGTCACAGTTAGTGCATGTTGTGCCTGATATACATCCAGGATTGTTTGGATGGCATAAATCTACATAGTCTTCGTCAAAGATATATTTCAGCTCTACTGGGGTATTGGAAATATATGGGGTCATATCATAATCAAACCATTGGGCAATACTACCAGGGCACCAACCTGCTCTGTCGTATATCCATGTCCCATTTTGCGGACTACAAGCATCTGGATTAGGATTGCAATCATTCCAATTGTCTTGAGAAAATGTCTCAACTCCACCCACCCAAATGTGGTGCTCATCTCGATGGAATTCAGCAGCATTTCCAGTGTTGTTATCTCCCCAACCATGTCCAGTTGATACCAGTTTTAAGGCAGAAGCCTCCACACCATTTTCGTAAGAAAAGTCATAGATTTCACAGGGTTGTAGGTCTGCCATGTTCCCAAAGTCATAGGTTTCGCTCCACAACTTATCTATTTTACTATAGGCTTGTTCGGGTATACCCGCATTGTATGCCAAGTTTAAGCTGTACAAAAAACCATTGCCTTGCGTGCCTAAATTTCCTCGAAAAGTTACTTTACCTTGCAGCAGCGACATAAAATCGCTCAAATCAATATTATGGGAACAGGCTACTCCATATGGTGTTAAGTATCTTATAATCTCGTACCATTCTCCGTTATGTCCTTTAACGCTTAAACTTGAAACACGGTCCCATGGATCGCACCCTCCTGGGGGACAATCAATACTCAAGGTAGCATATATCGAATCAAAAGCCCCCACATAGCTAGGTAGCGTAGCTTCTACATCTTCGGTGTAATTCTCTAAATCTAACCACAGGTCATCAAATGCGTCAATACTAAGGTTGCTTGCTGAGGAGCTTATGTTGAAATCAATGGATTGAATAACGGATCCTCCATAATTGTTGGCAGCTCTTACTTCAAAGGTATGCGTTCCATAAGCTTCGGGTGTCCACCATGCCGTGTAATGCTTATTTCCCCAATCTTTCAATCCAACGTTTATGCCATCCACTGAAAAATATACAGCATTAACATCAAATAGATTGTCGAAGTCAATATCTACGATTGCTGCAAGCTCAATGGGCATAAAGTTCATCATATAAAAATCGCCTGCTAGTGGGTTTCGAATATCAATATTTGGCACATTGCCTAATGCGTCAATGACCATAAATGAAGATTCAATAGGAGCCGCTGGATTAGAGGAGATATCTCCATCTTGCTTGGCTCTAATAACAACTTCTCCCGGAGTTCCTGCCAAGGTAATTGTAGATCCACTCACTGAAGCCGGCCCACTTACCACCTCAAAACTAACAGGTAAACCTGAAGTGCTATTCGCATTTATTGAAAAAGGAGCATCTAAACTTACTTTATTATCAATTTGAGGGAAACTAATCGCCTGCTCGCCAATGTCTAGTGTCCCGCTAAAATTTGAACTATCGCCTAATAATTCTAGGTGCATTAATTGCGCATTTCTAGTTCCGTTACCGGTTAAAGATTCCAATTCCACGATACTTGTGTTGTTGCCATTCGGAAAGCCATGGTCAAATTTATAGTAAAGGACTAAATCTGTTTCATCGCCTTGAAGCTCATTCGCCATCATATTGTTTAGGTCAGTCGAAGAAAGTGCTTTAGTCCACAAGCATACCTCATCAGCTCGTCCTGGATAGACGAAGTTAAATCCTCCCTCTAAGCTTTTTCCTACGGCAAAAGGTTTATCGATAGAGCTAATCACGCCACTCGCAGAGCTGCTTCCTATCGATACACCATCTATAAATAATACTAAACTTGCCCCATTGTAGACTAAGGCAATATGTTGCCATTGATTGGGGATGATTGTTCCAGCTGGACCAACAACTTCATGCAGGCCTGTGTTGGTTAATAAACGGCATTCCAAAGCACCTCCACCAAGTTGCAGAATATAGAAGCCTCCTGTTCCAGTGCCATTGCCGCGAATACCCATCATCCCTGCTCCGTATTGATATCGATCTGCATTAAACCAACCTGCCATGCTGATTGCATTCTCATTCGCAATTAGTTGAACAGCAGAATCTAATACGACATAGTCATTGTTGCCGTCAAAATGTAAATGTTGATTGCTTTGCGCTTGAGCGATTTCAGTTAAGCCTACAATAACTAGAAATACGAATTGGAATATATTTTTCATTCACGATTATTTTTCCAAAAATAGCGATTATTTTATAAGTAGTATTTGTTCAGAAATTTCAAAAGAACTTGCTTAAATTTGAAAAGTATGTTTAGTCCAAAAGACATTCTCTTAAAATATTGGGGGTTCCATACTTTTCGACCCTTACAAAGAGAAATTATTGAAAGTGTGTTGAACGGTAAAGATACGCTCGCACTGTTGCCGACAGGGGGTGGAAAATCTATCTGTTTTCAAGTCCCAGCATTATGCCAAGAAGGTATTTGTATTGTGGTCTCTCCGCTTATTGCACTGATGAAAGATCAAGTTCATAACCTTGCAAAAAATGGAATTTCAGCAGCTGCAATATTTTCTGGAATGAGCAAACGACAAATTGACCAAACATTGGATAACTGTGTTTATGGGAGAATTAAATTTCTCTATGTATCCCCTGAGCGATTACAATCAGCTATCTTTAAGGAACGAGTAAAACGCATGTCAGTCAATCTATGGGCGATAGATGAAGCTCATTGCATATCGCAATGGGGGTATGATTTTAGACCGCAATACTTGCAAATTGAAGAAGTACGTTCTGCTCACCCTGATGTGCCTGTTTTAGCATTAACTGCAACTGCTACGCCAAATGTAGTAGTTGATATTCAAGAAAAGCTCGCATTCAAAAAATGTAATCTATTACAAGGAAGTTTTTTACGTCCAAATTTGAGTTACTCTGTACTATATGAGGATGCTAAATATTCCAAGTTAGTAGATATTCTTCAAAAAGTAAGTGGGTCTTCGATTGTATATGTCCGAAGTAGACGTAAAGCAAAAGAAATTGCAGATTATCTAAGTCAATGTAAAATAAGTGCCACTTATTATCATGCTGGATTAAAAACAGATGAAAGAAGTATTCGTCAGGAAAATTGGTTGAATAATAAATTGCGAGTCATTGTAGCTACTAATGCTTTTGGAATGGGAATAGATAAACCCAATGTAAGGACCGTAGTTCATATGGATATGCCCGAAAGCCCAGAAGCTTATTTTCAAGAAGCAGGAAGGGCTGGTCGAGATGGCGAAAAATCATATGCTGTTCTTCTATTCAATTTAGCCGACAAGATGCAGGCTATGGACCGATTAGAAAATACTATGCCCAGTATCCCAGAAATTAAGAATGTTTATAATGCCTTGGGAAATTTTTTACAATTAGCAATAGGTTCTGGTTTGGAGCAAGCTTATCCATTTGATTTGGCAAGATTTCGTAAACAATATGATTTTAATGCCCTGAAGACAATCAATGCCTTGAAGTTTCTTGAACAGGAAGAATACATTTACCTTTCTGATTCGGTATTTCAATCATCAAAAATAATGATCAAGGCCAATAAAGCTTTGCTGTATAAATTTATGGTAGAGAATAAACAATTCGAACCCTTGATTAAATATCTGTTAAGGGCGTACAGTGGAGTTTTTGATGGGTTTACTAATATTGACGAAAAAAAGTTAGGTGAAATTTTAAATTCAAACAAAATAAAAGTTGTTAAAGCACTTAGCTTCTTAGATCAGATAGGGATCATTCAGTATGAAAAGTTTTCAGATGATATATACCTGCGCTTTTTATTGCCAAGGGTGGCTGCAATTGATTTGGCCATAAGTAAGAAGAATATTGAAAAAAGGATTGCAACATATAAGGAGAAGCTTGAAGCAATGATTCACTATTCATCGAATAAGCATCAATGTCGAAGCAATTCCCTTTTGGAATATTTTGGAGAAATCAGAGCGGACAGATGCGGAATATGTGATTTTTGTGTAGGCAGAAATAAATTGGATATTAGTGAGTTAGAATATCAAAATTTAATAAAATTAGTTAAAGAAGAATTTGGTGATGAAGAGCATACGCTGGAATATATTATTTCAGTGCTTCCTTTTCCCAATAAATTAGTGCTCACTAATTTTTTAAAATGGTTGATTGATTTTGAGATTATTATTAAGCAAGAAAACGGAAAATACTTTTGGAGTCGAAAAAAATAATTTTATTAGCTAGTAGTGATATTAACTATGACCAGCGCTTGCAGAAGATTGCATCATCTTTGATGAAATTTAAAAAAAATGTATTGCTCCTTGGCCGAAAAAAGCAAGGTGCTGAAGCCTTGCAAGTTCAAAAATATCAGCAGGATAGGGTTCAATGTCTCATAAACAGAGGTATGTTGTTTTATCTAGAATTGAATTTTCGATTATTTTTTCGGGTACTTGGAAAGAAGGTTGATGTGGTTTGCGCTAATGACCCGGACACCTTACTTGCCGCATTATTGATTAAATGGTTTAGTCGGGCTGATTTAATCTATGATGCTCATGAGTATTTCATTGAAGTTCCAGAATTATCGGGCAAAGTAATTAAACAGAAAATTTGGAGTGGTATCGAGAGATTTGGTGTCAATCATGCGATAAAATGTTATACTGTAAATGAGAGCTTGGCTAAATTGTTTGGAGAAAAGTTCGGAAAACCATTTAGCGTGGTGAAGAATGTTCCACTTGCAAGTAAGCATGCAATTGATGCAAACAAATCCGATTTTATCTTGTATCAGGGCGCTTTGAATAGGGGAAGAGGCTTGGAATCATTGCTTGTAGCAATGCTGCAAGTCGATGCTCATTTAGTAATAGTAGGGAAGGGAGATATAGAAAGCGAACTGCATCAATTAGTTCAATCACTCCATCTTCAAGATAAAGTAAGTTTTAAAGGTTACGTTTTTCCTGCGGAACTTAAACATCTTACAGCAAGCGCATACATTGGGGTGAACTTACTTGAAGGGAGTAGCCTAAATTATCATTATTCTTTAGCAAACAAGTTTTTCGATTATATGCATGCGGGTGTTCCGAGTATAAACATGAATTTTCCGGAGTACGCAAAAATACATAAGGAGGCAGCAACAGGAATTTTAATTGAAGACTTGAACCCAGAGGAATTGGGTAGTGCTATTAATACCTTGTTTGAAGACAAACAATTGTATAGTAAATTCCGAAGTAATTGCGAGCAATTAAGTAAGCGATATAATTGGGAAGAAGAAGAAAAAATACTAATTAATATTTATACTTAATCATCTACAAAGAAGAATGCATCTTCAATGTGTTCAAGTGAATGTATTTTGCTTAAAGCAATAATATCGAATCTAACTTCTCCCTCCCATTTATTCTCAGCTATCCAGTGATTGGCAGCGAGCATTATTCTTTTTTGTTGGGCCTCATTGACAAAGTCCTCAGGGTGGCCAAAATCATTCCTACTTCGTAATTTCACCTCTACAAAAACGATGGTTTTTTCCTTCATCGCGATAAGGTCTATTTCAAAATGACTATACCTGTAATTATGCGCGATTATTGAATAATTGCAAGCACTAAGAAAATGCGCAGCCTGCTTTTCACCTGCTTTTCCTAAGTCATTGTGTCTAGCCATAAAACTAATGTACAAATAAACCGCATAATTTGGCATTGTGCTTATTTGGCTATTACTTTGCACCTTAAATAAAGTTTATGGAAAAATTAATTGAGAATTTTGCGGAACAGATGAAAACGGCTCTGGAAATTGGAGAGGCCTACAGCTTTAAAACAAGTCCAAAACAATTTTCTAATGTAGTGATATGTGGACTAGGAGGATCAGGGATTGGTGGTAGCCTTATCAAAGACGCAACCATCAATGAAATTAATATTCCAGTGAATACGGTAAATGGATACTTTTTGCCGGCTTATGCTGATGAGGGTAGCTTGATTATCATTTCATCCTACAGTGGAAATACGGAAGAAACTTTACATTGTTTGGAGGAGGCATTGAGGAGGAATGCGACGATTTGTGCCATCACATCAAATGGTAAAGTAAAGGAAATGAGTCATAAACATGGTTTTGATTGCATTTTTATTCCTGGAGGAGATCCTCCGCGCTCAACGCTAGGATTTTCTGCAACACAATTGTTATATATCTTAAATTATTTTGAATTAATCTCAGATACATTTAAAAATGATTTAAGAAAAACTATCAATTTAATCAGTGCAGACAAGGACAATATCAAAAAAATAGCTAATGAATTAGCAAACGGTATTTATAATAAAATTCCGGTTTTGTATAGTTCAGATCATATAGAATCCGTAACTATCCGTTGGCGTCAACAAATTAATGAAAATGGAAAGCAGTTATGCTGGCACCACGTGTTACCTGAGATGAACCATAACGAATTAGTCGGTTGGCGAGATAAGAATGAAGACTTAGCTGTAGTATTTTTAAGGAATGATAATGACTTCGCTAAAGTTGCCAAGCGAATGGACCTGAACAAAGAAGTTTATAAAACCTGCACACCGCATATTTATGAAATTTGGTCTAAAGGTGAAAGCTTCTTAGAAAGAGCGATATATTTAATCCATCTTGGTGATTGGTTGACGCTCTATTTATCTCACTTAAGGGGTTATGACACCACAGAAGTAAATGTTATAGACCGGTTAAAAGCAAATTTGGCTTAATGGCGAACGAAGAAAATATTGAGTTAGAGGACAACTCCAGCGGCGATGAGTTGCTTAATAATATTGATCTTATTGTAGATAAGAATCAAAGCCCACTAAGAATTGATAAGTATATTATTACGCACAGTATTTTGGCAAGTCGATCTAAATTACAGGCAGGTGCAAAAGCAGGTGCTTTATTGGTTAATGGAGAAGCTGTGAAGTCAAACTATAAAGTTCGTCCGCTCGATAAAATTTCTTTTGTTTACCCCAAATCGCAGCATACTGCAGATTTAACTCCAGAGAACATTCCGTTAGATATCGTTTATGAAGATGACGACTTAATGGTGATAAATAAACCAACAGGATTAGTTGTACATCCAGGTGTTGGTAATACGAATGGAACATTGGTGAATGCATTACTATATCATATTCAAGATTTGCCTGGCCAAAGTAGAGAGCGCGCTGGGTTAGTGCATCGAATAGACAAAAACACATCAGGTCTTTTAGTGATAGCGAAAAGTGATGAAGCGATGAGTCACTTGGCTAAGCAATTTTTTGATCGGACAATCAATCGAAGATATCAAGCCTTAGTTTGGGGAGATTTTGATGAGGAAAGTGGTTCTGTTGAAGGCCATATTGGTCGCGATTTAAGAAATTCTAAAAATTATACAGTCTTCCCAAGAGGTGATTTTGGAAAACATGCCAAAACGCATTATCGAGTGTTAGAGCGATTTGCATACACCACCTTGGTTGAGTGCAAGCTTGAAACTGGAAGAACCCATCAAATTAGGGTACATATGAAGCATCTTGGGCATACCTTATTCAATGATGAGAAGTATGGTGGGGATCGAATTTTAAAGGGAACCATTTATTCTAAATACAAGCAATTTGTTCAGAATGCTTTCGAAATTTGTCCTCGTCAGGCTCTTCATGCTAAATCATTAGGATTTATTCATCCTACCTCAGGGAAAGAGATGTATTTTGAAAGTGAGCTACCCCAAGATATGCACCTACTTATTGAGAAGTGGAGGAATTATGCGCAAGTAATTTTCAACAAAAACATTGATTAGTTGTTTTTTGTAATACTCTAATGGAGCTTTTGTACTATCTTTAAATGGTTTTTTTACGTGTAAAAATTTATTGATGAAAAAAGTATTTTTTTTTATATTTTGTAATCTCTTGCTACTAACTTCCTTAGCACAAGAGACTGTCGGTGGAAGTCCAGCTTCGCTGACATTAGAGTTAAATAAGCGTGTTCCAAACTATACGCTTGAAGCTTTGAATGTAGCTCAGCTATTGGCTGAAGATATAGAAAATGGTAAAAATGGTGTCCTTGAGCGTTCAGCAGTTATTCGACCAACAAATATTGACTTATACAATCAAGGGGTTTGGACTGAGCTAGCAAACGGAGATAGAGTTTGGCGTCTTGTGATTCATGCGGTTAAAGCCAAGGCCATAACTTTGTTATTTAAAGATTTCCACTTACCATTAGGTGCTGAACTTTTTGTTTACAACCCCAGCTATACTCAAATTTTAGGTGCGTATACTTCCTTAAATAATCATGAGTCTAAACAATTTACAACGGAGCTCATTTATGGAGAAAAATGTGTTTTAGAATATTATGAGCCCGCTTCTCAAAAGTGGAATGGGAATTTTGTAATCGAAGGAGTTGCGCATCTATATAAGGATGTTCCTTGGGGTACAGAAGTCCAAGGTTTTGACGATTCTGATGCTTGCGAAGTGAATGTTAACTGCAGCGAAGGAAGTGCTTGGCAGAATGAAAAGAAAGGAGTAGCTAGAATTTTTGTTGTTTCAGGTGGATCTGGAGGCTGGTGCACAGGCTCTTTAGTGAATAATACTAATCAAGATTGTACGCCGTATTTCCTAACAGCCTATCATTGTAGTGAGGGTGCTTCAAGCTCCAATTTTAATAATTTTGTATTTTATTTCAATTACGAAGCGAATGCTTGTTCAAACCCTTCCAGTCAAAATTCAGTTATCAATAGTGCGGAATATTTCACTGTGACGGGGTGCAGTGTGATTTCTAGCAGTAACAATGGGGGTAGTTCAAGTTCTGATTTTATGTTGCTTGAGTTTAACTCAAATATTCCCTCCGCCCATGTTAATGATGTCTTTTACAACGGATGGGATAGAAATAATATTTCTACGCTTACTAGTGATGGGGTGAGTATTCATCATCCTGCAGGAGATATCAAGAAAATATCAACTTACACGGCTTCACTATCAACCGGTAGTTGGAATGGAAGTGGCTTAGCTTCGCATTATGAAGTACGATGGGCTTCGACAGCCAATGGGCATGGAGTAACTGAGGGTGGGTCTTCCGGATCTCCCATTTTTAATGCGCAAGGTCTGATAATTGGAACATTAACTGGTGGGGGTTCTTTTTGCACCTTTACTAGTGGTCGTGATGATTATGGAAAAGTTTCTTATCACTGGAATTCAAATGGAAATGCTAATAATCGAAGGCTAGATATCCACCTCGACCCTGCGGGTAATGGCTCAGCAACATCTCTTACTGGAGCTACGCAACCCTGCACAAACACAGTGATGTTAGACGCTTCCGTAGCTGTTATTTTGGAGCCAAGTGCGGATATTTGTGGAGCTAATTTTACGCCTCAAGTTACCTTAAGAAATGCAGGCACGGTAAACTTAAGTAGCTGCCAAATAAAATATCAGGTAACAGGGAGTGCATTGCAAACCTTTAATTGGTCGGGTAATTTAAGCTCAAATTCAACGGTAAATATTGATTTAAATACTGTTGTCGCCTCACCAGGCACGAATACTTTTACAGCCTACTCGAACAATCCCAATGGCTCAAATGACCAGAACCCGAGCAACGATTCTAAGTCTGTAGTTTTTGATGCCATAGCAGGTGGATCATTGCCTATTTCACAAAACTTTCAAGGGACGACATTTCCACCAACAAATTATGACCGCTATAACGGTGATAATGATGTAAGTTGGGAACGAACTAATAGTGCGGGATTTAATAGTAACGCCTCTATGTTTGTGGATAATTGGGATTATAATGCGGTAGGAGCTTACGATTGGTTTGTCTTGCCTTCAGTTGATCTAAGTGGTGTGTCAAACCCAACGCTTACATACGATCTTGCATACGCCTATTATGATGGGCAGCAAGGAGTTTTCTATGACTCGTTATATGTGGCATATTCAATTAATTGCGGAACGAATTGGTCAGCACTTACTTATGAAGGAGGAGTCCAGTTGGCAACAGCTGGAGGTCAAAGCACAGAGTTTGAGCCAGATAATGGAGACTGGAATTCAGAGTCAGTGGATTTAAACATACCTGAACTTCAAGGTCAAGACAACGTATTGTTTGCCTTTGTATCAGTAAATGGCTACGGAAACAATTTGTATGTAGACAATATTAATATTCAAGTTGGATCTACCACAACTCCACCAGCAGGCACAGTGGCTATAAAGGAAGCTAACTGGTTAAACAGTATTAGTTTGTACCCCAACCCGACTTATGAATATTTGCAAATTGATCTTTCACTTAAAAGCAAAGATGATATCCGTGTAGAAGTATTTAATACGCTGGGACAACTGATGATTCAAAAGGATTTGTTAGATTTTACATCGGGGGTTGAAACGATAAATCTACAGCAAGCTTCTTCTGGGGTTTATTATGTTCGAGTTTCTAATAATAGTGCATCAAAAATTGTTCGATTCTTGAAGAAAAATTAAGACAGATATAAAACGAATTAAGAAAGGGAGAGCAGGATGTTCTCCCTTTTTGTTTGAATTGGTTTCCACAAGCGTTAATATCATAGCATTTTGATATGATTGATGTCTTGTATATTTGTTCTATGCAAAAGACAAAAATTTTACTTCTGGGTTCAGGGGAACTGGGAAAGGAGTTAGTGATTTCCTTAAAACGATTAGGGGAATATGTCGTAGCCTGCGACAACTATGCGAATGCTCCTGCTATGCAGGTTGCTGATGAGTTTGAAGTGTTTAATATGCTCGATGCAGCAGCACTTGATTCCATGGTTGAAAAGCATAATCCAAAACTCATTGTACCCGAAATTGAGTCCATTCGAACGGAACGATTTTTTGCATATGAGGAGCAAGGGTATAATGTGGTGCCAAGTGCAAGAGCTGCCAATTTTACGATGAATCGTAAGCTTATAAGAGATTTAGCGGCCAAGGAATTGAACTTAAGAACTGCAAAGTACGCTTACGCAACAAACAAAAATGAGTTTGATACTGCAGTGCATGAAATTGGAATGCCATGCGTTGTGAAACCTTTAATGTCTAGTTCTGGTAAAGGACAAAGTGTGGTTCGCTCCAAAGAAGACTTAGAAACGAGTTTCACTTATGCCATGGAAGGTAGTCGAGGTGATCTGAAAGAAATTATTATTGAAGCTTTCGTTGAATTTCATACAGAAATCACTCTATTAACGGTAACCCAAGAACAAGGTGAAACATTGTTTTGTCCTGCTATTGGTCACAGACAGGAGAGGGGAGATTACCAAGAGTCTTGGCAGCCATGTATTCTTAAAGCTGAAGATATTGACGAAGCGCAAGAAATGGCTAAAAAAGTAACGGAGGCCTTGACCGGAGCCGGTGTGTGGGGAGTAGAATTTTTCATTTCGGATGAAGGCGTTTATTTTTCTGAGCTTTCCCCTCGTCCTCATGATACCGGAATGGTTACTCTGGCAGGTACACAGAATTTAAGCGAATTCGAACTGCATGCAAGAGCAATATTAGGATTGCCTATTTTAAATATAAGCCTAGACAGAGCAGGGGTCAGTGCTGTTATATTGGCTGATGAAGAAAGTGATAAATGGCCAAAATTTTCAGGAGTTAAGCAAGCCTTAAATGCTCCGCAAGCTGACATCCGTTTGTTTGGCAAACCAAACACAAGAAAATACCGAAGAATGGGCGTTAGCTTAGTGTATGGAGAGAAGAACGCAAACGTAGAAAATCTCCGTATTAAAGCACGAAATTTAGCAGATAAAGTCAAAGTAAACTAGAAAGTAGTTTAAGGAAAAAGCTTTTAGGCAGTCTTGCTTGTTGCCTTTTATTTTCAGTTAACTAAGACAAGTGCAGAAAAATAGAATTTTCATATCTTTACACCTTATTCCATAAGCTTTTAAATTCGACCATAGCATGAAACTGTGTAATCGTGTAGATAAAAGGGTACTTAAAGAACAAATTGCGAATAGCAATGTAAAACGAACCACCTTGTCGTTTTATAAATATGCCCAAATAGGCAATTCTCAATTTTTTAGAGATTATTTATTTATTCATTTCGATCAGCTAGGTGTCTTGGGTAGGGTGTATGTAGCAGATGAGGGAATCAATGCCCAAATTTCTGTTCCCGAGGAAAATATAGAGGCATTTAAACAAGATCTTGAAGACATTCTTTTCCTTCGTGGAATTCGACTAAATATTGCCGTAGAAAATAAGGATGATTCGTTCTACAAACTGGTTGTTAAAAATCGTACTAAAATTTTGGCGGATGGACTGGAAGATGTAAGTTTTGATGTGACTAATAAAGGCTTGCACCTTGGAGCTGATGAGTTTAATGATATCATCCAGCAAGACAATACCATTCTCATCGATATGAGGAATCACTACGAAACTGAAGTTGGACATTTTAAAGGAGCTGTGACTCCAGATGTTGACAATTTTAGGGAGTCCTTGCCATATATTGAAGAAGAGATCTTAAATGGAAACGAGGATAAAAATATTGTTATGTATTGTACCGGGGGTATTCGTTGTGAAAAGGCAAGTGCCTGGTATAAACATCGTGGATTTAAAAACGTTTATCAATTAGAAGGTGGTATTATTAAATACGCCCATGAAATCAAAGCAAAAGATATGCCCAACCTATTCATAGGTAAGAATTTTGTTTTTGATGAAAGATTGGAAGAAGCGATTAGTCCTGAAGTAATAGCGAATTGTCACACCTGCGGCAACCCTTTTGATAGCCATTCGAATTGTGCGAATGTTGCATGTAATGTTTTATTTATTCAATGCGTCAGTTGTAAAGCTAAACTGGATAGATGCTGTTCGGAAGAATGCCAATCCATACATGCATTACCAGAAGAAGAACAGAAAGTCCTAAGAAAGGGTGAAAAGTCTAAACGCAATGTATTCAAGAAGGGGCGAAGCGAAAAACTGATTTACAAAAAGTGATTTAATGTGGATTGGAAAGCAACATTCGATTGATAAATACCCGATCGATAAACTCTCGAACACAACCTTGACCACCTTTCTTTTCTAGTACAATATTAGCTGCACTTTTCACTTCCTCTAAAGCATCACAAGGTGCTGCGGAAAGACCCACTCCTTGCATAATTCGCACATCATTAATATCATCGCCTATAAAAGCAACATCGTCAAAACTAAGGTCTAATTCATCCAGCCATCGTCCCAAAATTTCTAATTTGTCGTCATTACCAGCATAGCAGTACTTAACGCCTAACATAGCTGCTCGATGGTGCACAATTTTCTTGCTTATGGCAGCGCTTATAAATCCAACTTCAATGCCACTCTTTAAAAGATTTTTAATACCCATGCCGTCTTTAGTATTAAATTTTTTCATTTCGTCACCATTCTCACTGATGTAAATGCCTCCATCTGTTAGGGTGCCATCAACATCTAAAACTAGAAACTTAATTTCATTGCTTTCCATACACGCTAATATGCCATTATTTTTTTACAAATACAATACTAGACATTCCACAAGTAAAAAATCATTTAAATTTTATCAAAATTGGTCGATAGCCTAAGAATTTTATTAATTTCGCTTTGCAATGAGTAGCCCGCAACAAAAGAGACCTAAAAAGTCTCGTCCAACGTACATTACGTCTATTATTAGTATTAGCTTAATTCTATTGGTATTAGGCCTTATTGCCACTTTTTTCATTCAATCTGCGCGATTGACTCAATCTGTGAAGGAGAATATGGCGGTTCAATTGGTCATCAAAGAGTCTTTAAATGAAAGTGATTGCCTGCAATATGCTAAACAATTAGAGGCTGAAGTATATGTGAAGAATGCAGAACAGGTGAGTAAGAAGGCTGCTGCAGAATTAATGATTGAGGATTTAGGCGAGGATTTTATTTCTACCATAGGTTATAATCCATTGCCAGATGCCATAATTTTACATCTTAATGCGGCCTATTCAAATAATGATTCTTTGGCCTGGATCAAAGATCAAATACTAGCGAGTAATAATGTAAGTGCGGTTAATTATGACGAAAATTTAACTGAGAATATTACTAAATTCTCATCCAAAGTACTTATCGGGATGTTGGTCTTTTTGGCTTTATTGTTACTGATTAGTTTTATTATCATAGACAACACTATAAAACTAACCATGTTTTCGCAACGATTTACCATTCGGAGTATGCAGTTGGTAGGGGCCAAAAAATGGTTTATTACTAAACCTTTTGTTTTACGAGCGATATTCAATGGGTTATTAAGTGCAGTGCTAGCCTCGTTGCTACTCTTGCTAGGGGTATATCTTTTTGAAGAGTATGTTATTAACTTAAATGTATTTACAAATTATCTTGATTTTGCAATGATTGGAGCATTCTTGGTCATCGTGGGCGTTGTAATATCTTTGATAAGTACGTACTTTGTAGTGCGTAAGTATCTTCGAATGAAATTAGATGATTTGTACTAAATGAAAACTATGAGTGGTAAAAAAGAATTGATATACGGAAAAATGAATTATATGCTCATCGGTTTTGGGGCTCTTTTAGTCATCCTAGGCTTTTTTCTAATGGCTGGAGGCGGCAATGAATTAGGACCGGATGGTTATGCTCATGAATTTGATGAGAGTATTTATAGTTTTAGAAGAATTACATTAGCTCCAATAGTCATATTACTTGGATTCATTTCGGTGGCCGTTGCCATTCTTAAAAAGTTTAAGCCTGCTGAGTAATGAATATCTGGCACGCAATTATTCTTGCAATAATTGAAGGGATAACAGAGTTTTTACCTATTTCTTCAACAGGTCATATGATCATAGGTTCTTCCTTTTTGGGAATTGCTTCTAATGAGTATGTGAAAATGTTTACAGTTGCTATTCAGTTTGGTGCTATACTTTCTGTGCTTGTTCTTTACTGGAGTAAGTTTTTACAATCAGTAGATTTTTACATTAAGCTAATCATTGCTTTTATACCCGCAGCTGTATTTGGTTTGTTGCTCAACGATTATATCGATGCGTTGTTAGATAATACTTGGGTTGTCGCAGTTATGCTTATTGCAGGTGGGGTGGTTTTATTATTTGTCGATCGTATTTTTGCTAAAAATGAAGCAGTTCAAGGTGAACAAGTTTTAAGCAATAAGAAGGCATTGATTATTGGGTTTTTCCAAGTAATTGCAATGATACCAGGAGTTTCTCGCTCTGCAGCAACAATTATAGGAGGTTTAACACAGCAATTAAATAGAAAGAATGCTGCTGAGTTTTCCTTCTTCCTTGCGGTTCCTACTATGTTAGCCGCAACTGGCTATAAAATGTTGCAATACCAGTTGGATATTGGGTTTTCACCGGGGGACATTCAAATATTGGCTTTAGGAAATATTGTAGCTTTTATAGTCGCATTAATTGCCATCAAAGGCTTTATTGGGTTCTTAACTAAATATGGTTTTAGGTTCTTTGGCTATTATCGAATCATTGTTGGAATTCTAATTCTAATTCTACTAAGTTTAGGTTTAATTACAGAAGCCAATCCAGTTTAGATTTCTTCCATTTTCTTCTTTTAAACGAGGCTTTCTTCCGACCTTTATGTAAATTAAAGTTCATGATGAGGTTACTCCCGCTTTTTATTGTTTTGTTTCTGCTTTTCGCTTGTAAAGCACCACCTAAATTACCCGTTTACGGCAAGGAATATATTCAAACGGATAATGGATATGATACCATCATTAATAAGCTTGCCACATTTGAATTTATTGACCAAGCTGGAGAAGTAGTGAATAATGCTACATTTTCAGATAAGATATTTATCACTGATTTTTTCTTTACTTCTTGCCCGTCTATTTGTCCGGTTATGACCAAACAGCTGCTGCGGGTTCATGACGCATATCTTGAATATCCCGAAGTGACTTTTTTATCCCATACTATCGATCCGATTCGAGATAGCATTCAAAAATTAGCTGCTTATGCCAATAAGATCGGTGTTACTACAAATGAAAAGTGGCATTTTGTTACGGGTGAGAAGGATGCCTTGTACGGGATGGCCGAACATTACATGATTATAGCTTTTGCAGACGATGAAGTGCCTGGTGGTTTTGAGCACAGTGGTTATTTTATCCTAGTGGATAAGGAGCAACAAATACGTGGATATTACGATGGTACATCTGAAAATGATGTAACCAAATTAATTGAGGATTTAGAGGTTTTGTTGGATGAGTACTAGGAGAAAAACAGCCATTATTGCAGTACTGGGAATCTTAGGATTTTGGTTGCTGACAAAAACCTTGAATACTTTGGTGAAAAGTCCAGGATCAACCAGCTACGCATACAATTGCGCCAAATGCCATGGTAAAAATGGGGAGGGATTAGGGGCGTTAATACCTCCATTGGCAGACACTGATTGGTTAGCAACTAATATGGATCAAGTTCCCTGTATTATCAGGGTTGGAATTAGTGATTCTTTGCACATCAATCAGGTATGGTATAAAGAAGAAATGCTGGGGCTGGATTACTTGAATGATATTCAAGTAGCCAATATAACCAATTATGTCAGTAAGCGATTTACGGCAGAACAGAAGTATTATTCACAAATGGAAATAGAAGCACTTCTTAAAAAATGTGAGTAGCGATTATATTTAGCTTGTAAAGTCATTCCCCAGAATTTGAATAAAAGATCCATCCATCAGAAATGCCTGGATTATTGAGGACTCAGATCCTTTTAAATGCCAAGGTAATCTCTCTTTTACCTGGAGGTCCTGGAACGCCTTTGACTTCAAAATTCACACTTTTTAGATTGCGTTTAAATTGACCTTTCGCACAATATGTCGTCAAGTGCCCCCCTCTTTTTAATAGATTAAACATGTTCAGTAGGATAGGAGGCTCCCAAAGATGTGCCTGAGCAGCTGGTGCAAATGCATCGTAGAAAATGACGTCTACAGCTGGGATAAAGCTTAAGTCTGTATCCTCTAGCAAACTATTAATTTTAAATAAGCTAAAATTAGAGCAAAGTACCACTTCAGTATTCCATTCCGCTTCATGAATTTGATGAAATACCTTAGTATCCTCGATAAGCTTATCGTATTGCATCGCTTGACTTTCTTCAAGAGTAATGGGGTAAGCCTCTATGGAATAATAACGGATCTTGATACCATACTTATCCGCATAGTCATAGGCTAGTAAGGCATTCAATCCAGTGCCTAAGCCCATTTCAAACACTACGAGTTCTTTTGCTTGTGGATAGTGTGCTAATCCCTCTTGAATAAAGACATGTTGACTTTCTTGCAAGGCACCATGAATAGAGTGGTAGTGTTCGCCTAATACTTTATGCAAAAGGGTGTTTGTTCCGTCAGCTGTAGGAATAATTTTCATTGCATAAAGATAAGCTTACTTACAAGAAGTTGACATCATTGAGTTGATCTTTTAACCAGCCAGTAATACTAAATCGTTCGGCATGACAAGGCAACACTTCGTGCATAAGTTCACTTTTAAAAATCACGATTCGATTAAAAATGGGGTTAATTCTTTCAATGTTATCGTCTTTGTAAATAATTAACTGACCACCTAATTCAGCTGTCCAATTTTCATTGAGATAAAAAACTATTGAAATTATGCGATGTTTCAATTGGTCGAATTGATCGCTATGCTTTTTGTAAAAGGATCCTTTAGGATAGATTGCATACATGCATTCTTGATCTTTCAAAGAAAGAAAAAACTCTCTATTCATTTGCAGTCTTAAGGTCTCCAAAACTTGCAGGTAGGCCTTTGTAGCAGGAAGACAATCAGAAGAGTTAATCCATTTTATCTGATCATTGCGATAATTTTCTTGAACTTTAAGATTGATTAAATTCCCCACAGCAGCTTGTTTGAATGCTTCTTGTTCTTGCCAGTATTTAGCTTCCGTCAAAACATCTTGCACCAATTCTTGCTTAAGAAAATTGTCGATAATTAGTAGGCCGTTCGCTGCAAAGGCATCAAGTTGGGCTTCGTCAAGTTTTATATGCACTAAGTTATTGCAGCAATCACTTTCCCCTCAATGGAGGAAACCTCACTTGGGACGAATTGCTTACCCGTTATTGTTTCGTAGAGCTGAATATACTTTTTACTGATCGTTTCTATTACTTCTTTGCTCATCGTTGGCATTTGTTGCCCTTCTTTTCCTTGGAAGCCTTCGTTCATTAACCATTCACGCACAAACTCCTTAGAAAGGTGCTCTTGCGCTTGCTTATTAGCCTGTCTTTCATCAAAATCAGCTAAATGAAAATAACGAGAAGAGTCTGGGGTGTGAATCTCATCGATGAGAATCACTTTACCCGCATAAATACCAAATTCATACTTGGTGTCAACTAAAATCAATCCTCTTTCAGCAGCCATTTCTGTTCCTCTCTGGAATAAAGCTCGTGTATATTTTTCTAAGGTCTCCCAAACGGATTTACTAACTATACCTTGCGCTATGATATCTTCTTTACTTATGTCTTCATCATGACCTTCTTCAGCCTTCGTAGCTGGAGTGATTATTGGACTTTGAAGTTTATCATTTTCGTGAAGTCCTTCCGGAAGGGGAATACCACAAAGTATCCTTTGTCCACTTCTATAAGTTCGTGCAGCATGTCCCGTAAGATAGCCTCTAATGACCATTTCTAGTCGAATGGGCTCACATTTTTTACCTATGGTTACGTTTGGATGGGGAATACTTTCCACCCAGTTCGGTACAATATCTTTTGTTGCTTCTAGAAAGTGGGCAGCAATCAAATTAAGAACTTGCCCTTTAAAAGGTATAGGGGCAGGGAGGATATGATCAAAAGCCGAAATCCTATCGGTTGCAACAATAACTAATTTGTCATCAAAGCTATATACATCGCGCACTTTGCCGTGATACACATCAGTTTGACTGGAGAATGAGAAGTTTGTAGAGTCGAGTACTTTTGACATGTTTACGCTTATTTTTTTACAAAAGTAAGACATCTAAAGTTTAGGATAATCAATTATTGTTAACGGGTGTTGAGAATGAAAATACTTTAGCTAATGCAAGATACACGGTGCTCTAAGGATTGTCAATAAAAAAAGGAAGTGTTAGATGTCACTTCCTTTTTTAAAGTTATTTTTTAAATTGAGCTTAAAATTTAAGCAGTTTAAAACGATTTTCAAATCTATTGTTGTAGCACCTGATAAAATAGCTGCCAGAAGCAAAACCTTCTAAGGATATAATAGTCTTCAAGCTGCTATTCTTTGAAATAGTTGCTGTTTTGATCGTTCTTCCCAAATTATCGTAAACTTCAATACTGACGTTTTCAAGCAGACCAACAGAAGATTCAATTTCAACACTAAAATAGTCTTTAGTTGGATTGGGGTATATTCTAATTCCACCAGAAAATGGATCATTTATACCGCTCACCAAAGGAGCTTCAATAGTTAATGACCGCTCTTGTGTGCAGACACCAGATGCATCGACAATAACAATTTCATAGGTCCCTGTATCTAAATCATTAAACTCATTGCTTGTAAAAAAGGTGATTCCCCCATCTACACTATAGCTAAATGGACTGGATCCAGATGTAGGGTACAGTGAGATAGATCCATCATTAGCAAGTTGAGAAGAGGCATTGGTTATCGTAATATCCAAATTAAAGTCTTTACAAGCCTTGACGGGAACTTGTTGTTCATAGATACATATTTCCGCGGCATCTTTTACTATTACATTGTAATTGCCCACAGCTAAATCGGTGAACACGTTATCAAATGTAAAGTTTTGACCTCCATCAATACTATACTGATGCGGTGCAACGCCAGAATATGGGGTAATGGTAATCGTTCCATTAGCAGATACAACAGATGTAACCTTAGTGGCAGATATATCTACTGCATTGAATGAACATGTTTCAATCACAACATTTTCCTGATAAGAACAATTGCCAGCGCCACCTTGAATGACTATCGAATAGTTTCCTGCTTCTAAATTGTTAAAGGTATTTTCTTCAGAAAATGTTTGTCCACCATCAATGCTATATTGAAAAGGACTTAATCCGGAGTTAGTACTAATAGTAATCACCCCATCGTCTGCAGTTGATGAACTTGAATGTGATATGTTGACATCTGCTGTGAGCGCACATCCGGTTCCATCTGGACAGAATAATTCTACGGTCTTATCATCAAATTCACCGTCATCATAAGCAATTATTTCACCTGCAGCATTAAAAACTGTAATATCGCCACGCCCAAAACCGCAACAAATTCCATCACCAAATGAATCATAGACGTAGAGTGAAAAACATGAACTGTAATTTAAACAAATATCCTCACTGTAGATCTGTGTATTAGATTGCAATGATCCACTTGCTACAATCTCATTCGCTACTTCATCATAGATTTTCCAAGAAGTCTCTTGTGGGTAATTATCAGCGTTGATTAAAAGGGTGACGATATCGTAATCTGAATCGACGACCGTACTTGTGAAGGCTGAATTATTTACTAAATCACCATCGAATTGGTTGTTGACATTGATTAAGTCAAAGCTTATTGTATTATTTGAACCTGGACTTAGATTATCGTCAAAAATGATACTTAGGATGTCTTGTTCTTGAGAAGAGATATCCACGTTAAAACTAAAATTACCCAAACTTACCCCATTGATTATTAGTTCAATTTCTAAATCATTGATTGTTGATTCGCCATGGTTGGTAATCATAATATCTGCTCTAATTTTATCGTCGCAAATGGCTTCTACTTCAATGATATCAAGGGATCCGTCTAATAAATGCAACTTAGATAAAACTATATTTAAAGTATCATTGTTTCCATATTCATCATCCACATCTTGGACAATACCTGTGAGGTTGTAATCGCCAACTGCTGAAAAGTCCTGTGCTATGGAAAATTGAAAATCAGCATTGGAAAATGGTTTAATGGTATCTGCAATGTTTAAAGTTTCTGCTAATTGCCCATCCACTAAAAATGATATTTCAAAATCACTCATATCGATCAGACCTTTATTGGCAATATTAGCGGTAACGAGTTCATTATTACCTAGGCTTGATGAAGTTTGGGGATTCACAAAAGCTGTGATCCCTAAATCATTGTTGGCTTTGATATCTGCCCAAAAGGAAACCCATGGTCTAGCTTGTTTAATTATTAGTTGATCTTGTGCGGTAACCTTGTACTCAATATCCATGGCAAAGCCTTCTGCGCCCTCAACATCGTATAGCGTAGCAAATTCATCATGAATAACGGTAAGGAATTCTCTCATCTGATTAAGGTATGCTTGGTCCATAACTAACTCGCCTGCATTGACGAGGTTGGATAACCTTAAAACAAGGTAGCCTGCTCCTTGAAGTACATCTTCATAAAGCAAAATTTCTTCTGGGATTGAATTCGCTTCAGGATTTGTAATCAACGATTCGCCTAATTGCGTATTGAGATAAAAGGTGCTATCTGTGTCATAAATTGGATCAATACTAACCCCTACACCATTGGATTGTTCTTCTTGAAAATTGGGGTGACATAATATTCCCATTGCAGCAATAAAATGGTCAACTCGGTAGAAGTCTCTCTCTTCAAATGCCCTAAAATTCCACATGCTTGCATAAACTTGTTTAATGGATTTTGAGATATGTCCCTCTTCAAGGTATTGTGTTTTTGAGGTGTATAAGCCTGCACCACTAAAACCAGGTAAATCTTCATTATTTGTACTTGACCGGCATCTAACAGCGGTTCCTACCGGGAAGTTATCATGCATAGCTTGCAATTCGTCTAACATCCATTGAGGCATTGGAGCATCTTTTATATCTTTCCTCAAATCCTTTAAACGATCAATTCGAAAATTTAGATCATTAATAAACGCAGGATTATTTATCATGACTTCAGCCTCCTCGTAAAAATTATTATATTTCATGAATTCATCATAGAAGTAAAAAGGTATTCCAAAACCATCGGGAATAGTACCCGCTGGAAACCCGAAAGACCTCATGGTGGCTACATTAGAGCATTTTGCGCCAAAAGAAGTAGCCATCTCAAATGCTATAGAGTCTAATGCTAAAATTGTGGTTTGACTTAAATCTCGAATAGGGATTTGCGCTTCAGTGGGTCGTAAGTCTTCATACCATGTATTCACCTCGCTAAGTGTCGCTTCTCTTATATAAAACTTATCACTCTCTACTTTATAGTAAATATACCCGTTTAACAAATTCTCTATGGAATCAATTGATAAAGGGTCTTTTATGTATGCATTGGGGACATTATCTTGAATAGCTCTCAAATTAACATGCGAAAGAGGAGTTTGAATCACTGATGTTATTATACCTCCTACTCGCGGCAAAGAATTTGGCAACGCGTCATACAATACGATATCTCTAGATCCCGGGCTTTCATCAAGAGCCATTTGTTTGAAGAAGCCGTAGCCTTCTGCTTCATGAAAAGGAATGTAATTGACTTCTGCAAAAACTTCCGATTCTAAGACTACATCTATTCTGGAACCCACAAAATCTTGAGCATAATTATTGAGATAATCATTTTCATCATTCTGTCCAATAAAGTGATTCATGTTGTTCTGAAGGAAAGGCATATTAGCTATAAGTAACTCATACGTTCTTTGGGTTGCTTCAAAATCTTTAGCATCTCCAAAAGAGAAATTGAACGAATATGTCCCAATAACTCCGCCAGGAGTGATTACATTAGGATTAAAAACAATCTCACCAGAGCTATCATCACCGGTTACAGAGGCATTAATTCCACTCCAAAAAGAAGCGTGAATAATATATGTATTACTATTGATAAAATAAACCTGTGGATTAGGTGAGTCCCTATCAAGAATACCGAATTTAACATACAATTGATCATCTAGAAATGGTGCCCAACCAACATTTTGAACTGTAGCTAAATCTGTAAAAGTTTGTGCATCGGGTATTGAGGTGGCCCCATCAATAAGTGCTATTGGGGATGCAAAGTTTAGCGGTGCATCCGTCGGCATATTATTAAACTCGGTAATGTCATCCATCCCATCCCCATCCGAATCATCCGGGTTTGCTATGTCGTGTTCAGTTATGGTATAGTTCGCTTCTGGGTAAGCTGCTGCTGGTTCTGAAATAACCATTGTTCCGTTAACACCCATAGTCATTGAGGTTATCCATTGAAAGGTGGGACTATGTTGAGCAGTAAGGGTATAGTATTTATTTGCTTGCGCCTGAATTGATAATTGCACTTGCCCCGTAGTATTTACAGAATAATTGTCAATTGTAACTTGTGCAGAGCATACACTGCAAATCGCAATTATCCATAATAGGGATAGAATCATTGGTTTTCTCATTTTTCTATATTTTTTTTCGTTTTAGAGATAAGTAGTCTCTTATTTTATCATTCTACCTATCCATCAAAAATAGCCTTTGCTTCTCATTACCAAAGATAGTATGTTTAATTTGTTAAAAAAAAGACAAATTTTATCGAGTGTAGCCTTGTCGGAATGTGAAAAGGCTCAGCGTCGAATTATCAACTGCTTGTGGAGGTCCTTTAGTCAGTTTATTTGGCCTAAAATAGCTTTCATATCTCAATCCTTACAACTAAAAGCAGAATGAAATAAATGAATTCGACCACTATTTTTACTTATGACGACTTGGTATATTCGGTTGTAAATATCTAGATCGAATGCTCCTATGTTTTCTCCAATCAAAAGACCTGCTAAAACACCAGTTGTATTGCTATGTCCAACAACTAGAACATCTTTTTTACAGCCTAATAATACTTCTGAAAAATCTTCCAGTTCTGCTGCATTATAGTCTTTAAGTTTAAGTCCTTTGGCGTTAGCTGTTGGCAGTGCCGTGTTTTTAGTTCGGTTATAGTTTGTGCTATAGACTGCTTCCAGATTTATATCCTGAAAAAAATTAGTTAGTTGATTTGCTCGTTGTTTACCACATGGAGTAAGTGCTGGATCGGCGTAACTGTCAACGCTTAAATCCTTTTCTGCGTGTCTAACCAAATATATGGTAAATATATCGGTATTATTTTGTGCAGTGATGTCAGTTTTAAATCCTAAAACTATCAGAATTATTAAGATATATTTTATTTTCATTTGCTAAAATTAAATTGTTCTATTTTCATTTAAAGCAACAAACATACCATTTACTTATGATTAATGTTTTGCTTGCACCTAGTTAGAAATAGCCGATTCACTGACAACGTCAACATAAGCTTCTTCCATTATAAAAATTTGTTTGAAGATGGAATTTAAAATTGTTGGGAATAAGCCTCCTCGAAATACATATTCTATCGGTATTGACTGTTTTTTTGTTCATTTATTTACATACTTTTTATTCATCTTTATATTTGATATGAAAAAACTATTAGTCATCGGTCGCACCTTTCCTGAGCCCAAAACCACAGCTGCCGGTGGTCATATGATGGATATTTTAAGGTTTTTTCAAAAAATGGAATATCAAATTATCTTTACTAGTACGGCAAGCTTATCCGAACATTCAGCCCAATTAGAAGCTCTTGATATACCCCTTCAAAACATTGTTCTAAATGATTCTAGTTTTGACGAGTTGCTGCTAGAATTTCAAGCTGATGTGGTTTTGTTTGATCGTTTTATTACGGAAGAACAATTTGGTTGGCGAGTGAATGAGGTGCTTCCTGCTTGTGTTAAAATACTGGATACGGAAGATTTACATTTTTTACGACGAGCTAGAGAAAGAGCCTTGAAGGCGAATGAATCTTTTTCATCGGATCATCTATATACCGACGATGCGAAAAGAGAATTGGCGAGCATCTTACGTTGCGATTTATCTCTGATTGTTTCAGCGTTTGAAATGAATCTCTTACAAGAGACTTTCAACATACCCCAAGCACTCTTGATGTACTTGCCCTTGTTGGTAGATCCTGCAATTAAAGCGGAAAATTCATCTTTTACAGAACGAACACATTTTATTAGTGCAGGGAATTTTCTTCACGCACCTAATCTTGACGCAGTGAAATTTTTGAAACATGAAATTTGGCCTTTGATAAGGGCCCAGCTTCCTCAAGCTGAACTTCATATTTATGGTGCTTATGCTCCAGAACATATCAAGCAAATGCATAAACCTAGCGAGGGATTTATGATAGAAGGTTGGATAGAAAATTTAGATGAAGTTATGCAAAATGCTAGAATCTGTTTGGCGCCTATTCGATTTGGCGCAGGACTCAAAGGGAAGTTGATGGATGCCATGCGTAATGGTCTTCCTATGGTATCAACACCCGTTGGGGTAGAGGCTATGTATGGTGAATTTCAAGTGCCCGGTGTAGTTGCTAATGATGCTGATACGATAGCTAAGGCTGCCGTGGATTTATATACTAATCAGTCTAAGTGGGAATCATGTTTAGCTGATATCCATGTAATCTTGTATCAAGGATTCAATAAAATTCATTTCAACCAGGTTTTTGAGGCACGCTTAGGGAAGCTGCGAATCAATCTCAGAGAACATCGCAAGCAACATTTTTTCGGTCAGATTCTTCAGCATGAAAGCTTACTTAGCACGAAGTATTTAAGTAAATGGATTGAAGAGAAGAATCGATAGGGGGCTGCGAGAACAATTAAGCGTAATCTACGATTACCTTAACTTTCTTTATTTTTTGTTGATTGCACTGCTCAACTGCTTGCTTTGCGCTCGCTGATTTAACCGCAACATAACATGCTCGGTCTTTGACTTCAATCATTCCAACAGCCATTTTATCCAATCCTCCTTGCTGACACATAAAGCCCAATACATCACCTTTGGATACTTTATGCATTTTACCTGCACTAATATACAGGGTGGTATATTCAGGTTCAGATATCGTTGAAGCACTATTTTCAGGGTTGAAGCGTATTGGGCTTTCCTGCAAATATTCGGGCAGTTGCTTGCCTTCTGTTAAAATTAGAAACACCTTTCCATGTTTATCCATTCTTGCCGTACGACCATTACGATGAATAAAAGTATCTTCTTTACTTGGTATTTGAAAATGGATGATATTCTTGATTTCTGGGATGTCTAAGCCTCTTGCTGCCAAATCTGTAGCTAACAATATATGGTTACTTCCATTTCTAAATTTGAGTAATGATTTTTCTCGTTCCTCTTGATCTAAATCGCCATAGAAAACGCTGTGCGGCAACTTCGCTTCAAAAAGAAAATCGCTGACTTCTTCAATATCTTTTTTGAAATTGCAAAACACAACAGTTGACTCTTGATCAAAATTTCGCAACAAATAATCTAGCTTGGTCAACTTTTCTTGCCAAGGCATTTCTACAAAATAATAGCTCAGCTTGGGTGCTAAATCTTGATCAAGAAAATTAATTTCATGCGGAGTTTTCATTCTGAAGTATCCAGGCAGCTCACTGATTTTTGTTGCAGATGTTAGCATGGTTTGTTTAATATGGGGAAGATGATAAAGAATGCGTTGCATCTCCTTACTAAACCCTAATTCTAAACATTTATCATATTCATCAATTACTAGAGAGCGGATATTGTTAGTGTTAAAAGTTTCTCTTTGCAAATGGTCCAATAAACGACCAGGTGTTGCTATCAATAAAGCTGGAGGGTGTTTGAGGCTTTGTCGCTCGCGGCTAAATGGATGCCCACCATAACAGGTCAATACTTTATGCCCGGACTTTAACTGCCGAAATACTTTCTCAATTTGCAAGGCTAGCTCTCGAGTGGGAGCAAGTATTAAGCTTTGCACCTCATTCCGATCCGTTTCTAATCGACGCAGAATTGGCAATAAAAACGCTAAAGTCTTACCACTTCCTGTTGGGGCTAGCAATAAGATCTCATTCTCTGATTGACTCTCTTTTAAGGCGGCCTCTTGTAAAGGTTTTAGTCCCTTGAATTCAAGATTATTCAGTATCTGTTTAATATCTAATTTTGTATAACTCATAGCGCTTAATTGGCTTTTTCTTGTTGTGATAAATATAGGGCATTTGCACAACGCATCCCATCAATAGCTGCGCTTACAATCCCGCCAGCATAACCTGCACCTTCTCCGCAAGGGTATAGGTTTTTTATTTGTGGATGTCTTAGGCTTTCTTTGTCACGAGGTATTCTAACTGGACTGCTTGTTCTGCTTTCTACGCCCACTAGGATGGCTTCATTTGTTCTGTAACCCCGCATTTTCTTCCCAAATTCAATTAAACCCAAACGCAAACTTTTGGTAATAAAGTCAGGTAATATTTCTTCTAAGTCTGTGCTTGTAATTCCCGGTTGATAAGAAGTTCTTGGTAGGCTTGAAGAGGCTCTGCCTTGAATAAAGTCTTCTATGCGTTGAGCGGGAGCTTCGATGCTTCCTGTTGTTTTAAACGCCTTGCGTTCAATTTGTTCTTGAAATTTTAAGGCAGCGAGAGCTCCATGTTGATCATATGCTGCCCAATTTTCTGGTTTTACTTCTACCACCATTCCACTGTTCGAGTAGGTTCCATTTCTAGCGCTTGAACTCCAACCATTGACTACAGTTTCGCTGATATCAGTGCTTGCAGAAGCGATAACTCCACCTGGACACATGCAAAAGGAAAAAACACCTCTCCCGCCAGCTTGGCTAACGATGCTATAACTTGCAGGTGGCAGATTTTTTCCGCGCGCTGGTCGTCGGTATTGAATAGAGTCAATGAGTGCTTGCGTATGTTCAATTCGAACACCAAGTGCAAATGGCTTAGCCTCAATTTTGATTCCTTTTTTATCTAAGAGATAAAAGATGTCTCTAGCTGAATGTCCTGTGGCTAAGATGAGTTGCTCGCAAGCAAATTCAGAACCATCTTGACAAACCAGCTTGTTGATTTTATTGTCCGCTAATTTTAGGTCTATGAGTTTCTTCTCAAAATGAATTTCTCCTCCATAATCAAGTATGGTTTTTCGCATTCGAGCAATAATACTTGGCAATTTGTTTGTCCCAATATGCGGATGTGCTTCATAGGATATTTTTTCATCCGCACCATGTTGTATAAAAGCATCTAATACCTTTTTTACATTCCCCCTTTTTGTACTTCGAGTATAGAGTTTACCATCACTATAGGTGCCTGCCCCGCCTTCTCCGTAGCAATAATTACTTTCGGGGTTAATTATCCGTTGTTTATTAATAGCCGCAATATCTACTAGTCTGTTTTCTACTGCTTTACCCCGTTCAAGGATAATAGGTTTGATTCCATTTTCTAAACATTGTAAAGCGGCATAGATGCCAGCGGGACCTAAGCCTATAATATGACAGGAGCTTGCTTCTTTCTTTGAGAGGGTAAAGTGTTCTTTGGTGTTGGTGATTTCTTCATTATAAAGAAACACTTCTACCTTTAAGTTGAAGACTATATTTCTGCTTCGAGCATCCATCGACTTGCGTAAAACGCGGACGTGTTGAATTTCATCGAATGAAAAATTTAGAGCTTGACAGGCCGCCACTTGAATGGCACGTGTGTCGTCGGCTTGCTCTGGTGTGAGTTTTAGATGCGCTATTGTAGACATAGGTGGTTAGGTATTTATCCTAAGAGCTTCAAAGGTAGGAGATTTTTTAGTATTAAGCACCTGGACCTAAGGAATGAGTAATAAGATTGAAAATGAGACTTTACCTGCAAAAAAAGCCTTAAGTATTGCATCTGATGTTTAAACCTAGTATGACCAGAAGTCTTGTTGAAACTTAAACTTCATACTAAGTTCGTGAACCTGACCCACATCTTGTCTAATATTTCCCGCCCCCATATCATAGGAGTAGCCAATACTGATGCTCTTTTTAACGGTGAAACCACCTTCAAACATAACTGAACTCATGCTTCGCCATCCAGCACCAACAAAAAACATCTCCTGTATCGCAAAACGAGTCGAAATCATAGCTTGTGGTGGAGCATTAATTACATAGTGAAAATTAAAAGCGGGTTCAACATAGAATGCCATTTCATTTACGTTAGTCATTTTCTTTTTGTTGAGGAATATACGTCCACCAAACATCGCATAGTAATGCTGCATTTTCTTAAATCTACTTTGTTCACCATTTTGACCTTCAATAGGGACTGTTAAATTAAGTAATTGGGGGATTGATGCGCTTGCAAACAATGTTTTACTTTTATAATAGACTCCAAAAGAAGCATCTGGGAAAAACTGAGTTCCCTTGTTTGTAAAAATGGCATCATCCTGAGGAATGTCGAGTAAAATCTTATTGCCATTAATCCTGTATTGCATTAAACTAGCAGCTAAACCGAAAGACAAGACCTTATATTCACTAGCACCTCTTCTGTAATCTGAAAGCACCAAATTGTATGCAAAAGAACCCGTGATTCCAGTGAAGGAAGTGGGGCCAATAAAATCATTAAAAATGACCGCACCAACTCCAATATTTTTACTCTCAATACTTGTATGATAGGAGGAAATAGCAGTAAAAGGAGATGATTTTATATTTGTCCATTGTTTCCGAACAGAAAGATTAATTACCGAAGCTTGATCTGTACCTGCTACTGCGGGGTTGTACAAGAAGGCATTTTCGCGATAAAGACTGAAATCGGGAAGTTGCTGAGCACTTAGACCAATGCCTAAAAAAATAAGGGAAAGAGTAATTAGTTTTTTCATAGTCAGTAAGCTTTAATCTAATATCGTAATCGGTCCAGTATAGTTCTGAGTCTGCTCACCGTTTTCGAATATTCTCAATATGAAATAGTAAGTTCCTTCTGGCAGTTCTTTCCCATTCCATGTGCCATGCCAATCGTTTTGATAGTTAGCTGTTTTGTATACAATATCTTCCCAGCGGTTTAGGATTATGACCTCATTGTCAGGAAACCTATACAGCCATCGGATATACCAAAAATCATTAACTCCATCTCCATTTGGAGATATTCCTGTTGGAATGTACGGTCCGTCCTCAGTTATACGTTCATCCACCGTTACGGTAATTGAATCGATATCCTTGCAATTGTCTAAATCTTCAACCGTCACCCACAAAGTGGTGGTACTATCATGCCAAAACAAGGGGTCCGGGCAATCGTTGCAGGATATAGGATAAGCAGGTTCCCAAGTGAAGAAACTACCGCCTGTTGCACTTAATTGTATAGTGTCCATTAAATAAATGGTAGTATCATTGCCTGCATCAGCAAAAGGAGGCTTCGAAAATGCTAAAGCAAAATTTGGGGTGCTAAAGTCATTCCAATTATACACATCCAAAATGTCCCAAGGTGTCGACACTAATTGAGTGTCAGCTGGAGCTTTTTGCCACTCAGGTAAATTTTGCCAATGGACAATATCATTCCATTGATTTCCATCAACTGAGGCATCGTAAAAGAATCTCAAATTTACACTATCGCTTCCCATGTCTTGCCAGATCTTGTGATAATAGTTTTCATTAATATCACATATCAATAGGGCTCTTTCATCACGATCATATCCATCAAAGGTAGCATCGGTATCGGCAAACCTTGCACGAAATGTTTGTGGGGTGTTTGTTGTACTTATTTCTATGGGTCTATATATTGTTCCGAATAAGGAAGAGCCAACAGGGAAAAAATAATCATCTTCCTGATTGCTGACCCTCGACAATCCGCCATCTTCTATGCTGCTTACATACCCCGAGGTATTAACTACATTACTTACCGCAGGGTTGGTAACATAAACAACGTTATTGTCCATATTCATTTCCAAAAATGCTAAATCTAATATACTATCTACATAAACATCTAAGTCTCCATACTTGATCCCACTTGTGCGAAGAAGTAGATTGTTGAAATGAGTTTCATCAATACCGCGTATTCGCTGGTCATCGCCATTTAAATAGACGTACCCTTCACCAATAGAGCTAAAACCCGTATTGCCTGCATTATTGACCCAGTCCTCGGTGAAAAAAATAGAATCGGAATTATCGAAAACAGCATTGTTCTCAATAAATATATCTCCCTGAACTGATAGGAAAGCACCATCCTTTATGGATACTAGCCCACTGTTATTACTCAAAAAATCTTGAGCGGATAAGCTGAGCAGAAACATGCTTGAAATGAATAAAAAGGAGAATTGCTTCATAGACTATTTTTTATTGCAATAAGTTTCGTTAAAAGTAATAATTTTTTCTAATTTGGCATCTTCAAACTAGTATTTTAAATTTAAAAACCCCCATGAGAAAATATTTACTATTAATTGTTTTGAGTATTGGTTTTATTGCTGATGCGCAAGTTGGAGTTAATATTTTACAGCCTGATTCTAGCGCTATTTTGCATTTAGAATCTACAGATAGGGGATTGCTTTTGCCTAGACTGACCTCACCTCAAATGGATGCCATTAACAACCCGGTTAATGGATTGACAATTTACAATACGGAGGATAGCTTAATTTACTATTACAACAATGAGTGTTGGTTAAAGGCATATCAAAAAAATTGCCAAGAGTGTGAATTCACTTCCTCGGTCAATCAAGGCTTTGCTACAATTGACAGAACTACCACAGATACTGCCTTTTTTGAAGTCGACATAGTGAAAGTAAATGGAATTGATTCGATTACCACTGTTGTGCTGTCGTCTTTGCCATCTGGAATGCAGGTGATCGTTGAAAATCCTTTAGTCGATTCGGTAGGAACTACATTTATTAAGGTTTATGCAAGCATTTGGGCTCCACCAGGTAATTACCCCTTGATTATACAGTCAGTATGTGGTCAAAATGTTTATTTCCAAGGGATTACTGTAGAAGTTGAACCTTGTCTGCAAGTGAATATTGCAGCCCCCCTTGAAGATGTCGATGTTCAAAGTGATTTTTCTTTACCTGGAGTTGGCACTCCTGTTTGTGTGATTGTACATGTATTTGACAATGTTGAAATTTCATCCACTGCTGCGACCAATTATGCACTTACATGGGGGAATATGGATCCAGTATCCCATATTGGGTTTTTACATGAGGGATATGTATACGCTCAAGGGGGGAATGGGGCTCCACTAGGGAATCTATTAAACTTACAATCTCCTTTTCAGGATGGTTTTCCTGGTGGGGATGCACTGGAATTGACTTGTAGAACCACATTTGATTTACAAGGTGGTGTATACGGTGGAGGCGGAGGTGGAGGTTCTGTAGGAACGAGTATAGCCATCGGACCATTTAATATTCCAATTATTGGAAATCTCGGCCCATTTATATTGTTAGAAGCTGGCGTGACTGGCGGCGGAGGAGTGTCAGGAGGGCAAGCCCCAGCTGCTGCAGGCTCCGGCGGAGGAGTACTTTTGGGTCCATCGATTACAGATTCAGGCACGGATGCTAGCGTGGGTCCGATTGCTGTGCCGGGTGTTGGGGGGGTATTGGCTTACCAAATCCCTTTATCGTTTAGTGTTACGATTGTTACGATAACAGTCACTCCGTTTGTGAGTTTGGATGCAGGTGATGGCGGAGATTTTGGTCAGCAAGGTGGAGGTGCTTCAGGTAGCGCTGGCGCGCAGATTCTTGCAACGGTTCAGATTCCTTTCATAGGCACACAAACTTTAATCAACCAGACCATAAGTGCTACACTTGGCCTTTCTCAGGGAGGAGCGCCTGGTGATGCAATCGATGTAAATGGAAATACTACGCAAAATTTAATCACGCCTAACTTCTTGATCAAAGGAGCGGTGCAACCTTAATCCTCTAAGTTTAACTAAATATGAAAAAACTTTTTTTACTCGCTGCAGTGAGTTCGTTATATATATCAACCTTTGCCTTCGAAGGCACAATAGAACAGATTTATGTAAACCCAGAAACCCAGGTCCAAATGACATTCTTATGGTATTTAAACGGTGATGATGTGCGCTTGGATATATTAAATGGAGAGGAGTCTATGACCTTGATTCCTGATTTCGAAGTAAAGAGTTTAAATATGTTTGGAGTCAAACCAGATAACGACGGGAATTATTGGTATTCCAATACTCCGCTTGGTGAGCTTGTTGTTAATGTGCCAAGTGTGCGCTTGTTGGAAAGTACAGCGGGAAGTTATCAAAGTAAACCAGCCCAAGAAGTCAAGGTGATGACGGACTCAGGTTTGATGGTAGTGCAGTATGTTGACTATATCCAAGTCAACATGGAAAATATGTTAGCTGTATTTGCTGAAAGTGTTGAATTTAAGGCGGTTTCCTTAGCAAGTAGTCGAGGGTTTCCAGTAAGTTCGATTTTGATGACTTCGGAAGATGCAATATACACCCTAACAACTAAGGCTATACAAGAGAAAGTAATAGAAGCAGGCACATTTAAGGTCCCTTCGAATTACAAATTGTTTTCAGGGATAAAATAAAGCGAATCATATTTGTCTAATTGAAAAAAAAGTTAGACATTTGCAGTCCAAAATTATTAAGCGATGTCAAGAATATGTGAATTAACGGGAAAAAGACCTATGTCGGGTAATAATGTTTCTCACTCAAAGAGAAAAACAAAACGTAAGTTTTTACCAAACCTTGTTACTAAAAAGTTTTTCATACCAGAAATGGATAGATGGGTGACTTTAAAAGTATGTACCTCGGCGATGAGAACTATGAATAAAAAAGGAATTTTCGCTTATCTAAAGGATCTAGAAAAGAAGGGCGAAATTAAATTAATATCGGAGGAATAAGCAATGGCTAAGAAATCAAAAGGAAATAGAATCCAGGTTATTCTAGAATGTACAGAGCACAAAGAAAGTGGTGTGCCAGGTACTTCAAGATACATTACGATGAAAAATCGTAAAAACTCCCCGGATAGAATGGAATTGAAAAAATTCAATCCAATCTTAAAGAAATATACTGTTCACAAGGAAATTAAGTAATTATGGCTAAGGTATCGAAAAATGCGAAAACAAATCGTCAGGCTCAAGAAGGGTCAAAAGATTACGTAAAAGTAATTAAGACTATGAAATCAGAGAAAAGTGGTGCTTACAGTTTTCTTGAGAAAATTGTACATAAGGATAAGGTAAAGGAATTCTTAGCTAAAAACTAAGATGGACTTAAAATAGATATATAGAAAGCTTCTCATTTTGAGGAGCTTTTTTTGTTTAAATTTACCCCAAAACGATATGAGTTTTTTTAACAAGTTTTTTAATAAAGACAAGAAAGAAGATTTAGATAAAGGATTGGAAAAGACCAAAGAAGGGTTCTTTTCAAAAATATCTAAAGCCGTCGCGGGTAAATCTAAAGTGGAAGATGCGGATTTGGATGATATTGAAGAGGCCCTAATCGCCTCAGATATGGGTCTAGATACAACCATAAAAATTATTGAAAGGTTGGAAGCGCGAGTTGCTAAGGATAAATTTATTAGCACAACTGACCTGCATGAAATTTTAAAAAAGGAGATTGCTGAGTTATTAGCTGAAAACAATTCAGATGATATGGAGAGCTACCTTCCTCATGGAAAGAAATCTCCATATGTACTTATGGTTGTTGGGGTCAATGGTGTAGGGAAAACAACCACTATTGGCAAGTTGGCTTACAACCTTAAGAAAGAGGGCCAATCTGTAGTCTTGGGTGCTGCGGATACATTTAGAGCAGCAGCAGTCCATCAATTAGAGATTTGGGCGGAGCGAGCCGGGGTTCCTATCGTTTCTAAAGGACAAGATGCAGATCCTGCTTCAGTAGCATTTGATACGCTGAAATCCGCGGTGTCGCAAAATGCAGACGTAGTGATTATTGATACTGCAGGACGACTGCATAATAAGGTAAACTTGATGAATGAGCTAAGTAAGATCAAACGAGTAATGCAAAAGGTTATTCCAGATGCTCCTCACGACGTCATGTTGGTTTTAGATGCTAGTACTGGGCAGAATGCCATTCAACAAGCTAAGGAGTTTACGAAAGCAACGGATGTAAGTTGTTTAGCATTAACAAAACTTGATGGAACCGCCAAAGGGGGAGTTGTTATAGGGATTACAGATCAATTCAAAATACCAATTCGTTATATCGGAGTAGGGGAGGGAAAGGAGCAATTGCAGCTGTTTAATAAGCAGGCATTTGTGGATTCTCTTTTCAGTAAATAAAAGCCTCTAAATTTAAAATTATTTTATTCTAAATACTTGGTTTTAAAGAAATACACTATATATTTGCAGTCCTTTAAATAGGGCGATTAGCTCAGCTGGTTCAGAGCATCTGGTTTACACCCAGAGGGTCGGGGGTTCGAATCCCTCATCGCCCACAAATAAGAAGAAAAGCCTTGCACTAGTGCGGGGCTTTGTTATTCAAAAGCGAACCGAATTCATTCGAGAACGTTTTTGAATAATAAAGACTATAGGCTATCGAAAATAGCAGGCTTTTATTCTTTCAAAATGGGGTGTAAGGGATCACCGAAGGTAATCCCTCATCGCCCACAAATAAGAAGAAAAGCCTTGCACTAGTGCGGGGCTTTGTTATTTAAAATAGCAAGCTTTTATTTTTTCAACATGGCGTGCAAGGGTCCACAGTATTTAATCCCCTGCATCCAACCAATAATTATTCTTTCAAAATAAATCTTAGTTTAAACAATTAGATAGGTTATCTTTGTTTAACTATTAAATAACAAATGATTCATGAAAAAATTCAACTATTTACTCATATTATTATTGGGTGTTCAAACTATTTTTACACAAGAAGTTCGAGTGCATGAATGCGCCAAACACAAGATGCAAAATTTTCCAGGACACAAGTCCGGGGAGAAGGGATTAAGCGGCCAAGATAAATATGATGTGCATTATGTAAAGTTGGATTTGGATATAGATAATTTTAGCACCACTATTAATCGAGGACATGCTACCTTAAATGCTATAGTAACAGCATTTAGTTTGGATGTTTTTGTTTTAGAATTAGCGGGTTCCTTGAACGTTGATTCTGCAAAAATAAATGGGGTTTTGTCTCCTACGAATAGAACTGGCGATGAGCTACAGATTTTTCCATCAAGTAATCTTAGCCAAGGTACTGATGTCGTTGTTGAGGTTTTCTACAAGGGTAATCCACCTGGTGGAGGAGGATTTTTTGGTGGAATTTTTAATGATCAATCACCAAGTTGGGGTGCTGATGTAACTTGGACATTAAGCCAACCATTTTCGGCGTATACCTGGTGGCCGGTAAAACAAGTTCTCACAGATAAAATAGATTCTAGTGAAGTTTGGTTGACTGTACCCAATGGTTTGAAAGGAGGGTCAAATGGCCTTTTACAGCAGGAAGTTAGTCTTCCAGGAAACAAGACACGCTTCGAATGGAAACACAATCACCCAATAGCCTATTACCTCATGTCGATCGCAGTCGGTCCTTATATTGATTACAGTTTTATGGCTCCGTTACCAGGAACATTGGATAGTGTGTATGTTCAAAATTTTATATATGATAATCCAGCTACCTTAACAAATTTTGAAAGCGATATTGATTTGACAGCGGACATGTTATATGTTTTTTCAGATTTGTATGGCTTGTATCCTTTTAGAGATGAAAAATACGGGCATTGCATGGCTCCCTTAAGTGGAGGTATGGAACACCAAACCATGACTACCCAAGGGTTTTTTGAAACTGGTTTGACTGCTCATGAATTGGGGCATCAGTGGTTTGGCGATAATGTTACTTGCTCGGATTGGGGCCATATATGGGTTAATGAAGGTTTTGCTTCTTACAGTGAATACTTATTTTATCAAAGCTTGAATCAAAACAATGCGCAACAAAGAATGGCTGGAGTTCATGCCGACGTGATGAGTCAGCCTGGAGGAAGCGTATTTGTTCCCGTCGCAAGCCAAGATAATGATGGCAGGATTTTCAATTCTCGCTTATCTTATGATAAGGGTTCAGCATTGGTTCATATGGTAAGGCATTGGGTTAATGATGATGCCTTGTTTTTTCAAGCGATGAAAACCTATCAAAATACCTATGCCAATTCTACAGCTAATGCAGAGGATTTTATTGGTATAGTTGAATCCGTTTCGGGAGTTTCAATGACTGACTTTTTGGCGCATTGGTACTATGGAGAAGGTTATCCGACCTACAATGGTAGATTTAATGAAGCGGGTAATCAAATTATCGTGGAACTAAGTCAAACGACATCCACTCCTTCCGTCACTCCATTTTTTAAAAGTGCTCTTGAGATTGAGATAGAATTTATGGATAACACGGATACCATTATTTATGTGATGCACTCACTTAACGGACAAGCTTATGTTTTTGATATCGACAAAGAAATCTATGCGGTCAGTGTAGATCCCGAAAACTGGGTGCTCAATCAAGAGGATAGTTTTATTTTTGACGCAAGTTTGAAAGTAACTGGAATAGATAATCTAAATAAGTTTAGCACAATGGCTAAGTTATACCCAAATCCAAGCCCAAATCAATTTATGCTAGATTTGACATCTGAGGGTGCTCAATTGCAGATTATTGATCAATTAGGGCGATTGGTTTTGGAGAAAAACTTAAAAGGTAAGAACCACATCATTAACCATGAACTTGCGTCCGGTGCATATACCGTCGTGTTAAGAAATTCTATTTACGAAGGCACTCAGCAACTCTTGGTTCCGTAATAGCTAATGTAATTTATTGAAGCAATTAATGAATTTCATCATAGCCATGATATTACTGATTTTTATTTCCCCAGTCATAAGAGCCATTTGGGCATTTTTGCGACCGAGTTCTACATCAGTATAAACCTCATCTGTGCAGCTGACTAAGCACTTAGGTTCTCCGCTTAAACCTTCACTTACATTACAGGTTTCATCTTCAATTTTTACAGAGAACTGTCCTCCATTATCTCCACTTATGTCGAAATGAAAAAGGATGCTTAAATCGTCATCTATCTCTTCTGGTTTAAAGCGATGCTCTAAGGAAAAAATAATTTCTCTAGCAGTTTTCATAAATCTATCAAACCTTTGTTTAATCCAAAAATAAGTAATATTTCAATCAACGATGATAATAAAACTTAATACGCAAGATCAAGTGTAAGACATTGCTTATGTTTGGGGAGAGAATGAAGGTTGCATTAATTCATATTCGATATATTTATAAGGGAGGACTAGAAACTAGACTTTTTAATTATATCGATTATTTTTTAAATAGAGGTGATGAGGTGCATTTGTACACTTCAAAAATTTCACCTGATATAATTCCTCCGGCAAATTTGCATATTCATTATCTCAATCTTAAAAGAATTCCTAAACCCATTCGTAACTTTTTTTTTGATAAAAAACTGAAGCAGATTATCCGTCTAAATGAATTTGATTTTATTCTGGCTTTAGAGAGAACTTCTCGCCAGAATCATGTTATTGCGCCAAGTACACATAAGGGGTACTTACAAGCAAAAGGTGCGATGTTTAGCGATATTGTGGATATCGTTCAACTCTACTTGGATAGAAAAGCTTTTAGTAATGCAAAAGTTATATATGCCTGCTCGGAAATGGTTAAAGATGAAATAATCAATCTTTACCGTATCGCTCCCAATAAAGTTCGGGTTTTACATCCTCCTATCAAGTTGTCGTTGTTTGAAACTCCTCCAAGTGATGCATCTATTCGTGAGCGAAATGGATGGTCAAAAGAGGATAAGATATTTTTGCTTGTATCCACCAGCCATAAGCGGAAGGGCCTGGATACATTGATAGAGGTGTTTGAGGAGTTGCCAAATAATTATAAGCTGTTAGTCGCCGGTACTTCATTTAAAAGTTCTAATCCTCAAATTGTATCATTGGGCTTTGTTAAGGACATGGGGACCATCTATCACCAAGTTGATGTTCTACTTCACCCCGCAGTTTACGAACCTTTTGGCCAAATTATAACAGAAGCCTTTGCTGCTAAAGTGCCTGTAATCATTTCCGATCGAGTTGGCGCTAAGGAGTTTGTTAATTCAAGTAGAGGGCTTGTTATAGATTCACTTGCTCCTGCGGTGTGGTGTGAAGCCATTTTGAAATTTGATAAAGAAAAAATCTCATTTGAGGATATTGAAGAAGTCTTAAAGGAATTATCTTTAGAGAGCCATATGGAGAAAATGTTAAATTGGGCAATTTTCAATAAATAAATAAATAAACATTATTTTAGTCGCAAAATAAACCTCAGTATTACTGAGGCTTAAAAAGATCAAAGAGATGAGTGAAAAAAAGCTATTATTAGAAGTGAAAAATTTGGTGACAGAGTTTAACACAGATGAAGGAAGTGTTAAAGCTGTAAAGGGAATAAGTTTCACGCTTTATCGAGGAGAAACTGTCGGTATTGTTGGAGAATCGGGTTCTGGTAAATCAGTTACTTCATTATCGATAATGCGATTGATTCCATCACCTCCGGGAAAAATTAGTTCAGGCGAAGTTATCTATCATACTAAAGATGGTCAGCAAATTGATTTACTTAAACTTTCGGAAGATGAAATGAGAAAATTTAGAGGGAATGATATCTCAATGATTTTTCAAGAACCAATGACGTCACTTAACCCTGTATTTACTTGCGGCGATCAAGTGATGGAAGCGATTTTACTTCACCAAAAAGTTGATAAGAAACGGGCTAAAGAAATAACTTTAGAGATGTTTGAGAAAGTTCAATTACCTGATCCTCCTCGTATGTTTGATGCATATCCTCATCAATTATCAGGTGGTCAAAAGCAAAGGGTGATTATTGCTATGGCAATGAGTTGCAATCCTGATATATTAATTGCAGATGAGCCGACTACGGCATTGGACGTAACCGTTCAGAAAACAATACTAGAGTTAATGAATGACTTGAGCTTGCAATTAGAAAGTTCAATTATTTTCATTACTCACGATTTAGGCGTAATTGGAGAAATAGCGGATCGTGTTATAGTGATGTATCAAGGTAACATTGTTGAAACTGGTTCAGTACTAGATATTTTCAAAAGCCCGAAACATCCGTATACGAGATCGTTGTTAGCATGCAGACCTCCTCTAGGGAAGCGCTTGAGCACACTGCCAACAGTCAAGGATTTTATGAAAGTGGAAGCTGATGGAAGTATTACTGAATTGAGTACTTCAGTTGAAGATGCAATTAGTAAAGTTGTCGTATCTGAAAGCACTACTAAAGCAAGAATGGAAAGCTTAAAAGCTAAAACACCAATTTTAGAAGTTAGAAATCTTCAAACATGGTTTCCTACTACCAAAAACTTTTTTGGAAAAACTACCTCTTGGGTTAAGGCTGTGGACGACGTCAGTTTTAATGTTTACCCTGGAGAAACTATGGGATTGGTGGGTGAATCTGGATGCGGAAAAACTACTTTGGGTAGAACGATATTAAACCTAGCGCCTGCTCATGGTGGAGAAGTGCTTTTTGAGGGTCGAGACATTTTAAAAATGAATAGTGCTGATTTGACCGAACTGCGTAAGGATATGCAAATTATTTTTCAAGATCCCTACTCATCTTTAAATCCACGGATGACTATTGGAGGAGCTATTCAGGAGCCTATGACGGTTCATGGTATTTTTAGCAATGAAAAACAACGGAGAGAGAAAGTAGAGAGTCTTTTGAGCACAGTAGGACTAGATCCTAAACATTTCAATAGATATCCTCATGAGTTTAGTGGAGGCCAACGTCAACGTATTTGTATTGCAAGAGCACTTGCCTTGAATCCACGTTTTATTATTTGTGATGAATCGGTTTCTGCTCTTGATGTATCAGTACAAGCCCAGGTACTGAATCTTTTACTAGATCTCAGAGAAGAATTTGGCTTTACTTATATTTTTATTTCTCACGATTTATCCGTGGTAAAATTCATGAGCGATCGAATGATTGTAATGAATCAAGGTAAGATTGAGGAGATGGGCTTAGCCGATGATATATACAACAACCCACAGAATGCATATACGAAAGGATTAATTGGCGCAATTCCAAAAGGTGAGTTGGCTGATATCGAATCACGCATTATGCGTAGCAAGAATGTCCAAGCATAGATGTTTAGCTTTTAAATCACTATCTATTTGCTGTGACAACTCTTTTTAGGAGGAATAAGACATATTTTCTAATTTACTTAATCTTATCAAATAGGTTTTTAGAAATTACAAGGAAGTTAGCTTCTGTCACCATTCCTACTAAATTATTCTTATCATCTACAACGGGAAGGCATCCAAATTGATATTTAGTCATGATATCCATTGCTTCGGTAAATTTCGCTCCCGGATGAATTGTCATAGGATCTTTAATCATTACCTCACCCACACTTAAAGGAAGCTTTTCTTTTTGATGTATATGTTTCATATACGCTCGCAACATCATTCTTGACGTTGCCAAGCCCACTAGCTTTCCTTTTTTATTCTCTACAGCTACATAACGAATTTTTTGCCAATCCATCATCTCACTAACCAATTCAACAATGTCCTCTTGTTTAGCTGTAAAGACCTTAGTGGTCATGAATTCCTCCACAAAAACTTCACTTGGTTTCCAATCTTTATTATCATCTAGTTCAGCTAATTTCCAATTATGCACGGGTATATTATGTTTTTGGTTTTGAATAGTTGACGCCGTTATCGCGGCCAATACTTCTTCTTTTGTTGCACTTTTAATTAATTTATTAAAGGATTTTAATTGCCAATATGATCCGGTACGTACTTTTTGAACACGCGCCTCAATAATACCTAAATATTCTTCTATTTCTGCATTATTTACTTTTTGTTTTTTCAATCCAGCCTTAGCCAAAGGTAAGAGTTCGTGGAGTATTAAATCACTGGCAGCATAACTTTTATTATCTAACCAAAATAGCTTCGTGTCCAATCCATGAACGGAGGCTTTTAAGAAATTATTTTTGGCAACATCAAAATCCATTCGTTGGGTGATATCTCCGTATTTATCATGTACACCTACCATTAATCCTAACCAAAATGCAGCATTAGCCATTTCGTCTTTTACAGTAGGACCAGCAGGGAGTACCCTGTTTTCAATTCTAAGATGAGCTTTCCCTTCACTAATACCGTAACATGCTCTATTCCATCTATATACGGTTGAATTGTGTACTTTTAGGGCCATTAAATCAGGAGCGGTTCCTGTCTCTAATTTTTCAAAAACATTCTCGTTGATTTCTGTATTTAACAAGACTCGGTATTTGACAATATCTTCCTTATAAATTTCTAGAATTGATTTTTCCAACCAGTGATCGCCAAATGTCACTCTTGGACTCATTTCTCTTGCATGTTCCTTATGATTTCTGGTATCTACAGATTGGGAGAACAAGGCAATACGAGTTTCTTTCCATAATCGTTTACCAAACAAGATGGGTGAATTTGTAGCGCAAGCCAGCACAGGAGCTGTTATGGCTTGGGAAATATTGTACATATCTACAAATTCATCTGGTTTAATCTGCAAGTGCACTTGAAATCCTGTATTCGCTGCCTCAATTAAAGGTGAGTCGTGCTCGGAAAAGAGCTCATCAATACCACTAATGTTTAAATCATAGTTTTTACCGCGCAACTTATTTATTGATTCGCATAATGCATAGTACCGCTCATAAGGAGTTAGATTATGCATAGAAAAATCAAATTTTCTAAGGGTAGGGAGAATTCCCGTAAGGATTACTTTTATACCAAGACTATCTGCAGCTTGATGCGCTGCATCCAGATTATCCAGTATTTCTTTTTCCATAATGGATAAGCAGTTCTTTGAAAAGATTTGAGGGCTTGCATTGATTTCCATATTGAAACGTGCCAACTCTGTAGTGAATAGAGGATTACCTTCTAGCAAGTCCATCATTTCAATATTCTTTCCGGCTGGTTTATAGTGTTTGTCAACGAGGCAAAACTCCTGCTCGGCACCAATTCGTGTTTTATCAATTTCAAACATCCCTTCCTTGAGCATTTTATTTAATGCATGAATATCGTTGAGTAAGTGCTTCTCAAATGTTTGAAGCTGTTTAGCTGTTGATGTGGCTTTTACGTTAGGTGCTCCCATAATCTAATTGAATTTCTCTTGACAGGTATATAGCTTATTATCAAATTGATCAATATTTTCATAAATCTAATAGAATCATTCCACAACGTACGATAATATTTGAGCATATTTTTATGAAAAGAAGTCTCTTCATTTGAACTGTAAAAATTAGCCAATAAAACTTGATGCTTACCTTCTCGCATATGCCTGTTTTTCTTATTTATACCGGCATATAGAAGCGATTGAAATTTGGAGATATTTACTCCGTCAGCGCTAGGCAAAAGAAGAGAAATTAAACAAAAAAGACTAAATTTGGTCACCAGATCAACTAATTAGTTCTAAAAATATTAAATAATATGAAACATCAATCATTAATTATCTTATTAATTATTGCTTATTCAGGTATTTTTGCTCAATCGCCCTATAATTTTAGTTTTGCAGTTGATATTCCTGTAATTACTTTAGGAGCTGCTACTGCATTAGGTGGATTTATTCATGAGAGAAAAAGAGATGCACTGCAATTAGAAGATATCATGGATTTGGATAGGATGGATGTGGGTAAATTTGATCGGGGTGCGACATTTAATTGGAATCCAAAAGCGGCTCATTGGAGTGATGCCTTAATGTATGCCAGCATGGGAACTCCGCTACTGTTTTTAGCTGGTGAAAGAAGTCGAAAAGATTTTGGGACAATCGCTGCAATTTCTGCTGAAGTGTTTCTATTGAATACGGGAATTACTTATTTGACCAAAGAATTAGTTCAACGAAAAAGACCATATGTATACAATTCTGATGCTCCTTTAGAAAAGAAATTGGATAAAGGGTCAAGTCAATCATTCTTTAGTGGACACACTTCATCAGTTTCCTCTATGAGTTTTTCATTTGCCATGATGCATCAACACTATTATCCCAATTCTAAACTAAAGCCCTTGGTGTGGATTTTAGCTAGTGTTTTACCAATGGCAACAGCAGTTTTAAGGGTTCGAGGAGGTAAGCATTTTTGGACGGATGTACTAATTGGATATGGAGCAGGCGCATCAATAGGAGTGGGTGTTCCGCTATTGCATCGCATCAACTTTAAGAAATAGACTCATTCTCCTTGTTCAAGTATCTGTTCAATCGATTAACAGTAATATATATTAGTGGGGTATCAATAATTGCGATACAGGCTTTAAAGATATATTGACCAATAATGATTTCTAAAGCTACTTTAGAGCTAATGGCTACTGAAGTGCCAGTGAATTTAGGATAAATCACTAGCGCAATGACAACAACAAGACTGGTGTCAATGAGTTGGCTAAGTATAGTCGAGCCATTGTTTCTTAACCATAAATGTTTGCCTTTGGTGAGTCTCCTCCAAAATTCAAATAACTGCACGTCAATATATTGAGCAGATAGGTATGCGATCATCGAACCAAACACAATACCCGGTGCAAGCCCAAAGACTGTATCGTATGACTGTCCATCCACGGGAGAGTTTTCCCAGATGGGTAACTTGATACTAAGCAAGATAATGAGCACCGTAAATACACTAACCAGAAATCCTGTTAGAACTAGCGTTTTTGCTCTTTTTTCTCCAAACACTTCAGAAATAACATCCGTGACTAAAAAGGTAATCGGGTATGCAATAATCCCAGAAGAAAGCGCCCAACTTATGCCTAAGAATGGAATTTCTAGTGTAAAAAATCTTCCCGCGATTAAGTTGGTCAGGACTAATGAGGCTATAAAAAAACCAGATAGAACAAGTAGGGCTTTTTCACTTCTGCTTGCTTTTTCATCTCTTAGCGTATACTTCATACGACGAAACTAGCTAAAAATCATCAAATGTAGTTGTTGGTTTAACTTCTGGCTCATTTTCTTGAAGAGGTCGGGAATACCAGGTCCATTCTGCTAAAAATCGATCTTCGATAATATTCAAATCGTTAGCGGCAGATTTTGAAATTTTTATAGCAATGTTTTTATCTGCATCTTTTGATGAAACAGGTCCTACAACCTTCAGGTAAATTACCTTATTGTTCATCAAGTTCCGCACTTTGATGATTTGCTCTGCAGTGATATTGTTTACCATGGCAAGATAAGCTCCACTGCTACTTCCATCTAGATAATTTCCTATTCCTTTATCTTGGTTTATTTGATAACCCCCGGCGTCATAGCTATCAAACAATTGTTTGTATAATAATACGTCCTCATTAAACTCCTGCTTATTAGGTTTTTCTTTTTTATTTTCTTTTTCGGAATCTACTCCAGTTATCTCTTTTGGGTTTATATAGATGGCTTCATTGTTTACATCAAGCTTTTGGACTTTTAATTCTTGACCTATGTCAATACTTGCATTTTCTAAATTATTTAAGCGAATTAACTCGGTTATCTCAATTTTATACATCTGAGAGATAGAGAATAGGGTCTCCTTTGTTTTGATGACATGGATTTTATATGCACTGTCATCAAGTTTAGTAGGCTCGTTTTTGACTGGAATGACTAGAATCTGCGTTGGTTTAATGATTAAATCATCTTCGATAACAGGATTTGATTTTCTTAAATCATCAATACTTAAATCGTATTTCTTTGAAATAAAATAAAGTGTTTGACCAGGCTCGACTTTATGTGACATTTCTTCTGTAACCATTTGCGCAATCGCACTAAATGAAAAGAAACAAACTGCGAATAATAAACTCAATTTTGCTTTCATAAACTCAAGATTTACTTATTTTTGTTAAATATATTCCAATATCGTACCATAATTATGAAATTGCACAAATGAAATATCCACCTTATCTAGTATTAACGTATATTTTAATGAGCATGGTATCTGGATATGCTCAAAATACAGACTCATTAGTTTCTACAGATACTCTTCTGCAAGACAATGGTATAGAAGATCAAAAATTAGATAATCAACTTGTATATCTTTTTGAAATCCATGATGAGATTGGTCCAGGTGCTACTCGAATAACGCAAAGTGCCATTGAAGAAGCAATCAATCAAAATGTTGATTATTTGGTTTTAGACCTTAATACTTATGGTGGTTTGGTAACGGATGCTGACAGCATAAGGACTAAGCTGATGCAATGTCCAATTCCTTCAATAGTATTTATTCGTAATAACGCAGCTAGTGCTGGAGCGCTCATCTCTATTGCATGCGACAGTATCTATATGCAAACGGGAAGCACTATTGGTGCGGCTGCAGTTGTGCGTGAGGACGGCTCATATGCTGAAGAAAAGTATCAATCTTACATGCGGAATAAAATGCGCGCTACAGCGGAGGCTGGTAATAGGGAGCCAGATATTGCAGAAGGCATGGTGAACCCTAATATAACAATTAAGGGAGTAACTAAGGAAGGAGAAATCATAACTTTTACTGTAGAGGATGCACTTAAGAATGGATATTGCGAGGGTAAAGCGGAAAGTTTGGAGGAAGTATATGATTTAATGGGCCTAGAGAATCCTGAAATTATTAAACATAAGGTTTCAAGTACAGAAAAGGTTATTCAATTTTTGGTTAATCCAGCGGTGTCTGGTGTGCTGCTTTTACTTTTATTGGGTGGGATATATTTTGAATTACAATCCCCTGGAATAGGATTTCCATTGGCTGCTTCGGTACTTGCGGCAATATTGTATTTTGCGCCACTTTATCTGGAAGGTTTTGCAGCAAACTGGGAAGTTGTTTTATTCGCAGCAGGTATTGGCTTAATCATCGCGGAAGTATTTTTCATTCCTGGATTTGGGGTAGCAGGTATTGCTGGAATTGCCGCCGTTATAATTAGCTTGGCTCTAGCCTTATTAAAGAATATTGATGGATTTGATTTTACATTTGTTCCTGCTTCAGAAATTGGCGCAGCTTTTTTAATGGTTTCTAGCGTTATGGTCTTTGGGGTCCTCTTACTGATATTTACGAGCAACAATATGGCCAATACGGGACTATTCAAGCGGCTTATGCTAGCAACTGAGCAGCACAAAGAGGAAGGGTTTGTTATTAGTTCATTTTCTGAGAAAATACTTGAAGGCAAAGAGGGCGTTGTTCTTGCAGACTTGCGACCAGCGGGTAAAATTGAAATTGACGATGAGCAATATGATGCTCAAAGTGATGGAGAGTATTTATTGCATGGTACGAAGGTTAAAGTAATAAAGCAACAAGGCGCCTACCTGATTGTTAAAGCGGTAAGAGCTTAATGGAAGTAATTGGTGTCATACCCGCTCGCATGTCTTCAACTCGGTTTCCGGGCAAGCCTTTAGTGGATATCGGAGGGAAGTCTATGATACGAAGAGTGTATGAACAAGCGGTAAAATCTGAAGTTTTGGATGCTGTTTATGTCGCTACGGATAACAAAGAAATTGCAGATGAGGTGGAAAGCTTTGGGGGTTTAGTTCAAATGACTGCGGATTCCCATCAAAATGGAACGTCTCGTTGTGCTGAATTGGTGAGTAATTTAACTACTCAACCGAAAATAGTGGTTAATATTCAAGGAGATGAACCCTTTTTCAATCCTAATGATCTAAATACCTTAATCGCCTGCTTCAAGCAAAAGGATGTACAAATTGCTAGCCTTGCAAAACATATTGAGCATGTCGATGAAGTGGAAATTGCTACTGTGGTGAAGGTCGTTTTTGATGCAGATAAGAAGGCTTTATACTTTTCAAGAGCACCGATTCCCTTTCAAAGGGAAGCTTCTTCTTCGGTGTATTATAAGCACATTGGTTTATATGCCTATCGCACAGGTGTCTTAAATGAAATTGTAAAATTACCCAGATCACCTTTAGAAAGAATTGAAAATTTGGAACAGTTGCGCTGGCTAGAGAATGGATATAATATCCATTTAGGGTTTACTAATCATGACAGCAATTCTGTAGATACGCCAGAAGATTTAGCAGGCATCATTAAACAATATAATTTGTAAATATGGATTTAAAGGTCTGGATTTCAGCTGCTCGTTTGAGAACATTGCCCTTAGCACTATCCAGCATTTTGTTTGGGACAGCTGCAGCTATTTATCACGGATTTTTTACTTGGCAAATTTTCACTTTGGCACTTTTAACAACTATTTGCTTGCAAGTTTTGTCTAATTATGCCAATGACTACGGCGATGCAATATCAGGAAAAGATAATGAAGAGCGAATAGGGCCTTCGAGAGCAGTTTATAGTGGAGAAATATCAAAAAAATCGATGCTAAATGCAGTAGTACTTTTTTCCTTTTTATCACTGCTAAGTGGTCTTGCTTTATTGTTCTTAGCATTTCGAGAAAATTGGGTTTATCTTTTAATTTTCCTACTCATTGGCATTGCTGCAATTGCTGCAGCAATAACCTACACGATGGGCGAAAAACCCTATGGATATAATGGCTTAGGAGATGTTTTTGTTTTTTTATTTTTTGGGTTGGTTGGTGTTATTGGAAGTTTTTTCCTTTTCAGTAAGAGCCTTGAAATAACCGTGATCCTTCCTGCTGTAAGCGCTGGTTTGTTGTCAGTAGCGGTTCTCAATTTCAATAATATGCGTGATATCGAGAATGATGCCAGGACAGGTAAACGAACTTTTGCGGTGCGCATTGGATTACAAGGTGCTAAGCAATACCAATACTTGTTGGTTGTATCCGCTTTCTTGAGTTTGATTGCATTTGCCTTATTTGAAAAATTCCGGCTTCAGCAATATCTTTTTTTACTCTTGATGCCCTTATTTGCTCAAATGATTAAATCCATGATCAAAATCAATAAACCTGCAGAATTTGACCCATTTTTGAAGAAAACAGCTTTAGGAACATTTGGCTTGTCTATTTTATTTTTACTAAGTGTTTTAATTGGATAAAGTGAAGGCTTACTTTGAAAAATACCTGTTAGAATTTAAGCGGCCTAGTGGCACCTCTAGAGGAGTTTTGCGAACAAAATCAACATACTTTATTACCGTTACTGATGGTTTGCGTTCTGCCACAGGGGAGGCTGCCTTGTTCCGTGGTTTGAGCTTTGACGATAGCGTTGATTATGAGGATATCTTACAAGATGTCTGTGATCGAATAGACGATTTCGCAGCAAATTATCATGAGGAATTGAAGGCATATCCTAGTATTGTATTCGGTCTAGATCAGGTCTTTCTTAAATTGCAAAATCAATCGTCTTTTTGTTTTGAAAATAGTTTTACAGCAGGGGAGTTTGGAATACCAATTAATGGATTGATATGGATGGGTGATGAAGGATTTATGCACAATCAGATAGCCGCTAAATTAGCACAGGGATTTCGATGCCTGAAGTTGAAAATTGGAGCTTTAGATTTCAATAAAGAGATCGGTTTATTGGAAAGTTTAAGACAAAAATATACTAGCGACCAGTTGGAGCTGCGTGTAGATGCTAATGGGGCATTCTCTCCAGCTGAAGCTATGAATAAACTTGAACGATTAACAAGCTTAGATATACATTCTATCGAGCAGCCTATTCGCGCGGGACAGTTTGACCAAATGGCAAATTTATGCAGATATTCTCCTTTGGATATTGCATTGGATGAGGAGTTGATTGGTCTAAGCCATATTGAAGATAAACGTCGATTATTGCATCAAATACGTCCGGCGTATATAATTTTAAAGCCGGCTTTACTTGGCGGATTTAAGTCTTGTGATGAATGGATTACTTTGGCAGAGCAGTTGGACATCGCTTGGTGGATTACTTCAGCCTTAGAAAGTAATATCGGTCTAGAAGCAATAGCACAATATACTGCAAGTAAACATACAAAAATGTATCAGGGGCTTGGCACTGGACAACTATTTTCAAATAATGTTTCTAGCCATTTGGAGATTATAAATGCAAAACTTTGGTTTACTAAAAGTGTACGTTAATTTTAAATATCAAAATCTTTAACGATGAATTCAAAACGCTTAATAGAAGTTATTCAAGTATTCTTTAAATTAGGGCTTATTGCTTTTGGTGGTCCTGCGGCACATGTGGCTATGATGGATAAGGAGATTGTCCAAAAACGCAAGTGGTTAAGTCGCGAACATTTTTTAGATTTAATGGGGGCTACAAATTTAATTCCAGGCCCAAATTCCACAGAAATGACTATGCATTGCGGTTATGAAAGGGCCGGAGTTTTAGGCCTATTTGCAGCAGGGATTAGCTTTATTTTACCTGCAGTTTCTATTACTTTAGTCTTTGCTTATTTATATGTTGAATATGGTCAATTGCCGCAAGTTGAGCCATTTATTATGGGTATTAAGCCTGCCGTATTAGCTATTATTGCAGCTGCTGTGCTCAAATTAGGTAAGAAAGCATGGAAGAATTGGCAACTAGGGATTTTAGGATTAGGGGTGCTGATTGCGAGTTTACTTGGCACAAATGAAATAATTGCGCTTCTATGTGCGGGTGTAGTAGGTGCTTTATTTTTTTATTTCCAAGAAAGAAATGGGCAAGAAAAGGCAATGTGGTTGATCCCTTTTATAAGCCTTAACGCGGGTTCGGTTAATCTTGAGAATGGGAAGGTCTTTTTAAGTTTTCTAAAAGTGGGGGCCATTTTATATGGGAGTGGATATGTATTGTTTGCCTATTTGGATGCTGAGCTTGTAAGTACAGGGCTCCTTACCAGAGGCGAGTTGATTGATGCTATTGCAGTTGGTCAGTTTACTCCAGGACCCGTCCTGTCAACAGCCACGTTTATTGGATACCAGCTCGGGGGTTTTGGAGGGGCAATTAGCGCAACTGTGGGGATTTTTCTTCCTTCATTTTTGTTTGTTTGGCTACTGAACCCTTTGGTAAGTAAAATGAGGCAATCACGTTTATTAAGTCACTTTTTAGATAGCGTGAATATGTCCGCTGTTGCTATTATGTTAGCGGTTCTTCTTGTTATGGGAAAGGAAAGTGTTGTAAACTGGCAAACTATGTTGATCGCCGTGATGAGTTTTGTATACACCTTCGCTTATAAAAAATCGAATGCGATTATAACTGTTCTAGGTGGGGCTGTTTTAGGTTTTCTGCTTAGTTTAATATAAAAAAGGGGAGACAAGAAGCTCCCCCTTTTACTAGACTACAAGTGTCTTATTTCTTCACAATTTTTAAGTAAGTATGCTTGTTAGCTGATGTTAACTGAACAATATAAATTCCTGGACTTAAATTGTTTATACTTGCTTGGATAAATAAAGTATTTTCATAGTGTTTTTCAAGCTGGGCACTACCATTTAAATCAAAAACTGACAGTTGAATGTTTTGCTTAAGCGAGCTAAACTCTATATTCAGCAGATCATTACATGGATTTGGATAATAAATTAGATTTGGATCAAGTGCATTATCCTTAATTCCCGTCTGAATCGTATCACAATCAACTAAAGTGAGTATCAAGGATGCTATGGTGGAGCAGGTATTTGAGTCTGCGACTGATAAAGTAATGGTATTGTCTCCAATGCTTAACGTGTTTGCGTCCAATGTAAGTGTTTGGTCGGTAGAGTTGTCAGACCAAACATATGAAGCAAATACTCCTGCATCAAGTGTTATTGAAGTATCTGCACACAGAGCTAAAGATCCTGGCCAATTTATAACAGGCAAGTCATAAACTTCTAGTAACAAACCATCCGTTGCTTCACAGTTATCACTATTCGTGACAACAACTGAATATAGACCTTCTGTAAACGCGGTGATAGATTGCGAAGACTCATTTGAACTCCAATTGTAGCTTGAATGAATTCCTGCATCAAAACTCACGCTATCCCCATCACAAATAGAAACAAGGTCTGGACCTAGATCAAGAATAGGATTCGCTGCAGTAGTTATTACAATTTCTCCACTACCTTCACATCCAATAATGTCTTCTACTGTTACCGAAAATGTATCGGCAACATCAACATTAACTATTTGACTTGACTCTCCAGTGCTCCAATCGAAAATTGAGTAATCTCCTGCATTAAGATTAAGGCTTTGTCCCGAACATAGGGTCGTATCGTTTCCAAGATCCACAATTGGCAGAGGATTGAAGTTGACATTAATTGTATCCGATCCTTTACATCCGTTCACATCGGTTACCTCAACATAATAGGTGTTGCTCGACGAGACAATTATTGAAGGGGAATTGTTAGCGAAGAAACTCCAATCATAGTCAGGATATCCTGCTGCTACGGATAACACTTCACTTTCATTAACACAGGACTCAATATCAACACCTAAGTTGGGCGTTGGTTTTGCAAAAACGTTTACCATCAATTCACTAGAATCTGAACATGTGCCATCGGTTACGACAAGCTTAATCATGTAACCACCTGGTATATCTTGGTAATAACTAAAATCAGTGCCAGTGGATTGTATTATATCATTTACAAACCAGTTCTGACCAATACTTCCTGTACTTGTATTAGTGAAATTGAAAGTATCTTGATTTGAGACACAAGCAGCTGTTAGGTTTTGGGTAAATGATGGTGTTGCGGGACAGCATGAAGCGACGTTCATGGTTGTACTCGAGAAGTTCTGTTGCACACCATCTAAATAAGTTCTTACTTCCACGGTATTAACACCAGGAGGAAGAGAGGTGAAGGTGAATGGTTCTTGAATAAAGGCCAGTGCACCCAAACAGATAGGACCAGCAGATGCCCAATTTAAATTTAACAATAAGGTGTTTCCAATTATTGATTGAGTAGGAGCTTGATAAGAATAATTGATGCACAACTGAGTAGCATTGACCGTAATCGTAGCACCAGAACAACTAAGAACGGGTCCTGCTGGTATATTGATCTGGCTAATAGATTGTGCATTTATTTGATTATTCGTCAAGGCAAAAGTTCCCCAAAAAATAAGCGCTAATAATTTTTTCATCATTAATTTAAATTTACTTGTTGTAAATATAGCTAATTAAGTCAAAAATAAGGGGCGCAATTATGCGCCCCTTATTACGATCAAAAAGTTATTTTTTTATGCCAATACCTCAGCAACGGCCTCTGCAGCTTCTTTTAGTAGTATTACTGGAGTAACTTTTAAGCCACTATCATCGATGAGTTGCTTCCCCTCTTTAGCGTTAGTTCCTTGCAATCGAACAATTAACGGCACAGGAATATCTCCGATGGATTTATAGGCATCTACAATACCTTGCGCGACACGGTCGCAACGTACAATTCCACCAAAAATATTGACCAAAATTGCTTTTACTTTTTTATCTTTTAGAATTATTCTAAATGCTTTTTCTACTCTTTCGGCATCAGCAGTTCCCCCGACATCTAGAAAGTTGGCAGGCTCACCACCACTAAGTTTAATCATATCCATAGTGGCCATAGCTAAACCAGCGCCATTAACCATACAGCCAACATTCCCGTCAAGTTGTACATAATTTAGACCTGCTTCAGCGGCTTCAACTTCTGTAGGGTCTTCTTCCATTACATCGCGCATTTCTGCTAACTCTTTATGACGAAACAAGGCATTTTCATCTAAGGAAATTTTCCCATCTACTGCTATAATTTGATTGTCTGAAGTTTTTAAACAGGGATTGATTTCTACCATACTGCAATCGCTTTGGACATAAGTTTTATACACCGCGTTAAGAAATTTTGTCATATCCTTAAATGCAGCTCCTGAGAGACCCAAGTTAAATGCCATTTTTCTTAGCTGGTATCCTTGTAATCCTTGTTGTGGATCAATAAATTCTTTATGCACAAGATGTGGCGTGCTTTCTGCAACTTCTTCAATATCCATACCTCCTTCTGTGGAGTATATAAATACGTTCTTACCTGTATTTCTATCTAGGAGTATGGAGACGTAAAATTCTTTTGTTTCACTCTCCCCAGGATAGTATACATCCTGCGCTACTAGCACTTTGCGAACAAGTTTGCCATTGGGACCAGTTTGTCTGTTGGTTATCGTCATACCTAAAATATCACTAGCTATTGTATTTACATCGGCTAAGTTCTTAGCTAATTTTACTCCACCAGCTTTCCCTCTTCCACCAGCGTGCACTTGAGCTTTAATTACATGCCAAGAAGTCCCAGTCTCCTCAGTTAGTTTTTTAGCAGCTTCGACAGCACCTTCAGGGCTTTCTACCATAATACCTTCTTGTATTTTGGCGCCAAATTTTTTCATTAACTCTTTCGCTTGATATTCGTGTAAATTCATGAGAATATATCGTTTTAAAATTCGCCCAAATTTACATGCTTCACGCATTAAAAACAATTAAAAACAGACTATTTATTAAAAGTATATGCACAAATCAATTAAACATTAAGCAGATGTAATTACTTTTGTGTGATGTTAAAAGCAACAGGGCTTAAAAAAAGTTATGGCGAATTAGCTGTATTGAAAGAAGTCACCATTGAGGTTTCCAAGGGCGAAGTTGTTGCTATTGTTGGTAGTTCAGGCGCAGGTAAGAGTACGTTGCTTCATATTTTAGGTACTTTAGATAGTGCGGATTCTGGGTCATATCTTATTGGAGATAAGGATGTTTTTTCACTAAATGAAAAGCAATTGGCCAAGTTTAGGAATGAAGAAATAGGATTTATTTTTCAGTTTCACCATTTACTTCCTGAGTTTACAGCTTTAGAAAATGTATGTATTCCTGCTTTTTTATCTGATAAATCTAAACAAAATGCCGAATTTAGGGCTTTAGAGTTATTGGACTTCTTGGGATTGAAGGATAGAATCAATCATAAACCTGCTCAATTATCAGGTGGTGAACAACAGCGGGTTGCTGTGGCTAGGGCACTTATGAATGAGCCTTCTATCATTATGGCAGACGAACCCTCTGGAAATTTGGATACCAAAAATTCTGAGGATTTACATGAGTTGTTTTTTAAATTAAGAGACAGCTATGGACAAACATTTATTATTGTAACACACAATGAGTCACTTGCGGATATGGCTGATCGAAAACTGACCATGAAAGACGGGAGATTTATTTAAAAATAAGAGATATGACAAAGCAAAAAGATTTTTATTGGGTTGAGGAACGTGAACCTCATTTAGACCGTAGAAAAGAGATATTAAAAAAGCATCCAGAAGTTAAAAGTCTCTTTGGAAAAAACCCATTTCTGCCATGGTCAACCTTGATTATGGTAATTCTGCAGGTTGCTGTCGCGTTAAACATTTCTAAAGTGATGGATTTGCCTTACGGTTGGATTTATTTTATTTTGTTAGCTTATATTGTCGGTGCAACGCTTTCACACGCTTTATTTTTGGCTATACATGAAATAACACATGAACTTGCTTTTAAGAAAACAGCAGCAAACAACTGGTTATCATTTATTGCAAATATTCCAATCTTACTACCTTATGCAATGTCCTTTAAGGAGTATCATGCAATGCATCATTGGGATCAAGGTGTGGATGGAGTGGATGCTGACATTCCATTGGAAAGTGAAGCAAAATTCTTCAACAGCTTGTTTGGAAAGATTATTTGGTTTGTTCATCAAATCGTTTTTTATGCCGTGCGACCTATGTTTGTTAAGGCCTTAAAAGTGAATAAATGGTTCGTTCTTAATTTTATTTTTCAAATAACAGCCATGGCTATTATTTTGCCTTTAGCTGGATGGTGGGGATTAGCATATTTTGCATTATCCTTGGTTTTTGCGGGCGGACTTCATCCGACTTCAGGACATTTTATCTCGGAACATTATGTCTTTAAAGAAGGGCAAGAAACGTATTCTTATTACGGTCCATTAAATTTATTAACTTTTAATGTGGGCTACCACAATGAGCATCATGATTTTCCAACGGTACCTGGCAATAAATTGCCAGCGTTGAAGAAAATGGCGCCTGAGTTTTACGATAATTTGCATTCCTACGATTCCTGGACTGGAGTTATTTTGAAGTTCTTGTTTGACAAAAATATTTCTCTTTTCTCCAGGACGAAGAGAAAGAAAGAGTTTGCAGCAGGCAAAAAATAAATGCTTTAGCCTACTTCGAATACTTCTAGGTAAATTTACATGATAATGTTGAATCCCTTAGTCAGTATAATTATGCCTGTCCGAAATGCAGACCCGTATCTACAGGACTGTTTAGATTCTATTTTCAACCAGAGCTATTCAAATTTTGAGTTAGTTGTCATTAACGACCATTCAAGTGATAAATCGATGGAGATTTTGTTAGAAAACGAATCTCGTTATAATCAGGTCAAGGTTCTAGAAAATGAGGGTGAAGGGATTATTGAAGCCTTAAATACAGGATATGAGCACATTAATGGCGAGTTTATTACGCGTATGGATGCTGATGACCTAATGCCTCCAAAAAAGCTTGAACTGCTGCTCAGGGCACTGCAAAATGCAGGTAGCAATCATGTGGCAACTGGCTTGGTCAAATATTTTAAAGAAGGTGAGTTAGGTGACGGATATCAGAAGTATGAAGTCTGGTTGAATGGTTTGACTAAAAATGCTGCTAATTTTCAAGATCGATATAAAGAATGTGTGATTCCTTCGCCTAGTTGGATGACAAGTAAAGTTGACTTTGATCGAATAGGCGGATTTAAAAGATCCAGGTATCCGGAGGATTATGATTTGGCATTTCGCATGTTTCAAGGTGATTTGAAGGTCTTAGGGGTGAATGAACTTTGCCATTTATGGAGGGATCATGGTCTAAGAGCATCACGCAATGATAGCAACTATGCCAATAATAATTTTCTAGACTTGAAGCTGCATTACTTCCTTTTACTAGACTATAAGCCCTCGTTCGATTTAGTCCTTTGGGGTGCAGGTAAAAAAGGTAAATACCTCGCTCAAAGTTTGGTTGAAGGGGGCATTCCGTTTAAATGGATATGCGATAATCCCAAGAAAATAGGTAAGCATATTTACGGTAAATTGATACAAGAAATACCCGACAAAGAACAAATGTCTTTAACAAGTCAGTTTATAATTGTAGTTGCCAATTCGGATAGCCAGAAGAGTATTAATCAAACGGTATCGAAATTCGAGTCTTATTTTTTCGTGTAAATACTAGTGGAAAGCTTATTTTCCTGCTGAAGATATTCTTGCAACTCGCATAGACTGAGTCTTATATTTTGGTATAAACATACCCAAAATGTAAGATTTAAACAAATATCCCCAAAAACTGGATTCGATTAAAGAATCATCAATTAGATGTTCAATTTTAGCATGCTCCTCTGGACTTTCACTCCAATGTAAGGTAGGATGTAAGTGGTGAATAGTGTGTAGACCATTATTAAACAACATAGCATTCAATATTCCTGTAAAGTTCCGAGAACTATTATATTTAGTTTCTTCATCAGCATGCACATGTTGCACATAGTTGAATAATAAAACACTAAACAAACTGAACTGCTGAGGCAGAACAACGTAAATAACCGCTTTCTCCCATCCACCAAAATAAAATGCTCCTACAATCCAAGAAATAAGCACAATGAATTGCAAACTGTAGAGAATGAATTTCTCTTTGTTTCGTCCAAATGTTTCTTTAAAGTGAGTCATTACCACTGACTGCTGAAAGAATCCACTGATCGAAGGGTAGGTAAGAACTGTGAATAAGTTGTTTCTTTCGGTAAAACGCCAAGTTTTGGTGTAATCAGGCTCGGTGTTAACATATTTATGATGATTAGCATTGTGTGTGGGTATCCATGCAAAAACAGGGAAGCCATAGAAGACCGTCAACCAATTATCTGTAAGTACATTCATGAATTTTTTCTTCCACATAGGTAAATGATTGTGGTTGTGCGCCATAACTGCTACGGAAACTGCCATAAACATAAACCAAACGTACAAAGGTGCAAAAGCCCAAGTCGTCATTGTTTCTCCCTTTGTCCATAGAATTATGAATAGTGCTGTCGTTGTAATCATGTACAAGATAGCTTTGATGTCTTTATTGTTCTTTAGCATAATTTGTTATTAATCCGACAAATATACGATTAAAAAATAGTTAAAGGCAACAATACATTTCTATCCGTTAAAAAAGGTCCGAATACCACAATTAAAGACTATTCATTATTCCATAACCTTCGGGATAGTTTTTTTCTAGTTCAGGTAGCATGGCTTGTTTAGCTAAAAGAGTCATTTGGTCTAGATCTTCTAAAGTATGTTTTTTTGGATCTATAATTATTTTCCAGTAGACTTCAATATTTCCCGGACGAAGAGTGAGTAGCTTTCTTGGCATTAACTCGGCTGCACCAATAATGGTGCAAACAGCAATAGGAATTTGAAGTTGTACGCTAAGGCTAAAAGCACCCACTTTAAAATCTTTTAAAAGCCTTGGTGAAGTATTGCAAGTTCCTTCCGGAAAAATAACCATACTGGCTCCGTCTTTCAGATACTTAAACATCGTCTCCATACTCCATTTTCTACTTTCTTTCTGCTCTCGTTGAACGGGGACATAAAGCTTTTTGAGTAAATAACCCAATACTGGATATTTTAGAATTTCAGCTTTGCCGATATACTTTTTAAAGTTATTACTTGCAACAGCCGAAATGAGTGCATCCAAATAGGACATATGGTTCCCTACTAAGATATATTGTTTTTCTTCATCAAGTAATTCTTGGCCATAGACTTTAACTTTTATTCCTATTAGAAACAAAACAATATGACTAAAATAAATAGGAGTAAAATGCATCGCTCTATAAACTCGCTTACTCGGAATGTTTAATCCTATAACAAGAATGGGGAATACAATCATTAAGGAGGTAAGAAAAACAATTGACCCCCAGAGGGTCCAAATGAAAACGAATAGCTTGTCTAAAAGAGGGTTTTTAAATTTCAATGCTTTGAGGTGTTTCTTTCAGTAAAGCTAACGAATTAACCTGATTTTTAATGTCTCATCAAAATTTCGACCATCCTTTCCAGAGGCCTTGAGCTTCATTAAAAAAATTTGACTTTCTAAGTCTTGGTTTCTAAAAGTTCCATCCCAAGTCGCATTGATGGAGTTCCCCTCAAAAATTAATTCACCCCAACGACTGTAAATTTGATAAGTGACAAAATTTAGATCTTTTCCGAATAATTTATAGGTGTCATTCATCCCATCATTATTCGGAGTAAATGCGTTGGGGATATTTAATCTTGAATTGAAGATTAAGTTGACCTCAATGTTTAAAAATTGAGCGCACCCCGATAATGAATCCCTTATTCTCAAGGTATATGTACCCATGTTTTCAGGGCGTATTTCGTTGACACTGCAAGGGAAAAAACAGGTGTCCCCTTGCTGATTCCAGAATTCATATTCAATGCTTGGATTAGATAACTCAAAATCAAAGGCATCGCCCGAATTTAATGTCACTTCACTTGGATTTACACTATAACTAAGGTTCGTTATCTTGTAAAAACGACGAACAATGGAATCACAAAGAAATGGATTAGGATTCGCGAGGTTAACTTCTATGAGCGTATCGCTAAAAATCCAAACTCCAAATTGCCGAATAGAATCACAGACTTCTATGGTATCCCCTCCAATACGCGGTGCTTCTACCACAAGCTGAAGGGTCGAATCGGCAATTCCCAGGCAGCTATTGGTATCTTCAACGGTATATGTAATAGAATATAATCCGAGTTTGCCCGAAGGATTGAAGGAATTATTATTTTCAACGTCCCCAGTCCATGTACCACCTATGGTAGCATTACCGGTTAAAAAAGTATTCAAATCTAAAATGCCATAATCTTCACATATAGCATTGGGGAATGACCAATACGGATTTAATCCTGGTATTGGGGCATTGCATCCAGTGTTATAGTATGTCGGTATGCCTAAAGTATCGTAGAAAATTGCTCCACCATCACCACCTGGAAGATTCGTTGGGAGATAGCTGACAGTTTGAGCGCTGATACAAACCCCATTATATGATACTGCCAAGGTTCTTGGCGTATTAGCTAGGTTACTAAAATGTCCACTTGTATTTCCAGCGCATTGATAAATAATATAAACCGTATCAGTCAAGCCCTCAAATGAGTTTGCCGAAACTAGCATATTTACAGAGCTGACCACAAGAATATTTTCACCTGCGGGGACTATACCATTTACTGGCTCTAACAAAAACCCACAACTTGATATTATCGTTTGATTGAGCTGGTTAGTTTTAGCTGGGGCTGGACACCAACCCAAAAAATTATTGCTTGGCCAATCAAAGACAAGGTTATTAATATCAAGATTTTCATTAACTCGTAAGGTGACCATTTCATTTTCACCTTCAGGATCTCCACAGGCATCTGCCAAGACAGATTCAATGGTAAAACACTGACCGAAAGTCATTGCATTTATTGAAATCAGTAAAAAGAGAAAACCCCAATATTTCATAGTCATATACTCCTAACAAAAAAGGAAACATAAAGTTAACTAGAATTTAGGGCAATTCAACATTTCTCTATAACGCGACTTAGAATTGGCAATTGTGTAAATTACATAAAGCTCTGGCCCGCCCATGAATGTCTGGGAATTACGTAAATCAGAAGTATTAACATCATAACTGAATCCTACATCAAGGGATTGTACCTCCCCTCGAACACCCAATATAAATGAATCAGCGCCAAGCTTATTTTCCTGGTAAGCAGCCAATCGATATTGAGCGCCCACGTAGAGGGCTGTATTGTTCTTATCATCAATTAAGAACCGGATATAGGAGCCAAAATCTAACTCACTATGAGGTCCTTGTTTTTGAAACAAGAAGATAGGGATAATTGAGAAAACTTCATTATCCAATTCAATTCGTGCGCTTAAGTTTGCAGAAAATTTTCTGTACAAAACATCTTCTTCATTACTGCCAAAGCTAACATTAGGACTAGCAATATGCGATACTGCAAAACCTCCACCAATAGAATGTTTATTTTTAATACTTACAAAATAATTTATTCCACTGCCAAAATCTAAAAATGACTTGCTGTTGTATCCTGCAAAATCGATAGGGTCACTGTTATTATTAAATTCGAATAAGCTACCATAAATTAAATCTTTAAGATTGATTTGTTTTGTCAAGTAGGCTGCTTGAAATCCTAAGCCTAGATAATGCTTAGCGTTTCTCCCACTAAATTGCTGATTATAACTCAAGCTTAAATTCACACCAGTATTTTTAAACTCACCTTCTCCTTCCAAGTCTTGATAAAAGCCAAGACCTACTCCGAGAAAGTTGCCCTTCAATTTGTTTCTAAACAGGTTGGCATCCATGGATACGGCATAGGTAGTAAAGGTGGTATACTTAAACCACTGGTTGCGGTAGTTTGCCGCAAAACGAACATTGTCTTCCATCACTCCAGTTAAAGCGGGATTTAAGTTTAGAGGAGATGCCCAGTATTGTGATAAGTGAAAATCTTGCGCATAGCTCGTAAACCCAAGGAACAAAACACCGACGATAACAACTAGTTTTTTCATCTATCTAACTAATTTAATATTTTGAGTAATAGTATATTTTTGACCATCCAAACCCGTAGCCTGGATAATAGCGATGTATATTCCATTTTCTATAGCTTGCCCAAGGAATAATCCATCCCATCCTTCATCTAAAAGATTGGTTTCAAACATTTTCCCACCCCATCTATCAAAAACACTAAGTTGATACTGATCAATGTTTTTGCCAAAACACCTGAAAGTTTCATTGGATCCATCTCCGTTTGGTGTAAATATATTAGGTACATTCAATTCAGAATATAAATTAATTTCGATGGTTAAAATATCAGAATATGTGCATTCAGTCACCGTATCGATTAAGCTAAAGTAATAATTGTTTACGGCTTCTGTTGGGTACAATAAATAATCATTGCACGGACTTTCGCAATTTTCGCCATTATCGCTTGTATAGCTCACTAAAACATCTGTACTTGGATTATTTATTGCAAATGAAACGGAGTCTCCCAAGCTAGCCAAAAGCATATCTGGGCTTATATAATAATCTGGAGCATACGTGATATCATAAGTGATTACACTATCACAACCAAAGGTATTAGAAAGGGAGTCTACAATTGTGCCTTGACTGCCATCAATAAGCACTCCATTATCAAGAAGATACGGTAATTCATTCGGACAAAGCAATATTTGAATAGGGATAGCCGAACTCTGTGCAATACTAATTTGTATTGTAGCAACACTATCACAACCATTAGCTGCGATTAAAGTATCAACAAGGCTGGTATTCGAAGTATAGGTATTACCATCAATCCAAGTTATTGAATCGCAAGCATTAAGTTGGGTCAAGGAACTCGAACTTGGTAATAAAATTGTGGCAATGATGTGGGTAGAGTCGCATCCAAATTGATTGAGATTGGTCACGCTGACAATTCCTGTATCTGCAGGATTACAAGAATTTAAGCTAACAAAGGTCGAGTTTGATGGCAGCAGTGTAGTTATAATCGTATGCACTGAATCACAGCCAAACTGATTCTGATTTGTAACGCTTACCACTCCTGTATCTAATGGGTTACACGATGAAGCGTTGGCAAAGGTAGCATCTGATGGCAGCAGAGTAGTTGCAGTGGTATGCACTGAATCACAGCCAAACTGGTTCGGATTCGTCACACTTATCACTCCTGTATCCAAAGGATTACAAGAGGTAGCATTTGCAAAAGTTGAATCTGAAGGTAAAAGAGTTGTTGCAATGGTATGCACTGAATCACAGCCAAACTGATTTGGATTTGTAACGCTTACTGCACCAGTATCTATTGGGTTGCATGAGCTTAATAAATCAAAAGTTGAATCAGATGGTGAAATTATTAAATTTAATTCAACAATGGTATCACAATATTGTAAAAAACAAGAATCACAATCAGCACTGCCCAACTCTACTGCTGGGAAAGGACAGCCTAAAGAATTC
>JASJJC010000010.1:0-4018 GCA_037624485.1 Chitinophagales bacterium
CCATATCCCATTCCCCCAAAATAATTAAAACGATTATTATTATAAATATTCACTTGCTGTCTTTCTTTAGTGAAAAAGTTAACAATTAAATCTGGAGTTTCGGACATAGTAAACCCTTTTTCAATAAGCACAGTCTCAATAGATCTTAAGATTCTGCGTTTGTCCAAGTCATTAATTTCAGCACGGTCGATTCCTTCTTTTAAAAAACCAAATGTCTTGAAAGATTTAAACTGAGCGGATTTGTCATAATCAACTGCAACTCTTACTGATTGACAAGAAGTTAAAAATAATACAAATGCTAATAAATAAGTAATCTTGTTTTTCATATAAATTTATTTAAAGGTTATTTAAAAGAGTATCATCAACAGAGTTAGGTATAGTTACTCTTAACATTGGTTCCGATTCCATTGCCCGTTTAATTGCAAATGTTGCTTCTTTATTTCGTGCCCAATTTCGTCTTGCAATTCCATTGTTGACATCCCAAAATAACATAGACTTTATTCGTCTCTCTGATTCCTCACTACCATCAAGAACCATACCAAAGCCCCCATTTATGACCTCACCCCAGCCTACACCACCACCATTATGGATACTTACCCATGTAGCCCCTCTAAAGCTATCTCCTATCACATTTTGAATGGCCATATCAGCTGTGAATTGTGAACCATCATAAATATTACTAGTTTCTCTGTAGGGAGAGTCAGTCCCAGAAACATCATGATGATCACGTCCTAATATCACAGTTCCAATATCGTTATTGCCAATCGCAGTATTAAAGGCTTCTGCAATTTTCATACGTCCTTCTGCATCTGCATATAAAATTCTTGCTTGTGAACCCACAACTAATTTATGTTCTTGCGCACCTTTTATCCATTTGATATTATCTGTCATCTGCTGCTGAATTTCTTCAGGGGCTTCTTTTTTTAAATCCTCGAGAACTTCACAGGCAATCGCATCTGTTTTTGCGAGGTCTTGACTGGAACCAGAAGCACAGACCCATCTAAAGGGACCAAACCCATAATCAAAACACATAGGTCCCATAATATCCTGAACATAACTAGGGTATTTAAAATCCACACCATTTTCAGCCATAACATCAGCACCTGCTCTAGAGGCTTCTAATAAAAACGCATTTCCATAGTCAAAGAAATAAGTGCCTTTATCCGTATGTTTTTGAACAATTTCCGCATGTTTTCTTAAAGATTCTTTTACTTTTTCTTTAAATAGTTCGGGGTTTGAGACCATCAGTTCATTGGCTTCTTGATAATCCAATCCAACAGGATAGTAGCCCCCTGCCCATGGATTGTGAAGAGATGTTTGGTCACTTCCCAAGTCGACATGGATATTCGAAGTGTAAAAGGCCTCCCAGACGTCTATAACATTTCCTAAGTAAGCAAGCGATTTAATTTCTTTATTTTTCTGCGCTTTCTGGACGCGTTCAACCAACGAATTTATATCAGTAAAAACTTCATCTACCCAACCTTGAGAATGTCTTGTGCAGAGGGCTTTTTCGTTTATTTCTGCACAAACAGTAATACAGCCGGCTATATTTCCAGCTTTAGGTTGGGCGCCACTCATTCCTCCTAGTCCAGCGGTTAAAAATATATTTCCAAGAGGCGCTTTTTTTATTTTTCTAAAAGCATTTAGGACTGTGATTGTAGTTCCGTGGACAATCCCTTGCGGGCCAATGTACATATAGCTACCTGCAGTCATTTGTCCATATTGTGTGACTCCTAGTGCATTAAATCGCTCCCAGTCGTCTGGTTTTGAGTAGTTTGGAATCATCATGCCGTTAGTAACGACCACTCTTGGAGCTTCTTTGTGAGATGGAAACAGACCCTTTGGGTGGCCCGAATACATGACTAAGGTTTGTGTGTCTTTCATGTGTGCTAAATACTGCATTGTTAAACGGTATTGTGCCCAATTGGAAAAAACACTCCCATTACCTCCATAAGTAATCAACTCATGAGGATGTTGTGCAATGGCATCATCTAAGTTGTTCTGAATCATTAACATAATGGCAGCTGCTTGTTTGCTTTTGGCAGGATAAGCATCAATAGAACGCGCAATTATTTTATGAATTGGGCGATACCGATACATGTAAATTCGCCCATAACTGTCCAGTTCCTGTTTAAATTCTTTTATGAGAACTGGGTGGTGTTTTTTGTCAAAATACCGCAACGCATTGATTAGTGCGAGTTTAGTTTCTTCTTTGTTTAAAATTGCTTTTCTTTTAGGCGCATGATTATAAGTGCCATCATAGGGTTGGTTTTTAGGTAGGGTCTTAGGGATTCCTTCTAAAATTTCTTCTTCAAATGTAATATCTGTTGTGTTCAATTTGTTTGTTTTTGTGTATTTGTACGGGAGTTATAGCCATACGGACAATGTTTGCAACCACTCTCACAACAATAGCCCCGCTTTAGGTGGTACTTCTCAGTAAAACAACGGTAGCCATCTGGAGTTAAATAGTAATCGCCATCTTCTATAGGGATGTGTTTTTTCATGCTCAACAAATATAATATAATATTTATATAAATAGATTTTTAACAGTTTTCCCTTAAAGCAATCCTTTGAGAGTAAAATCATTAAAGTATTTAGTATTTTTACACTATACTATTTGGTAATGCTCAGAATTAAAACAACAGAAAATATTCGTCTAAACTCTCAGGTCTCTATCAAGCCTGAATATCTGATTCACCCTACAGTATCGGGAAATAAGTTTAGGAAGCTAAAATATAATTTAGAGAAAGTGCAGTTGGAAAACTATAAAGGGATTCTGACTTTTGGAGGGGCCTTTTCTAACCATATAGCAGCGACAGCTTCAGCTGGTCAAGAATTGAATATTCCTACAGTTGGGATTATAAGAGGAGAGGAACTCGTTACTCAAATTGAAAGTAATCCGACGCTTAGGTATGCGAAATCTTGTGGAATGCATTTAGAGTTTGTATCCAGATCATCCTATAATAAGAAAACAGATCCAGCCTATTTGCTGCAATTGTTAGAAACCTTTAAAGATTACTATATCCTCCCTGAAGGAGGGACCAATGCACTAGCCATCAAGGGGTGCGAAGAGATTCTTACAGTAAAAGATCAATCTTTTGATATTATCTGCTGTGCAGTAGGGACTGGAGGAACCATAGCAGGTGTTATTAACGGAAGTTTGTTAACTCAAAAAATTATTGGATTTCCAGCCTTAAAAGGCGAATTTTTAAAGGAAGATATTTGTAAATTTGCGACACAGTCTAATTGGGAACTTTGGGGAGACTATCATTTTGGAGGCTACGCAAAAGTAGATTCTAAATTAATTAAGTTTATGAATGATTTTAAGTTGATTTATAACATTCCATTAGACCCTGTTTATACAGCTAAAATGATGTATGGTATATTTGAAGGCATTCGTTCTGGAGAAATACCTCAAACAGCCAAGGTTTTGGCAATTCATACTGGGGGCTTACAAGGGATTGAAGGCATGAATTTAAGGTTGAAGGAAAAAAAACTTGAAGAAATAATATAGATATGAATCGAATTATTGTTTTAATTTTTGTGGGATTTTTAATCTCAAGTTGTGGAGCGAGACGTCAATCAAATCCCCGTGAATCGAAATCAAAGCCAGTCGTAGTAACTCCTTTAGAATCTGACAAAGAAATTAAGACACCTGTTATAAGCACTCCTTTAGAGTACATTTCTTATTTTAAATCGGTGGCTATAAATGAAATGCTTCTTTATGGCATCCCTGCGAGTATCACATTAGCCCAAGGGATTTTGGAGTCGAGTTCTGGAAAAGGACGTTTAGCACGCCTAGCAAATAATCATTTTGGAATTAAATGTCACACATGGAATGGAGATAAAATTTATCATGATGATGATGAAGCACAAGAGTGTTTTAGAAAATATAAAGATCCAAATATTTCTTACAGAGATCATTCTGAATTTTTAGCAAATAGAAAACGATATGCAGGTTTGTTTAAATTAAAAATGACAGATTACAAAGGCTGGGCTAATGGCCTTGGCAAAGCGG
>JASJJC010000011.1:0-19719 GCA_037624485.1 Chitinophagales bacterium
GACCGCTTGTAAGCGTATGGTTTCAGGATCTATTTCACTCCCTTATTCAGGGTTCTTTTCACCTTTCCCTCACGGTACTAGTTCACTATCGGTCTCTCAGGAGTATTTAGCCTTGGCGGATGGTCCCGCCGGATTCATACAGGGTTTCACGTGCCCCGCACTACTCAGGATACCACTATCTTACTGTTCTTTACCTATACCGGGCTATCACCGTCTATGGCTACTTTTTCCAAAGTATTCTAGTTCATTGCAGTTCGAATGTCGTGGTCCTACAACCCCAGTATTGCCGTAACAACACTGGTTTGGGCTGTTCCAATTTCGCTCGCCGCTACTATCGGAATCACTTTTGTTTTCTCTTCCTCCGGGTACTTAGATGTTTCAGTTCTCCGGGTTTACCTCCTTGCGGATACTATATCTTCAATATAGTGGGTTGCCCCATTCGGAAATCTTCGGATCAAAGGGTATGTGCCCCTCCCCGAAGCTTATCGCAGCTTATCACGTCCTTCATCGTCTCTGAGAGCCTAGGCATTCCCCATACGCTCTTAATTTGCTTATTGTACTTTTTTGCTCTTTAATGAGTATTCAATTTGCTTCATATACTATAAATAGCACACAAAGACTTTTACTTTAATTTGCTTTTCTCGTATTCTTAATATCAATATGTCAATGAACGTTTTTCTTGTCAAACAATACAAAATCAATGAAAACAAAAACTAATTTACTGTGTAGTATCCTTGGTTGTTCTGTAATCTATCAATCCCTGTATCTAAAAGAATCGTTGAGTATATCGGAATCGAACCGATAGTCTTCCTACCCGAAGGTAAAATGCCTTAGTCCCATACTATGACTAAAACTCTATTTCAATATGTAATGAACGTACACCCTATAAATAAGATGTGATCCTAATTGCTTAGGAAAAAATGGTGGAGAATATCGGAGTCGAACCGATGACCTCCTGCGTGCAAGGCAGGCGCTCTAGCCAGCTGAGCTAATCCCCCATTTTTGTTTAAATCTAAAAAATTAGAATTTAAATCTCGAATGACGAAGTAAATCCCAACATCTAAAATTTCCTTTATTTAAGTAGTCTCAGGCAGACTCGAACTGCCGACCTCTACATTATCAGTGTAGCGCTCTAACCAGCTGAGCTATGAGACTTTCTCAGTCCTTAGTTTTCAGTATTCAGTAATCAGCTTTGATATACTGATACGAACTCTTTAGACTTATATTATAAAATTGACAGCTAAACCAAGCTAAAACTACCTTCGATATTAAAAGGTACTTTCGTCGTACTTACTAGGACTATAATTTAATATAATCTAGCTCTAGAAAGGAGGTGTTCCAGCCGCACCTTCCGGTACGGCTACCTTGTTACGACTTAGCCCTAGTTACCAGTTTTACCCTAGGCGGCTCCTTGCGGTGACCGACTTCAGGTACCCCCAGCTTCCATGGCTTGACGGGCGGTGTGTACAAGGCCCGGGAACGTATTCACCGGATCATGGCTGATATCCGATTACTAGCGATTCCAGCTTCACGAAGTCGAGTTGCAGACTTCGATCCGAACTGAGATCGGTTTTGGAGATTTGCTCCCCCTCGCGGGGTGGCTGCCCTCTGTACCGACCATTGTAGCACGTGTGTAGCCCAAGACGTAAGGGCCGTGATGATTTGACGTCATCCCCACCTTCCTCTCACCTTACGGTGGCAGTTTCTCCAGAGTCCCCGGCATTACCCGCTGGCAACTGAAGATAGGGGTTGCGCTCGTTATGGGACTTAACCCGACACTTCACAGCACGAGCTGACGACAACCATGCAGCACCTTGTAAATTGTCCGAAGAAGGAGGTGTTTCCACCCCTGTCAATCTACATTTAAGCCTTGGTAAGGTTCCTCGCGTATCATCGAATTAAACCACATGCTCCACCGCTTGTGCGGGCCCCCGTCAATTCCTTTGAGTTTCATTCTTGCGAACGTACTCCCCAGGTGGGTCACTTAATGCTTTCGCTCAGCCACAGACCGTGTATCGCCTGCAGCGAGTGACCATCGTTTACGGCGTGGACTACCAGGGTATCTAATCCTGTTCGCTCCCCACGCTTTCGTCCCTCAGCGTCAATGCTAACTTAGTGAGCTGCCTTCGCAATCGGTGTTCTACATCATATCTATGCATTTCACCGCTACATGATGTATTCCGCCCACTTCAAATAGATTCAAGCCTTACAGTTTCAATGGCAGTTCTCCCGTTAAGCGGGAGGCTTTCACCACTGACTTATGAGGCCGCCTACGGACCCTTTAAACCCAATGAATCCGGATAACGCTTGCACCCTCCGTATTACCGCGGCTGCTGGCACGGAGTTAGCCGGTGCTTATTCGTATAGTACATTCAGCCCTCTACACGTAGAGAGGTTTATTCCTATATAAAAGAAGTTTACGACGCAGAACGCCTTCTTCCTTCACGCGGCATGGCTGGGTCAGAGTTGCCTCCATTGCCCAATATTCCTCACTGCTGCCTCCCGTAGGAGTCTGGTCCGTGTCTCAGTACCAGTGTGGGGGTTCACCCTCTCAGGCCCCCTAATGATCGTTGCCTTGGTGAGCCATTACCTCACCAACTAGCTAATCATACGCATGCCATCTTATACCGATAAATCTTTAATCATTAAACAATGCTGCTTTATGATATTATGGGATATTAATCCAAATTTCTCTGGGCTATCTCCCTGTATAAGGTAGGTTGCATACGCGTTACGCACCCGTCCGCCGGTCGCCATCTACTGCAAGCAGTAATGCTGCCCCTCGACTTGCATGTGTTAAGCCTGCCGCTAGCGTTCATCCTGAGCCAGGATCAAACTCTTCGTTGTATAAAAGTGTTTAATACTGACTCCATCTCAAAAAAATTCGTACAAAAAATATTCTACTATTCCTTATCCTTTTTATTATGCTTCCAATCTTTTCAAAGAACTTATAACTCAGCTTTCGCCAAATCTGAAACTCACAAATAATTATCCGTTTCGTTTCTATATATCTAAATGTTAATCGAACTTCCCAGTTAAATTAAGATTCTATAAATATCATTTTAGAACTGTTCCCGTTAAACGGGGCGGCAAAAGTAATATTATTTTTAATTCAAAAAAGAAAATAAAAATATTTTTTTTTACCGCTTTTATTAAAGAACTACCCGCTTCAAAAACGGTTGGCAAATGTAAAGTTTTTCTTAAAGATGAATCGCAGTTTTTAAACACTTTTTTTTTGAAAAAAGAAAGTAATTGCTCAGCTCCTATTATTCAACAACTTAGAAATGCGCTTATGGGATTAAGTGGTTCTTTTTAGGCTTCCCAGCGATGAATTCTTTTACATAGAACAAGCTATTTCAAACTTATCCATGATAGTTTATCTTTGAAGGGTGAGAAAAAAATTAAAAAAAATATTTATCGTTTGCTTATTCAGCGCCATTTGCAGCGTACCTAATTATGCCCTAGCTCAGCAATTCGACGACAAAGAAGAACCAGCGCCTAAAAACAACGAGCATCCTGTAGAAGAGAAGTTGCTAAAGAAAGAGAATGTATTTGTTGGCGGCGGGCTTGGTGTTGGCTTTGGAAATGGAGCTGGAATGATTCAAGCCTCCCCTTTAATAGGCTATAATTTTACCGAAAGCTTTCAAACTGCCCTGAAAGTTACTTATACCTATATATACGGAACTGAAGGAATAACCGCTCAGCGATATTCTGATCACATTGTTGCAACAAGCCTTATCAATAGATATGTAGTTTGGAAAGGAGTATTCCTGCAAGTTGAACCCGAAATAATGAATAGAAAGGACTACACCCTCCAGACCAACAACATGGGATTTGACGAATTAATTTCTAATCGAATCAACGTATTTAACCTATATGTTGGCGGAGGAGCCTACTTAGACTTCTCTAGCAACTCAGGTGGATTTATTCTTATATTATATAACCTGAATCAAACCATGAACTCTTTTAATAGGAACCCACATATACAAGCAGGGTTTACGGTTGGATTTTAATCCGAAAGAATAAAAACTGCCAAGAATTTAAAGTTAGAATTCTTAGAAATAAATTTGTTTAATCGGATTGCCTTTCTCATAGACGTCTTTTTGTGTTTAGAATTAATTGAAAGTACACAATAGTATGTATTGACACTTTTGGGAATGCATCCTAAAGAATCGGAGAAGAGTTGCCTAATTTCAAATTCTGTGACACCAAGTTGTTCAATTTTCAATGCTTCATATCCGCAACAACCTGGCTCTTCATCATTGGCAAGTAACATCATACTATTAGAATCGAATATTCTCTTATAAAACTGCTGAGACAGCAGATTGCGATATTGAAGAGCAACGGAATTCGTGTCACACCAAATAATGTTTTCGCAATTCGAAGAAGTCACTTTTGATTCAATTTTAGCCTTGAATTCATCATTTTGCCCCGACAATGTGCCTAAAACAAAAAATATCACACCTGAAATAATGAATTGCTTCATAAAATGAAATAAACCTAAATTATTGAGATTCCACCCATTCCCTCGCATTCTTAAAAGCTAAAATCCAAGGACTTACATCTTCTTGTTTTTTATCAGCTGGGTAGTAGCCCCAATTCCATGGAAAAATAGAACGTTCGAAATGCGGCATAATAGCTAAATGTCTTCCATCTTTACTCGCTATACCTGCAACGTTATAATCAGAACCGTTTGGATTTACCGGATAAGCTGAATCGGCATACTTACCTATTACATTATAATTGGATTCAGCTTCAGGTAGACTGAACTTGCCTTCTCCGTGTGCTGCCCAAATACCCATTTTAGTTCCAGATAAACTTCCAAGCATTACAGAATTGTTTTCTGGCACTTCAACTGCCAAGAAACTAGATTCAAATTTACCTGAAGTATTGTGCTGCAATTTTGGATGTTCTTTATGTTCCGGATATATAAGCCCTAGCTCACCCATTAATTGACAACCATTACAAATTCCAAGTGAAAGGGTATCGGGTCTAGCATAAAAATTATCTAAAGCAGCTTTTGCTTTTTCATTAAACATAAATGCACCTGCCCACCCTTTTGCTGAGCCTAACACATCAGAGTTAGAGAAACCTCCAACAAAAGCAATCATATTAACATCAGAAAGATCTTCTCGACCAGAGATAAGATCAGTCATATGCACATCTTTCACATCAAAACCGGCTAAGAACATAGCATAGGCCATTTCTCGATCGCCATTAACTCCCTTTTCTCGAATAATAGCAGCTTTTACTCCAGATGCCGTTTTTCGATTAGGATTCAATCCCAATGCATCATAAGTTCCCTTGAAATTTTGAGGAAAAATATAATTCAATGGAAATTTGTCGTGATTATTAAAACGTGAATCAGCATGTTCTTTTCCTGATTGTTTTTGATCTAATAAATGAGATGTCTTGTACCAAGTCTTTCTTAAAGATGGAACATTAAGAACATACGAATTTGAACTCGTTTTAATTTCTACACTATTCTCATTATTTACAGAACCTATTATGGCATAGGTTGCATTCACGGAATCTAATGCAGAACCCACCTTAGAACTGTTTTCTTTTCCAACTTGAATTATAATTCCAGCTTTTTCTGAAAACAATAATTGAATATCGTCATTTGAATTCAATACCGTCAAATCAACCGATAAACCCACATTATTCTCAGGAAAACACATTTCTAATAATGTAGTTACCATTCCACCAGCCGAGACATCATGACCGGCAAGAATTTTATCGTCCAGAATTAAGTCTTGAACTACATTAAATGTAGCTGCGAATTTTTTAGCGTCTTTAATTCTAGGTGCTTCATTACCCAATTGATTTAGAATTTGAGCAAATGATGAACCTCCTAATTTGTATCCGTCTTCAGAAAAGTCGATATAGATTAATTGAGAACCTTCGATCGATTGCAATACTGGCTCAACAACTTTCTTTAAATTAATTACCTCTCCTACAGCAGAAATAATTACTGTTCCAGGAGCATAAACAACTCCGTCTTTGTATTTCTGAGTCATAGAAAGTGAATCTTTACCTGTCGGCACATTTAAGCCTAGCTCACAAGCAAAATCACTAATTCCTTTTACCGCCTCATACAAACGATAATTTTCGCCTTCTTGTTTTGCTGGCCACATCCAGTTTGCACTTAACGAAACTCCTTGAATTCCTTGTTCAATTGGCGCCCAAATCAAATTGGTTAATGCTTCTGCAATGGAAGCTTGAGAACCTGCAACTGGATCAATCAAAGCACTTACCGGAGAATGCCCTAATGAAGTTGCAATTCCTTTTACTCCACGATAATCCATTGCCATTACTCCAACGTTATTCAATGGAATTTGTAATGGTCCTGCACATTGTTGTTTGGCAACACGCCCAGTAACACATCGATCTACTTTATTGGTCAACCAATCTTTACACGCAACTGCTTCTAGTTGTAAAACAGCATTTAAATAATCTTGAAATTTATTCGGGTCGATTTCATAGTTCAATTCAGCATAAGCTGCTGTCTCTGAACTATCTTCTAATATCGTTTTTGGAGAAGAACCGAACATATGCGCCAAATCCCAATCCATTGGGTTTTCACCAGTCTTTTTGTTTTCAAAAACAAATCGATTGTCATCAGTAGTTTCTCCAACCAAATAAATTGGCGCTCTTTCGCGCTCCGCAATTTTCGTTAGTAACTCAAGATCGTTTTCCCGAATCACCAATCCCATTCGTTCTTGAGATTCGTTACCGATTATTTCTTTGTCAGATAATGTTGGATCTCCAAAAGGCAATTTGTTAACATCGATTCTTCCACCAGTTTCCTCTACCAATTCAGACAAACAATTGAGATGTCCACCTGCGCCATGATCGTGAATAGAAACAATTGGGTTTTTGTCCAATTCAGCCATTGCACGAACTGCATTATAAACACGTTTCTGCATTTCAGGATTAGAGCGTTGGATGGCATTCAGCTCAATTCCACTTGAGAACTCACCAGTTGCAACGGAAGACACAGCGCCACCACCCATTCCAATTCGGTAATTATCACCACCCATTACTACGATTTTATCGCCTGGGTTTGGAATATCTTTTAGTGCTTCTCCTTTCTTACCATAACCAATTCCACCAGCTTGCATGATTACTTTATCGAAACCAAATCGCTTATCCCCTTCTTGATGTTCGAAGGTTAAAACAGAACCATTAATAAGTGGTTGACCAAATTTATTTCCAAAATCTGATGCTCCATTTGAAGCTTTGATCAAAATATCCATTGGAGTTTGATACAACCATGGACGTTCATCCATTCCGTTTTCCCATGCTCTATCTTCGGTCAATCGAGAATATGCAGTCATGTACACTGCGGTTCCAGCAAGAGGCATAGACCCTTTTCCGCCAGCCATTCTATCTCGAATTTCACCTCCACTGCCAGTGGCTGCTCCATTAAACGGCTCAACCGTAGTTGGGAAATTATGTGTTTCTGCTTTTATTGAAATTACACTATCAAATTCTTTGGTTTCAAAAAAGTCAGATTCGTCTTGGCGTTTTGGAGCAAATTGCTCTGCGCGGGGACCTTCAACAAAGGCAACGTTATCTTTATATGCTGATACTACTCTATTTGGATTATTGGCGGTGGTTTTTTTAATCAGCTTAAATAAGGAAAAAGGCATTTCCTTTCCGTCAATAATAAACTGACCATTGAATATTTTATGACGACAATGTTCAGAGTTTACTTGAGAAAATCCAAAAATCTCACTATCTGTTAGTTTTCTTTTGAGTTGTTCTGCTACTCCTTTTAGGTATTCGATTTCTTCATTGCTTAATGCTAGGCCTTCCTGCTTGTTATAACTGGTAATATCATCTATGTAGATTACCTCTTCTGGCTTTTTGTCTATTGTAAATAGATCTTGCCCAAGCTCTGAATACTTTACCTGAAGCATTGGGTCAAAAGGTGGGTTTTCAATAGTGAATGAGAAAAACTCCTCTATTCTAAAAATTCCGTGGACTCCCATGTTTTGAGTGATTTCTACAGCATTAGTACTCCAAGGTGTAATCATTTCTTTACGAGGACCAACAAAAACTCCCGTTAATGTTTTTTCCTCAGCTGGTTTTGCACCACTAAATAGCCACTCGAGCTTTGGCAGATCGGAGCTATTTAAATCATTTTGAAATCCTACTGCAAAAATTTTGTCTTCACCAGACGAAAAGAACTTTATCATTAGTAACCTTTTAGAGTGTTTTCAATTCTAGCAAAGAAAATTCCTAGAATGCACGCAAAGTTAAAAATGAGTTTATCGAAAGGGTTTTAGAAAAGGTCTTTATTATTAACAGAAAAGACGTTTTTATCAAACCTATGAAGCGGGCCAAAATCACTTATTATATATAACATTGCTTCTGCGAAAATGCTTTTCAATATTTCATACCTTATTTTCTGGTGGCTTATCCTTTTGTGGATACTTCCAAAAATTGGATTGGTTAAAAATCTGGGCTTTTCTAGCCTCCAAATTCAATGCTTATTTTCACTAAAAGTATTAGTCGGAATAGGGTTTACACTTTTCTATCACTACTATTATGGTTCTCGTAATACTACGAATGCGTTTCGCTTTTACGATGATGCTAACTTGCTTTTTGAAGTTTTCAAACACGACCCACTCACCTATTCCAAAGTTATTTTTGGAATAAATATGCAGTCAGAATCCGTTATCAATGCAACAGATCAGCTCAATAACTGGTACAAGAATCATTTGCATGGTGTCTTTAATGACAACATGACCATTATTCGATTTAACGCTTTGGTCCGACTTTTCAGTTTTGATGTATCTCACATTCACACATTAATAATTAACCTACTGGCTTTTCTTGGTCTTGCTGCACTTATTAATGCAATCAAAAACATTGGGATTAACTCTAAACTTACGTTCTTAAGTATTCTGCTTTTCCCTGGAATAATCTTTTGGAGTTCGGCTGTCCTAAAAGAAAGTCTTTTGGTTTTTGTAATGGGTTTTCTTACTTACTATGGCCTCAGAACAATTTCGTCTTTTAACCTTAAACACTTAGGCTTTCTTTTACTATTCCTCCTATTAGGGCTCACAATAAAAAGCTACGTCGCTATTTCTATAATTGTTGGCTTTGGACTGCTTTTAGGTTTTAAACTTACTTCACTAAAATCAAGAATATTAATTCCTATTTACATAGGATTTGGAACAGGTTTGGTTATTCTCATGGACTTTCTTTTAACGTTAAAAATACCGGAACGTTTTTATCAAAAACAGCACGACTTCCTAAATGAAATAGGTCTATCGAAACCAGAACTCGCCTTTGAGCTATTTATATTGGAACCAAAATGGAACAGCCTTTTAGTAACCGCTCCAAATGCGCTTTCCAATGCACTATTTCGTCCATTTATTTGGGAAGCGCATTCCGTAATAAGTTTAGTAGCTTATTTTGAAATTCTACTTTTAATTTCATTGGCAATTATTGCGTTTTGGTTCAGGAAACGACTTAATAAACAACAAACTCAAGTCATAGCTTCGTTTTCAATTTCTGTGGTTATCATCTTGTTAATAGCTGGCTGGGTCACACAAGTTTTTGGTGCTTTGGTTCGATATAAAATACCAGCATTAATTCTCCTACTTATTATTCTAAACATTTTGGTCGACACCAAAAAAATTCCTTTTATTCAGAAATGGTTAAACTAAGACCCTTTATTCTTTTTGCTGGCGTTACTTTTTTGTTTCTGTCTTGTATAAAACACAAAGATGCAGACCTAATAGTACATAATGGAACGATTTACACTTGTGATATGGCGTTTAGCTCTGCACAGGCAATGGCCATAAAAGATGGGAGAATAGTGGAAATTGGACCAGAACATCAAATTCTGAACAAATACAACTCGAAAAAAAAACTAGACTTAAAAAAGAGAACAGTTGTTCCTGCATTTTTTGACGCACATAGCTATTTACTTGCAAAAACTTTAAAAAGCAACGCGATTGAATATGATAATTTGACAAAGGAGCAATTAGGTAATTCAAAAATCAATTACATATATAATGTCCCAACAGGAGAATTACAGAATCTCGATTACCCTGAATTTCAATTTGTACTGCGTTCATTTTCTGGGAATACGATAAAACTAGATCAGAGAACTTTCAACTCCGTGTTTAAAGGCTCAAGAAATGAGAATACACTAATCTTTGATAAAGATTCAATTACTAAGGTTATTGATTACATAGAAAAAAATCAACTAGAAAACTTCATAAGTAAAGACTTGACCAATGAGCTGTTCAAAAACGGATATTCTGGCTGCACAAGTTTCGGCGTTAATTCGAATACCGCAGAAAAAATTATTGAAGAAAATAATTCTACTTTTTACCATCAATTGATATTGGGTGGTAACCCTGAAAATTTCCAATGGCTCACTAAAACCGGAAGAATCGATTCTGGGTCTATTCATTTAAAAGGACTTAGCTATTTCATTGATGGTGGATTTGGAGCAAAAGAAGCTCTTTTGAAAAACCCGTATGACTCCGAAGAAACTAATGGCAATCTATTCGCCGATTCTTTTGCATTGTATGAACTTCCTGAATTGTGTACTTCGTTAAACTTTCAAATGATATTCCATGCTTATGGCGATTCGGCTTTTGCAATTGCTTCGACCCAAATGGGAATAGCACTTAAATCAGTAAACGACAATCGTTGGAGACTTGAGCACAATCAACTAGTAGACTTATCAGATGTACAAAAACTAAAAACATTCAGTATTCTTCCAAGCGTACAGCCTACTCAAGCCAATACGGATAAAGGCAAAGTCATTCCAACTATTGGAAAAAACAGGGATTGTTCCAGCTACAATTTCGCAGAACTTTATAACCAAAACCAATTCCTTGCCTCTGGTTCATTGTTCCCTATTGGAGAGATGAATCCATTTGAGCAATTCAAGGCATTAACAAAAACTGAAGATTGTTTTTATCCAATAGAAAGAAAACAAGCCCTTAAAGCTTTGACAATCTGGCCAGCTATGCTCGCCTTTTTTGAAAACAAAACTGGAAGTTTGGAGGTCGGTAAAAACGCAGATTTTGTCGTTTTAAACATAGACCTAATGAAGGCCCCTTCTGAAAAAATTAGTGACACTAAAATCCAAAGAACATATATAAAGGGCCAATTAGAATTTAGTATTAATTAGACTATTGTAAACCCGTTTTTTTCGACCAAGGGTTTATTTATATTTGAGCAAAACAGACGCTAATGTATGATCATGTAAAACGCCTATTCGATATACCACGCCACCAACAAAAAGCTTATCCAAAAAAAGATGCCTTTACAGCAAAAATAAATGGAAAATGGGAACCTACTTCTATTGAAACTGTGCTTACGGAAGCTATGAAGGTGAGTAAGTCACTTTTGAAATTAGGCATCGGAAAAGGGGACAAAATTGGACTAATATCAAACAATCGTCCTGAATGGGTAGCTATGGATTACGGAATTCTGCAAGTCGGCGCTGTCGATGTACCTATTTATCCAACTGTATCAGCCGAAGATTACAAGTTCATCTTTAATGATGCTGAATTAAAATATTGCTTCGTGAGCGATATGGAACTGTTTGAAAAAGTAAACTCTATTAAAGATCAAGTTCCTAGCTTAAAACACATTTATTCTTTTGAGCAAATAGAAGGGGTTGACCATTGGACAAAGTTTCTTGCTGAAGGTGATGGAAAAGAAGACGCTGAAATTGAGGCTATAATGGACACAATTAGCGAGAATGATTTAGCTACGCTTATTTATACTAGTGGAACAACAGGTGTTCCTAAAGGTGTTATGCTTGCTCATAAAAATTTAGTCAGTAATGCGATATCATGCATTGAGCGACTGCCGGTAGATAGTAATGGAAAGGCATTAAGTTTTCTTCCTATTTGTCATGTATATGAACGCATGTTGGTCTACTTATATACTATAACAGGCGTTTCTGTTTATTTCGCAGAATCAATGGAGACAATTGGTGACAACTTAAGAGAAGTAAAACCCGAAGTTTTTACAGCAGTTCCTCGATTATTAGAAAAGGTATATGACAAAATTGTAATTAAAGGTTCAGAGTTAACTGGAATTAAAAGAACCCTGTTTTTTTGGGCGCTCTCTCTTGGGGAAAAATATGAACCCTATGGTGCCAATGGAGCTTGGTACGAATTTCAATTAATGATCGCTCGAAAACTGATTTTCAGTAAGTGGAAGGAAGCTCTAGGCGGGAATGTGTTAGCTGTCGCCTCAGGATCCGCAGCTCTATCTCCGCGATTAGCAAGAGTGTTTTTAGCTGCGGGCGTACCAGTAATGGAAGGTTATGGACTAACTGAAACATCACCTGTTGCAACGGTGAATGCATGGCACGACAAAGGGCTAATGCTCGGTTCGGTTGGTAGAATTATAGACGGTGTTGAAGTGAAAATTGCAGAAGACGGAGAAATCCTCATCAAAGGTCCGAATGTAATGCTGGGATATTACAATCAACCTGAAAAAACTAAAGAAGTTCTTTCTGAAGATGGTTGGTTTTCGACAGGAGACATTGGAAAGTTTGCAGGAGATGGATTCCTAAAAATAACGGATCGAAAAAAAGAAATTTTCAAAACATCGGGAGGGAAATATATCGCACCTCAACCAATGGAAAATAAATTCAAAGAATCTCGATTCATTGAACAAATCATGGTTATTGGAGAAAGTCAGAAGCATCCTGCAGCCTTTGTTGTTCCCAACTTCGAGTTTTTAAAAGATTGGTGCGAGGGCAAAGGTGTTCCTTTCGAAACTAATTCAGAAGTGATTAAACACGAAAAAGTTATTGCCCGGATTAAACAAGATATTGAAAAGCTAAATGAGGGGTTTGGAAGCTGGGAACAGATCAAAAAATTTGAATTGGTAGATTCAACGTGGTCCGTAACTTCAAAAGAATTAACCCCTACCCTTAAACTGAAGCGGAAGTTTATAATGGAGAAATACAAAGATCTTTTTGAGAAAATTTATGGTTAGAATAAATACAAACACAAAAAAAGCCCTTTTGGGCTTTTTTTGTTTAGGGTTTACTATAGGATCAACTGCACAGCACACTAGAGCCTACTTTCAGCAAACAGTCAATTATGACATTCAAGTTGAACTGGATGATAGTAATCATATTCTTCATGGATTTGAAGAACTCGAATACATAAACAACAGTCATCATGGCATGGATACTATATGGTTTCACTTATGGCCGAACGCATATAAAAACAATGAAACTGCTCTGGGGGTTCAACTGTTGGAAAATGGGTATACTACTTTCCAATTCCTTGATGAGGAAGGTCGTGGTTTTATTGATTCGCTAAGTTTTAAAGTAAATAATATATCCGTAAAATGGATAAGTCATCCTGAGCATATCGACATTTGCGCTTTGATTCTAAATGAAAAGTTAGCTCCTAAAGAACGCATTACTATTTCTACTCCGTTTAGAGTGAAAATTCCCGCTTCAGGGATTAGTAGACTTGGGCATGAGGGGGATTCATATCAAATTACACAATGGTATCCAAAGCCAGCCGTATTTGATAAAGATGGTTGGCATTCAATGCCCTATTTGAATCAAGGGGAGTTTTATTCTGAATTCGGAACATTTGATGTACGGATTACCGTTCCGAAAAATTATGTGATTGGAGCAACAGGAGAATTGAAAACAACATCCGAAATCGATTTTTTATCAAAACGAGCCAACTATAGCCTTTCCAAACCGATAGAGGAATTAGAATTTGATTCTATTTCTAGTAAAGAATACAAAACCTTACATTATAGTCAAGCTAATGTGCATGACTTTGCTTGGTTTGGGCAAAAGGATTTTATGGTTCTAAAAGATTCTGTGGAATTGCCAAACTCAAAAAGAATCGTGACCACATGGGCTTATTTCGCTAAAGAAAATTACAAAGAATGGAAAGAAGTACCGCGATTTATAAACCAAGCGGTTTATCATTATTCAAAATACAATGGCGATTATCCATATAAACATTGCTCTGCTGTTGAAGCTAGCTTGAAAGCAGGCGGAGGTATGGAATACCCTATGATTACGATTATTGATTATGGTATGACTGGAAAAACATTAGAAAATGTAATCGTACACGAAGTTGGGCACAATTGGTTTTATGGAATGTTAGGTTTCAATGAACGAGAAATGCCTAGTTTAGATGAAGGAATCAATTCTTTTTATGAAATGCGGTATTTCGAAGAACTCTATGGCGATTCTAGCCTTTCGGCACAGATTGACGTTGTACCAAATTTCCTTAATTCTTGGTTAAGCCTTGACTTAGTTACCGTAAGAGGTGAAAAATATTTCACCTACTTGTTTACAGCACGGAATAATACCGACCAAAAACTTACTGCGCATGCGGCCGATTACACCTATCTTAATTATGGAGCAATTGTTTATGCTAAGATGGCAGTGAGTTTACAAATGCTTAGAGCAGCTTTAGGCGATGAAGTCTTTGACGGTTCAATGCGACAGTTTTATAAGAAATGGGAATTCAAACACCCCAATTTACAAGATTTAAAGGCCGAATTTGAATTGGTTTCTGAGCAAGATTTAAGTTGGTTTTTTGACCACTATCTTAACTCAACCGAGAAGATCAATATTAAGTTGAAAAAAGTTAAAACAAAAAATGATGTTCATTATGTTACTGTAAAAAACAAATCCTCAATAAATCTGCCCGTTACGATAAGTGCATTAGATAAAAACGGAAGTGTTTTAACTAGCCATCAAATTAAATCGCTTTCAGGAGCAACTAAAATAGAGTTGCCGAATACGGGAGCCAAATCAATAATGGCTGATGCACATTTGAATACCGTTGAAAAAAACAGAAAAGACAATATTTCAAGAACTCGAGGTCTGCTTAAAAAAGTTGAACCTATACAATTGAAGTTTCTTGGTTCGCTTGAAAATTCTAATAAGACACAGTTATTTTATTTACCCATGATTGGTTGGAATTCTAGCGATCAAACAATGCTAGGAATTGGGTTGCACAACAAGTCGATTCTGGAAAAGCCCTTTGAGTTTTTTGCGTCTCCTATGTACTCTATTCATCGCAATAAGTTGAATGGAATTTATAATGCAGATTATCACTTCTATTTTTCAAGTTTAATTAAGCGAATTACTTTAACCGGGAACTTGCAACGATTTAGTTATTCTAATCCTACATTAGGATTAAATAGTACTCAGTTTGAAAGATATAATCCGAAAATTAATTTTGATTTCAAAAACAAGAATGCACGTTCACCTTGGAGGCATTATCTTTCAATAGGATTTATATATACCACAGAACAAACAAATAGAGAAGGGTTGTCAATTGTGAATGACGATAATCTGTACACAATTCTCGATTGGAATTCAAAACGTGACCGAGAATTGAGTCAATCCGAAATAAACTTCACCTCAACGACCCACGAAAAATTTCAATTGCTAGAATTGGAAGGTATTCAAAACTGGAAATATAATAAGGGAAAACAGAATATTACATTTAGAATGTATGCAGGTGTATTTGCAAGTAACCAGACTACTTCGCCTAGATATAACTTGAGAATGGACGGTCAATCAGGGTGGTATGATTATACATTTAGTAACACTTTCTTAGAACGCGGAACCTCTCACGATATGTGGCAACAGCAAATGAATGATAATCATGGCGGATTCAAAACTCCTACAAATGTTGGTCAATCAAATGACTGGTTACTTGCATTTAATATGAAGGCCGATTTACCATTGGTGCTGCCTATTGGAGTGTATTCTGATATTGGCACAAGTTCAACAGAGTCTTTTATGTTCAATGCAGGTGTTCGACTTACTGTTTTAAGGAATATTATTGAAGTATTCTTGCCAGTTCTTTGGAGTGACTCTATTGAACAAGCGTACACTGCAAACAATATTACCTATAATGAACAGATTCGATTTACTTTGCATTTGCATAAACTGAATCCTTACAAAGCACTGGACAGAATTGTAAAATGAGTTTGAGTAAAAAAATATATTTCGCATCTGATTTTCATTTAGGAGCTCCGAATCCAGAACGAAGTCGAGAAAGAGAATTACGGATAATTCAATGGCTGAATGAGGTTTCTATAGATGCTTCTGATATTTTTTTAGTTGGGGACGTCTTTGATTTTTGGTTTGAATACAAACATGCTATTCCAAAAGGGTTTTCTAGACTGCAAGGCAAAATTGCAGAACTAACCGATAGCGGAATTAAGGTCCACTATTTTATCGGAAACCATGACATGTGGGTATTCAATTATTTTGAAGAAGAATTGGGCGTGACAATGTACCGAGACAATACCGACTTTGAATTTGGCGGAAAGAAATTTTTAATAGGTCATGGCGATGGTTATGGGCCTGGAGATTACGGCTACAAATTCATAAAAAAGGTATTTGCAAATCCTATTTGCCAATGGATATTTGGTTGGACTCACCCGAACATAGGAATAGGCATTGCCAATTTCTGGAGTGGACGAAGTCGATCTGCAAATAGCGGCACAGACGAAAAATTCTTGGGTGAAGAAAATGAATGGTTAGCTATTTACTCTAAAGAAGTTCTAGCATCCAAACATTACGATTATTTCATATTTGGCCATCGACACTTACCTCTTGATTTGAAAGTTGGAGAAAGTAGTCGTTACATAAACTTGGGTGAATGGATTAACTACAATACATATGGTGTGTTCGATGGAGAGAAATTTGAATTGAAGGAATTTAAAAACTAGAATTTTTTCAATAGATCTAACAATCGATTTGAATATCCAATTTCATTATCGTACCAGCCTACTACTTTTACCATATTTCCTATAACTGAAGTTAATTCAGCATCAAATAAACAGGAATGAGGATTTCCAATGATGTCTACAGACACGATTGGATCTTCAGTATAATCTAGAATACCTTTTAAATAAGATTGAGAAGCTACCTTAAACTTTTCATTAATCAACTCAACACTTTGCGGTTTCTTTACAACACACGTAATATCTGTCATAGAACCATTTGGAACTGGCACGCGAATTCCACAACCTCCTATTTTACCTTCGAGGTGCGGGAATATCCTTGTAATTGCCTTAGCTGCCCCAGTTGTGGTAGGTACAATTGAATTTGGAGCAGAACGTGCTCTTCTTAGATCTTTATGGGGAGCGTCGTGTAGTTTTTGATCTGAAGTATAAGAATGTACAGTAGTGATATAAGCCGTTTCAATCTCGCACAATTCATCTACAATTTGAATTAATGGTGCAGCATTATTAGTGGTACATGAAGCATTAGAAATAATTACATCATCTTTTGACAAAACATCACCGTTAACTCCCAGCACTACAGTTTTTATATCCGCGTCTGAAGACGGTGCTGAAAGAATTACTTTTTTAGCACCCGCTGACAAATGTCTTGAGGCCAATTCTTTTGTTCTAAAGAACCCCGTTGACTCAATTACAATATCAATGTTTAGTTCCCTCCATGGTAAGTGAGTTGGCTCAGATTCAGAATAGGTATTTATAGGATTCCCATTTATTAAAATCTCATTTCCAGTAGACGAAATTTCTCCTTTAAACCTGCCATGTACCGAATCGTATTTTAATAAATGAGCGAGTGTTTTGGTATCGGCTAAATCATTAATTGCAACAATCTGGAATTGACCGAATTCATCATTTCTTCTTACAAATTCACGTAAGAAATTTCTACCAATTCTTCCAAAACCGTTAATGGCGATGCGCATATTATTCATTTGAATCAAATATACCTCGATTAGAAAAATGATCATAAAAAAAGCCCTCACTAGGAGAGCTTTTTTATATGTATTTAAAAATGTTTACATTTTTATGAACTTGGCAACTTTCTGAGAGTTTCCGTCAATCAAATTAATAAAGTAAGTTCCTGAAGGTAAATCGTTCACTGGAACATTAATACTGTTCTCGCCTTCAAGTGCAGAAGGTGTAATAGTCTTCATCACGTTTCCAGCGATTGAATAAATTTTCATTGAGACTTCTGCAGGATTTACAACCGTATATTCAATTTGAATATTGGATTTAGCAGGATTAGGAAACAATGTGATTTCAGATTCCCAAATTTTAGTACTTGTTAAATTAGGTTCTACTGAAGAAGCAATCGATCCAGACTTCCATATTCCTCTACCATGTGTACCAATATAAACAGTCTCTCTATTTGAAGCTTGACCGTGTGGCAAAGTTTGTTGATCTATATCAATAACAGGGAAGTTTCCTAGAGTAGAATTCTCTTCAGTATACACAGGCTCTGTTGCCCATATATCATCTGTTGACCAAACGCCATTATCTGTACCTACTATAACTCTTTCAGGTTTTGACATATCAAAGATTGCATCATATACAGGGAAAGCAGGTAAGTTTCCACCTACCGCTTTAACTACAGGGCTAGATCCCAAAGCACCAGTAACAATAAAAACATGAGAAGCTGTTCCATAATTACCTGTAGTAACTATAAGCGTTTCAGGATCATTCGGGTGCAACGTAATTCCTGTAATAAAACTAGAGAAACCTCCAATAGCAGTAATTCCACCTGGAGCATTAACTACTCTATTTGCATCTTCTTGAGTATAAATATCATTTAAACCATTTATTCTTCTAATAGTGTTGTTTGATGAAGCAAATAAGTGATTTCCATCAGGAGAGAAGGTCATTCTGTGTATTCCTGCATTAACAGGAAGGAACAACCATTTCAACTCTAATGTTGTATTAATTGCATCTCGACCGAAAAGTATTCCACTAGTTCTTCCGGTACAACCACCTTGACCTGAATGAGATTCCCCATCTAAACATTCTCTAGATGTAGGCATTACGATAATACTTTGAACAGGATCCTGAATTTGCTCCACGTCACCTGGTTCAAGACTTGTAGTTAAGGTATGTTGTATAGGCAATTGAGCTGTTCTACTCTCAATATTTAATACCGATCCGGCTTTATAATTTGAAGCATAATAAGCGTTCACTTTTGCATTTAATTGAGGTGGAGTATTAAACGTTACTGAAAACGTCAAAGTGGTTAAATCAAGTGTACCAATCCCATCTCCAGTAAACCCACCGGCACCATTGTATTGCAATCTATTATCAATAGTTCCTATTTCAAGGCTAGATAAAATAACTTCAGCAGCATTTTGTACTGGTTGAATTGTTCCACTAAATGTTTTTCTAATTCCAGTACCCAAATCAATTGCATCAGCTACCGTATCTGATTTGAATTCAATAAAATCCTTACTGGTTTTATCTTCCTTAGATTCCCACAAAGCTAATTTTGTATAAAAATAGCCTTGGTCGCCACAATAAGCACCACAACTACCTCCGCCTCTTGGATCTACAACAAGACCTCTACCCACATTATTATATTGAGCAGTAGTATATTTTACATCGGCAATATTGGATATAACACAGTCGAAACCGTCACCGTTGGTAATGTTTTCATTAAATACAGCAGCACCAAAATCACTATCACCAGGTCGTAAAGGACTAACTATAATACAACCATTGTCTTGGGTGCCTCCAATTACAAAATCAAAATTTGCAATATCAATACTGTAAAACTGTGTTGTCATATAACCCTTATTGACATCAAAAAATTCATATCCACCATCTAGGGATTTAAACACACCACCATCATTTCCAAAATAGACTTCATTTGGATTTTTAGGATTGTAGGTCATTATATGGTGATCAACATGCACATAAAAAGGATTGTGC
>JASJJC010000012.1:0-43610 GCA_037624485.1 Chitinophagales bacterium
TCCTTTCATTATTTTTGCTTTCTTGCACTTCGGACAGTCTAAATCAGTGAGATTTACTTTCTCCTTTTTAACACGAGCTTTTTTGGGTTTTACTTCCTTTTTTTCTGGTTCATGGAGAATCTGAATTGGACGGAAACTGGAGAAAATCACCTCATCACATAGTTCGCGGACCATGGTGAATAATTCAGATTTAAAGACATCCGATTCGTATTCACCTTTCTCGATCATTCGTAGTTTTTTCTCCCAATCACCAGTTAATTCCGCGCTTTTTAAAACTTCATTTTGGATGGTTCCAATCAATCCCATCCCAGTAGAAGTAGGGATCAAGTTTTTTCGTTTTTTCTCTATGTATTTTCTTCGGAAAAGTGTCTCGATAATATTCGCACGTGTAGACGGACGACCAATTCCATTGTCCTTCATCAATTCGCGCATTTCTTCGTCATCGACTTGTTTGCCAGCGGTTTCCATTGCACGAAGAAGTGTCGCTTCCGTATAATATTTGGGTGGCGAAGTCTTACCTTGGTGCACAAATGGCTCATGCGGACCTTTCTCCCCTTCTTCGAAAACAGGCATTAGATTTTCCTCGTCTTTAGACGCTTTTTTTGGATTGTCAGACTGATAAATTTCACGCCAACCAAGTTCAATAATCTGTTTACCCGTTGCTTTAAATTCCAATTCGTCAACCTTGCCCATCACGGTGGTATTCGAGACTTTACATTCCGGATAAAACACAGCGATAAACCGTTTACAAATCAAGTCGTAAATCTGTTGTTCCGCTGGCGTAATTCCACTCGGCACAATTCCCGTTGGCATGATGGCGTGATGATCCGTTACTTTTTTATCGTCAAAAACTTGCTTTGTTTTAGGAATCGGTTTTTGAAGAAGTGGTTCTGTAAAACGAGAATAATATTTCAATCCACGGAGAACATTCGGAATTTTAGGATGCAAATCTTCCGACAGATACGTCGTATCAACACGCGGATAGGTAACCAATTTCTTTTCATACAAACTCTGAATTTGCTTCAAAGTTTCGTCTGCCGAGAATCCATATTTTTTGTTTCCGTCGACCTGAAGTGACGTCAAATCGTACAAGCGTGGATTTCCTTCTCTACCTTCTTTTTGCTCAAACGAAACTATTTCGAAAGGTTTGTCTTTTAAATATTCTAGTCCTTTGTTTGCTTTATCTTCAGACGAAAGTCGATCGATTTGACATTGAAATTCAGTGTCGCGATACAGCGTTTTCAACTCCCAATACTCTTCAATTTTGAATGCATTTATTTCCAATTGACGTTGAACAATCATCGCCAAGGTTGGTGTTTGGACTCGTCCAACAGAAAGTGTGACTTTACCTTGTCCAAATTTCTTGGTGAACAAACGTGTTCCGTTGATGCCTAACATCCAATCACCTATGGCACGTGCAGCTCCCGCTTGATAGAGTAAATCGTACTTTTTACCGTCTTGTAATTTTTCAAAACCTTCGCGAATCGCTTCTTCAGTAAGGGAAGAAATCCAAAGTCGCTTGATGGGAACTTTACATTTTGCTTTGTGCAGCACCCAACGCTGAATGAGCTCTCCTTCTTGCCCGGCATCCCCGCAATTGATGACCTCATCGGCCATGGCAACCAGTTTTTCTATACACGCAAATTGACGTTTCACGCCTTGATCTTCGATGACTTTTATCCCAAAATTATCGGGCGTAATGGGCAAATCTTCAAGCTTCCAATATTTCCAGGATTCTTTATAATCGTGGGGTTCCTTGAGCGTGCAAAGGTGACCAAAGGTCCACGTTACGCAATAGCCATTTCCTTCCCAGTAACCATCGTTGCGCTGTTTGGCTCCAATGATTTCGGCGATGTCTTTTGCCACGCTGGGTTTTTCGGCTATGCATAGTTTCATATATTGAATTGCGAATTTTTTAAATAAAAGTTGCGAATTACACCTCCCTTAATCCTTCCTCAAGAAGGTAGGAAATTAATTTCTAGTATATTGTTTTACTTGGAAAGCGCATTCATGCTTTTCGTCCATATCTTGTTCCAGTAGAGCCTTCACAGACCAATTTTTTAGATTGAACTGAGGGAAGAAAGTCTCGGCATTATAGGTTCCACTTACATGAGTGATGTACATTTCTTCTATAAGTCCACTTTCTATTGCTTGGCGATAAATTTCTCCGCCACCTATTATGAAAACCGTTCTTTCTTCTTCGTCTTGGTACTTTTCCCATACTTCCACTAAGTCATGAAGGACGACGCAATCATCGGAAGAGAATTTTTTATTCCGAGTCAAAACAACGTTTTCTCGGTCGGATAAAGGTCGATATTTTTCAGGAATTGAATCCCAATTTTTCCGCCCCATGACCACCACCTGACCAAGCGTAGTTTCTTTGAAAAAACGCATATCTTTTGGCAAATGCCACATCAAATCGTTGTTTTTACCTATTCCTCTTTCGAGGTCCATGGCTACAATTAAAGCTACTTTCATCGGTCAGAATTATACAGCAACGGCGCCTTTGATATGTGGATGTGGATCGTAATTCAACAATTCAAAATCTTCCAATTTGAAAGAGAATATATCTTTGACGTTCGGATTTATTTTCATTGTAGGCAAAGGACGAAGTTCGCGTGACAATTGCAGATTCGTTTGTTCGATGTGGTTGGAGTACAAATGGGCATCGCCAAAAGTGTGAATAAAATCTCCCACTTTCAAATCGCAGACTTGTGCCAACATCATGGTCAACAAAGCATACGAAGCGATATTGAAAGGAACTCCTAAGAAAGTATCAGCAGAACGCTGGTATAATTGACAACTCAATTTTCCGTCGGCTACATAGAATTGAAACATGGTGTGACATGGCGGCAAAGCCATATTGTCGACATCCGAAACATTCCATGCTGAAACCAATAGCCTTCGCGAATTGGGGTTGTTTTTTATCTGGTCGACAAGCTTTGTGATCTGATCTAATTTCTCACCGTTTTTTCCGGGCCAACTTCTCCATTGATGACCGTAAACTGGTCCTAGATTTCCATCTTCATCGGCCCATTCGTTCCAAATGGAAACACCATTGTCGTTCAAATATTTGATGTTTGTATCTCCATTTAAAAACCATAACAATTCGACAATAATAGAACGAAGATGTACTTTTTTCGTCGTCACCAGAGGAAATCCTTTGGACAAATCAAAACGCATTTGATGTCCAAAAATAGAGGTTGTTCCTGTTCCTGTTCTGTCGCCTTTGAAGGTTCCTTCGTCTAAAATTCGATTGAGTAAATCGTGATATTGTTGCATTCTAAAATCTCGTTTGTTTCGACATCGAAGATACGAATTACCTCATCGTGTTTGGTTCGAATTTTGTTCAATATCTGAGGAAGATATTCACATATCAGGCTTTTTATTACTGTTTTGTGGATGAAATGAATTCAAAAAAATGAAAAATAATCTCTATTTTCGACAACAGAAAGAATACCGAATTATGAATGTGCGTTTGATTTTACTCCTTTTTCTTTTCACGTTTGTGACAAATGAAGCGTCGACCCAGACCTTGCGAAAAAGTATTAAGCGAAAATACTTCGGCACATACGAAGGCCAGATAAATGGCTATAAATTCGATGCGGGTGATAAGTTGGTGGAAGTAAATCCAATTCCCATTCAAATTGAGATCAACTCAGGTTATTTGACGATTCAAATTGGCAAACTCACTACACGCGGTGATTTTGAAGTGCTTTTTGAAGCGGATGATTACTACGTGCTCGATGCCACAATGGAAAACCAGAACGTCGGGGAACGGATTGTGGTGTACAAAAAAGGCAAGAAAATTTCGAGAGATGGTTTATATCCTCAGCCCAGCACCCTACTCTTCCAGCACTAAGAAACCTTCGGTATTTTCAAAGTGAAGGTTGTACCTTTTCCTATGGTGCTTTTTACATTCACCGTTCCTTTGTGTGCTTCGATAATTAATTTCACATAATATAATCCCAGCCCAAAACCCTTCACATCGTGTCTATTTCCGGTATGCACACGAAAGAATTTATCGAAAATTTGGTTAATATCTTCTCTTGGAATTCCAATCCCATTATCCGCTACTTCGATAATCAGAAATTTCTGATCATTTCGTGTTGTAATTTCTATCACTGGATCCACTTCGCAATACTTAATTGCATTGTCGATCAAATTGTACAATACATTTGAAATGTGCACATCATCTGCTCTCAAAGCATCATCATCTGCATTCAAGTGCATCGTAATCGTACCACCTTTGTCTTCTTGATTGAATTCGAAGTTATCTTTGACTTCCTGAAGAATTTCGTGGATTTCGATTGTACTTTTCTTCAAAACGACCTTGTCTTTGTCCAACTTAGCGACATTCAATACGCGTTCCACCTGATTTTCCAATCGCTTGTTTTCTTTATGAATTATACTGGCGTATCTTTTAATTTTCTCCGGATCTCCGGACAAATCATTCTTCAGAAGCATCTCGCTCGACAAACCAATTGTTGAAATCGGAGTTTTTAATTCGTGCGTCATGTTGTTGATGAAATCACTCCGGGTTTCAGATAATTTTCTCTGTTTAATAATGATTGAAATAGCGAAAATAAAGAAGGAGAAAATAAGAATGACGATTAACAGAATGTACAACCAAGGAGCAAACAATTGGTCATTTCGCTCTAGTTTTTTGGTCGAAATATTCGGAAAATACAAGGTAAAATAATGCCCATCTTTTTTCCACGAAAGCCCAGCTGAAGGTGAAGCAACAGTAGTGTTGGCCCCTTCGTCGTTGGTGACATTTTTATTATAGCGAATGAGATTTCCGTAAACTATTGAATCGGAAAAACAATCGTAAATCCCGTATTGAAAATCTTGATTGACATTGTATTTGTAAAATTTTTCTTTCAATAAATTTTGGAGATAATACGGATGCAGTTCATCGTTAATGTCCACCACAAAGTAATTTGTTTTTTCCTGTCTTACGGCGTCAAAATTTTGAATTTTCTCGCCCCTTTTATCAGCAATATCTGCGAGCACATCGTGGAGAGCAGCATGTGTTTTTTCGGTGAAATTGACAAGACTTAAACTATCTTCTTTGTTCTGAATTTCTATGCTTGTACGTTGGATGTCGAGTGTTTTATTCAACCATATCAACTGCAAAGTCACAATTACGAAAAGCGAAACCACTCCTAAAATGATCAAATAACTAATGCTGCTTCTTTTCATCATAATACCGTGAAACTCTTAATTTTCCTCCAACCAAGCTATTATCCCACCTTCGAGATTGTGGAGATTCTCAAACCCATGATTTTGTTCTAGAAATCCGATTGCGTTAGCGCTACGCCCACCCATTTTGCAATGAATTACTACTTTTTTATCCTTTGAAATCTCCGGAAATCGAGTCGGTATTTCGCTCAGTGGAATTAGCGTTCCGCTCATGTTGGCTTCATCAAACTCAAAAGTTTCACGCACGTCGATCAATTGAAAATCTTCGTTATTTGCGATCATTGTTTTTAAGTCCGAAACATTTATACTTTTCATTCTTTTCACTTTGCTTGGATTACAAAATTGCATGTAATCAATTAAATCAAATTGTGTTGGAAGCTCGCCAGTTAAAGGATTTGCTTTATCGGCTGTAAAAGTAAGTAAATGTGATGTACCAGTCAAACTATCTGTTTGTTGCAGTTTTCCCGATAAAATGGTTCCTATTCCCGTTAGCACTTTAATGCATTCCATCGCCATTGTGCTTCCGATAATTCCGGGTAACGCACCAATGACTCCTCCTTCGGCGCAACTTACCACTTCATCAGGATTCGGTGGGACAGGAAATAAATCGCGATAATTTGGACCACGTTTTCCATCAGAATGTAAATAATTGAAAACAGAAACTTGTCCCGAATACTGAGAAATAGAACCATGAATATTGATTTTATCTCGCAGTACACACATATCATTCACCAAATAGCGTGTTGGAAAATTATCCGTTCCATCAATCACAACATCATAGTCTTTGACAATTTCAAAAGCATTTTCTGTCGATAAATACGTTTCGAAAACTTCAATTTTAATGTCATGATTCATGGCTTGAAGTCGCTCCTTCGCAACCTTAGCCTTAGATCGACCGATGCTTTCGATTGTGTACAAAACTTGCCGGTGTAGATTCGAAAGTTCAATCACATCTCCATCAACTATTCCAATTTTTCCAATTCCGGCCGCCGTCAAATAACTTAAAACAGGGCAACCAAGCGCCCCTGCGCCAACAACTAAAACCTTGGATTCGTTCAGTTTATTTTGAGCTTGAATTCCGAAATTTTGGAGTTGAATTTGTCGCGAATACCGATCGGATTTTGAATTTGAGGACATGTGATAAAATTACGAATAAAAAATTAGCAATTAACTGCATTGCTACCTCCGACGGTCGCTAAATGTTGAACAACTTTTTGAGGTTTTATAGTAGTTACAGAAACAAACCTATAAATTAAATAGTTTCCTAAAACCCAGTAATCCCATTCACAGTTGTATACTTCAAAATATTTTTTTTATCCGGGTGGATTCGTGCAAATGCCGACTGAACCGCCATCGTTCCTTCATGGAAACCACAAAGAATCAATTTCAACTTATTCGTATATGTATTTACATCACCTATTGCGTAGATTCCTGGGATATTCGTTGAATAATCCAATGTATCGACAACGATCGCGTTTTTTTCAATTTCAAATCCCCAATCGGCAATTGGTCCCAAACTTGGTTTCAAGCCAAACAAAGGAATGAAGTGATCCGTTTCTTGAATCATTTCACCATCTTTTTGATGTGTAATGGTAACCGAATCAACTTTTCCATTTCCATTGATCCCCGTTACTTCGGCTTCTGTAATCAGTTTTATCTCCCCTTTTCCGGCCATGTCTATAACACGCTGAACCGAATCCAAATGTCCACGGAAAGAACTACTTCTATGCACCAAAACCACTTCTTTTGCAATTTTTTTCTCTGCTAAAAAGATGGACCAATCCAAGGCAGAATCTCCTCCGCCAGCAATCACACATCGTTTTCCTCGGTAAAACTCTGGATCTTTGATGATGTATTCGACACCTTTATCTTCAAAAGCAGTTAAACTAGGAATAGGTGGTTTTCTCGGTTCAAACACACCCAAACCGCCAGCAACCATTACAATTGGGGCTTTGTGCTTTGTCCCTCTAATTGTGGTTACAATAAACTGATCCTCCTCTGTTTTTTCAATCGTCATTGCCGCTTCTCCAAGCGTAAATCCAGGTTTAAAAGGTGCGGCTTGTTTCATTAAGTTGTCAATCAATTCGCCCGCCATTACAGTTGGAAAACCAGGGATATCATAAATTGGTTTCTTTGGATAAATCTCCGAACATTGTCCACCCGGCTGAGGCAAAGAGTCAATCAAATGACATTTTAATTTGAGTAATCCTGCTTCAAAAATGGTAAAAAGCCCAACAGGGCCAGCTCCAATTATAATTATATCTGTTTCAATCATTTTTCTTACTTAATTGCGCCGCAAATTTACGGAATTTAGACCAATTCTTTGAACCTAAAGTCACATAACTTTCAGCAACTTATGTTCAAAACGAAAGAGAAACAATTTTTGTTCGACGAAAAAGCAATTTCTAAATAAACCGTTTGGTGAATTCCCACAGCACAACTCCAGCGCAAACTGAGACATTCAAGCTATGCTTTGTCCCAAATTGGGGAATCTCAACAACATAATTACTTGAGTCGATGACAACCTGATCGACACCGTCCACTTCGTTTCCAAAAACCAAGGCGAATTTTTCTTCGTTCAAACTGGGGATGTCTTGCAATAATTTAGTCTCCTCAGTCTGTTCAATAGAACAGATGGTGTAACCTTCCTTTTTCAATCTCGCAGTCAATTCTGAGGTGCTTTCCTCGTGCGACCAAGAAACAGAATCTGTTGCGCCAATTGCGGTTTTGTTGATATCGCGATTGGGAGGTTGAGCCGTTATTCCGCATAAATAAAGGTGGTCGATATTGAAAGCATCGCATGTTCGGAAAAAAGAACCAATGTTGTTCAAACTGCGGATATTGTCCAAAATAACAACAATAGGAAACTTTTTTTGCTCCGAAAATTCTTCATGTGACACACGGTCGAGTTCCCACAGTTTCAATTTGCGATTTTGTGATTTTCCTTCCAGTGGGACAAAAATAGAGAAATATGAATAAAACGTGCCGTTTTGTTAATAACCTATCTTAAAAAATGAGGACGTTTCGAGACAAGGCCGTTAACTTTACCTTCCGCAATTGTTAAAGATTTTGGCAACAAAAAAAAGCAAGAAAAAAGATACATCGGAGACTCCTTTGATGAAGCAATACAACGCAATTAAAGCGAAGCATCCGCAAGCGTTGTTGCTTTTTCGTGTCGGTGATTTTTACGAAACTTTTGGAGAAGATGCTATCGAAACCGCACGTGTTCTCGGTATTGTTTTGACGAGCCGGAGAAATGGTGCTTCGAATATCGAATTGGCCGGATTCCCGCATCATTCCTTGGAAACTTACTTGCCGAAATTGGTTCGCGCTGGAAAAAGAGTAGCTATTTGCGACCAGTTGGAAGATCCCAAAATGACGAAAACAATTGTCAAAAGAGGAGTTACAGAATTGGTGACACCTGGCGTTTCTTTCAACGACAATGTGCTCGAACAAAAGAAGAATAATTTTCTCTGTGCCATTCACTTCAGCAAAGATAATAGTGGAATAGCCTTTTTGGATATTTCTACCGGCGAATTTTTCTTGGCAGAAGGAAACATGCTGTATTTGGACAAATTGATCCAAGGATTTCAACCGACTGAAATCATTTATCAGAAACGATCGCAAAAAGATTTTGATGAAATGGGACGTGGTAATTTGCACACCTTCCGTTTGGAAGATTGGGTTTTTACCCAGGATTTTGGATACGAAACCTTGAACAAACACTTTCAAACCAAGTCCCTGAAAGGCTTTGGCGTCGATGAAATGACACAAGGCATTATTGCCGCTGGCGCTATTTTACATTATTTGGGTGAAACCCATCACGATAAATTAAGCCACATCACTCAAGTTGGGCGCGTAGAAGAAGAAAAATACGTTTGGCTCGACCGATTTACGATTCGTAATTTGGAATTGGTGAGTTCGCAACATGAAAATGCAACGACATTAATAGACATTCTTGATCAAACCCAAACCCCAATGGGCGGACGAATGATGAAGCGATGGATGGTGTTCCCCTTGAAGGATTTGAACCCCATTAACGATAGATTAGCGACAGTTTCTGAATTCAAAGAAAACCACGAGGCAAGTCAAAACATTTTAGACAAATTGGGCAAGGTCGGTGATTTGGAACGCTTGATTTCTAAAACGGCTGTTGGGAAAATAAACCCGAAAGAGGCCATGCAGTTGTTGCGAACCTTGAAACAAATCGACCCTATAAAGAACGATTTGAAATTCGGAAAATCCAATTTACTGCAACACTTCGCAAAGAAACTTAATGGCTGTCAAGAATTAATCGATAAGATAGAAACGACACTTCATGAAGATCCAGCTGTTCAAATCGGAAAAGGGAAAGTTATTGCGGATGGTTTACATGCCGAATTAGACGAATTAAGAGCAATTTCCTATTCAGGTAAAGATTATCTTGATGCCATGCAAATACTTGAAAGTGAAGCAACAGGAATCACGAGTCTAAAGATAAACTTTAATAATGTTTTTGGCTATTACATCGAAGTTAGAAATACACACAAAGACAAAGTTCCAGAGCATTGGATACGGAAACAAACGCTCGTTTCAGCCGAACGATACATCACTGAAGAGCTGAAAGAATACGAGAGTAAGATTTTAGGCGCTGAAGACAAAATTCACGTACTTGAGAGCAAAATCTACCAAGATTTGATTCTATTTATGTCCGATTTCACGATGGATATTCAAATGAATTCCAACTTGCTGGGACAATTGGATTGCTTGCTTTCCTTTTCTACAGTCGCTAGTCGCAACAATTATTCCTTGCCGAAAATGAACGAAGGCTTGGCAATCGATATAAAAAATGGTCGACACCCTGTCATAGAAAAACAGCTAAAACAAGGCGACGAATTCATTCCGAACGACTTGTATCTGGATGAAAAAGGCCAACAAATCATTATGATTACAGGTCCGAATATGTCGGGTAAAAGTGCCATTCTTCGTCAAACTGCGTTAATCTGTTTGATGGCACAAATGGGGTCATTCGTTCCTGCAGCATCCGCTGAATTGGGCGTTTTGGATAAAATCTTCACCCGCGTTGGCGCCTCCGACAACATTTCGTCAGGCGAATCTACTTTTATGGTAGAAATGAATGAAACTTCGAGCATTTTGAACAATCTGTCGGATAGAAGTTTGATTCTTTTGGATGAAATTGGTCGAGGAACAAGCACCTATGATGGAATTTCAATCGCTTGGGCCATTGCAGAATTTTTACATGAACATCCAAAAGCCAGAGCCAAAACACTTTTTGCAACGCATTACCATGAATTGAATGAAATGTCCAATCAGTTCGATAGAATCAAGAATTTCAATGTCGAAGTCAAAGAAATCGGACAAAAAATCCTTTTTCTACGCAAGTTAGTGGAAGGTGGTAGCGAACATTCCTTTGGTATTCACGTCGCACAATTGGCCGGAATGCCAAATGCAGTGGTTCAACGTGCAGCGAAAATCCTTGAAAAACTGGAGGAAAGTCAAAAAATGAATGGCGAAGGGAAAAAAGTCATGAAAAAAGAAGACTTGAAAGAAGTGATGAGTCAGAAAGACATGCAATTGTCCTTTTTCCAATTGAACGACCCTGTTCTTGAGCAAATTAGAGAAGAATTAGTTTCCATTGATATCAACGTTTTAACACCTGTTGAAGCCCTGATGAAACTAAACGAAATCAAAAAATTGACGGGAGGTTAAAATATTCGTTTTCTGGAATAGAAATAAATAAAAATCTTTCTATCTTTGTCGCCCGCAATGAACGAATTGAGGGTAATTGAAATAAAATACAAGCCTGACTTAAACGTCAGACAAGCGAGAGTAGCTCAGTTGGTAGAGCACAACCTTGCCAAGGTTGGGGTCGCGAGTTCGAATCTCGTCTCCCGCTCATTATAGAAAGAAGATTACTTGGTAATCTTCTTTCTTTTTTCCGATAGTTATCGGAATTTTAAAACACCTACCTACCCTGGTGGTGGAATTGGTAGACACGCAAGACTTAAAATCTTGTGATCGCAAGGTCGTGCGGGTTCAAGTCCCGCCCGGGGTACATTAAGCCTTTATTCAATATTGAATAAAGGCTTTTTTGTTTAGTTGTAGAAAGAATTTTAGAATAACAGACTATAATGCCTGTTGGCGACATAATTGAGTGAATACCGTTAACCTATCTCTTCGATAAATCTCACGTAGATGTCCCCGTATGAGTAAGATTCAAACTCTTTGGTTTGCACATAGTCAAGCATATCTTTCCCGCTCTTCCAAGCACCTAATGCTAAGTCCATAGATTCGCCGAAAGAGAAGTTACATTCTATATTACCCTGCTTCATCAAAAGCGTCAAACATTCCAAGGCATTGGATCGATTTTCGGGAACCACAAACTCATAACTAAGCGATTGAAGTGGTCTTGAAAGTCCTTTTAGGACCTGCTGCTCGAATCCTTCTACATCAATTTTACAAAATGCAGGAACGCCATACTTATCTATTAGTTTATCTATTGTAGTCATTTCCAATTCACCTGCAGCTTCCCAATTAGCGCCTTTAAAGCGATCGTCTTTTACTGAATCGATGTAATCTTTGTTGAAAGACGAAATCAAACTTGAATCGGATTTGTACAATAGTTTTTTTCCTTCTTGTTCGTCAAGACCTTTTTTTACAATATCTATTTTATCACCAAATTTAGCTTCGAGCTTAGCAATGCATTCAGCTTGAGGTTCGACAGCTACAACTTTAGCTCCAAGTGATAAAAATATATCCGTTCTGTTTCCCTCGTTAGCGCCTATATCAAAAACAAGATCTCCCTTTTTGATAAAGTCACTATACATATTCAAGCGCTTGCCTTTATTCAAATAATTCCCTAACTTATTTTCTACATTTACCGCGGTAGAATACAATCCTAGTTTTCGAATAACCGATCTAATAATACTTCTCATTCTTCTGGTTTAAATCTTTTTTAAAGCGTTTGTGTAGTTCTGTAAAGTTTGTGATAACTCATCTGCAAAGGCTTTATCTTTCGACTGACTATAGGCATTTGACATTTGCTGCAACAAATACAATTGTTCCATAACTGATCGATTTTGTGTAAACTGTCCAGCTTGATACTGAGTGAGCATACCTGGCCTATATTTCTTAACTTTTTCAATCTTATTATCATACACAATCTTATAATAATCAAGTTCTGCTATGGCCGAATCAAGAATTTTCTGTGCTACCTCTTTTGCCTTTTCATCTTCCCCTGCCAACAGATAAATCTTAGGGATCTCAGCATGGAAGAAATTATAGGCCACTTTATTTGGGGGCAACACTTGAACACATTTGTCAAGTACTTTCACGGCACGTTCATTATCTCCTTTGGCAGCTAGCTGTCCCGCTAAACGAACAAAATTACTCACTAAATTAAGGGTCATTCTGCTAATATTTTCATCCACATAGGCATTTGGATTAGAATCTAGTTGCCCCCACTTAAATTTATTCATCACATTATCGTACATCCCATCTATATTTATTGGAGATTGAGTAGGCTGACCGCTTGCATTAATACGGGGCACGACTCTATAGGTCAAACCATTCTGCTCAAAATATTTCTGAAAGCCCATAAAAGAGCTTGGACTAACCGATACGGCAAAGTAAATTGGTCGCTCATTAATATTGTTTGCAATGATATCTAATGTTAACAAATCATATTTATACAAGGCATTCTTCTTGACGTCCAAGGTAATTGCATCTAACGATGTACTATCATTTTCATCAACCAAGCCAATTTTAGCTGCTGCTTGCTTGTCGATTGGGAATGACAATTTTTTAGTGGGTAAATAATATCCTACATTGTTTACTGCGGCAAATTTAGGGTCCTCTTTAGAAATAAACTCCATAATCTGAGAAGCGTTGTAGTATTTTGATTTATCCAAGTTTGGATTCTGCACATACTGCACAATATCTCTATTCCCCGCCTGCAGCATTTTCGGCGTAAACGTAATTTTTACCGGTTCTGCATCATTCATTTTGTAACGCAACTGATTGATATACCAATCTACGCCCAACAAACTTAAGTTGATAATTCGAACATCTGTTCGCACACCTTCAACCTCTTGAGCATACCACAATGGATAAGTGTCATTATCCCCTTGTGTGAAAATAATCCCATTGGGTTCACAAGAATTCAAGTAATTAGAAGCAAAATCAATAGCTGTTGATCGATCGCCTCTATTATGGTCATCCCAGCCATTGAAGCCCATTAATGCTGGACCAACAAATGCAATTCCAAAAGCAATTGCCAAAGCACTATTTGGATTAATCTTTTCTCTCATTGCCTTATACATTGCAATAACTGACATCCCGATAAAGAAGGCATAGGCAAACAAAGAGCCGGCAATAACATAATCCCTTTCTCTTGGCTCAATTGGTGGGTGATTACCATAAATATTAAAGATCAATCCCGTGGTAAAAAACAACACTGATATAGCAAAAGCCTTCTTCCAATCCTGTTTATACATGAAGATAATACCAATAATACCTAGAATAAATGGAATACCGTAGAATTTATTTCTTGCATAATTTGCAGATCTATTAGGTGAAAGATCGCTTTGTTGCCACTCGGGATTCCCCCATAAGGTTCCAATAAAATCATCAATGGCATCGACTCCTACAATCCAACCTCCCTCTGAATTGGAATATGTTCCTTGTATGTCATTTTGACGACCAGAAAAGTTCCACATGAAATAACGCATGTACATATACCCCAGCTGATAATTGAAGAAATACGAAATGTTATCTCCCCAAGTAATAATATCTTTAACTCTATATCTTTTATTACCAAATTTAGATTCATTGGCCGCATTTAACTGCTTTACATATTGATTAGCCTTAGACAATTCTTGAGATCCAAACTGCGTAATCATTTTTCTATTCTCCTTATCAAAAACCCCATAAGGAGGATTAATCCATGCGCGATAAGCATCTTTTTTACCCTTATCTCCTAAAACGCCTAATCTTGGAAAGAACATTTTAGATTCAGCCGCATATTCATACTCCTGCTTATTCCCAAATTTCTTATAGGTTCCGGATTCTTGATCTTTCACATAGATGGCTCGTCCTTCTTTTATAGCCGCAATATCACCACCGCTTTGTACCATAGCCATTTCTGCAGTATAATCTGGCCCACTTACTAAAGGGCGTTCCCCATATTGCTCCCGTTTCAAATAGGACAACATAGAAAATACGTCAGTTGGCTTATTCATGTTAATCGGCGGATTAGCAATTGCTCGTATTGGTACTGTTATGTAAGTAGAGTAGCCTATTAGTAAAACTAAAAAACTAATAGACGCTAAATTGAGGTAATATTTTTTACGATCATGTGCGTAGTAAATCAGCGCAAGTAAACCAGCAATCAGAATAAAAATACCTGCGAATACGCCCGTGTTGAACCCCATGCCAAATCCATTCACAAATAGTAGCTCAAACTTGGTTAATACTGAAGGAATTCCAACAATCACTCCTTCCATAACAAACACTACTACCCCGAAAGAAAGCAGGAATGATGCGAAAAGGCCTATCCAAGAAAACTTAAAGTTTTTATAAAAAATAATAATACCGACAAAAGGTAAAGCCAGTAAACTCAGCAAGTGAACGCCTGTGGACAGTCCAATCATAAAAGCGATTAGAACTAACCATTTATCTGCATTAGGACTATTATCTGCCTCCCATTTAGTTGCTGCCCAAACGACAAATGTCATGAAGAAAATAGACAGTGCATAAACTTCACCTTCTATCGCTGAGAACCAAATTGAATCGGCAAAAGTACTTGCCAAAGCACCGACAATTCCAGCACCCATAACCGCTAAAATATTGGCCATGCTATAATCCTCATAAATACCGGAGTCTTCATTTTTTACGTAAATAGCTCGTCCTTCTTTAATGACTGCTATATCACCTCCACTTTGTACCTTGGCCATTTCTGCGGTGTAATCCGGTCCACTTAAGAGAGGACGTTCCCCGTATTGCTCCCTTTTCAAATTTGATTGGATTAATATTTTTTTCGCAACAGCCGTAATTATCCAAAAACAAAACAAGGATACAAATGCCGTGGACAACGCCGAAAGGAAGTTGATCATTATAGCCGCTTGAGGCGTATCAGGCTCAGCAAAAATGGTTAGTACCCTTCCTACAACACTAAAAAAAGGTGCTCCTGGTGGATGAGCTATTTGGAGTTTTGACGCTACAGGAATAAACTCCCCGCAATCCCAAAAACTTCCAGATTTCTCCATGGTTATGGTATAGGTCATTAGCGCAAACGCAAAAACAACCCACCCAACGATTATGTTGGTCTTTTTATAAAAATTTAATCCTTTCATATTTATTTTGCTGGTAAACCGGTCAAAGATAAAAAATTAAGCAAGCTATAATGGGTTTCTTTAACAAATACTAACACGATAATTCCTTACTTTTGTAGGAAAACAATGGAATGGGTAATTATTACCAAGATAAAACGGTCATCGTTACAGGAGCTTCTTCCGGAATAGGCGAGCAATTGGTCAAAATACTTGCTCAGAAAGGTGCTTCAATTGTACTCTGTGCGAGGAGTGAGCATAAAATGGAACAAATTGTTAAATCAATAGCGCTTCCTGAGGAAAAATACCTCATTCTTGCCGCCGACTTTTCAAAACAACCCAACTTTATTTCTTCCGTCAATCAAATCATCCAGAAGTTTGGCCAAATTGATATCCTTATAAATAATGCTGGTATTGCTCAAAAATCCTTAATCCAAGATACTCGTGAAGAAGTAGAACGAAGAGTAATGGAAGTTAATTACTTTGCTGCAGTTAATTTCAGCAAAGCTGTATTGCCTCATTTTATTGAAAAAAAACGAGGACATATTGTTGCTATTAGCAGCATATTAGGAGAAATTGGATTACCCTTTGTGGGCCCCTATTGTGCCAGCAAGCACGCGATAAACGGCTATTTTGAGAGCATGAGTTATGATGTGGAGAAACTAGGAATAAACGTTTCCGTTGTTTCTCCTGGATTCATTAAAACTGAAATTACCAAGAAATCTTTAACAGGCTCTGGTGCCAAGCATGCCAAGGATAGTGTAGCTCAAGAAAAAGGAATGGATCCTCAACTTTGCGCAAAAAAAATCTTAACAGAAATATCTAGAAAAAAAATGAAAAGCTATGTTGGAGGATTAGAAATCTTAATGCCTAAATTTGCATTCTTTCTACCAAGAATATTTCATTGGCTCATGCGAAAAATGCATAAAATTTAATACCCATGGAACTTAAGTATCTCAATAAAAAATACACGGATGAAGAAAGTTTGGCAAATCTTGCCAAGCAATTTGCCTCTGGCAAACCATGCAAACATATTGTTTTAGAAAACTTCTTCGAGGAAAAGTTTGCCCAAACCCTTCACGACAATTTTCCTAAGTTTGACACGCTCAAGGTGGTTCGCAAAAGTTTAAACGAGAACAAACGTGAGGATTATCATTTTGAACGATGGCATCCTGCTTTTGGGGAATTAAGAGATTTCATGATTACTGATGAGGTAAGTAATTTCATGTCGACGCTTACTGGCATTGATGGTCTTTTTACAAATACAGATTCCTTAGGGCAAGGAATTCACCAAGGAGGTAAAGGCAGTTTCTTAGATGTACATATTGATGTCAATGTGAATACGAAAAAGCAACTTTGGCGAAGAGTCAACCTATTGGTTTACATGAATAAAGATTGGAAGCCGTCCTATAAAGGAGAAATAGAAATTTGGAATAAAGACATGAAAACAATGGCTGTCAAATATCCCCCGACCTTAAACACTGCGGTTATTTTCTTAACGGATGCCGATTCTCCTCATGGTTATGAAAAAATAAACTTTCCTGATGGAGAGTATCGAAAATCCTATTATGCATACTTCTTTACCCCAATGAAAGAAGGCGTTAAATATGAAGATTCTCGATTCCTAAGTAAGCCCGATGATGCATTGGGAAAGAAGATAGCCACTCGCTTAAAAGAGAACTTGAAAATAAAAATAAAGCAGGTTCTCACCTTTTTCAATGTAAAGTCTTTGGACTTTCAAGATAAAAATGAAAAAGAATAGAATAAAAGTTTGTTTGTTTTTAAAAAAATCATTTAAATTTGCACTCCGTTTTTGTCCCATGGTGTAACTGGCAACACGTCTGTTTTTGGTACAGAAGAGTCCAGGTTCGAGCCCTGGTGGGACAACAAGAGAAAGCCTAGATGATTATTCTTCATTTAGGCTTTTTAATTTGAAGTAACATTTATCGAGCGTGAAGCCTATCCCAATAGTGCGAAGTAAAAGGGGGCTTGGAAGATAACAAGCTTTTATGGCCATAAAATCCCCCAAGCCTTATAATTTTTCGCAATAAATCCCTATATTTGCAGCCCTAATTATACTAATAGAGCATGAACCACGTAGAAGTAAAATTATTAAGCGGAAACAGCACTCGAACTTTAGCTGAGAAAATAGCTGACTTTTATGGAGATGCGTTAGCTAATGTTGAGATGCAATACTTCAGTGATGGGGAGTTTCAACCGGTGATTAATGAATCGGTAAGAGGTAACTATATGTTCATTATACAGTCTACCAATCCACCTGCAGAAAATCTTTTGGAATTGTTAATGATGGTTGACGCAGGTAGAAGAGCATCTGCAGAATACATCACTGCTGTTATTCCTTATTTTGGTTTTGCAAGACAGGATAGAAAGGATAGACCAAGAGTAGCTATCGGCGCCAAGCTAGTAGCCAATGTTATAGCTGCCTCCGGAGTAGATAGAGTAATGACTATGGATTTGCATGCTGGTCAGATACAAGGATTTTTTGATATCCCAGTAGACCACTTGAACTCCACCGCCATCTTTATCCCTTATTTAGAAAAAAATAAACTAGATAATTTAATATTTGCATCACCTGATGTAGGGTCTACAAAAAGGACCAGAGTATATTCTCACCACTTCGATACGGATTTCGTGATATGTGATAAGCATAGAAAAAAAGCGAATGAAGTAGCCGAAATGATACTTATTGGAGATGTAACTGGAAAGAATGTAATTCTTGTAGATGACCTTATTGATACTGCTGGAACCTTATGTAAGGCTGCAGAAATCATCATGGAAAAAGGTGCCGCCAGTGTTCGTGCGATTTGCACGCATGCTGTTTTGTCCGGACCTGCTTATGAGCGTTTGGAAGCTTCTGTATTAACAGAACTTATCGTTACAGATACGATACCGCTAAAGCAAAAAAGTAAGAAGATCAAGGTGCTTACTGTGTCACAACTATTTGCGCGAGCAATTAGAAATACACACGAGCATAAATCAATTAATTCACTTTTTATAACACAATCAGTTTAAACAACTATGAACACAATCGCAATAGAAGCGCAAGCTAGAACAGAAATGGGTAAAAAGGCTACAAAAGCCCTAAGAGCAGAAGGTATGATACCATGTGTATTATACGGAGGAAAGGACAATGTCCATTTCTCTGTTAGCCCTAAACAAATTAAAAATGTAATCTACACCGATAAATTCGTTGTAGTGCATATCACGATTAATGGGAGTACTTATGAGGCTATCTTAAAAGATGCTGACTTCGATCCTGTAAGTGACAAAGCTTTACACTTAGATTTTCAAGAATTAGTAAAAGGTAAAAAAGTAAAAGTTTTAATACCAGTTAAACTTACCGGTTTTGCAGAAGGTGTGAAAGAAGGTGGTAAGCTTGAGTTAAATCTTAGAAAGCTTATTGTTAAAACTACTCCGGAGAACTTAGTAACAGATATTGAAGTAGACATTACGCATTTAACCATGGGGAAATCAGTCAAAGTTAGAGATTTAAAAACTGACCTAGAGATCATGAATCCATTAGGTAACCCAATTGCTCAAGTAGTAATACCTAGAGCTATGAGAAGTGCAGCTTCTAAAGGTGAAGATGGCGAAGAAGGTACTGAGGAAGGTGCTGAAGAAGGCGAAGTAGCAGCTGAAGAATAAAAATACAAGCTTATGAAGTATTTAATTGTAGCCTTAGGCAACATAGGAATTGAATACGAAAATACAAGGCATAACATTGGCTTTAAAATAGCTGATGAAATGGCCAAAAAACAAGGCGTTTCATTTGAATTGAAGCGCCTTGCTTTTTACACCCAATTCCGACTTAAGAACAAAAAGATTCACCTTATCAAGCCCTCCACTTATATGAATTTGAGTGGTAATGCTCTTCGGTATTGGATGCAAGAGTTGAAAATCGATATAGATAAAGTACTTGTCTTAGTCGATGATAAGGATTTGCCATTTGGTAAAATTAGATTAAAAACTAAAGGTTCTGCAGGTGGTCATAATGGGCTTAAAAATATTGAGTTAGTCCTTGGAAATCCGCAATACAATCGCCTTCGATTTGGAATTGGCAATAATTTTAATCGCGGAAAGCAAATAGATTATGTGTTAGGCAATTGGGATAGCAAAGAGCAAGAAGAACTCGCGTCCTATATACAAGATGCTGTAAGTAGTATTGAAAATTTTGCGCATTTGGGAATGGCAAAGGCTATGGAATTAACCAACTAACACATTTACTACAAACTGATAACTCTAAAATAATAAATAATGAAAACTAAAATTTTAATACTACTAATAACCCTGAGTATGGGATTTCCATCAGCTGCACAAGACCTAGTGATTGAGAATGTGTCAACTAAAATGAGGAAATTTAGAGGCGTTGGCCATATGGAGGGTAAAGGTCATACACTTTTTATCGTCGATGAAAAGAGTAGTAAGGGAATGAAATTGTTCAAATTTTACCTTTGGGATTTTAATTTGAATGAAATAGCTAACAGAAAGATTGAACTAGAAAAAAGAAGTTTTTTAATTGACGAAGCTGCACACGACAAAAATAACTTGTTAGTTTTTTATGATAAAAAAAGAAATAATGTGCGCGCAATGACCTTAGATAATCAAGGAGAAATCGTTGCTGATATTACCGAAAATGGTATCAAAACTAGATTTTTAGCCATTGAAGATATGTATCCATCTTTTTATCCCTCAGGAACCGATGGATTTTTAGGTATTGTCCCAGACAAAGAACCCAAGTTTGGCTATCATTTAACTCGATATGATAACTCGCTAAACAGAATTTGGACTGCTGACTACTTTCCAAGTAAGGGTTACTCGGTAGTAATGGATGCAGTAAGTGATGCCAATAAATTAGTTCTACTAAAGTATGGCGCCAAGTCTAAATTGTCAAAAAAGTATGATGTAGACATTACCGCATTTGATAACCATACCGGCAAGGAACTTTGGACCTTTGATCTAAATCTTGGTGACAAAACATTATACCCCACAGAAATAACAATAACTAAAGATGGGAACATAGCAGTCGCAGGAATGTACTTCGATGGGGTTAAAGTAAAAGGTCCTAATTCTGATGGTATATTTTTCGTTCACCTAAACGATGATGGAACAGTCTTAGCAAATGTTTCTCAGGAATGGGATGGAGAACTACAACGGTTCTTAAAAGATTCTAAAAACAGTATCACTATGGGTAAGCCAAAAGTAGTTTTTGAAGATATCCTGTATGATGAAATAAAGAAAGAGTTTAAGGTGATTGGTGAAATTTACACCATTGGAACCTTTGGAAAGGTAATGGCTATGGTAAGCGGAAGCGCAGACGATGAGACTAAAGTAAGTATAGAAGATTTAGTAGTATTCTCCTTCAAGGATAATGGCGAATTAACTGATTTTTATTCAGTAAATAAGGCAAGAACAGCCATTTATATCCCAACCACTTATGCAGGCGGACCAAAGATTTCTCAAGCATTGAAACAAACAGGAAGCCTTCCTTATGCATTTTCAAGTAAAGATGAGAATGGCAATGTTATTGCTTTCTATAAAGACTTTGTGAAGAAAGATGAGGATGGTTCTTTAACCAATCAAAAGATAGCTTTAGGTGTGGGGAAAAGGGGTATAGGCATGCTTAATGTAAGTACTAGTTCTGCTCAAGAAACCAACTTAAAATATTTACCTTTCTCAAAGAAAGCTGCCAATAAAGATGAATCTAGTGATGTAGAGTTTGACTCCAAACGTTCGATTCTAATCGTTGCGGCATCAGAGCCTGGATATGTTATGGTATCAGAATTATCTAAAAAGACCGGACAATTAAGAATCTTTAAACAAACTATAGAGAAGTAGATCGTAAATAAAAAAATTCTAATACGCTTACTAACCCACATACAAATGTTTGTATGTTACCCCCTCCTTTTTATTAAAAAGTAAACAATCTTAATATATTTATATTTTTAAAACTTAAAAACTTATTATGAAAAAGTATTTACTCCAAATCAAAAGTTTATTACTAATTGTTGCAATTGGCCTTGCCATGAACAGTTGTTCTTATACGAAAAGCACCGGTTCAGCAAGCAATTTTAACAAGAAACACTATAATAAAGGTGTTGTAAAGTACAAGGCTTCTAAAAAATCTAATACTACCATTCTTAGCCAGGATACAGAAGCTGAAAAACTTTCAAGAAAAGATAAAAAAGAAGAAGTTAAAACGCAAATCACGCAGTATATAGAAAGTAAAGACTTAATGGCATCGGATGGTGAGGCACCAGTTGAATATACCAAAGAAGCTATGATTGATAAGATCAAAGGAAATTTCACCGAGTCAAAAAACCTATTAACTGCAAAGAAAGAAGCAGCGACTTCTGCAAAAGAAGAAAAGAAAATAGACAAAAAGATTCAGCGTGTGGAGAGATTCGAAAATATGCTAGCTAAAATGTCTTTAAAAATGGAAAGCAAACTAACACCTGATCCAGATGCAAGTCCTGCTGCGGCTGACAAAGGTTTGTTAGGACTTTTAGCCGGAATTTTTGGTATAGTTGGTTTGACATTTGCATTCTTACCAATTATAGGCTATTTAGGACTTCTATTGTGCTTGTCTGCTATTATTTTAGGAGCATTAGGTATTAATGGATCTAATAAAGGATGGGCCATAGCAGGTATCGCACTTGGTGCTCTTGGATTCTTGTTATTCCTGACGTTTATCATTTTGCTCGCGGCAATATTGTTTTAAGATAAACCATTTAAATTACTGAAAAAGGGATGCAAATGCATCCCTTTTTTTATACCATAAAACAACTTTAATAAATTAAGCTACATTCTCTCCGGCATTTGAATACCTAGTAGATCAAATGCGGATTGCAAGACCTCTCCGGTCCATTTTGACAACTGTAATCTAAAATACTTCGTATTCGATGGAGTATCACCTAAAATACTTGTGCCTGCATAAAACTTACTATATAACTTAGCTAAACTAAATGCATAGTTGCTGACTTCACTTATATCGTAGTTCTTTGCGGCAAGCTTAATTATTTGCGGATACTTATAAATTTCCTTAATCAATTCTTTCTCCTCTGACTGAAGATTGATTGTTTCATAATCGATTGTTTCTATCGGTTGTTTTCTTAACAAAGACTGAATTCGAACATAGTTAAATTGAATAAATGGCCCTGTGTTTCCCTGAAAATCGATGGACTCTTCAGGGTTGAAAATAACCGACCGTTTAGGGTTAACTTTCAATATAAAATACTTCAAAGCTCCTAAAGCTAAATCCCGATATAAAGCCTTGGATTCCTCTTCTGAAAAATCATCTATCTTACCTAAGTCATTCGTGTGTGATTCAGCAGTAGCAATCATTTCTTTTATCAAATCATCCGCGTCCACAACAGTGCCTTCTCGACTTTTCATTCTACCATCTGGCAAATTCACTAAGCCATAACTTAAATGAAAAATTCCTTTTGCATATGGTTTCTCCAATTTCTCTAACACCAATTGAAGCACTTTGAAGTGATAATCTTGTTCACTAGCCACTACATAAATCGATTCATCAAATTGATAATCCTGGTAGCGAGCCTCTGCAATCCCCATATCTTGAGTGATGTAAACAGAGGTGCCATCACCCCTCAAGAGCAGCTTCTGGTCCAGGCCTTCATCCTCTAAATCTACCCATACCGAATCATCCGCTTTCTTATAGAATGTATCTTTAGCTAATCCTTCTTCAACCAATTCTTTTCCACGCAGATAATAATCCGACTCCTTATAATGCTTTTCAAAGTCCACCCCTAAAGTTTTAAATGTTTCTTCAAAACCTTCATAGCACCAGGCATTCATTTTATTCCAAAGGTCAAGAATTTCTTTATCCCCTTGCTCCCATTTAAGCAGCATTTCTCGGGCCTCTCTCAGCAAACTAGCTTCCTGCTCAGCTTGCTCTTTCGTTGCTCCATTGGAAACAAGTGCACTTATCTCTTCCTTATAATACTTATCAAACGCTACATAAAACTTCCCGACAAAATGGTCTCCCTTCATTCCTGTGCTCTCCGGAGTCTCTCCATTCCCAAATTTCTGCCAAGCCAACATACTCTTACAAATAGCGATACCCCGATCATTGTAAATATTTACCTTATGGACTTTATTGCCTGCAAACTTCAATACATTTGCCGTACTGTATCCAAGCAACATATTTCTTATATGACCGAGGTGTAATGGTTTATTTGTATTTGGCCCACAATACTCTAAAACAATTTTTCGACCTTCCTTTGCTCGACCGTAAGTTTGATCTTGGCAAGAATTTTTTAGGAAATTAATATAATATGTATTGTTTATTTCTAAATTTAAAAAGCCCTTGATCACATTAAAATCTTCAACAACTTGCACTTGCTCCTTCAATATTTCACCAATAGCCTGTCCCGTTTGCTCCGGACTTAACTTACTGTGCCTTGTCAAAGGAAAAACAACAACCGTTAGGTCTCCCTTATAATCCTTTATTGTTTCGTTTAATGCTATTCCATCAACTGGCAAATCAACATCAAACAAGGTCTTAATAGCTACTACGACCCCTTCACTAACAAGTTGCTCTAAATTCATCGTGTAAAGTTAGTACATTTGACATAAGAAATTAAGCCGATGTTTAAAGACAATTACCAAAAGAATAATCCAATGCATGGAGTAAAGCTAGCAGATATGTTGAGTTACCTCATCGAAGAGCTTGGGCTAGAAGAAATGGGTGAACGCTATAATATTAGAGCATTTAGCAATAATCCTGGCTTCAAATCTGCATTAAAATTCTTAAGAACCACTCCTTGGGCTAGACAAAAAATTGAAGAATTATACATACAAACGATTCAAGGAAAATAAACTTTATTCCGAAGGATTACGTTCTTCATATATGCTCATTAATCACACCGAACAACTAAAAGAAAACAATCAAATCATTGATGACTATGTTGGACCAACAATATCTATGTTCGATATCATTTTAATGGGAGGAACTGGCTCAGAAAAAATGCAAATAAGTGCTTGCTCAACCTACTTTAAAGAGGCTTTAAATAACTTTCAAGAAACCAATTATGGAAATATTGAGATTAGAACAAAAGGAATATTGGTTCATCTAAATAATGGCAGGCTATATCATGTTTGGTGCGTTCCTTTTTATCGCTTAGCAATTTACCAAACAGACAAATTAAGCATTCATGGAGAGGGCCAAGTCATCAAATTTCACCTGAAGAAAAATCAAAACAAAAGCTTTATTAAAAAACTAATCCGACACAAAGCTTCCTTTACCGCCGATCACTTTCCCAGTTAATGTATCTAATCTGCTAAAGCTTTTTGGTCTTGATATAAAATTGACTTTTGTTAAAGCTAAGTTTTTCTTTTTTCTTCTTAACGAGAATATATTCTTGTAAATCCTGTGTGCCCTCTAAGCGTATATTTTTGCCGCCAATAATCACCTCGATAGGCATTATAAATTCGCCTACATCAGTTTGCCATTTATACTTAAAGCTGTACTTTTTACCTTTTTGGCGTTCAAGTTTATAATACAAGACCGGTATATCCTTGTAAAACACGTATTGTAAAAAGAGCGGAGTTAAATCTCTTCCAGTCTTTTTATTGAAAAAGAACATAATATCATTTGCCGTGATGGTCTTGTATGCAAATTCAGAAGTATTCATTTCCATCAATATTTCAAACCACAATTCATCATCATTGATAACATGACGTAAGGTATTTAAAAACAGCATACCTTTGTTATACATATCTCCGTCTCCCTCTACATTCACATCATAGACCCCTGCCATGGGTTGTTTGTTTCCTATGGAAGGTTTCTTGGCATTGACATAATCCTGACCTATTTGATAATCGTACATACACTCTACATAAAGCGCTTCCGAATAAGTACAAAACCCTTCATGAATCCACATGTCCGCAATATCCTGTGCACTAATTAAATTACCCCAATATTCATGTCCCGTTTCATGAATAATAATGTAATCAAACTTTAATCCAATACGACTAAAATCAAAACCATTGTATCCTTCCTTATAATTGTTCCCATAAGCAATGGCTGTCTGATGTTCCATACCCAAGTATGGCGTTTCTACCAATTTGTAGTTATCCCTCCAAAAAGGGAACTTGCCAAAGTATTCCTCAAAACAACTTAACATGGGAGAAACTTGCTCAAACTGCTCTTTAGCTTTACTAAGGTTGTAAGGCATTACCCAATAATCTAGAAGAAGTTTTTCTCCATCCTTAGCTGTATATGTATCTTGAAAATTTACATAATTCCCTATGTTTAGGGTCACATTGTAGTTGTTGATCGGATAAGAAACTTTCCAGCTTACTATTTTTTTCTGATCCATTGGATCCAATTCAATCGCTTCCATTACACCGTTTCCAACAAACATATATTTCTCTTCGTTAGGCAATTTGCAGCTCACTCGCATACTATCAGGCTCATCACTTAAATGATCTTTGTTTGGCCACCATAAACTTGCGCCAATACCTTCGCAGCTTACCCCTAACCAAGGATTACCCTCCTTATCCTTTTGCCAAGTAAATCCTCCATCCCAAGGTGGATTATCCGCTATTATAGGTTTACCATGATAATACACTCGAAGCATGGACTCAATTCCTTTTTTTTGTACCTCAGGAAACTCAACAAAAAAAGCATGAAAACTTCGCTCATAATTTAAATGTATTCCCTTAAAAACCACCGAGTCAATAAGCATATTGTCAAACAAATCCAGTTGAATAGTCTCAAAATCATTGACAACCCCATAATATATGTCATTATAGCCGATAATAGATCGTTCCTCAAAGTCTAGGTCTAGATACAAATTGTAATAATGGACATCAAAACAAGTTCGCTCAGGACTTAAATAACCTCTTAGTGTATCTCCTCGATTAAAATTGCCATCGTTACCGTCCAAAAGCTGCGCATGACTCAGTTGAGCAAGCAATACAAAAAGAAAGATGTTTAGAAACTTCATTATATTTTGTTTGTTTAAATAAATTCATTGCTAATTTGATTATAAATAAATTAGCAAAGGCCAAAAATATGTATATTTTTGAGCTTACCAATCACATATACCCATGTCAAAACATATTTTCGTTACCGGAGGCGTAACTTCCTCGCTTGGAAAAGGAATTTTTGCAGCATCGCTGGCAAAGCTTCTTCAAGGACGTGGATATAAAGTAACTATTCAAAAATTTGATCCCTATATAAACGTAGATCCTGGTACCCTGAACCCATACGAGCATGGCGAATGCTTTGTAACAGATGATGGAGCGGAAACCGATTTGGATCTAGGTCATTATGAGCGATTCCTTAGTATACGGACGAGCCAAGCGAATAATGTCACCACTGGCAGAGTATATCAAACGGTAATTAATAAAGAAAGACAAGGTGCTTTTTTAGGTAAAACTGTGCAAGTCATTCCCCATATAACCGATGAAATTAAGCACCGAATGCGATTACTTGGTGAAACAGGTGAGTACGATATTGTTATAACGGAACTTGGAGGAACGGTTGGTGATATTGAATCGCTTCCATATATTGAGGCCGTTAGACAACTTCAATGGGAACTTGGCAAAGGAAATACCTTGGTTTGCCACCTAACACTTATACCTTACTTAAATGCTGCAGGTGAACTTAAAACTAAACCGACTCAACACTCAGTAAAAGAAATGTCACGAAACGGCGTACAGCCCGATATTTTAATTTGCAGAACGGAAAAAAAGCTAGATGAAGATATCCGTATGAAACTCGCTCGTTTTTGTAATGTAGATATAGACTGTGTTATTGAAGCTATTGATGCTCCTTCTATTTATCATGTACCCATGCTGATGGAAGAGGAAAAAGCAGATACCACTGCATTAAGAAAATTAAATTTGCCTTTCCAAGGAAGTTCTAATTTTGACGATTGGAAAACATTCGTAGAAAAAATTAACAGCCCCATTAAACATGTCAAAATTGGATTAATAGGTAAATATGTAGAACTTCAAGATGCCTACATATCCATCAACGAAGCATTTAAACATGCAGGAGTTGAACATCAATGTAAAGTCGATGTTGTTCCCATTCACAGTGGAGACTTAGATGCCAAAAACATGCAAGAATCTCTTGCTGAGTTGAGTGGGATATTAGTCGCTCCTGGATTTGGGGATAGAGGAATTGAAGGTAAAATTAACGCCATCAAATATGCAAGAGAAAATAAGATTCCATTTTTTGGTATTTGTTTAGGCATGCAATGTGCTGTTATTGAATTTGCGCGAAATGTCTTAGGCTTAAGTGAAGCACATTCCCTTGAAATGAATCCAAAAACTCCTCATGCGGTAATCAATTTAATGAACGATCAGCTCGAGATAAAGGATAAAGGTGGAACCATGCGTTTAGGTTCTTATAAATGCGCTCTGCATGATAACACCTTGGCAGCAGAACTTTATGAATCGAATCAGATTAATGAACGTCATCGACATCGTTTCGAGTTTAACAATGATTATTTAGCACAGTTTGAAGCTAAGGGTATGCAAGCAACAGGTTTTAACCCCGAATCAAACTTGGTAGAAATTATGGAAGTCAAAGAACACCCATTTTTTATTGGTGTTCAGTTTCACCCTGAATATAAAAGCACAGTAGCTTATCCTCACCCTTTATTTATGGGATTTGTAAAAGCGGCTTTGTCCTACCAAAACAAGATGCAATTGAAAAACGCTTGAGCAGGCAGAAAGATTTAAACCAGGAAATTCCTTAACTAACTGCAAATGACTTATTACTTTGAAGAGAGATTGGAAAGTGGAAAAATAAAGAAATTCCTATTCCCTGATTGAGTTTAAAACTGAATATTCACCAAGTATCCACTATGATTGCGAATATTAATTACCTGACCATTTTCTAAATATAGGTACTGTCCTTTTATCCCTTCTAAAACGCTTTCAATAATAGGCTCTTTATCCAGTTTAACACTTTTCACTTTATTGGGAAATTTATTAACCGGATAAACAATTTTTATAATCTCATCCTCGTCTGAAATATATTCATAATACGCTTCATCTAAATAATGTTCAAGAGCCTCTTCTTTAACCGCTAACAAATCCAAGTCACTAAGCTCATTTTTCAGCATGCGTTGCCAATTGGTTTTATCGGTAAAAAACTCTTTGAGTTGAACCTCAATAGCCCCTGCGAGCTGTCGATAAGGCACTTCAGCTAAAATAATTGCCTCACTAGCTCCTTGATCAATCCATCTTGTGGGTAATTGCGTTTTTCGTGTGATCCCGATTTTAATCGCGGAAGACTTAGCCAAATAAACTATATGCTCTTGATTATGATGTTGGTCTTCCCATTCCGGATTTCGTCCCTTACCAAGGTGAGCTTCACACAATTCTGGATGAATAATACAAGGTGAAGCCTCCGGAGCGGACATGAAACAAGAATAACAAGCCCCATTGCCGAAAGATTTTTTAGTCTTTTTTCCGCAAATCATACAATTAATAACTCCCTCAAAATTCACCTCAATAGCTTTACCTATTAAAGGATTTAGATGCAGTTTTCCTCCATCATGGCGTAAATAATATTGCACTTCGCCATCCAATGAAGTATACATTTTAGAGAGATGGGTGTATATAGAATGTTTCATAAAAACCTATTCCTTATCGACAAGTTTGATTCCATCATCAGCCAACTCGATTAAGTGCTGCTTATATAAATTACCGATTACTCGCTTAAACGCTTTTTTACTCATTTGCAAAACTTCCTGAACCTCTTTAGGGTCACTCTTATCATGGAAAGCTAAGAAACCACCATTCTTGCGAAGAATACCTAAGATTTTTTCAGCATGGTTTTCCAAACTAGCAATACCTGGCTTTTCGAACAACAAATCTAATTTTCCATCTTTTCTAACTTGCTTGATATATGCCTTCATTCGCATACCAGTGCTTACTTCTTTGAAATTCTCATTTTGATAAGCTAATCCGAGGTGCTTTTCATTGACAATGCAGTTAAATCCTAAGGGAGATTCTCCAAGAACCATAATATCTACTTCATCAAGGTCTTTTAAATCATCTGAATCCTTACTTATAAATTTTTCCCATTTTGCGCTACCAACCAAGCGATTACTTTGTTCATCCACATGCATATGAACCAAATGATACTCTCCTTCTTGCATTTTAGATTTTTGCTCTTGAAACGGAACTAAGAGTTGTTTATCTATATTCCAATTCATAAAGGCACCAATAGGAGTAATATATGCAACTTCAAGAAATGCATAGCCATCGCACACGATTTCTGGAATTTGAGTAGTTGCTGTGATTCTTTCATCACTATCTAAATAAACAAAAACCTTTACTTCGTCATCAATTTTAAATGCAGGAAGGACAAACTTATTAGGAAGCAGGACATCTTCGTCTTGCTCGTTTCCCAAAAAAAGACCTACGCTAGTTTCTCTCAGCACTTTAAGTATGTGATATTTTCCAATTTCCATTCGACTTTTATTTTAACTATTATACAAGTTTACGCCCTACAGCTTGCGCTACTGGTTTTAAACTTGCCATTAACTCTGCAAATTCATCAAAATTAAGCTGCTGAGCGGCATCACTCCACGCTTCCTTTGGAGTGGGGTGAGATTCAATCAACAAACCCTCTACGCCCATAGCCACGCAAGCCCTTGCCAAATCTGCTACTCCATAGGCGTATCCCATTGCATGACTAGGATCTAAAATGATAGGCAAGTTCGTTTTTTCCTTAAGAAAAGAAACCCCGCACAAATCCAAGGTAAATCTTGTATTGGTTTCAAATGTACGTATACCTCTTTCACACAGAATCACTTGGTCATTTCCGCCAGAAAGAATAAACTCCGCCGCTTGCACAAATTCTTGTAAGGTAGAACCAAACCCTCTTTTTAACAATACCGGTTTATTTGCCTTTCCACATCGTTTTAATATCCCTTGGTCATACATTGCTTTAGCCCCAATTTGAATAATATCTGTATGTGCTATAACTTCTTCAACATGACTAGAATCTCTAACTTCAGTAATGATATGTAAACCATATTTTTCCCGCATTTTAGCCAACAACTTAAGCCCTTCAAGTCCTAAACCTTGAAAACTATATGGAGAGGTCCTCGGCTTGTAACACCCTGCGCGCAAAACTTTTACTCCTTGGGATACACAAAATTTTGCTGCTTGCTCGATTTGTGCTGGCGTTTCTACACTGCAGGGGCCAGTTATCATGAGTGTTGAATTACTGTCACCTCCTATTTCAAAATTTGGGAATTTAATCTTTCTAGTTTCTTTTAAGTAGTGCTTACTTGCTAATTGAATATCGTTAGGAACGGCAATGGCTTTTGTCACTTTATCCTTTAAATGACTCGGTAACTCTTGCAACTTTGAAGGACTAACCAATACAATTTCATCTTTCTCTATTAAAATTGCCTCTAGCTCATCAGCTATGCTTTGCGCCTCGGCTAAACTTATCGTTTTGTTTAAATGTAAAATCATAAATACTTGTTTTAGGAAAATAGCTTAGCCTTCTCCTTTAATTAATTCATTAAATGTAATCACGCCTTTCAAAGCCTTTTTGTCATCAATTATTGGTAAAAACAAAATGGGGAAACTATATTTCTTGATTAGAGAAATCATCTCATAAGTACTCGCTTTTTCCTTTAAGTAAATGGGCGATGTATTAATCATATCCTTAACTGATAAACCATCTAAATTATCAATATTTTTTAAAACTCCTTTTCTAAAATCCGCATTACTGCAAACTCCCAAAATCGTATCATTTTCTTCAAAAAGTACAAAGCCCATACCAAATGAATCCAAGGTCTGAGTAAGTTCTTTTACTGAACATGTGGATGGGTTCAAAATAGGTAGCGATTGTTTATCCAACATAAAATCTTGTACCAAAAATGAAGACCCTTTTTGGTGAAAGCGTAAATCTGCTAAAGCTTGTGCAACATTGTCGTGATTGACAAGAAATGAACCTGACACAGCCTGGCTCACACCTAGCAATCGAAGCACGAAAGATACTTCCGCATTAATTCCACCATCTACATAAACAGGAATATTAGGATATTGTCGCTTACATTGACGAATTCGATCAAAACTAGATTTCTCAAATTTGCCTCCGGATTTACCAGGAGTAGTTGTCATTAACAAGATATAATCCAATTCTCCTTCATAAGCTTGCAAAACACCTAAATTAGTGGTGTTTGTAATTGCTAAACCAAACTTATACCCTTTATCCTTTGGGATAATCAAGGTGTCCGTGATATTCTCTAGTTGCAAGGTCAATTGCTTAACACCAAGTTCCTCGGCTAATTGAAAAAATGATTCACTGTTGGACGATATGGCATGTAAATCGATAGGCTTAGAAGATATTCCCTGAATAGCACGAATGTCCTTTGCAACTTTTTGCTCTTCCCCTTCAAAACAATCGACATGAAAGAAATCGACTGGCAAGGCATCTAACTCATGGACCAATGAAGGAAGATCTTGAAGATTTGTAGAATAAAGAGAAGCTGCAATTTTCACTGCGTAAAATTACAATAAGTTTTAGACTATGAAAGATAATTGTGTCTACTGATTTAAAGGCCGTATGCTTTGGCGCACGAACGATAAGAGAAGGCAGTGAATTAAGAGACGCGAGTTAACTCCTTACATTATGGCCCTAAGCTCTTCCTTGCGAAAGTTCCCAAATTTTAATCACCTCCTTGGCTGCCTTAACATCATGCACGCGTAATAGACGCGCACCGTTTTGTATAGCGATTAAGTGAGCTGCTGCTGTTGCTGTTAAACTTTCTTTGGGCGTTATCCCCAGTGGTTTGTACAACATAGATTTTCGAGAGATCCCAGCTAAAATTGGATACGCTAAACTCTTACTCATAACTTGAATCCCCATGAGTAGCTGATAGTTCTGTTCGATTGTTTTTCCAAATCCAAATCCTGGATCCAAAATGATATCATTAACCCCCTGCTCTTTTAATTTCATTGCCTTTTCAGTTAGCAATTTTAACACCTCTAAAACCACATCATCATACTGAGGATTGTTTTGCATGTTTTGCGGGGTGCCCTGAATGTGAGAAAGAATATAGGGACATTTTAAGCGGGCAATCAAGGGGAACATTCCTTCATCCATATCGCCTCCGCTAATATCATTGACTATATCCGCTCCAGCCAAAAAGGAGGCTTGAGCGACGCTTGCTCTGTAGGTATCAATGGAAATGATAATGTCTGTAAAGCTCGCTTTGAGCCTTTCAATAATAGGTAGCACCCTATCCATTTCCTCTTGCTCACTAACATGCGCTGCATTTGGTCGAGTAGATACGCCACCAACATCAATAATATCAGCTCCTTCGGCTAACATTTTTGCTGCGTGTTCAATAGCAAAATTTAAATTGGAATACTGGCCACCATCATAAAATGAATCAGGAGTTGCATTCAAGATACCCATGACCGCAATCTGGCGGAAATCATGCAATTTTCCGTTGCAATTAATAGAAAAATAAGAATTTGTCAAAATTACCGAGTTAAAGATTTATTTTTGTGTAAAGTTAAGCATTTTGAGCAGCAATAAAACATCATCTCAGTACGACAAAGCAATAGAAAAATGTCGGAATATATTTACACTTAAAGTAAAGGATTATGGAACCTCCTGGCGCATTATGCGTTTGGCAAGTTTGACAGACCAAATTTACATTAAAGCCAATCGAATTAGAACAATTGAAGATGGAGTGGTTCAAAAAGTAGATGAAGGAATAGAACCTGAGTTTATAGGGCTTGTAAACTATTGTATTATCGCTTTGATTCAATTAGAGCTTGGAGTTTCCGACCAACTAGAACTTCCAATAGAAGAAACCTTAAAACTATACGATAAATATATTGATCAAACGAAAGAACTTATGCTGGCCAAGAATAATGATTATGGGGAAGCCTGGCGCGAAATGCGCATTAGTTCATACACTGATCTTGTTTTGATGAAAATTAATCGCATCAAACAAATTGAAGGAAATGGGGGAAGCACATTGATTTCTGAGGGTAATGATTCTCACTACACGGATATTATCAATTATGCTGTTTTTGCTTTAATAAAATTAGATGAACAAGCGATTAATTAACCTTCTGCGCAGATATTTTCAGTTCCTTCTCTAAGGCTTTTCTTACCTTCTTGTAAAACATATCGATTGAAGAATTATTTCTAAATCGATTCCCAGCTAAACGAACGCAAGCGGCAATATTTTGCATATGCGGCTCGTCATTGCTCATTTCACGTTGTTCTTCTGCCATAAAGGTATTGAAATCGACTCTATCGGTCGCTGTCTTGCGTTTTTGAACCCTTTCATATCTTAAATTAGGATCTGCATCAACAGCGAAAAGATAAAAATCGGAATGCTCTTTTAAAAACACAACTTCTCCAGGTGTTCGAATACTCTCGATTACCGCATTCCCCCCTTCAGCTTTAGCCTTTAAAAACAATTGCTCAATGATAAATGCTGGATGATTCTCTTCTCTTAACGAGTTTGCCAAATTAGTCATAGCTGGTCGATTAAGCTCTAGACCTTCCTCATTCAACTTTTCTGTTAAATATTGACGCACTGAATAATGCTTAAAGCCATATTCATTTTTTAGCAGCTCCATAAGGGTATCTTTTCCTGACCCAATCGTACCTGTAATTCCAATAATCATGCAGTTTGATTTATTATGTGTGCAAAGTTAATGATATTTAGGCTTATTTTATTCAAGTATATTTTAGTTTAGTCCCGAGCGGATAAATATTTTTTTTCTTTTACGCTGTATTTCATTGATTACCTAAGCTCAGAAATATTGAAAAATCATTGAAATTCAATAACTTATGTAGATTAATTTTTTAAATTCAAGAAGAAAAAAAATTCCATCTCCACCATACTTGGATGGCATAATTTTGAAGATTTAGGTATGAAAACTACCTACTTGAAGTGCGGTAACGTCCTCAATGACAAAGATATTGGTACTTTTATTAAAAAGGAAACAGCCCCCTTCGAATACCTTTTTACTGCTTCCCTTCGTTAAAATTAAGATGTTGATAAATAAGACTTGAAGTCCAAGTTTTTAATTTATTATTGTAACATAATAGAAGAATTAGAATATCTCCAATGATGAAGAAACTCTTGAAAATTATTTTAGTCATATTTTTTCTTGTTCAACTTGATGCATTAGTTGCTCAAGAAACAAGTTATTATACCGAAAAAAACAAGTACCTCAAGGAGGGCCTAAGCCTTGTAGACCAGCAGCTTTACGCTCCTGCTCAATTGAAATTTGGTCTAATGGCTAAAGCACTGAAAGGAGTCATCGATAACGACAGACATACCCTAGTTATGTTTGCCGATTATTACTATGCCTTGTGTGCTGCAAAACTTGGACAAGATAATACAGAGCTACTTTTTACTCGTTTTATAGAGGCTTATCATGAAACCACTTTAAGAAACAGAGCATATTTTGAGTTGGGTAGCTACTATTTTCGAAAAAACAAAATGGTAAACACCGTTGAATGGTATGAAAAAGTAGACACTAAAGAACTTACCAATGATGAATTGATTGAGTACAAGTTTAATTTTGGATATGCCTATTTTAAAAGAAAAAAGTTTGACCAAGCCAAGCCATTGCTAAGATCCATAAAGGACGCGAAGCACTCTTACAGTGAGCCCGCAAACTATTACTATGGATTTATCACATTCTACCAAGAAAATTACAAGGAAGCAGAAAAAAGTTTTATTAAGCTAAAGAATTCGAAACGATACAAAGAGGCTGTGCCCTATTACCTGACTCAGCTGTACTTTTTACGAAAAGATTATGATTTGGTCATATCCTATGCCTCTCGCCTTTTAAGTAATCCAAGCACTGACAATATCATAGAAATTGCGCATTTAGTGGGTCAAGCTTATTTTGAATTAGGTGATTATGAAAGTGCATCTCCATTAATTGAAGCGTACATCGATGAGGCCAAAAAGGTAAGTAAAGAGGAATTGTATCAATTAGCTTATGCCCAATACAAGACGGCAAATTTCATAGCTGCGGTGAGCAATTTCCAACAGCTTAATATTTTAGAAGATTCCTTAGGGCAAAATGCTATGTATTGCTTAGCAGACTGTTATTTAAAAACTGCACAAAAGGCGAAGGCAAAAGATGCATTTTTTCAAGCAGCAGCCTTAAAATTTGACAAGGTGATCCAAGAAACGGCTGGGTTTCAATACGCTAAGCTTTCCTACGAACTTTCGTATACCAATCAAGCAATTACTGAACTGAGTAAATTTCTCAAGTATTTCCCTAACAGCACTTATGCCAATGAAGCTGGCAATTTACTTAGTCAAGCTTTACTAGAGACAAAAAATTACGCAAAAGCTATTGAGATTTTAGAAACATACAATATAAGCGGTCCATCAGTCAAAAAGGTCTATCAAATGGTCTGTTACTATCGAGGGGTCGAGCTTTACAATGATCAGAAATTTGATGAGTCAATGATTTATGTAAATAAATCCATCGCCAATCCGGTAAATAATGATATACTGGGCTTAAGTATTTTTCTAAAGGGAAATATCCAGTATGAATGGGGACAATACAGCCAAGCAGCCAACAATTTTACTAAATTCAAGCAGTTTAATTTAGAAGATAATTTCAGCGAAAGTTTTGCTTCTAAGACTCTCGCTAATTACAATTTGGCTTATTGCAATTTCAAAATGAAAAAATATTTAACCGCAGCTAGTTACTTTGAACAAACCATTAAAACCCCCGGATCAGTTAATAGCACAAACCAACGAATAATCCCCGATGCTTTTTTAAGGAATGCGGATTGTTTGTTCATGACTAAAAGTTATATCAAGGCTATAACTAACTACGACGAAGTGATCAATAAAGATTGGCAAGGCGCAGAATATGCCTTGGTTCAAAAAAGTGTAATCAATAGCTTAAAAGGTGATTACTTAGACAAGGTAAATACACTAGAGTATTTGAATAGTAAATATCCAAACAACCTTTACAAAGATTATGCACTTTATGAAATGGGGAATGCATTTATAAACAGCGGTAATTTCAATAGTGCAATCGTCAAACTTAAAATACAAACAAGCGCTTATCCCTCGAGTTTGTATGCAGCAAAAGGATTTCTCAAACTTGGCCTTGCATATTTTAATACCCAACAGGAAGAGAGGTCCCTAATCGCCTACAAAAAAGTTGTGCTTGATTATAAGAACACTGAAGAAGCGAAAGAGGCCTTGCGGGCTCTAAAAGAACTTTATGTTTACTTGGGGCGAGCTAATGAGTATTTGTCTTTTGTACAAAACCAAGCAGGTATAAATGTTTCTAGTTCGGAACAGGATAGTTTGATCTTTGAGGCAGCAGATAATCTTTACAAAAGTGGAAACTGCAGTAAAGCTCTACCTTCCTTAAGCGAGTACATTCAACTATTTCCTAATGGCAACTTTATCGTTTCTGCTTATTACTTCCGAGCCGATTGCTTCTTTAAGGCAAGCAACTATAGTGAGGCCTACCTCGACTATAAAAAGTTGATTGGTATTGGAGCGAATAAATATCAAGAAACGGCTTTACTTAAAGCAAGCTATATTGCATATGAGATCAACCAAGACTATTCGGAAGCCTTGTATTTATATAATGACTTAAAAAATAAAGCAAGTCTACAAGGCAATCAAGAAATAGCGCTTATAGGAATGTTGAGATGTAACTTTAAGCTGAAAAATTATGATGAAGTTATCATAAATGCGACATCAGTATTAAACAATTCAGCTATTAATGATGAGGTACAAACAGAGGCTACATTTTACCAAGCAAAAGCACTTCTAGAGAAAAAACAATATGTTGCGTCCGAAACTTACTTTCAGGAAATCGTAAATACCTTAAGTATCAGTAATATCAAAGCAGAATCAGCTTATAGCCTAGCTTTCATTTTACATAAAAAGTATCTCTACGAATCTTCAAATACGGCTTGCTTCAAGATAAAAAACGAATATGCCTCTTATGAATATTGGGTAGTAAAAACTTTTATTCTTATTGCAGATAACTATGTTTTACTTGATAATGTGTTTCAAGCTAAAGCAACCTTACAAAGTATCGTCGATAACTATATTGGGGACCAAGAGTTGATGCAAGAAGCAAAAGATAAGCTAGCCCAGATAAAGGAAGAAGAATTAGAGGTCACCAAGTTAGATTTAAATCTCACCCCAAGTGATACCCTACAATTTGATAATTTCAAATAATAAATACTATGAGTCATTCATTTAAAATAAGCATGCTCTTCTGCCTTTTGATTGGTAGAAGTTTGTATGCTCAAGACGATTCAGGAATAGACACAGAGGACATAACGGTAGTTAAGGATTATGAAGCTAGAATTGCAGATGCGCAAAAAATAAACGTCAATCCGGGTATATCAGCTTTAGAATTACCCAAGCCAGTATTAAGCTACCCTATCACTAGTCGATTGCTTGAATTAAATTACCCCCCCCATGCGATAAAGCCCTACTCCATGCCTAAGGTAAAGCCTAAAGTATATAATCATTCATCTATCAAACTTGGATTTGGCACTCAATATTCTCCCTTAGCTGAAATTGTTTATATCAATAAAGAAGCAGAAGATCTGGAATTTGGAGCATCCTTTAAACATCTATCCTCATATGGTCAAAAAATAGAAAACCAAAGATTCAGAGACAATAGTGTTGGTCTGTTTGCCAAATATGATTTGAAAAAGGTGCAAATAGCTGCTTCATTTGACTTCACGCAAGATGTTGATTATTTCTATGGATACAATCAAGTAGATACAAGTTTTGAAAGCTCTTCTATCAAACATAGAGTTCGAGAAATGGGTGGTGATATTAGCATTCAAAATTCTATTTTGGGAAAAAATAATTTTGACCATAAACAAGTGGTCTCTACCTCATTTGCCAATGACAACTTTAAGGTGAATGAATGGTGCTTAAACTATAAAGCAGATTTTACTAAGGTCAATAAAAACAAACACTTCTTCAATATAAATGCAGACTTTGATGTGAGTAATTACACCCCTTCAGCACCCGGTCGAGGAGATCTAGAACGCGAGGTTTTCCAGTTTGGCGGATCCTACACCTTCAACAATGACGATTGGAAGCTCACCGCTGGAGTAACTGCTGCGATAGGAGATATTAATGACGATCAACAATTTAATATATACCCAAAACTATATACAGAGAAAAGCCTGTTTAAGAATTATCTCATATTTTACTCTGGATGGAGTAGACGACTGCAAAAAAATACTTACCTCAACTTCACACAGGAGAATCCCTTTGTCAATTATGACATTATGTTAGAGAACAGCCGTGTAGAAGATCGTATGGCAGGATTCAAGGGGACCGCAGGACAGTTTACTTACAATGCCCGGTTTTCAAATAAGGTAGTTAAGGGAATGCCTTTATTCGTAAATGATAGTCTGGATATGAAGCGTTTTGATGTTATTTATGATAAGAATACCACGGTAATAAATATTAATGTAGAAGCCGGTTACGATTGGAATAACAAATTGCGAAGCATATTGGTCCTGGATTTCATGTTGTATGAACTTGATGGTCAGGCAAAAGCATGGCATTTACCGATGTTAAGTACAAATTTTAGCACAAGCTACTTACTCAAGGAGAAATTACTAATGAACGCTGAGGTCTTTGGCGTAGCTGGTGCATTTGCTCGAGATGAAAATGGCGATGCGCAAAAAATAAGAGGAATGGCAGATGTCAACCTAGGCGCAAACTATCAATTCACCAAATACCTCTCCTTCTTTGCACAATTGAACAATTTGGCAAATTTTAAATACCAAAAATGGTATAATTATCCTACCTTTGGTTTTAACGCCATGGTAGGTGTTCAATTTAGGTACTAGCATGAATATTAACTTTGAAGATCATATTTTAGATTTACTTAAACACAATGACTGTGTTGTTTTACCAAACTTTGGTGGATTTATCTTAAAATCTATTCCTAGTACTATACATCAACACACCATTTCTCCCCCGTCTAAGCAGATTGCTTTTAATAGTAGTTTAAAGCATGATGACGAGTTATTAACAGGCGCTATAATGGGGAAACATTCTTTGCCCTATGAGACTGCAAAGAATAAAGTACTTGCTTTTTCCAATCAGATTAGCTTTGGAATTAAAAAAGATGCGTCGTTCAAACTAAATAAGATTGGCTCATTCTCCGTGAATGAGAATAATCAAATTATTTTCAAGCCTTTTGTATTAGAATTAAGTGACTCTTCTTTCTATGGCATGAGAAAATTTCATTTAAAACCGATTCCGAAGCAGCTTATTAAGCCTTCGGTCAAAAAAATTGAAAAGGAAGTTGTCCAGGTTAGAAAAGAGAGACAAAACAAAGTAAGGAAAACCTCCAATCGGGCGATAGTTGGCTTGTTTAGTTCGATATTACTCTTAGCTGGAGTAATCGGATTGATGGGGTCAAACACGCAACTTGCACCAGCCAAAACACAGCAAGCTGGATTTGTAGAGCTCTTATTTCCAAATGATTCATTTGTAGAAAGTTTTAAGAATACTGTTGTTTACAACGAGCCTCATGTTAATTATCCTGTTTCTCAAAAAGAAGGATATATAAATGAAACTTTAATTAGAATTAATCAAAGAACGTTAGCCAAAGGATATTACATTGTTTTAGGTTCCTATGCTTCGCTGAAGAATGCAGAACGAATGGAAGCTCAACTATTCGCTAAAGGTAATGACTCTTATATCTTCCCAAGTGATAATGGGTTTTACCGAGTAGGTATTTATGCAGATGCTAATCTTATTGCATCCAAGTCTATTTTAGCAGAACAGCATTTAGAGAATGAAGGTGCTTGGCTAATTAAGAACTAGAATCCAGCGGGACAATATCTATCGTTGTTTTTTCTATTGAAACATCCAGAGTAAACCAATGCAATTTCAGGGCCTCCATTTCCTCGAGATGCGACGGTAAATTTAGATAAATTCAAATCATAACTAAAGTGAATTTGAAAAGCTTTTACATCCGCTCGTGTAGCAATAATAATCGCATCCTCTAAACGATACATAACACCAAAATAAAGGGCTGTTTTAACCGTCGGTATTTGACTCAACTTGTATCTAAAAAAAGAGGTGAGAGTAGCTTCATAAGTTGGTCCTTGCTTCAACAACATAAATCCTGGCATAATCCCTAATTGATTATTAAAAGGTATTAATGCTCCTCCGTGCAGGGTAAACTTCATATACATGCGCTCAGATTCATCTCTGTTAATATTAAAACTAGAAATGTTGGGCTGATTCACATGTTGTAAAGCCATTCCAAAAAAGTAATTGGAATTCTTTTTTGGTGAAGTTGAATATAAGAACCCTGCTCCTGCATCCCCATAAAATCTAGTATCTGCATCGAACGATTCTATAGCACTAAGAATGGGCTCTCCTGTAATGGGGTCGAATTGAAACAAAGCTTTGCTTTGATCCAATCCACGGTGAGCAAATCCACCCTGAATACCAAATGAAAGAGAGGATGTCCCTCTATTATTTAACATAAGGTGATAAGCAAAAGAAACATCTACCTTATTTGTATTGTAATTTAAATCGCCCGCTTGGTCAGAAAGCAAGGAAATACCAACTCCGCCAAAATTGGAAAATTTAGTAGGTTTACCCATTGCAAAATCACCATATAAAGAAGTGGTACGATAAGTATTTCCTTCCGAGACACCAAGCCATTGAGCTTTGAAGTTTGCGCCTATTCTAAAATCACAACCGTTTAATCCCGTAGTTGCAGGATTCATTATAAGCGGTTGCGCGTTGTAATTTGAAAAATGAATATCCTGGGCAACCAGTGTAAACATGGATAAACAAAAACATATAATTAACAAAAAACTCTTTCTCATATTCTACTTAATTAGGGTAACATTTCCACTTCCTCGAACGACATCTCCATTCGCGCACCTGATCTCATAGGTATAGACATACACGCCTGAATTACAATCTTTACCTCCTTGATTCTCCCCTAGCCAACCGGCACCAGGAAACATTCTTCCATTATTCATTTCAAGGTCAACACCATCAAACAATAATTGTCCCCAGCGATCAAATATTCTCATATAATTAACTACTTCAATACCATATCCTATTAATCCAAATTCGTCATTTTTTCCATCGTCATTAGGTGTAAATATGTTTGGTATGTAGATTAGTTCGCCATTACATTCCGTAATCACAAAAATGGTAATTGCGGTATCTTTAACACAACGCAAGGAATCAAAGTAATAAATCAGTTGGGCTGGATAAGTTGTCTCTTCGATCGGGGTTGCATCTAAATTAAATCCAAAATCAGAATTTAGTGTTCCACTTGAATTATCCCATATTAAAGAATCGGTATTCACATTAAACGGAATAACACCTGCCGTAATATTGGATATAGCTCCTGCCAAAACTGGATTTGGAAAAGCATCTAAAGAAATAAATGGATCCGGAGCTAAATCGACGTTTATAAAATTATCATCATCTGGCGGACATTGCCCTAATGCACTAGATGCTGAAATGTTATAGACTATTGATGTTGTTGGAGCTAATAGAATTGAATCTCCACTTATTGCAACAATACCCGCAGTTGGCGACCACACTGTACTTCCCACGCCAATTGAAACAAATTGTGTACTATCATCTAAATTAAGCAATAAGGTGTCTCCAGGACATAACAAATAATCGGAAGTTAAAACATCTAAGTCTACTTGTTGATCAACAACGATTATTTGATTAAAACTATCAATACAATTATTTGCATCCTGTACTACTAAGGTCACCGATAAGGTGTCAATTGTTGGCACCGTGTAATTAGCATTAGGTGTATTGAAGGTAACTGCGCCAGAAATGGGGCTATTTATGTTCCAAGTATAGTTAATCAATAAAGCATCTCCTTCTTGAGCAAGCGAATTAAGTGAGATTTGAATATCCTCACAAGCGGCTGTCCAATCAAAATCTGCTTCAGGGACTTCGAGAACATCAATAAAAATAGAAGTCGAATCAACACAACCACTATCGTCGGTAACCGTTAAAAATAGATCTGTATCAGAATTTGGACTATAGGTTATTTGAGAGGTTTGACTGGTAGTAACACTCCAATCGAAAACCGCGGGCGGTGCAAGCACTGTTGAAGACGAACCAGACAAGGTGGTACTGACACCTCTACAAACTGTATTATCTCCTGTAATGACCGCAGTAGGTGCATCCAAAATAACTATCAGCTGCTGAACAGTATCCGAACAACCCAGACCATCCACGATAGCTAAATTAACTTGATGATTTCCGGTAACTACGAAATTATAGGTCTCTAAACTATCCCCTAATTGAAACCCTAGACCCTCATCAAAATCCCAATAATAGACCAAATTTCCTGCAGATACAAAACTTGGCAATGCCACAAACTCGTTGTCTTGGTTTTGACAGGCAGTTGTAAAACTAAAGTCCCCTGCAGGATTGGCCAACACAAATGCTGTTTCCGAATCGCTAGAGGTACAAAGATTAGAATCAATTACAGTCAGCGTAACATTATATTGACCCGTAGAATCATATAAAAACTGCGTGCTCAATGGAGAAGAAAAACCAAGTAAGGTGTCTTGCGGATTTTGGCCGAAATCCCAAAAACTTGACAAAGCTCCAGCATCCGCGCCCAAGACCGTTAAGTCTGTAAAATTAGATTGATTGCCCAAACAGGCCGAATCGAGAATGAAGTTTACATTTGGTAGTTCATAAACCTGAACCACAAAACATGTATCATCAAAGTTTCCTGCGCAGCTCTGGTCTGTCTCAATGGTTAAACAAACAGTAAATAAGCCTGATGTATTATAAGTAAAAAAGGTGTTCGCAATGTTGGAAGTGTCTGTCAATGTTCCACCAACTCCAAAATCCCAATGATACGAGATAATATTTGCACCAGCACCAAAACTAGAATCTGAGTTAAACGTGTGACTTTCTCCAAAACAAACAGAATCTGCAGTAAAAGATGCGATTGGTGCATCTTGAATAAACACAGTAATAGTTGTATCGGCCACACATGAATTGTCATCAACTACAA
>JASJJC010000013.1:0-24832 GCA_037624485.1 Chitinophagales bacterium
GACTCTGCTGGAGCTAAAACAGGGGTGATGTTTGTATCATGAGTAAAACTAGCAGACCCGCTAATTCCGCTGTAAGGCAGTGTTTGAAGAGATTGAACACATGGCGGACTTTCTACCTCGCCACTTAAACTAACCGTGACATCAGAGGCCCCTGTACTTGACAAAGTGAGTGTTTCACTGTAAACACCTTCACCTAATCCACCAGCTAAACGAACATATACTTGTTGTGAGGCTGAGGATACATCCGTGCTTGGAAATGCCCCCCATGTTAAATTATCTGATGAAAATTCAAAACTTAAAGCTCCAGATCCTGTAATATTTGCAGTCAAATCTGACCCATCCAGCGTAACAGATATAGATGAAGAGGGCCCCGCATTTTCGACATAATCAAGGCCTGAAAGACTACTTGGATTTGAGGTAATGGTTGGTGTTGATGAAGCACTAGAACCTACAGTATCTATAGTAATATTATCAATATACATTCCAATATCATTCTGATTGAAATTATTAAAATCTATACGAATATCTAATGTGGTTGTACCCGGGCTCAAGGGAATACTTGATGTGTTGTAAGATTCAAAATGATTTCTTCCAGTGCCAATATTACATCCATTGGAAGAAGTAGATCTTGCTGGCAAAGAATTTAAGCATTCTCCATTCCCATCAAAATCTAAATCTACGGCAGCCGGCTCATTCGTTGTACTTCCCGCATTTGGAACGTTTTCTACCCACAATAAATTTTGATCTGACCCAGAATTTTCAATATAATAAATTCTCATGTAGGTCCCACCATCCCAGTCATTGCTATGGTGAGTCAACCAATCTAAACTTAAAATAAAAGAAGTAGCATCTGCCACATATATCTGGTCTAAAGATAAGGAATAAGTGCCAGATACATCCTCAATACCCCAGTAAAAGCCATTCTCATTATTAACAACAGCCATATCATAATTTGTTCTATTGAATAAATCAACCCAACCCGAGCCAATAGTGGAAGAAGGAGTATAACCAGAACCTTGAGTCTCAAAGTTAACACTCAGAGCTGTTGACTGGGCATTTAATCCGAAGCCCATAGCTGCAGACAGTATTAAAAAAAGTAGTTGTTTTATCATTAGTTATAGTTTCGCACAAAACTAAATAAACATGATTTTCAACTTGTTTATTCCAGAGAAATTTTATCAACTAAAAACACTTAGTAATCCACAATTAAATTGTTGACAATAAACCATATTTCTCTTGTCAAGTATTGAAAATCAGTGGGCAGTAGTATTTTAACCAAGGATTAAAAACGAAAAGAATCTTGTAAACATGTTAATTAGACCCCATGTTACTGAAAATTAATATGCTTACTTTTGTGGGACTATGCACGATAAAGTAATTATTCTTGATTTTGGATCCCAATATACTCAGCTGATAGCTAGAAGAGTAAGAGAACTTAAAATATTTTGTGAAATATATCCTTTTAACAAGATCCCAGAACTCGGTGATGATGTTAAAGCAGTAATCTTAAGCGGAAGTCCGTTTTCAGTCTTAGATGAAAAAGCCCCTAAAGTCGATATTGAAAAAATATTGTCTACTAAACCCGTCCTTGCGGTCTGCTATGGAGCACAATATGTAGCGCACAACATTGGGGGTAAAGTAGCCAAAAGCAATAAAAGAGAATATGGAAGAGCTGACTTACACGTATTAAAAAAAGACCCCATTTTCAACAACATACCGGACCAATCACAAGTTTGGATGAGTCATGGTGATAGTATTTTGGAGCTATCTGAACAGTTTGAAATTATAGCCAATACAAAGAGTATAGATGTAGCTGCATATCGCAGTATTGACGATGCATTTAAGCAGCCTTTCTATGCGTTCCAATATCATCCAGAAGTTACCCATTCAGCGGAAGGCTTGATGATGTTGCATAATTTTCTAATTGAAATTTGTGCAGTAAATGCTGACTGGACTTCGTTATCTTTTGTTGAAGAAAGTATAACAACTTTAAAAGAGCAATTGGGTGATGATAAAGTAATCTTAGGGCTATCTGGCGGAGTAGATAGTAGTGTAGCTGCAGGCTTATTACACCAAGCTATTGGCTCCAATTTGCATTGCATTTTTGTAGACAATGGACTCTTGAGAAAAGATGAATTTCAAAACGTTTTAGAGGATTATAAAGGTCTTGGATTTAATGTGAAAGGCGTTGATGCGAGTGAATTGTTTTACAAAGAGTTACAAGGCGTAAGCGACCCCGAGAAAAAACGGAAAATAATAGGTAAAAACTTCATAGATGTGTTTGAAGCTGAGTCAAAGAAAATAGAAGGTGCTAAGTGGTTAGCCCAAGGCACTATTTATCCTGATGTGATTGAATCAGTATCTGTTCATGGTCCATCTGTAACCATTAAATCGCATCATAACGTTGGTGGTCTGCCAGAAAAATTACATTTAAAAATTGTAGAGCCTTTACGCATGCTTTTTAAAGACGAGGTTCGTTTAGTCGGAGATGCCATCGGAGTGCCGTCTTATATTGTGCAACGCCACCCCTTCCCTGGCCCTGGACTGGCTATCCGAATAATGGGTGCGATTAGCAAAGAAAGAGTTAAAACACTTCAAGAAGCTGACCATATTTTTATTAGTTTGCTAAAAGAGCATGATTTATACCATCAGGTTTGGCAAGCTGGCACAATTTTGTTGAACCAAAAGAGCGTTGGTGTTATGGGTGATGAAAGAACTTACGAAGATGCGGTAGCTTTGAGAGCAGTGGTCAGTAAAGATGGAATGACTGCAGATTGGGTCCATTTACCTTATGAATTCTTAGCAAAAGTATCCAACGAAATTATTAATAATGTTCGGGGCGTTAATCGAGTTGTTTATGATATCAGCTCTAAACCACCTGCCACCATAGAGTGGGAATAAAAGAATGGGTTTTTAAAATAATTTATGCGCATAAAATCTGGATATCTATATATTGTCACAGCCCTTGTTCTTGTAGGTTTAACTGACTGCAAAACGAAAAATATAAATGGACAATCAGCAGACATCCTCATCCATAGTGAGGATTTGTCTAAGGCAGATGATTCAAGCTATAGTTCAATTAAGAAAGACTCCTTAGTAATAGAAACATCCACCAAAGCCCGCGATAGCATTATACTTAAACCTGCTGCAAATAACAAGGTTTATCGTATAGCGGTTATCCTCCCTTTTAAAGAGGATAGTGTACGCAAAGCATGGAACGAATCAAGCAAAAAGAATTATGAAAAGTTTGTAACAAGCAAGGAAAGCGAAATGTCTATTTCCTTTATGGAGGGTATGCTAATGGCTTTTCAAGATATAAGCTTTCAATCCAAGTTTGAGTTTCAGTTTTTTGACGACAAGCATTCTAATGTAGAAATATCTTCCGTATTAAGAGCGATTCAGAATGACAGTTTCGATGTCATGATTGGTCCTGCCTTAAAAACAAATATCCGCAGACTTTCAAAATATGCGGAAGAAAACCAAATCATACACATTTCTCCATTTAGCCCTTCACAATCTGCGTCGCAAGGGAATCCAAAATACTATATGGCCGAACCACCATTAATTCAGCATATAAAGACCATCTTACAATATGGTTTAGATTCTATTCAGGATGTTAATTTCAAGTTCTTCTATCATTCGAACAATTCAGGAAAAGAATATGCCAGTAGTTTAGCTGATTATCTCGACGATTACAATGACAGCCTGAGTCTAGAGGATAAAGTTAAATACTCAAATATTGAATTGGGAAATGACGATTTTATTGAATCTTTTTCTCTAGACAAATATATCGACGAAAGTGAACACAACCTATTGATTGTAAATAGCTTTAACGAAAACTTCATTCATCATTTCCTCAGCCAGGCCGCTCCATTTAAGGAAGATACAAACTTGACCATCTTTGGTATGCCAGGATGGGAAGAAATTGAGACGATACGATTGGATTATATCAACGGCAGTAAAATCCATTTCACCAAATCTTACTGGATTGAGGGTAAGAATGAGCTTACAGCAAACTTCATTGGAAGATATCATGAAAAATATTTTGGGAAACCAAGTAAACATGTATTCTTGGGCTATGAATTAGCCACTATTTTCTTTCCCTTGATTGATGAACATGGGTTAAACTTTAATCAATATCTACTTCACCTAGATATTGAACCCAAAGCACGCCGGTATAATTTCAAAGAGGTCGTAGATGCCAAAGGACAAGTGAATAGAATAGAGAATACCTCATTAAGAATTTATAAAATAGCCGACTTCGAGCAAGTCTTAGTTAAGTAATGCGAAATTTCATTTTACATATCCTATTGATGCTCACGGGTTGCTTCCTGCATGCTCAACAAAATATGGATTTGCTCGGCTACCTTCCGACAAATTCAAAAATCAATGATATATGGGGATATACGGACACTTTAGGCAATGAATATGCTTTAGTAGGTTCCGAAGTTTCTTTATATATCATTGATGTAAGTGCTCCTCAAAGCCCCGTTTTATTGTTTGAGATATTTGGCGACACAAGTGTTTGGCGAGATATTAAAACTTTTGATGGTTTTGCTTACGTCACCAATGAAGAAGGCGGAGGCTTATTGATAGTTGACTTACGAAGCCTACCCAACTCAGCCCCATCGCTCTCCATCAACCAAATCGACACCTTCGACTACCAAACAGCTCACAACATTTTTATCGATGAAAATGGAGTTGGCTACCTATTAGGAAGCAACATATCCAACCAAGGAGCATTTATCATCGATTTAAATACGCCCAATCGTTATGCCCCTAATTTTTTAGGTTTATATGACGATCAATACGTTCATGATGCCTATGTCAGGGATGACACTTTGTATACTGCAGAAATTTCCAACGGCACATTTTCCGTCGTTGATTTAGGTGACAAAGAGGCACCAATAGTAATAGCTAGGCAGTCTACCAGTCGATTCTTTACCCATAATTGTTGGCTAAGTGATGATGGCAATTATTTAGCTACTACTGATGAAAAACCAGGTGCATATGTGGACATGTATGACATTTCAGACCTCAACAACATTCGCTTGACCGATCAATTTCAAAATAGTCCAGGTGATAGTGTTATCCCGCACAACACCTTCTTCCTTGGCGATTATTTATATACCTCCTATTACCGAAATGGATTAAGCTTGGTAGATGCCACACTTAAAGATAACTTGGTTGAAGTGGGTAGTTTTGATACTTCTCCCTTCTCTTCAGATGATGGTTTTGAAGGTAATTGGGGGGTGTATCCTTTTCTACCTAGCGGGAACATTTTAATAAGTGATCGTGAAGAGGGCTTATTTATCATTGCCCCAAGCTATACGCGCGCATCCTATTTAATCGGTTCAGTTTTTGACACCTTAAACAATAATCCAGTTAACAACGCTCAAATCGATATCCTTGGAGAGAGCTATTTAAAATATTCTCAGTTTGATGGCTCCTACCATATAGGCGTCTCAGAATCGGGGTTCTATGACATACGAATGAGTCATCCGCAATGTCAGACAGTGATCGAAACCAATATTGAGCTGGAAACTGCCCTGGAGAAAGTTTTAAATTTTAATACCCTTTGTGATTTCACCTCCTCTATATTGGATTTTGAAGGAGAAACATCGCTTAACATTCAAGCTTTCAAAGAGAACAATACAGTTGTAATAAGTTATGCATCAAAATATAATGTCGAAAGAATAAGTCTTTTAAGCCTCTATGGTCAAGTAATTAAGGAATGGGCTATTCATGATAATTCAGCGAGCATTTATCTTAGGGATGAGCTGCCCGCAGGTCTTTATTTTGTGCGAGCAAAAACAGAAAGTCAAGAAATTGTTAAAAGTTTCATAAAGCACTAAAAGCAAATAAGCTTAGCTCAGAGCTGCTTCTGAAGAAATTTTTGAATGAAACTTGAAATATTACTCTTTAATAATAGTATATTTGCAGCCTTTAAAAAAAATTAACCCGTTGTACTATGCAAGCAAAAGGATTTATTAGAATTGTTATCATTGCGCTTATCGTTGTATCGATATTTCAGCTTTCCTTTACTTTCATCAAGAACTCATTTGTAGGCAAAGCTGAGGCTTTCGCGAGTACTCAAGTGAATGATTTAGATGAAGGATTAGAAAAAGCTTATCTCGAGAACAAAGCAAAGAACTACTATCTAGACTCTATTAAGAATGAGGAAGTTTTCTTAGGTTTTACCTATGATGAAATAAACAAAAGAAGTTTAAATCTGGGTCTAGACCTTAAAGGTGGTGTAAGCATGTTGGTTGAAATAGACCAGGCAGATGTACTGAAAAAATTGTCAAACAATACCAAAGATGAAAAATTTAAGCTTGCACTAGAATCTTCAATTGCTGCTCAAGCAAATAATCAGGGTGATTTTATTAGCTTGTTTGGAAAAGAATATGAGAAGATAGCGGATGGAGCTAAATTATCAGGAATCTTTGCGCCAATTGAAAAGTTTAGAGAAAAAATGACTTTTGATTCAACCAATGATGAAGTCTTAGAAGTTCTTAAAGAAGAAGCAAACGCTAAAAACAGCGAAACACATAATGTCCTTACCACACGTATAGATGAGTTTGGCGTGGCACAACCATTTATTTCTGAACCAGATGCTAACGGAAGAATTTATATTGAGCTTCCAGGAGCTGATAATACAGACCGGGTAAGAAACATTATCCAATCTGCAGCGGTTTTGGAATTTTACGAAACAGTTGATGCGAGCATTGCAGGTAATCTTTTGTTTCAAGCCAATGACATGCTTGTTGGTATTCTTGGTTTAGAAGAGGCTGCAGAAGATGATGAATTTGATGCGATAGCAGACCTTGAGGAAACAGAAGAAATTTTAGCGCTTACAGAAGAAGTAGCAGACACCCTTAATGAATTAGAAGGTGATATGGGACTCTCTGAGTTGGAGGAAGATTTAGCAGGTCTAGAAGGAGCAGATGAGGATACTTCTTCAGCTAGTATCTTCAACCCACTGTTTGATGTATTACAACCAAATATAGATGTTCAAGACGGACGTCAGTTTTGGAGACCTGGTGCAATTGTTGGTTATGTTGCCAAAAGAGATATGGATAAGGTTAAATCTTACCTTGCCATGGAAGAAATTAAAAGCATATTCGATGTAGCAAGAGTAAAGCTTGCCTGGTCTGCCAAGCCATTTAAAGGAACTGGTGAAAATGCAGATGATTTCTACACCATTTTTGCCTTACAAAAAGGGATTGATGGCAAGGCTGCACTTAGTGGAGATGTGATAACAGATGCTCGCTCGGTATTAGATGAATTTGGTGCTGCAGCAGTTTCAATGCGAATGAATAATGTTGGAGCTAACAAATGGTGTACACTTACTGAAGAAAATGTAGGTAATCAAGTTGCCATTGTATTAGATAATAAAGTTTTCTCTGCGCCAAATGTAAATGGAGCAATTTGCGGAGGATCTTCTCAAATCACTGGCTTAGATGATTTTGATGAAGCGCAAGATTTAGCAAATATTCTTAAATCAGGTAAACTAGATGCACAAATTAATATCCCTCAAGAAGCAGTTGTAGGAGCAAGCTTAGGTGATGCTTCAATCAAATCTGGTTTATTAGCTTTGGCAATGGGATTCTTGTTTGTTATCCTTTTCATGGTTATATATTATAGTGGTGCGGGTATTATTGCAAACATAGCTTTATTGGTAAATATTGTATTTATCATGGGTACTTTAGCTTCATTAGGAGCTGCTTTAACCTTACCTGGATTAGCTGGTATTGTTTTAACTATTGGTATGGCAGTGGATGCCAACGTAATTATCTTTGAAAGAATTAAGGAAGAGTTGCGAAAAGGGAAAGGAGCTCGATTGGCAATATCTGATGGTTTCTCTCGATCTTACAGCGCAATTATTGATGCCAACGTAACTACTTTTATTACAGCTGCCACCCTACTTTGGTTAGGTGCAGGTCCAGTTAAAGGATTCGCAATCGTATTAATGATTGGTATCATCGCTTCTTTTATCTCAGCAGTATTCTTATCGAGATTGATATTTGATGGCATGAGCGATAGAGACAAGACGGTTGGTATATCAATGTCTTGGAGTGAAAATATCTTGAAAGATGCAAAATTTGACTTCCTCGGTAAACGAAAATATACTTATGTTATATCTACACTTATTATTCTTGCTGGTCTGGCATCTATGTTTACTAAAGGTTTTGAATTGGGTGTTGACTTTAAGGGTGGACGTTCATATGTGGTTGCTTTCGATCAGACAGTTTCTACCGATGCGATTCGAAGTGATTTAACTGAAACTTTCGGTTCTACACAAGTTAAAACATTTGGCAACGACAGAACGATTCAGATTGTTACTTCTTATGAAATTGAAAGTAAAGATCCAAAAATGGACAGTACAGTAACTTTCAAATTGTATGACGCATTGAAAGATAAATTTGTTGATGAACCAAGTAATGAAGAGTTTATGCGCTCCGCCTTGGTGCAATCTAATAAAGTAGATACTTCTATTGCTGATGACATCCAAACGAGTGCTTTTTGGGCTGGAGGCGTTGGTGCATTGTTGATTTTCTTATACTTATTGATCCGATTTAGAAAATGGCAATATGGTGTAGGTGCGTTAGGTGCAGTTATTCACGATTCATTGATTTTATTATCTATCTTTTCTATCTTCTGGGGTGAATTATTCCCATTCTCTTTGGAGATTGAGCAGAAGTTTATTGCGGCAATCCTTACTGTTATTGGTTACTCCATCAATGATACAGTAATTGTATTTGATAGAATTAGAGAGTATTTTGATGAGCATCCAACAAAAGATGTCGTTACGAATGTAAATGCAGCCATAAACAGCACTTTAAGCAGAACATTAATGACATCATTTACGACCTTATTGGTGGTACTTATTTTGTTTACTTTCGGTGGTGAAGCAATTAGAGGATTCTCATTTGCTTTATTAATGGGTATCCTAGTGGGTACTTATTCTTCTATCTTTATCGCATCAGCTATTTTGGTTGATACCATGAAAGGTGCAGATAAGGTGAAGAAAAAGAGATAAACATCCAAATTAAAGCTTTTAAGAGAGCCCTGTTGCGAATATCGTAACAGGGCTTTTCTTTTTGTTGTTAGTTGTTTGATTTAAGATTTAAAGCAGGAACAATCTGAGCGCTGACAAGCCTACAAATAGCGCGAGCAAATATATTTATCCATACTTGGATAGAAGACGGCTTATCATGTTGAATTGACATTAGATGAAGGATACCTTTTTTGGACAAAGACTCGATGTTCCTGAGCACTTAGCACCTGGTTTAGCCTACTAAAATCTAAACTACTGCAATCGTTATCCACCAACTGTGCATACTTAAGTAAAGACAAATTATCTTATCCAAAGACTTGGTTTTACATTTGTTGAAACAAGCCCATACATTATGTCTAACATTTCCAATTTAGAACAATTAGCCTCTCAAGTTAGGCGCGATATCTTACGTATGGTTCACGCAGTGAATAGCGGTCACCCGGGTGGCAGTATGGGGTGTACTGAATTTTTTATTGCCTTGTATAAAGAACTTATGGATCATGACCCATCTTTTAATATGGATGGTAATAATGAAGATGTATTTTTCCTGTCCAACGGACATATTTCGCCTGTATTTTACAGCGTGTTAGCTCGTAGCGGTTATTTTCCCGTAGAAGAACTTAAAACCTTTAGAAAAATTAATACCCGGCTACAAGGGCATCCTACTACTCACGAACATTTACCAGGCGTTCGTATTGCATCAGGAAGTTTAGGTCAAGGTATGAGTGTCGCAATCGGGGCCGCATTAAGCAAGCGCCGCAACAAGGACACCAAGTTAATCTATTCTTTACATGGTGATGGGGAATTACAAGAAGGACAGATTTGGGAAGCCACTTTATTCGCCTCTGCTAATAAAGTAGACAATTATATAGCGACCATAGATGTAAACAGGCAACAAATTGATGGTCCTACCGATGAGGTAATGGCTATGGGAAGTATTCGTAAAAAGTTTGAAGCCTTTGGATGGGAAGTTATGGATATCCAAGAAGGCAATGATATGCAAGCAGTAATGACTGGCATGCAAAAAGCAAAGACATTAACGGGAAATGGAAAACCGGTTTGTGTGCTGCTTCATACAGAAATGGGTTATGGTGTAGATTTTATGCAAGGTACACATCACTGGCACGGTAAAGCACCAAACGACGACCAACTAGCCAACGCTCTTGGCCAATTGGAGGAATCTATTGGCGATTACTAACAACAAATGCATTGCTCACTCGTTAAAGAGAAGTATAGTATTATCTTGAAGAAGTTATTCTTATTAATCTTTATTGTCCTCTGTAATTTAAGCTACGGGCAGGACACACCGCGGCAACAAAAGATATTATTTGTCTTAGATGCTTCCGGGAGCATGGAAGCTATGTGGGGCAATGACACAAAAATGAATATTGCTAAGCAAATTTTGTATAAGCTTGTAGATAGCCTAGAAAAGACTAATCCTAATATTCAAGTTGGCTTAAGGGTTTTTGGTCATCAGTATCACAAGCGTTTAGATATTTGTACGGATTCCAAACTCGAAATACCATTCAGTTCCTTAAATCAGGAGATCTTTGCAAGCACATTAGCCGCAATTCAACCCAACGGAAATACTCCAATCGCTTACTCATTGATTGAGTCAGCGAAGGACTTTTCAACGATTGAAAGTTTAAACTCCATTATTCTTATTACGGATGGGTTGGAAAATTGCGAAGGAGACCCTTGTGATGCTGCAAAATATTTAAATGAGAAGAGAATCTCCATTAATCCATTTATCATTGGATTAGCGATAGAAGACTCCTTGGTTTCCTCATTTGATTGCATTGGTTCTTTTGTCAATGCAAAAGATGAAGCCTCCTTTGCCATTGTTCTGGACAACACCATCAAACAAGCCACAGGTAAAACGACCTTGAGTATTCATTTGCAAAGTAAAGCTCAGCAGACCATAAGCAATACCCCTATTACTATTCAAGACAGCTACAGCCAGGAAACCTTGTATACCTACTTACATTGTCTGGGTAAAAAAGGCTTGCCCGATACCCTATCTATAGATCCAAGAGGATGGTACACCGTCAAGGTACATACCTATCCAAGTATTTCAAGCCAATCATTTCAGCTCAATCCTGGAAAACATAATGATATAAGCATCACCATACCTAAATCGTATTTAGCTATTGAGCATCGCAAACAATACGATGAAAAACAAGCACATTATTTGGTTAAATATCAAGATGAATGGATCTATAATTACCGCTTAGATGACCTGCCTCTATTGGAAGGTGAATATCAACTCAATGTCTGTTTCACTCCGCACAAAAGTGAAAATATACATTTAAGTAGTGATAAAGTTTATAAGCAGAATTATCCCTCTAATGGAAAATTGTCCATTAAAAATAATCAAGCGCTAAGGGGAAGCGTATTTTACCGCGATACAGGTCCATGGCAGTTATGTGTGGATTTAGGCTTATTTAATGAAGATACCGAACTCAAGCTGCAGCCGGGCAATTACTCGTTAATATATATACAAGACGATAAATACAATAGCGAAGAGACCCATCGTTACGACTTTGAAATGATTCCTGAACGAACCACTGTTATTCAATTAAGATGAGAATTCTAATTATTGCCATACTATGTAGTTGTTTTGCTTTGGGGGTCAATGGTCAATCCACTCCAGTCAATGTTTTGTTTGTAATGGATGGCTCTTCCAGCATGATGAAAAAATGGGGAAAAGAAGATAAATGGACAATTGCAGAAAAAAGCCTCTTGAGAATTGCAGATAGCCTAATAAACAAGTATGATAGTTTACGGTTCGGACTAAGGGTATATGGCCATCAAAGTCTACCTATAGAGAATGATTGCGAGGATACTGAGCTTAAAATGCCAATCGCAGCGCACAGCTTACTTGAGTTAAAAAATCGGATGATGGGCATCACGCCTAAAGGCATTACCCCTTTGGCCTATACCCTCGAACAAACCCAAGAAGATTTTGCCGAATTTGAAGGTCAAAAAAATATCCTTGTCGTTATTACCGATGGCTCCGAAAGCTGCCTTGGAGACCCTTGCTCTATCTTGGAAATTCTATTGAAACAAGAAGTAATCATTAAGCCAGTTATCATCGGTTTAGATGTCGACATAGAATCTCTTAGGGATTATCACTGCATCAAAGATGTGTTTAATCCGCATACTCCCTATGAGTTTGAAAAAAATATTTTGCGTGTAGTCACGCAAGCAATTAGCTATACAACATTACAGGTTGAGTTGCTCGATGGTCAACAAAAACCTAATCAGAGCAATATTCCTATACTTTTTTACAGCAATTCTCAAGAGCCAGATTACACATTATATCATCGCTTAGATCAAGCCGGTAATCCTGATACATTACTCATAGATCCCAGCTCCGAATACACTTTAATCATTCAGACATTACCTCCGATAACTAAAAAGGGTATTATACTGAAAGGAAATGAACATAATATCATCACAATTGCTGCACCAACAAGCTTTTTAGAAATTCAGACCATGCACGAAGGGGAAAGGGTGAATGTCATATCCGAAATACCTTATCTAATCAAGCAAAGTGAGCAGTCTGCTTATTTATTCAGTCATGAAACTAATAAGGTGCAAAGCTACTTGTATGGCACTTACGATATTGATATATTGACATTGCCCATTACCCCTATTACTAATCTGGAACTTAATCAGCCAAACTATACCATTGAACTGCCAGCACCTGGCAAATTAAGGGTTAATGCTCAATTTCCAATTCATGCTGCATTATTCACAGAAATCAACAATGAGTTAGTAAATATTTACACCTTTACTGCCAATAGCAGGCAAGAAATATTAGATTTACAACCAGGGTTTTATAGCCTTGTCTATCGCTTTGATCATCAACGAAGTATGAAAGAAACGCGGATAGAGAATATAGAAATAAAATCTAAACAAACGCTTGATTTAAAATTTTAATTATGAGTGCCACAATAACATCTAAACTGCATACTTTTTCGGATAAGGAACAAAAAGATACTCGTTCGGGATTTGGCTTAGCTATGGATTATTTGGGTGAAACAAATCCAAAAGTTATGGCCATGTGTGCCGATTTAACGGGGTCATTAAAATTGAATGATTTTGCAAAAAATCATCCTGAACGTTTTGTTCAATGCGGTATCGCTGAAGCAAATATGATTGGCATGGCTGCAGGACTAACGATTGGTGGTCAAATTCCTTTTGCAACAACCTTTGCAAATTTTGCAACAGGACGTGTATATGATCAAATAAGACAAAGCGTTGCCTACTCAGGGAAAAATGTTAAGATTGCTGCATCTCATGCAGGTATTACCTTGGGCGAAGATGGCGCAACTCACCAGATATTAGAGGACATTGGCTTGATGCAAATGTTGCCAGGCATGGTTGTCATCAATCCATGCGACCACAATCAAACCTATGCCGCTACCCTTGCTACAGCTGCATATGAAGGCCCTGTTTATTTGCGTTTTGGTCGACCCAAAGTACCTAACTTTACTTCAAAGGACGATACTTTTGAAATTGGAAAAGGTATCTTAATGAATGAGGGAACCGATGTAAGCATAATTGCTACAGGTCATTTGGTTTGGCAAAGTATATTAGCAGCAAAAGAACTGGAAAAGAAAGGAATAAGTTGCGAAATCATCAACATTCATACGATAAAACCTTTGGATAATGAGCTGATACTGCAATCTGTCGCTAAGACCGGTAAAGTAGTAGTAGCCGAAGAGCACCAGCGTCTTGGAGGTCTGGGTAGTGCAGTGGCTCAACTACTTGCTGAACAAGCACCTACCCCAATGCGATTTGTTGCGGTAAATGATAGTTTTGGTGAAAGTGGCACACCCGCTCAACTCATGCTCAAATATGGTTTGGATAGCTCAGATGTAGTCAAAGCAGTAGAATCATTTTAGTATGGCCAACCATCAATTTGCTTTAAGTCAAGATTACATCCAACTCAACCAATTACTCAAAGTAATGGGATGGGCAATGACTGGAGGAGAAGCCAATATTATTATCGATGCCGGCTTAGTCAAGGTAAACGGTGTAACCGAATGGCGGCGCAGAAACAAAATCTATAGCGGTTTTGAAGTATCCTATAAGGATGAAGTGGTGCAAATCGAATAAGAATTCTTAAATACATCTCAAAAAATTCATTATCTTTACAAGAGCTAAGGCTAATCTTAGCTTAATCAATTAAATAAATCCTGGTTATCTGGGTACAATAATTTTTATGGGTAGATCACAAGAAACTTTTGGCAAAAAAGAAAGAAACAAAAAACAAGAGAAGAAGAAAAAAGATAAAGCTGAAAAAAAAGCCGCTCGTAAAGAGGAAGGCAAACAAAGCATGGATGATATGATTGCATACGTAGATCATAACGGAAATATCGTAGACACTCCTCCTGATCCATTATTGAAAGAAGAAATTATTGCTGAAAATATTATAATTGGTATTCCTAAAAAAGAAGATTACGAAGACGAAGATCCAACAAGAACGGGTGTCGTTACTTTCTTTAATGATTCTAAAGGATACGGATTCATCAAGGATAAAGAAACCCAAGAAAGCATCTTCGTGCATATTAATAACTGCGTTGATGAAATCATTGAAAACAACATGGTTACTTTTGAAACAGAAAGAGGGCCTAAAGGCTTAACTGCTGTAAAAGTGAAGAAAGTATAGCACCATTTTAAATATATGTAAAAAGACTCAAGCTTATTTGGGTTTTTTTTCGTTTATACCCGGACTCTTATCATTATAAATTTTTATAAAATAAGTACTTACCTTTATACAATGCATTTTAAACTGAATGTAATTGTTAGTTTGATTTTATTCTCGCTTATTACTTCTTGTAAAAAAGAGAGTAAAGCAGATGACGACTTAATAATACTAAAAGAGTACGTAAACATACCCAATCAAGTCTATAACTATCGTTCGCCAAATATACCTGCATTTTATTCTAATCAATTTATTGGCATTCAAGATAATACACCAGCTGACAACCCAACATCTAATTGGGGAGCCACATTAGGGCGAGTATTGTTTTATGACCCAATACTATCAAGAGATCTTTCAACAGCCTGTGCTTCATGTCATCAACAAGCAATTGGTTTTACTGATACAGCTCAGTTTAGTACTGGGATCAACGGGCAAACTACCTTAAGGCATTCTATGGCACTAGGAAACTCAATGTATTATTTAAATGGCCGTTTTTTTTGGGATGAACGTGCTGCAACATTAGAGGAACAAGTCTTACAACCAATACAGGACCCGCTTGAAATGGGGATGACTTTAAGTGATTTAGCGGAGCGGCTACAAGCAACAGCTTATTACCCTATACTCTTCAGAAAGGCTTTCCCTGATGGAGAGATGAATAGTGAAAACATAGCTAAAGCATTGGCTCAATTCATTCGCTCGATGGTATCCTATGGGTCTAAGTTTGACCAAGGACGTGCATTAGTAAACGATGTATATCAAGATTTCCCCAATTACACCATCCAGGAAAATTTAGGAAAATCAATCTTCACTTCTCATAATAAAGTCAACTGTTTGAGTTGCCACAATACCGAAGCTTTAATTACAGATAATCCAAGAAATAATGGGCTCTACAAATTGAATCCGGATATTGGCATTAGTATCCACAGCAATAACCCTTCAGATGCTGGGAAATTTAAAGCCCCGTCATTAAAGAATGTTGCCCTTCGTGGAAGGTTTATGCATGATGGCAGTCTGAAGAGCTTAAGGGAGGTAATTAAACACTATGATGGTAATATCAAGGATAATGAAAATTTAGATCCTCATCTCATCGATGTATTTACAACTTACCCCGTCGTTATGAACTTGAGCATCCAAGAAACAAACGCATTAGAAGCATTTTTGCATACATTAACTGATGAGCAATTTATAAACTCACCAAAATATAGCGACCCATTTTATTGAGAAGCGTAATCCCATCCTATTGTATTCTTAGTCATTTCAAACTATCGAGAAATCTTACTACTTAGATACAACGGTTATTCTTAATCTTTAAAATGTATTGGAAAACGTTGCCTTAATCACTTTTTGTTCCGAACGTAAATCAACTTAAAACGACTATTGTCTTGTGTCCTAGTTTCGATTTCAAATCCTTTAAGAGACTTAAACAAAGGCGTTAACTTTTCAAAGCCAAAGTTCCTGGAATCAAAGTTGGCTTGCTTCTTTAGAATTAAACTTCCTACATCACCCAAGAAAGCCCAACCATCCTCATCTGCTGCATCCGCCACTGAATTTCTTAGTAAGCGTAATACTTTAGGCGTGATTTTATCTAAGTTTTTCTTTTCGTTAAGCTCATCCTCATTCTCCTCGTCTTTATGTAGAATTTCCAAGTAAATAAACTTATCGCATGCTACAATAAAGGGATCAGGTGTTTTCTTCTCTCCGATGCCATACACGTGCTTCCCTGCTTCCCTTAATCGAGTAGCAAGCTTGGTGAAATCACTATCAGAAGAAACCAAACAGAAACCATCCACCTCCCGTGCATATAAGATATCCATAGCATCAATTATCATCGCAGAATCCGTTGCATTCTTTCCGGTAGTATAAGCATACTGCTGAATAGGTGTAATTGCATTTTCTAATAATACCGCTTTCCAACGAGTAACGTGTGGACTGGTCCAATCACCGTAAATTCTTTTTATGGTAGGGGTGCCGTATTTAGCAATTTCTTCCATCATTTCTTTAATATACTTTGAGGGTATATTATCTCCATCAATTAGAACTGCTAATTTATTCTCTTTAATCATTCCATTAAAGGTACGAAAAATAAAAAGGTATGGTCAATAAGATCTAAGAATATCACCTAAAGCAAAAGCTAAGCGCTTCATATGAGGGCCAGTTAGTGGGACTTCTGGAGTCTTGCGACAAGCCGTTTGTGTGTCGTCTTAAAGAAGTTGTTGTCATTGAATATCCGAGCCAAAAGCAAAGATCCTTCAATCTCAGCAACTGCCCTCTCTGCCAATTCATTGGCGATATTTTCAGAATATTTTGAACTGTATACCTTTTGAACTGCATTAAAGAAATCTCGAAAAAACGCTTGAATAACCGGTTGAAACTCAGGAATAACCAAAGCGGTTTCTACCCCCACATTACCAAGCATCTTACCCGTTTCTTTATTGATAAAAATACGGTCTGCCCTTGAAAACATCTTATCCAATCTTACCATAGGATCGATGGTTTCATCATATGCAATAGCAAAAATTTCTTCTTTGAAAAAACCATGAACAAAAGCAATCACCTTCATCATTAATTCTTCCTTACTTGCAAAGTAGTGATATAGACTTCCTTTCTGGATACCACAAGCTTTGGCAATATCCGCCATACTAGTCGTGTGGTAACTTGTTTGTCTAAAAAGCTTAAGACTTTCCTTAATTACTGTTTGTTCATCAACCTTTTGCTTTGCCATGACCTGTTTTACTTTTTCAAGTGTGAAGTTAGGAAAGCTTTTTCATCAAAGCAAACAAACGTTTGGTGTTTAAGTCGCTTACCACCACATAGTATAAATTGCGATGAGTATACCGAGCACCAGCAAAGACGCTAACTTAAATGTACTTGTTGTTTTATAGATACTTGATTCAATATCCAATGCCTTTTTATCATTACTCTTCCCGTTGTCAACAAATGATATGACAAGCATCAAAATACTAAGTACCACAAAAACAATTACCATTCTATTCATGAATGGAAGAGCGCTTGATGGGAAATAAAAAGAGAGAAAGAACGACAAAGGAAGCGAAATCAGAATGACTGATATAGCAGCTCTTGAGGATGATTTTTTCCAAAATAAACCGAATAAAAATACCACCAAAATCCCTGGGCTAAAATGCCCAGTAAATTCTTGGATACTCTTGAATGCTTGATCCGGACTTGGTATAACCAAGGCGGTTATAGCACCAATAAGTAAGGCAATGCCTGCGCTTATTTTACCTACTTTTAGCATATGTGCATTGTCTGCTTTCTTATTGATATAGGACTGATAAATATCAATTGTAAAAATGGTGGAAACACTGTTAACAATGGAGCTAATGGAAGAACCTACAGCAGCAATAACTGCCGCAAAGCAGATTCCTTTCAAGCCAATTGGGATATAGCTATTTAATATCCAAGCATACACCTGGTCACCTTGACTTATATCTGCATGCACTGCATAGGCTACAATGCCAGGAACCACAACAACTAAAGGAAGTAAAATTTTGAGAAAGGCTGCAAAAACAACCCCTTTTCTTGCTTCACTAATATTTTTTGCACCCAAAGCTCGCTGTATAATGTATTGATTGGTTCCCCAGTAATAGATGTTTGCAATCCACATCCCCCCGAGTAAAACGCTTAAGCCAGGCAAATCTTCCCAAGCATCCACCAAGACACCATTATCGTTGTTATACATGAGTTCACCTTTAAATAAGATCATGTTAAACTTTTCCGATGCTGCAATAGTCAACTCTTTAAATCCAGCAATAAATCCTGCGCCTCCACTAAATGCATCAAGTGCAAAATAAGTCGTCAACAAGCCACCCAAGATCAAGACCACTACTTGCACTATATCGGTTAATACCACCGTTTTTAAACCGCCAAAAATGGAGAAGGATGCTGAATATAAAACTAAGATTAAAACCCCTAGCCCTAAGCTCGTGCCAAGAGCTACCCCCATCGTCAATGCCCCTAAATAAAGAACTAGCGTAATATTAATAAACACAAAGAGAAACAACCACATTATGGCAAGCCCCGTTTTCACCTCCTTATTGTATCGTTTTTCAATGAATTGAGGTAAGGTGAAAATACCTTCCTTTAAAAAAATAGGCAACATAAACCAAGCGACTAAAATGAGCGTTATTGCAGCCATAAACTCATAAGAAGCGATGGCCATACCAATCTTAAAACCACTCCCCGACATGCCTATAAATTGCTCTGCAGAAATATTCGAGGCTATAAGAGACGCGCCAATAGCCCACCATGGCAAAGACTTTCCTGCCAAAAAATAATCTTCAGATGTCTTGCTTTCATTTTTGAAGGATAGATACAAACCTAACAAGACCATTAGCACTAAGTAGGCAATAAAAATAGTCCAATCAACCGTAGAAAAATTCATGTATACATTTTATCAGTAAATAAAACACATCAAATAAAGGATGCACTCAAATATAAAATTTAATTCCTTGATTTAAATAAAAAGCTAGGCTTCTTTATCCAAGCTAAAATGGAATCTTACTTAAAAGATATGCATATGCATTCCCACTGAAAATGTACTTATCCTTATTAATATTCTGCGGGCTCTCCAACAATGAGTATTGGCTTTTTAATTTTGTAACATAGACAAAAGGTAAAAAATTGAAAAATCTAATTTTAATTATTCTTACTAAACGAATGTTCTTAAAAGTAAGTAACTTGCGGGTATGCAAGATTTATCATCTTCTCTGCGAACTTTCTCAACATCAACGTTCTACTATCTTTTAGGTCTATCCGTATCCGTTTCATGCTTCGGTTTGTTTATTCCTATTATGGAGGTGGATGCTAGTCAATATGCAAGTATGAGTCTAGAGTTATGGCAAAGTCACTCACTGTTGCAATTAACTGATCTCGGTGAAGCCTATCTGGACAAACCACCATTACTTTTTTGGTTGGCTGGATTGAGTATTCATATACTCGGAAATAGCTCATTCGCGTTCAAGCTCCCCTCCTTTCTGTTTGCCTGGGGAAGTGTGTATGCGCTGTATCGTTTTACGATTTTATATTATCCGATTTCGATAGCTCGATTAAGCGCATTGGTATATGCTTGCTCTGTTGCTTTCTTATTGTTTACCAATGATATACGTACCGATACCTTAATGATCGCTTTAGTTGTTTTTTCGGTATGGCAACTGGGTGAATTCTTGCAGAAAAACAAAGTAATCGCTCTGTATCTTGCGACTGGATTTATCGCCTTAGCGATGCTCGCTAAAGGTCCTATTGGCTTGGTAGTGCCATGCCTGGCTTTTGGCCCAAATATTCTGCTTAAGCGACAATGGAAATCTTTCATAAGATGGGAAATCATTTTTATTCCGCTTATCCTTTTGCTTATACTCAGTCCTATGCTCATTGGTTTACATCAACAATGGGGTATGCATGGCTTAAGCTTCTTTTTTTGGGAGCAAAGTTTTGGTAGAATTACCGGAGAAAATGTATGGGAAAATGAGGCGAGCTATTTTTACTTCTTGCACAACATCGTTTGGGCGGTGCTCCCCTTCACACTCTTCTTTATAAGCAGTCTAGTGCAAGTTTTGGTGAATTGGAAAAAACAAGTTGAATACATCAGTTTTTTTGGTTTGTTACTGCCTTTTCTAGCTTTATCTCTCTCCCACTATAAGCTTCCCCATTATATATACGTGACCGTTCCTTTTGCAAGCATCCTCATTGCAAAAAGTATACACACTTGGATACATAAGACCAACAAGCACTTTGATTTAGTTGCCTACTGTGTTCAACTTACGGTGATTGCCGCGTTACTGATTATACCAATACTTATTTTCTTTGCATTTCCCGCATCCATATTGACCTACTTTACTTATCTGCTGGGGATTGTCGCTATTTTAAGCTTTTTTTATTTGTTACAGTTTAGAAAGCAGGCCTTAATCCTGGCAAGCTTTAGCGCTTTTTTATTGGGCGGGTTTATTGTCAATAGCCATGCATATCCAGCCTTGTTAAAATATCAAGGAAGTAGTGAAGCCGCTTTTTATATCAAGGATCAAAATATTCCGCAAGATCAGTTGTATCAGCACGATATCTGGTGGAGAGGGTTTCATTATTATAGCGGGGGAAATGTTCCAGCCTTTTATAAAGATAGCCTGGCAAACCATAATGCTTATGTGCTAACGAACGAAGATGGATACAACTTGCTCAGCAGTATGCATCAGACAGAACTGCTTAAACGCTTTGACCATTTCAACGTAACAAGATTAAGTGTAGACTTCCTTAATCCTAGTACTCGAAAAAATAAACTACAAGCCCTTTATCTTTTAAAAATTTATCCATCCGATTGAACCCTAAATAGGATATCAATCAAGCCACTCAGCTAAGAACATATTCGTATCTCTTGTACCCCCGTTGTTTCGGTTGGATGAGAAAACAAAATATTTGCCATCTGGTGAAAACATAGGGAAGGAATCAAAGGTATTATCAAAGGTAATTTGCTCTAGGCCTGTCCCATCTAAGTTGACCATAAACAAGTTGAATGGAAACATCTTGGTCGTATGATTGGAGGAGAAGATGATTTTTTCTCCGGAAGGGTGGAAAAATGGCGCCCAGTTTGCCCCACCTAAATCACTAACTTTAACCTTGTTACTGCCATCAATATTTGAAATAAACAATTCCATATCGCTAGGCTCAACCAAATCATTCGCTAATAATTCTTTGTAATGAGCAATATCTGCCTCGGTATCGGGTCTTGAACTTCTCCAGACTAATTTCGTACCATCAGGAGAAAAGAAAGCACCTCCATCATAACCAAGCTCATCCGTTATTTGAAGCTCTTCACGCGTATCTAGATCCAGCACATAAAGCTCGATGTCGCCACTCTTGGTTGAGGTATACACAATTTTATTTTCTGTGGGCGAAGTGGTTGCCTCTGCATCATAGAAATCGTTATCCGTTAGCTGTTCAGTAATCGCTCCGCCTTCATCTGCAATAAAAATTTCAAACTCAGGATATAATGGCCATACATAGCCCTTACTTTTGTCTGGTACCGGTGGACAGTCATCCATGGATAAGTGCGTGGAAGCGTATATAAAAGTTGTATCTCCATGCAGGTAATACGAACAAGTCGTTCTTCCTTTACCTGTGCTTACCATTTTGAAATCAAAAGCTTCATCAGCCGCAGGTATCTCACCAATAAAAATTTGATCGCACATGATGCCACTTGGCTCATGTTTACGCTGAAAAACCAAAGATTGACCATCAAAACTCCAATAGGCTTCTGCATTGTCTCCTCCGAAGGTCAACTGTCGAACATTTTTTAAATGTACCTCCTCCTCGTATTTCAGTGAATCTATATTTTCTTCTGTATGACTGTCTTTTTGGAGTGCTGTAGTCGTTGTGGATTGACAAGCAAGCATAAATAGGCTTGCAATAGCTAGACTTAATTGAATTTTACTCATTACCTACAATTTTACGTAAAGATAAGGCCTAAGCAACTAAAATTATTGATATGAATAAGTTTATCACTTATCCTTGTTAGATTGTGTAAATAAATATAAATTTGCATAAAATTAATTATTGCTATGGAACCAAATTTAACGATTTACGAAATTGGTGTAAGGTATTGTATTATGGCACTTTTCACAGGTATAGGCGCTGGATTAACATCATTTGATGGATTCTTAGAGACATTAGGTTACTTGTGTATGGTAATGGGTATTGTCTTTTTTCTTATGGCTATCTTAGGTTATGACCCAACGAAAGGAGCAAACAAAAAGGCAAAGGAAGAAAGCAAGCAAGATTTTATTGAGCAATAGATTGCTTTTTCAGGTCTTTTAAATAGTTAATTCTGAGGAATAATCAGTTCATACAAGACATTCATGTCGATGAAAAGTTTGGCGTCTCTCTCAAAATTTTTCGTTTAGACCAACTGCACCCTATCATAGAGGGTAACAAATTTTTCAAACTACTACACAATATCGAGTTTGCCCAGAAGGAAAACCTAGCCATGGTTACCATGGGGGGCGCATATAGTAATCACCTGCTCGCTACTGCATTGGCGTGTCAATCTGAAGATATCCCCTGCTACGGCATTATCCGAGGGACTAATTTTAAATTCTTAAGCCCTACCCTAGAAAAATCGCAAGCATTGGGGATGCAGCTTATTTTTATCGATCGTGAATCCTACCGAAACATTCGAAGCTCAGAAGACCTTAGTCAGGTTGCTGAGTTAGCAGCACTAGATGGCGACTATCACTTTGTGCCAGAAGGTGGAAGCAATGAAATGGGTGTGAAGGGTGCCGAAGAAATACTCGACAACCTCGATCTTTCCTGCGAATATGTATTTTGCCCAGTTGGTACAGGGGGGACTCTTGCAGGCATAATCAGATACCTAGATGGCAATAAAAAAATAGTCGGTATATCCAGTTTAAAGGATGAGTATCTCGTCAACCAAATTCATAAAATGGTCGGTAAGGAATATAAGAATTGGCAAGTCAACTTCAATTACCATTTTGGGGGATATGCAAAGTGGGATAAGGATCTCATTGACTTTATGAATACCTTCAAATCAACCCACAAAATCCCACTTGACCCGATATATACAGGTAAAATGATGTTTGGTCTTCAGCAGTTAATCGATGCATACTTTTTCCCAAAAGGAAGTTCTATCCTAGCGATTCACACCGGAGGATTGCAAGGTATTGAAGGCTTTAACAAAGTCAACAACAATATAATTGATTAAGTATCTGCACTATCAGCCGATTGGCCATCTGTAGCGTGCGTGTTAAGAGGATCTTCCAGCGGCGCTGTTGAGCCTTCACTTTTCGCTTCAAGTTCTTTTTTAGAACCAGCAAAAGCGAGTGTACCGATAGTCATGATCAACATAGAACCTATGATAACCAACAAAAGTACTTTACTGTTGATGAGTGGCGACCCAAACGCCGCATATTCCCCACCGCGTTGTAACTGCAAAAACAAAAGAATACTGATTAACCCTCTCGGTGAAATAAAGACCAAAGATTGAATACTTTTTCGTTCAACTACGCCCATATAAAGTAAACGCATCAGCAGCATAACACCTAAAATAATACCAGCATAGATGTAATTGAATCCTTCGGTAAAACTATCTATGGTAATAGAGAAACCAAAAAACAAAAAGAAGAATGTGCGCACTAAGAAGGTTGACTCTGCTGTAAGTATGTGAAACTCATGAAGACCCTCCTCTCTGGTCATGCTCATCGATATAAAACGCTTAATAAAATTAGGCAATAAAAAATCGGCATTAGATAGTACTATTCCAAAAACGAAAATTATAACCAATGAAGGCAAGTGATAAGTCTTGCCGATAGCGTAGGCCATGATGAGTAAGGCCAATATTAAAAAAAACTTAATCTTTTTTTCTAATCGTTCAAACAATTCAAACAACATCCATGTAATGACTATAGACGCTAAGACAATCCCTCCTATCTCCCCCATAAGTAATGCTAGGGGCTCTAGGCCCAATAACTCCTCACCTGCCGTAAATTGCTTGAGTGAATAGTTAAACATCATAATGCCCAAAATATCAGAAAAAGTAGACTCATAGACAATAAACTCTTTATCCATAGGCAATAAAGCTGCAGCGCTAGGGATAGCCACTGCACTACTTATAATAGCTAATGGAATGGCGTTCATTACTGCAGTGCTTTGGCTTAACTCTAAATAATCTTGGAAAAATAAGGTAAGCCCTACCACATTAGCTATTAATATAATTAGAGCCGCCATGAACCCTCTAAAAATTACTTTTAGTTTTTGTTTATTGACCTTTAACTCAAGTGCACCTTCCAGAACAATCAGTATTAGGCCGATAGTGCCCATGACTGGGATGATTTGGTCGAGGTACATGATCTTATAACCCAGGCCATCAGAAATTGCTCTAGCGGCAATACCTGTCGCCATCAGTAAGATTACAGAGGGGAACTTTGTCTTTTGGGCTATCGCATCAAATATATAGGAGAAAATGATGAGCGATGATAAAATAAAAAGGACGTATTTGATATCCATATCAGTTGGTGTTAGTATTAAATAAAGTT
>JASJJC010000014.1:0-128514 GCA_037624485.1 Chitinophagales bacterium
CCTATCGCCAAAAAAGCCGGGGAATTGACCTTTAACAAGACATAGCAATAATGCTTCTCCATATTCAAAAGAAGCCTTCTTTTAGCCCTATCAATTATTATTTACTTCTTCTTGGTACTTCGAATCATCGCTTCTAACTGATCCCACATTTCATTAGGAATCATTTCGAGGTTATTAAATTGACCTGCGCGAATTTGTTCACCACCATCTAAGGTCACGATTTCACCATTCATATAGTCTGCAAAATCAGAAACCATATAAGCTGCTAAATTAGCTAATTCTTGATGCTCCCCTACTCTTTTTAATGGCACTTGCTTACTGATATCTAAATCATCTTTCAAGTTACCTGGCAACAATCTATCCCATGCTCCTTTTGTTGGAAATGGACCAGGTGCTATGGCATTAAAACGAATATTATATTTTGCCCATTCAAATGCAAGAGACTTTGTCATCGCCACTACTCCACCTTTAGCACAAGCTGAAGGGACAACATATCCAGAACCTGTCCATGCGTATGTTGTCACAATATTTAAAACATTTCCTTTGTCTTGTTTGGTATTTATCCAATGTTTTCCAAATGTTAAGGTACAATTAACCGTCCCCATTAACACAATATCAATGATCGTTTTGAACGCGTTAGCCGAAAGTCTTTCAGTAGGACTAATAAAGTTTCCAGCTGCATTATTTAACAAAATATCAACCTTGCCAAACTTATCAATAGCCGCATCTCTGACTGCCTCAACTTGCGCAAGTTCGCGCACATCGCATTGCACCGGCAAACATTGTCCACCAGTAGACTCTTCCAGCTCTTTTGCTGTGTCACGTAAAAGCTCTATCCGACGACTTGTGATAACCGTATTTGCCCCCAATTCCATGAAGTACTTTGTCATTGCTTTCCCAAGACCTGAACCACCTCCCGTGATAACTATTGTTTTTCCTTTCAATGCGCCTTCCCGCATCATTCCTTCTTTAATATTCATACATGTGTTTTTTAATTAAATGTTGCACAAGAATTTTTACCATCACCAATTCTTAGAGATGCATTAAACATTACAAAAAAATAGGTGTCGCTATCTGCTGAATTAGCTCTTGATACCCCTTCTAAATTTCCTATATTACGACCTATCCCGGAGTAGTATAAGAAGGCCTATTCATCAGCGACAGCTTGGATATCATTCTCGCCAATCAAAGTTACGTTTTTTTATGATTTATCAAGAATAGAGTGCAAAGGCAAATCCACTGATTTTTTGTTAATAAAATTTAGCCTATATCGAGACAAGGGAGCTAAAATAAATCCTAACTTTACCATTATGAGTTATATTGTTTCGGCAAGAAAATATCGTCCGCAGACCTTTGAAGATGTAGTAGGTCAAGAACAAATTACGACAACACTAAAAAGGTCGATTGAAAATGACCACCTCGCCCAAGCATTTTTGTTTTGCGGTCCTCGTGGTGTAGGTAAAACGACCTGCGCGCGGATCATGGCTAAAGCTGTAAATACCGGCCAAACAGAGAAATTGGATGAAATTGCGGAAGATTTTTCGTTTAACATTTTTGAGTTAGATGCAGCTTCGAACAATAAAGTTGATGATATGCATCAGCTTATTGCGCAAGTTCGAATCCCCCCACAAACGGGAAAGTATAAAATATACATTATTGATGAGGTTCACATGCTCTCTCAAGCCGCCTTTAACGCCTTCCTAAAAACCTTAGAAGAACCACCCCCATATGCAATTTTCATACTGGCAACGACAGAAAAGCATAAAATTTTACCTACTATATTGTCCCGTTGTCAGATATACGATTTCAAGCGAATTTCGGTAGCTGACATTGTAAAGCACCTCCAAAATATTGCTCAAAAAGAGCAGATAGACGCAGATGAAAGTGCCTTGCATATTATAGCTGAAAAAGCAGATGGCGCGCTAAGAGATGCTCTTTCTATTTTCGATAGATTGGTCAGCTTTTCTGGTGATCAGTTAAGTTATGAAGCCGCAGTCAAAGGGCTTAATGTTTTGGATCATGATTATTTTTTTAAAATAACAGAATACCTGCTATTGAGTGATCTATCGAACGCAATGCTTGCGTTGGATGAGATTTTGAATAATGGTTTTGAAGCAGACCATTTTATTCATGGACTGAGTAGTCATTTTAGGAATTTATTAGTTTGTAAAGATCCTAAGACCATAAAACTTCTTGAACTAAGTGAACGAATTAAACAACTCTATTTTGAGCAAGCAGAAATGACGCCTAAATCATTTCTAGTAAATGCACTAAGTTTAGCTTCAGATGCAGATGTCAACTATGCAGCGAGTATCAATAAGCGATTATTAACTGAAGGCATGTTGATGAAAATGGCCTTTTTGATTAATTTAAGCCAAGGCAAAGCTATTTTTGGCGATGAATCAGCCGAAAAAAAAAAGCTTGAACAAAAATTAAAAGCCAATCCAGTCGCAAATACCTTGCCTGACAACGACACCAACAAAGAAGTGTTAGCTCCAATTGAAAGTAAAGTAATTGAAAAGAAAAAAGATGCGGTTGAAAAAATTGTCCCCACTGAATCTATTATCGATAAGACAAAAAACTCAAGTCATTTAAGCCTCGAAAAATTAGAGATTGAGGTTGAAACCGAGTTAAATAAGCCTGAAATCTTAAAGGTCGAAGAAGACGAAGCTAAACCTACCGGTACACTCGAGCTAAATGAAGAGAATTTAGCGAGTTCTTGGAAGCATTTTCTTGAATCCTTAGCTAAAGAGAATAATAAAAGTCTCTTACACAGTATTAATGATAAAAATCCAACCCTGAATGGGGAATTTATTGAACTTATTGCAGATAGTCAAGTGGAAGCTTCGCTTATTGAAAAAAATGTTTTAACCATTACTGGATTCCTCAGAACACGCTTAAACGTGACCGATTTAAAAGTAAATATTATCGTTGAAGAGGACGAAGCTAAACAGCGAATAATTCTCAACCAAAAAGAAAAATTCCAGCGAATGCAGACAACTAACCCTTCCTTAAAATTGTTAGTTGATAAATTAGATTTAGAACTAGAAAGATAAAGACTTATGAAAAATTATATTTTATGGATATTAGCCGTTGTATGCTTAGTAGCTTGCAAAAAGATTCCTTCGAAAACTACAACTTACTCACATGATTTCGAAATGGTCAAAGGCGACCCCAGCAATACCTTAATTTACACCTTAGAAAACGGGCTTAAAGTCTATCTATCCGTAAATGAACTTGAGCCACGAATTCAGACCTTAATAGCCGTAAAAGCAGGTTCAAAATTTGATCCAGAAGAAACCACTGGACTGGCGCATTACCTGGAGCATATGATGTTTAAAGGCACTCACAATATGGGAACTAAGGATTGGTCTTCAGAAAAAGACATTTTAGATCAAATAGCTGCCACTTTCGAACAACACAAAGAAGAAAAAAATCCTAAACAGAAAGTAGCGCTTTATGCAAAAATTGATAGTTTGTCTTTAGAGGCCTCCAAGTTTGCCATTGCCAATGAATACGATAAAATGGTTTCGAGTTTAGGTGCAAAAGGGACGAATGCATATACCTCCAATGATGAAACGGTATACATGAATGATATTCCATCCAATGAAATAGAAAAGTGGCTGAAATTGGAAGGAGAGCGATTCCAAACCCTAGTACTGCGATTATTTCACACTGAACTAGAAACAGTTTATGAAGAGTTTAATCGTTCACAAGATTCTGATAATCGATGGGTTTATCAAGGTGTTCTTGAAGGCCTACTACCCAATCATCCTTATGGGACGCAGACGACAATAGGTGTAGGTGAGCATTTAAAAAATCCATCATTGTATAACATACATGAATATTTTGACACCTATTACGTTCCTAATAATATTGCAATATGTTTATCCGGTGATTTAGATCCCGATCAAACGGTTGATATTATTGAAGAGTATTTCGGAAAATGGGAACGCAAAGATGTTCCTGAATTTGTTGCCAACCAAGATATAGAACTAAGTGAAGCAATAAGCAAAGAGACTTTTGGCCCTCAACAGGAGTTATTGTACCTGGGGTTTAAGTTTGATGGGGCTGGATCAAAGGAAGCTAGAATGATTCAGATCATTGACATGTTGCTTGCCAATAGTCAAGCTGGACTCATTGATATCGATCTTGTGTTAAAACAGAAGGTTTTAAATGCAAGCTCGTTTGCACAAATTCTCAAAGACCACTCCATTCACTTTTTATATGGAATACCAAAAGAAAATCAAAGTCTTGAGGAAGTTAAAGATTTACTTTTAGCAGAATTACAGAAAATTAAACAAGGTGATTTTGATGAGTGGTTACTCGAAGCTGTGGTGAATGACTTAAAAATAAGTAGAATAAAAAGTCTTGAGACCAACAGAGGGAGAGCTTCCTTAATGATTGATGCGTTTATCAATGAATTGGATTACCAAGATGTTGTTTTTGACCATGATAGTATGGCACTTGTCACAAAAGCTGAAGTCATTGAATTTGTCAATGAGCACTATGGAGAAAATTATGTAGTTTCTTACAAGCGCATAGGTGAATCTGATCGACATAGCGTTCCGAAACCAAAAATCACGGCGGTAGAGGTAGATAGAGAAAATCAATCCGCATTTTATATGGAGTTTGATAGCCTTCCTTCTAAGCGCTTAACTCCTAAGTTCCTTGATTTTGAAAAGGATATCACCTTGAGTAAACTTAACGATGTTGAAATAGCCTATGCTGAAAATAAGAATAATGAGGTTTTCAATTTGTACTACTTGTTTGATTTAGGCACTAATACGGATAAAGAGTTAGCCTTAGCGATTCAGTATCTGCCTTATTTGGGGACATCCACATATAGCGCTGAGGACTTGCAAAAAGAATTTTATCGCTATGGATTAGAGTTTGGAGTAAATGCTGGAAGTGATCAGGTTTCTGTTTCATTGACAGGGCTAGAAGAAAATTTAGATAAAGGCATTGAGCTTTTTGAGCACATATTAGCCAATGTGCAGGCAGATTCTTCGGTTTATGCCGAATTGGTAAGTGATGTATTAAAAGCTAGAGTGAATGCCAAGCTCGACAAAAATACCATATTGAGAAGCGGACTAGGGTCTTATGCCAAATATGGTCCTGTTAATCCTTTTACTGATCGATTAAGTATGGAACAAATAGAATCAATGCGTGTAGATAGTTTGGTCAAAAAAATTCATGCCTTGAGCAATATAGAGCATCGAATATTTTACTTTGGTGCTATGAGTCTATATAAGGTTAAGGGTCTAATAGCTAAACATCATACAAATACCTCAAAGCTAAATCCTATTCCTAAAGAGAAAAAATTTGAAGAATTAGTTACTTCGTCGAACAAGGTGTTTTATGCACCTTATGATATGCAGCAGGTGGAGATATTTTTTATTTCTAAAGATGAAGTATTTAATCCCGAAATGTTAGCAGGTATAAAGTTGTTTAATGAATATTTTGGTGCGGGCTTATCCTCCATTGTTTTTCAGGAGATTAGAGAGAAGAAAGCATTAGCTTATTCTGCGTATAGCTATATTTCAACACCTACAGCTAAAGAGAAAAGCCATTATGTGAACGCCTATATCGGAACGCAAGCTGACAAGCTCAGCGATGCCACATCGGCCATGTTTGAGTTAATGAATGATATGCCAGAGGCCGAAATGCAATTTAATGCAGCGAAAGAAGCCGTTACCAAAAAGTTGGAAAGTGATTGGACAACAGGTTCAAATGTATATTGGCAATATGAACGAGCGAAAAAACTAGGAGTTAATTACGATTTGAATCAAAAAATTTATACCCAAGTGCAAGAGATGGAGCTTAGTGATCTAAAAATATTTTTTAACAATCATGTTAAGGGAAATGAATACAGTATCTGCGTCATAGGTAATAAATCAAATATGGACTTTGGTGCGCTTGAGACTTTAGGAGAATTGAAGCAGTTGGAGTTGGAAGAATTATTCGGCTATTAATGTCCTAAAATGGAAAAAGGTCAAAACTGAATGTTTGACCTTTTACGCTAAACTAACTAACTTAACTAACTAAATGAGGTAACTACTCCTCAGAGGAAACTACGCCTCTCCCCATTAAATACGGAAGTTCTTATCGGAAGGTTTCATTTTTGTTGCTTTTTTTTAATTTTATTCTCATTTTTTCGCCTAGCCAACTATAAACCATTGGAATACAGGTGTAAACAAGCACATCAATTTTTAAACAAATCTCAATTTATTACTTTTTAAAGGCTACCTTTGCGCTCATTTTTAAAGAACTATTTCAAGCATGAAGGCATACATAAAAAATTTCACCAAAAATCCCAAAAATGACATTCTCTCTGGACTTACTGTTGCTCTGGCATTGGTACCAGAAGCAGTAGCTTTTGCTTTTGTTGCGGGAATTGACCCCTTAGTTGGATTATATGGCGCATTCATGATGGGTATTGTTACTGCCCTTTTCGGTGGCAGACCCGGAATGATTTCAGGAGCTACAGGCGCTATGGCCGTGGTTATGATTCATTTGATTAAAGAAGGAAACGAAGTTGGCGCAGTAATGGGCCTAGGAGATGGTTACTTAGGCTTGCAATGGCTTTTTATCACGCTACTTTTTGTAGGAGTAATACAGATTTTAGCAGGCTTATTTAAGCTCGGTAAGTTTGTGCGACTAATTCCCTACTCAGTGATGCTTGGTTTTGTAAATGGCCTTGCAATAGTCATTTTCCTTTCACAATTGGATATGTTTAAAAACGGACCAATAGGAGCTAAAGAATGGTTACAAGGTCCTCAAATGTTTATGATGCTGGGGCTTGTAGCTCTTACCATGGGGATCATGTATGGCCTGCCAAAGATTACTAAGAAAATTCCTGCTGCTCTAGTAGCTATCTTTGTTGTCGCAGCAATCACCATATTCGGCAAATTAGATGTAAGCACAGTAGGCTCATTTATTAAAGAAGGCGGTGGAACTGGATTAGAAGGGAGCTTGCCTAAATTTCAAAATCAAATATTTCAATTGTTCTATACCTTAAAAGGTCATTGGGCAACTATATTTTCAACTGCCTTTATACTTGCCGCTGTCGGATTGATTGAATCCCTGATGACCCTTAACCTAATAGATGATTTAACAGAATCAAGGGGAAGTGGGAATAAGGAATGTTTGGCACAAGGTGGAGCAAACATATTAAACGGTTTGTTTGGTGGAATGGGTGGATGCGCAATGATTGGTCAATCCATCATAAATGTAAACTCGGGTGGTCGAGGTCGTTTGTCCGGAGTTGTTGCTGCATTAGCTTTGCTCGCATTTATTCTATTTGGAGCTCCACTAATTGAACAAATACCAATTGCGGCTCTAGTAGGTGTAATGTTTATGGTGGTCATTGGAACATTCGCTTGGAGTAGTTTTAGAATATTACATAAAATTCCTTTAGCAGATACTATAGTGCTTGTTACGGTATCGGCAATCACAGTGTGGCAAGATTTAGCTGTTGCGGTTATAGCGGGAGTAATTATATCTGCCTTAGTTTTTGCTTGGAAGAATGCAACAATGATTCGAGCACGAAAACGTATTAAAGAAGATGGCACTAAAGTCTATGAAATTTGGGGACCTTTATTCTTTGGCTCAACACAGGAATTTGCTGCAAAATTTGACCCAAAAACAGACCCAAATAAAGTGGAAATTGATTTTATTGAATCAAAGGTTGCGGATCATTCTGCAGTCGAAGCGCTAAAGAATATTGCCAATAAGTATTTAGACTTAAATAAAGAAATTAAACTTGTTCATTTAAGTGAAGAATGCAAAGAGATACTTTTAAAGGCTAATCCAAAATTCAAAAATGTAATCGAAAACACTATAGATGACCCCCGATATCATGTAGTTTCCGATTATGTGGACTTAGAAGTCTAATAGGAAATCATGGACCTTTATTATTTTTACTTCATAATAATACAAAACGAAATCCATACACGATATAGTGCTAAAATTATAGCGTCTAAATAGCACCCTTTAACTTCTGATTGAAGCGTAGTTTTTTTGCAGACAATGCTCTATTTATTGTCCTACTTCCAAATCTTCAGACTTTAGCTACCCTTTCACTCTTTTGAAATATGTATCTTTAACCTACTAAACCATGCAACATGAAAACAAACAAGCAAGAAGCTCTCGATTACCACAGTCAAGGTAGGAAAGGGAAGATTGAAGTTATTCCAAGTAAACCAACGAGCACTCAACGAGATTTGTCTTTGGCTTATTCACCCGGTGTAGCAGAACCCTGCATAGCTATTCATGAGAACCCCGAAGATGTTTATAAATACACAGCTAAAGGAAACTTAGTCGCTGTCATATCGAATGGAACGGCTGTTTTAGGACTAGGTGACTTAGGGCCTGAAGCGTCTAAACCTGTAATGGAAGGAAAGGGTTTATTGTTCAAGATCTTTGCAGATATTGATGTATTTGATATTGAGATTAATGAGACTGATGTCGATGCTTTCGTAAAAACAGTTAAAGCCATTGCCCCCACCTTTGGCGGAATTAATTTAGAAGATTTAAAAGCTCCTGAAGCTTTTGAAATAGAGCGCCGGCTCAAAGAAGAATTGCAGATTCCAATCATGCATGACGATCAGCACGGTACAGCGATAATCTCTTCAGCTGCCTTATTAAATGCATTAGAGATTGCAGAAAAGAAAATAGGAAATGTAAAAGTTATCGTCAATGGAGCCGGCGCATCAGCTATATCTTGTGCGAAATTGTATATAGCTCTTGGTGTTAAAAAGAATAACATCTATATGTTTGATTCTAAAGGTTTAATTACATCGCAGCGAGAAAACCTCGATGAGCATAAGCAGTTGTTTGCTCGTAAAGATGGAGAAATCTCCTTATTGGAAGCCATGAAAGATGCGGATGTTTTCCTGGGCTTATCCAAAGGCAACGTAATTGCCAAGGGTATGATAAAAAGCATGGCAAATAATCCTATTGTCTTTGCTTTAGCCAATCCTGATCCAGAGATTCCCTATGAGGATGCCATCGCTGCGCGTAAGGATATTATCATGGCCACTGGTCGAAGTGATCATCCTAATCAAGTAAACAATGTATTGGGCTTCCCCTTCATTTTTAGAGGGGCCTTGGATGTCAGAGCAACTTGTATCAATGAAGAAATGAAATTGGCTGCTGTAGTTGCCATTGCAAAAATTGCTAAGGAAACCGTTCCTGAAGAAGTGAATGAAGCCTACAGCGAAAGAAATCTCAGCTTCGGTAGAGAGTTGATTATACCGAAACCATTAGACCCTCGTCTAATATCAAGAATAGCTCCAGCTGTAGCTAAAGCTGCTATGGAAAGCGGTGTGGCTAAAGCGCCAATAACTGACTGGGACCGATATGATTTAGAATTAAAGAAAAGATTAGGACTTGATAACAAGCTTATCAAAAACATTACTCAACGAGCCAAAAAGAAACCTAAAAAAGTAGTTTTTGCAGAAGCAGATAATTATAAAATTCTAAAAGCGGCCTATCTTGCTCATGACGAAGGAATTGCAATCCCTATCCTCTTAGGCAACAAAGAGAAAATCTATGACATGATGGAAGAGTATAACCTTCAATTTAAATGTAAGGTTATTGATCCACGTGAAAAGTCAGAAAAGGCAAGGCGAGCGAAATACGCAAAAATCTTATTTGATAAAAGAAAGCGCAGAGGTTTGACTTTATACGAAGCAGAAAAATTGATGCATGAAAGAAACTATTTTGGCTCAGCTATGGTAGAAACGGCCGATGCAGATGCGCTAATTTCAGGATTAACAAGAAATTATTCGACTGCTATTAAACCCGCTTTACAGGTCATTGGCGTGGAGGAAGGTGTTTCAAGGATTGCTGGAATGTATATTATGATTACAAAAGATGGTCCTTTCTTTTTTGCTGATACCACAGTTAATTTGAATCCTTGCGCTGAAGAGATTGCTGATATAACTAAACTAGTTGTTCGTGAAGTAAGGAAACTAAATATTGAACCAAGGGTTGCGCTTCTTTCCTACTCTAATTTCGGTTCAAATGAAGGAGAAGATGCTGTTAAAATGGGGAATGCATTGAAGTTACTCAAAGAGGATAAGGACCTTATTGTTGACGGTGAAATTCAAGCAAATTTTGCACTGAATACAGAATTAGTGGATGACTTCTTCAGTTTTTCGGCCTTAGCAAAAAAGAGTGCAAACACCCTAATCTTTCCGAACCTGTCTTCGGGCAATATTTCTTACAAGTTAATTCAGGAAATGACGCAAGTTGAATCTATTGGACCAGTACTTTTAGGTATGAAAAAACCTGTCCACGTGCTTCAGATTGGCTCCTCGGTCCGTGAAATACTAAATATGGTAAGCATCGCGGTAACAGATGCCCAAGGCAAAACTTTTTAAGTGCTTAGAGTAGGATTATGCTTGTAAAGCAATACTAGCGATTACTAGTAAACTAGACTACGATATTCACTATTCGTCCAGGAACGAAGATGAATTTTCGCAGCTCTTTACCTTCTACCCATTTCTGAACAACGGCATTAGCCAACACTTGAGCTTTCGCATCTTCCTGCGAAACATCCGCCGCTAAGTCAATCTTTACCCGCATTTTTCCATTGATGGAAACCGGATAATTAATCACGGATTCCGTCAGATACTTTTCTTCAAATTCCGGATAAGACACATCTTTTACAACAGAGCTTTCATGACCCAATTGTTCCCAAAGTTCTTCTGAAATATGGGGTGCAAATGGTGATAATAACTTAACCAATTCAGACAATACTGCTCGATTATTACACTTCATTTCACCTAAATCATTTACACAAATCATAAATGCGGACACGCAGGTATTGAAAGAAAAGCGTTCTACATCGTCATTTACTTTTTTGATACACGTATGCAAGACTTTCATTTCTTTCTCAGAAGCTTTGCCATCAGAAACTACAAAATTATCCGCAGTATCATGAAAGAGATTCCAAGTTTTACGCAAGAACTTAGCAACACCATCGATTCCTTTTGTTTGCCAAGGTTTGTGATTCTCAATAGGTCCAAGAAACATTTCAAACATTCGAAAACAATCTGCTCCGTATTGCTCAATAACATCATCAGGGCTCACTACATTATGCTTGGACTTAGACATCTTCTCTACCTCATGACCAACAATGTATTTACCATCTTCAAGCACAAATTCAGCACTTGCATGCTCTGGACGCCATTTCTTTAGTCCTTCTAGATCCAACTCTCCCTTGTCATTGACCAAATCAATAGCCACGTGTATAGGATTCGTGTCGTAAGTATCTTTCAAATTATAGGAGACATATTTGTTTTCACCAAGCACCTTATATTCAAAAGCACTCTCTCCCTGAATCATTCCTTGATTAATTAATTTCTTGAATGGCTCTTCTGTTGGGACATAAGCTAAATCGTATAAGAATTTATGCCAAAAACGCGCATACATTAGATGGCCTACTGCGTGTTCTGTCCCTCCAACATACAAATCCACATCTTGCCAATAATCTAAAGCTGCTGCACTGCAAAATTCATTCGAGTTATTTGGATCCATATACCGTAAAAAGTACCATGAACTGCCCGCATTGCCAGGCATCGTGTCCGTATCAATTGGCATACCTTTATACTGCCAATCTTCCACTTTACTTAATGGAGCTTTACCATTTACAGGTTTTATATCTTCCATTGAGGGCAACTCCAATGGCAACTCCTCTTCAGGCAACTGGTGAGCAATTCCCTCTTCATCGTAAGCAATAGGAAAAGGTTCTCCCCAATAGCGCTGTCGACTAAAATTTGCATCACGAAGTTTATAATTGACCTTCAAATTCCCCCTACCCTTATCTTCAATATATTGAATCGCTAACGGGATAGCCACTTTCACCTCCAAGCCATTCAAAAAATCTGAATTAATCATCTTACCTAACTTGTCGGCATTTGTAGCATCAGGATAGTCCGATTTATCGCAGATATCAATGATATCAATTTCAAACTTTGTCGCAAAAGCATGATCCCGATCATCGTCACTTGGAACAGCCATGATAGCACCTGTACCGTAATCAACTAATACATATTCACTGATCCAAATTGGAATTTGTTTTCCAGTAAATGGATGAATCGCATAGGCTCCAGTAAACTCACCACTGACTTCTTTCGAGGCTTGTCGATCTACATTAGACTTGCTTTTCGCGCGCTTTTTGTATGCCTCTACCCTTTCAATATTCTCAGTACTTGTCAATTCATTAACCAAAGGATGTTCTGGTGCTAACACCATAAACGTAACTCCAAAAATAGTATCTGGACGGGTAGTAAATACTTCTAAGCTTTGGTTCTCTTCATCAGAGCTGGAAGAGTTAGGCTTGGGGGCAAGTTCAAAAACCACTTTCGCTCCCTCACTCTTTCCAATCCAATTTTCCTGCTGCGCTTTCAAACTTTCAGACCACTCTAAATCTTGAATACTATTTAATAATCGTTCGGCATATGCAGTTATTCTCAAACTCCATTGCAACAATGGCTTTTGCACTACAGGGTGACCTCCTCGCTCAGAGAATCCATTAATTACCTCATCATTAGCCAATACCGTTCCAAGAGCTTCGCACCAATTAACAAAGGAAACTTTACGAAACGCTAATCGATAATGCATTAAAATTTCTTCTTGCTCCCTCTTTGAAAACGCCTTCCATTCTTCCGCGGTAAACTCTCCTGAATAATCAGTGAAAGCTGAAGTTTTTAAATTTCCATCCGTTTCAAACTGCTCCATCAAAAAGCTGATGGGTTTGGCTTTATCAGCAGTCGTGCAGTAACAATAGTTAAACATTTTAGTAAATATCCACTGCGTCCATTTGTAATAACTTGGATCACTGGTGATTACTTCTCTACTCCAGTCAAATGATAACCCTATCAAATTTAATTGCCTTTTGTAGGTGGCAATATTCTCCGCAGTTGTCTGTATGGGATGTTTCCCAGTCTCAATGGCATATTGCTCTGCGGGCAAACCAAAGGCATCAAATCCCATGGGATGCAATACATTATAGCCTTTCAAACGTTTGTAGCGCGAATAGATATCACTAGCAACATAACCTAAGGGATGCCCAACATGCAAGCCACTACCTGAAGGGTAAGGAAACATATCTAAAACATAAAATTTCGGCTTAGAAGTATCCAATTCTACCTTATAGCTTTGCTCTTCTTTCCATCTACTTTGCCACTTCGATCTAAGTGCTTTAGGGTTATATGCCATAAATAAATTATTTATTAATAATAAGACTACAAATTTAAAAGATTTCACACACGTAACACCCTAATTCGATAAAGATTTTACCCTCACCTAGGATTCCTTCGATTGACACACCATTTTGAGCCACTTTAAAATATTTAGTGGTGTGATTAGAAAAGATTTATGCAGTAATTTTAGCCTTATTCACTTTGGTAAACCATAAATTTAAGAGAACACCGCAGACCACCAAACTTATTCCAAGTAAAGTAATCCATCCATAATCGTCTTTAAAAAACACATATCCAATGACAATCGCATAAACAATTGTTAAGTAACGTACTATGCTTACTTTTCCTACCTCTTCCAATTGCAATGCTTTGGTCATATTTACCTGTGCAATTTGCGTCGAAATACCAATACCAATTAAAATTAAATATTCCATCATATTCGGCTGAACCCATTTAAAATAAGTCAAAATTCCGGCAACCGGTAAGGCGATTAAAGGGAAATAAAAAACAACTACCAGCGGATGATCGGTATCTTTCAATTTCCGGATCATATTATAAGCTAGGGCCGAAATAAAAGCAGCTAATATGGCCAGTAAAAAATATAGAATAGACATATCTGGGTTAAAGCCCTTAATTATTGCTACTCCAGCAAATGAAACTAAAAAAAAGAACCATTGTGGCAACGCCACTCGTTCCTTTAAGATAAAAATAGCAAGAATGGTCGTGAAAATTGGAGACAATTGCATGATGGTGACTGCCGAAGCAAATGGCATCTTTTGTAAACAAAGGAAATAAAGAGACAAGGCCACCAAGCCAAATAGGCCGCGTAAAAACAAGATGGATTTATTATTTCCCAAAAATGAAATTCCTAATCGCTTAATCATTATGGCACTAATGACTAGCGTAACTAAACTTCTAAAAAATACAATTTCGATAGCAGGTATATTATCGAGATACTTAACCCCAACATTCATGAAAGAGAAGAATATACCAGCCACAAGCATATGCTTTATCCCTTTTGACAACATGAATTACTTTTTGCTGAGTTGCAGAACTAAATCACCCAATATCTTACGGGTATCTTCACTCCACCAGTGCTTTGAAATTTCCGCCTTAAGCGGTTCGTCAAAAGCAACATAATGGGCCAATAAAGCAGTGCGCATGTTTGACTTACTATGCGTCCAAGTTCGTTGATTAAAACTTAAATATTTCAGAAGACGAGATTTTGCAGCTTCCAAAACATTGCCTTCCTCAACACATTCATCAATCAAACCATTATCAAGCGCTTCTGTAACCGATAATAACTTACCTTCCAAAATAAATTGCATCGCTCGTCTCGAACCAATGCAGTTTTCATAAAGGTGATAAATAAATTTTGGCAAGACAATACCTACGGGCACTTCATTCAATCCAATTCGATATTTACCTTCTGCCATAATCCGATAATCACAGCATAGCGCAAGCACACATCCGCCTGCAGGAGAATGTCCAGTTATGGATCCAACTAAGGGTTTCGGAAAAGACAACATGGTCTTTATCGCTGAAAACAAAGATTCAAATAATTCTAAAACTTGATGCTCATCGTATGCATACAATTCAATTACATCTAGTCCAGCTGAAAAAAATCGTTCTTTTCCGGTCAATATAACTCCATGAATATCAGAATTGCTCGCTAAGTCATTAAAACAAGTAAGCAAATCCTTCAGCATTTCAGTATTAATAGGATTCGCGCTTCCCCTGTCCAATTGAACTATGGCATAATTATTTTCTCTAGTAACTTTTAATGTATTCATTATTTCCTAAATCCAAGCTATTAACATAATTCTATAATTTTAATCGATTAAAAAGGTAAATCTTCTAAATCCTCACGCGCATCAACATTGTTATTTATATTGTTTACAGGAGCTGCATCTTGATTGAAACTTTCATTGGGTGGAGGTGTATTTCTCATAGCGGACTCCCCTTCAACTTTCCAAGCATTTAAATTGGTGAAATACTTTCCTTGCCACTCTCTACCTCGTAAATCGAAATGTACTTTCAAATCATCTCCTTCTTTGTAGTTGTCGATGATCGCACATCTATCTTGAGTTAATTGAAACTTTACAAATTGAGGATATTCCCCTGCTGTTTCAACGACAAATTCTCTTGCTTTAAAAGATTCTGTTTTTTGTTCTGTTTCAAACACTTTATGTAATTTTCCTGTAATATCTAATGCCATTCTGTTTAATTTTATGTAAAGTTATTAGTTAATGCAATAATATTCAATCCTATTTAGATTGTTTATGCACATTTGTTGCTTAGTTTTGTGCTTTAATGGAAAAAATCGAACTTAATCATATCATCTTTCAAAAAGTTAAAGAAGCTGCAACAAGCCTTGGCCTAGACACCTATGTCGTTGGGGGTTATGTCCGTGATCAACTTATTGGTCGAAAATCAAAGGACATAGACTTTGTTTGCGTCGGAAGTGGAATCGAACTTGCTCGCAAAGTTGCTTCTTTACTTTCACCGAATTTAAAGGTAAATTTTTTTAAAACATATGGCACTGCCCAGTTTGTGTGGGAGGGCTGGGAATTAGAATTTGTAGGAGCGCGCAAAGAATCATACCGAAAAGACTCCCGAAATCCCTTGATTGAGGAAGGTAGTTTGACTGATGATCAAAATCGTAGAGATTTTACGATTAATGCCTTAGCTGCGTCGGTCAATATAGCTGATTTTGGAGAAATAATAGACCCTTTCAATGGCATCGAAGACCTAAAGAATGGCATTATTCAAACTCCATTAAATCCTGACATCACCTTTTCTGATGATCCACTTCGCATGATGAGAGCTATTCGCTTTGCAAGCCAGCTAAACTTTACCATTGCTGAGCCAACCTTAAAAGCCATTGAAAGGAACAAAGAGCGAATTGAAATTATTACGCAGGAAAGAATAACTACTGAACTAAATAAAATAGTTTTAGCAAAAAAACCTTCTATTGGATTTCTTTTGCTTGATCAAACCGGGCTGCTCCCTTATATTTTTGAAGAATTAAGTGAGCTTAAAGGAGTTGATTATTTTAAGAATCAAGGACATAAAGATAATTTTTACCACACCTTACAAGTCTTGGATAATTTATGTGAAAATACGGACCATTTATGGTTAAGATGGTCTGCAATTTTACATGATATTGGCAAGCCAAAATCGAAACGATTTGAGGAAGGAAACGGTTGGACTTTTCATGGACACGAGGTCATTGGAGAAAGGATGACACAAAACATTTTTAGAAAATTGAAACTTCCTTTAAACCAAGAAATGAAGTATGTTCAAAAGCTGGTTCGTCTGCACCTAAGGCCCATACCCATTGCTAGAGATGGGATTTCGGATTCAGCGATACGCCGATTACTTTTTGATGCTGGAGATGACATAGATGACCTTATGATGCTTTGTGAGGCAGATATAACCTCAAAAAATGAATCAAAGGTTAAACGAATATTAGCTAATTTTCAAATTGTCAGAACAAAACTTAAAGAAATAGAAGAAAAGGATCATATCCGAAATTTTGAGCCGCCTATAAGTGGAGAACTTATTATGCAAGCATTTGATTTAAAACCTTGTAAAGAAATAGGCATTATTAAAAATCAAATAAAGGATGCCATTTTAGATGGAGAGATTCCAAATGAATTGAATGCTGCACAGGAATTAATGTTCCGACTCGGTGAAAAAATGGGATTAAAAAAAGTTGTCTAATGAATTTGAAAACCTATAAAGTCGAACGTTTACTTGAGTTAAACGATCTTTTAAATAAAGAAAATGAAAATTTGGTTCAATGTGTTGGCTTAGCTGAAATTAAAAATAAGTGGTTTACCCAAGAGAATATTTGGCAAATGATTAATGCCATTAAGACCAATTATTTGGAGCCTTCGAAATTGAACCAATGGATGGATTCATATACCTTAAATGAGTTAAATACTTCCGTGGGTATAATTTGTGCAGGTAATATCCCACTAGTTGGTTTTCACGATATTCTTTGTGCTTTTGTTGTTAATGCACCAACACAAGTGAAACTCGCAAGCAAAGATGAGGTTCTAATGAAATTTATCATCGAGCAGCTTCAAACGCTTGATATTACTTGGCAAGTAGAAATAGTCAATCGTCTTCAAAACTATAAAGCGGTAGTTGCAACAGGAAGTGACAACTCACATCGATACTTTGAGCAATACTTTCAGTCAGTTCCCAATATTTTAAGAAGCAATAGGAATAGTATAGCCATAATTACGGGTGATGAAACAGCGCATGAATTGGATTTATTGGCGCATGATGTTTTAGCCTACTTTGGTTTAGGATGTCGAAATGTTTCGAAAATATTCCTACCAGAGGGGTTTGACGTCACCACCCTCTTTACTCACTTTGATAATTTCAAGGAATATGTCAATCACAACTTATATAAAGACAACTATGATTACAACAGAACGCTTCTTTTGATGAACTTGGATAAACATTTGGCCAATGACTTCATCATTGCAAAAGAGGATGACAATTTGCATAGTCGATTGGCAACTATTCATTACAGTTTCTATAAAAACACTGAAGAAGTTCAAGACTATATCATAGAAAACCATGAGAATATTCAGGTGGTCGTAAGTCGACCTTCAACGTTTTGGGAAAGTGTAGATTTTGGGCAAGCTCAAAAACCAAGTTTAAGTGATTATGCCGACAATATAGATACCTTAGATTTCTTGCTATCTTTGTAAGATGTCAAGTTATTTCAGTAAAGATTTTCCTGTCTTTTTTAAAGAATTAGCCGCGAATAACTCCAAAGATTGGATGGATGATAATCGCAAGCGTTATGCCCAGGTTGTCAAGAAACCCTTTGAAAATTTTGTTGAAGCTTTGCAACAGGCAGTAGGCGAATTTGATGAGGAAATAACTTTAAAACCTGGTGATTCAATCTTCAGGATAAATAGAGATATTCGATTTAGCAAAGATAAAACACCCTACAAAACCAACCGCACTGCAATTATATCTAAATATGGAAGAAAAGACAAGGTATACCCTGGCTTCTACATATCCTTATCTCCAGAAAAAGTAATGGTAGGTGGAGGCGCATACTTCCTTGAAAAAGAAAACCTGTACAAAGTTCGACAAGAAATTGCTTACAATTTAGAAGAATTCGATTGCTTAATTAATGACAAAAAGTTTAAAGCTAATTTCCCAGAAATATTAGGAGCGAAAAACAAGCTTATTCCAAAAGAATTTAAGGATGATGCTAAAATACAGCCTCTCCTTTTGAATAAAGGATTCTTTTTCATGAAGGACTTGCCCGCTGATTTGATTTTTGATAACAATGTGGTTAATGTGCTCATCGAAAACATGAAAACAGCAAGCCCTTTTAACAATTTTCTAAGAAGAGCCTTATCTTAAGCTATTGAAGATGCTAAGCAAAATATTATTGATGCCATTTACCCTCCTCTATGGTATAGGCATTGCTTTTCGAAATTTCCTCTATGACAATAAATATTTCCGTTCTATACGTTTTGATATACCGGTTATTAACGTCGGCAATCTAAGTACTGGTGGAACAGGTAAAACTCCTCATGTTGACTACTTAATCGACTTACTTAAAGCTCACTACCCACTGGGAGTGTTAAGCCGGGGATATCGCAGAAAAACAAGTGGTTATATGAATGTAAAAACCAATCATAAAGCCCGCGATGTTGGCGATGAACCCTTATTATTAAAATGGAAGCATCCTGAAATTGAAGTAGCCGTTTCTGAAGATAGGTCCATAGGCATTCCTAGTTTAGCTAGTCAAAAACCCCCAACATTTACCGTTCTTCTAGATGATGCATTTCAGCACAGAGGCATACGAGCAGGATTAAATATCCTACTTACGCCCTATCACGAGCTTTACACCGATGACTTTTTACTTCCTGTTGGTAATCTTCGTGAATTTAAAAGCGGTGCAAAACGAGCTGACTTAATAATCGTCACGCATTCACCGCAACAATTAACCCAACAAGAAAAGGATCGAATAAAAACAAAATTAAGTCCGCAAGATTACCAGCATGTCTTCTTTTCTTTTCTTGATTACCACCCTATATATCAGGTATTTAAGGAAGATATTACTTTGATTTCACCCGAAAAAGGCAGCGATATATTGTTACTTACAGGCATAGCAAACCACTCTAAAATGAAAGACTATTTAGCTGCAAAGTTCAACAAAGTCTATGAACGCTCATTCCCAGACCATCACACTTTTACCAATCAGGATGTGGAATCTATAATTAACACGTATAAGGACCTCAAGGGGAAGGATAAATATATCATAACCACGGAAAAGGATCTTACCCGTCTTTTCCCTCATGCACAAGCATTTAATAATGTAGGAATAAAAGTACTTTGTTTACCAATTAAGATTAATTTTGAGGCTAAAGAAAAGCAACGATTTAATAAAATCATTCACTTTTTTATTGAAAAGACATTAGAGGAATATTTAACTATAGAAGAACAATAATATGACGGTCATTGAGCAAATTAACACCACCATAAGGTTTATAAGATCCATTAGCGAGTTTAATCCTGAAATAGGGATTATCCTGGGTAGTGGACTAGGAAATTTCACAAACGAAATTGAAGTAGTCAAAGAAATTGCCTACGAGGATATTCCAAACTTTCCTGTTGTAACAGTTAAAGGGCATTCAGGTAAATTAATATTTGGCAAAGTAAGTGGTAAAAACATAATCGCTTTTAGTGGTCGCTTTCATTATTATGAAGGATATGAGATGGATGAAGTAATTTTCCCAGTTCGATTAATGAAATACTTGGGTTGCCACAGTGTTGTAATTTCCAATGCGAGTGGAGGAATAAATCCAGCGCAGAGGGTAGGCGATTTAATGATCATAACTGATCATATTAATCTGCAACCCGTGCATCCCCTTAGAGGAAAAAATGATGAGAATCTTGGTCCTAGATTTCCAGACATGCTCAATGCCTATCATGATGATTACAGAGCAATAGCAATAAAAATAGCAGAGGAAAATAATATTGCTTGTCATCAGGGAGTTTATGTAGGTGTGCAAGGTCCTACTTTTGAAACGCCAGCAGAATATAAAGCATTTCATCTAATGGGCGGGGATGCTGTGGGAATGAGCACTGTGCCCGAAGTTATTGCAGCTCGACATGTAGGACTAAAAGTATTTGGTATATCTGTTATTTCAGATTGCGGTTATCCGCCAGAGGCTATGATAGACATCAATCATGATATGGTTATTGCAGCTGCAAAGGAAGCGGAACCAAAAATGAGCTTGATTATTAAAGAATTACTTGCCAAAATCTAAGTAAAAGGACTTGAACAATAAGCATCCCCATACCCTACTATTCCTGCTATTCACCATCGTTTATAGCCTCGCTTATTGTCAACATGATGAAACCAGCTATTATTATTTTAAAGATCAAGAACACCTACTTATTCCTATTGATACCGGTCTAAATAATTTGGAAGCTTATAATTTTATGCAGACGCCAACCTGGGACTATTTCAACCTAGGAAATACAGGTCAAGCACATCAATATATGGCCTTGGATTGGAATGGAAATAAAGGTTTCAAAAGTGGCCTAACTCATTTTGACCGATATAAATACGCGATTGATAAGATTCGATATTATAAAGTTGAGAAACCATTGTCTCAAATCAACTATTTTTTGGGAAGTAATAGAGAAAATATTTTTGGTGCCCAATTTGCACACAATGTGAAAAACAGACTCAATTATGGAGTCAATTTCCATAGAGTTCTATCCACAGGTGTTTACAATAACATACAAGCTAGAAATGGAGATTTCTCGCTTTATGGTCAATTCTTCTCAAAAAACAGCAGGTATGTCTTAGGTGCCGAAATGATTTTCACAAAACTGAAAGCACAAGAAAATGGAGGCTTGTTAATTGATTTCATCAATCAACCTGAATTAGTCGAACCCAACAAAGAGTTTTACGAGGTAAATATTACTGATGGTTTGACTCAACACAAAAATTTGGCCTTTGAAATTACAAATACCTACCATTTTGGGTTTCACACTTATGACAGCATTACCGATAGCCTAGAAGTACGAAGATTCCATCCTAGTTTTACCATAAACCACTTAACAGGTACACAAAAAAATACCTACGAATATGTAGACAATAATGCGACTGACAGCCTATATGGCGATTTCTTCCAAGCCGCAGATTCAAGTTTTTATAGGTTGTATTATCACCAAATTCCCAATCGTGTTTTCTTCAACTACTCAGGTCTTAAAGCAAATAGAGATAGTGCCCAATATTATAATTTAAAAGTTGAATTTGGCGCACAACACGACAATATAGAATTATGGCAAAATCGCAAAGAGTTTACTACCAACAATTTCCATATCTACACTGCCCTCCGGAGTAATCCATTGGCTCTAAAAAAGTGGAGCTATGCAATAAATACCCATTATTATTTAACTGGATATAACCATAATGATTGGCAGTTCAGCGCTAACTTTGGCTATAACCTAGATAAGTTCGGTGTAGCAACAATATCTGGAAAAATAGAACAGCAAGAAGCTGCATGGATTGAGCAAAACTATGCCTCTTCATCCCTAAACTGGACCTATAATTTTGATAAAAAAACGCATAGTTTAATTGCTTTTGACTATCAATTGACTAAACAGCAGTTTAACTTTCATGCAGCGTACCATCGTGTTGGAAACTTCGTCTATTTCGATGAAAATTCTCGTCCTAAACAGCTGCAAAACACGACATCCTATTGGCAAATTAACGCCAGTAAAAATTTGAATTTCAAAATCCTTCATTTTGATAATTTTATAGGTATTCAAGGCAATAACAACCAAGAAGCTTTGCGCTTACCTGCTGTATTTTTAAAGTCAAGTTTATACATTGAAGGATACATATTTAAGGGGAACATGTTAGCTCGGCTTGGGGCAGATATGAGGTATAATAGCAGCTTTGAAGCAAATGCTTGGAATCCAATAATTGGACAATTTTATATTCAAAATAATCAAAGTATGCAATACACTCCTGTATTGGATATATTTCTGAGTTTTAAGGTAAAAACCCTGCGAGTTTTCGCAAAAGCCAATTACATCAACGAAGGCTTGATTAAAAAGAATTATTATACGGCCTTGGGCTACCCGGATCGCGGCAGAACATTTGCTGGTGGACTTGTTTGGCGATTCTTTGAATAATAAGTATCCGGATACACTCAAATCACAATCTTGACTCCATATTTGCGTTATTTATTTAATGAATTTTTTGTCGCATTACTATTTACTGCCCGAGAAAGAAAATATCGATTTTATTATTGGCAATTTACTTCCAGATTTAATGCGAGGGTTTACCAAAATCTATAATCTAGAAATTAAGTCTAATCCATTAACTCATGGCACCAAATTTATTCAGGGTTTGCATTACCATTTATTAACTGACAAGCTCTTTCACAATTCTGCTTTTTTTCAAAAAAACTGCAATGCGCTGAAGAGAATAACAGAATTTCACCAACTCCCCCTTAAGCGAAATTTCATTGTTTCTCATATAATGCTAGAACTAATAATTGATCAATATCTTATAGAACAATCGCCTAGTTTAGCTACCAATTTTTACAAGATGCTTGATGCTGCTGATCTTATAAAATTGGAAGACCAGCTTAAAATGACAATGCCGCGTCAAAATTCCTCAAATATTATTCGTATTTTTAATGGTTTTAGAGAAAATAGATATGCTTATCAATTATTGGAGCAAGAAGGGATTCAAGCTGGTTTGTATCATATTGTAGGAAAAAGAATAGGACTATCTTTTCAAGAACAACAATGGAGGCAGGCTATACAAGAAGGAAAAGAAACAATAGCAGAGGGGTTACCCTTTTTTTTGAAAAAAATAAAACATGAGCTAAATGATGCTTAAAAAAATTAGTTTACTTCTCTTATCATCTTTTCTTCTTATGGCTTTAAGTGCCCAAAAGTCAAGAAAATATTCGAATGAATTTTTAAATATTGGTATGGGGGCTAGTGGTATGGCCATGAGCAATAGCCGGGTAGCTGGCACAGGCGATTTATTTAGCATGTACTACAACGCTGCAGGGCTTGCACACATCAAGGATAATTTTCAAATTGGTTATATGCATAGCGAATACTTTGCTGGAATAGCTAAAATTGATTACCTCGCTGTAGCTATTCCCTTGGAAAATGAAAAAAGAAGTCTTGGGCTTACCTTTTATAGATTTGGTATTGACGATATTCCCAACACCTTATTCTTGTTTCCTAACGGGACCGACAATCCTCCGGACTACAGCAGAATAAGTCGATTCACTAATGGTGAGTATGCAGTTCTTTTGTCTTATGGTCAAAAACTTAAGCCCGAAGGTCTCTCAGTTGGCGGCTCGGTAAAAATTATTCATAAAAAGGTAGGAAGTTTTGCAACAGCTTGGGGAGTTGGAATTGATGCTGGTTTGCAATATCGTAAAAATGGTTGGCGTTTTGGAATTAATGCTCGTGACGTTTCAAGCACCTATAATGCTTGGTCATTCAACTTTACCGCAGAAGAAGCTGATGTTTTGCAGGCAACTGGCAATTTAGTCCCTGAAAATTCTCTTGAACTAACTCTTCCAATGATTTTGGTAGGTGTCGGTCATCAATTCAACATCAAAAACAAATTTTATATTGAACCCGAGCTTAACGTGAATATGAACACCGATGGAAGAAGAAATGTATTATTTAGAACCGATCCTGTTGGATTTGACGCAACGTTTGGACTCGAACTTAACTATAAGAATATTATTTATTTGAGAAGTGGAGTAGGTAATTTTCAATGGATAACAAAATTGGAAGGAAACGACAAACTAACTGCCCAGCCCAATATTGGTGTTGGCCTAAATATTAAAGGATTTCATATCGATTATGCCTTCACAAATCTGGGCGACCAAACTAGTGTAAACGGTCAAGATCAAGTCTTTTACAGCAATGTCATCTCCGCACATTTTGGGTTCCCGAAAAAGAATAAACAAGAAGATAATATCCAAGAATTATGAGACAAAATCTACTCTTTTTTATTGCATTAATAGCAGGTGTTCAATTATTTGCTCAGCCGTATGGCAATGAATGGATTGATTATAATCAACCACATTTTAAATTTGAAGTTGCAATTGGTAATGAAGGAATTCACCGAATTGAAAGTTCTTTAATTAACCAATACGGATTAAATTTTATTGACCCTGACAATTTTAAGTTGTTCAGAGATGGTATAGAAATTCCAATTTATGTGAAACAAACAAATAATGTTGCAGACTTTATTGAGTTTTATGCTACAGCCAATGATGGGAAATTTGATACGTGGCTTTATAAAGACACCGCGCATCAAGCTCATGATAGAGGAAGCCTATTTTACAATAACTCAAGCTATTATTTAACGTGGAATGAAGTAGGAGGAAACCTAAGAATAAATAACATTTCAAATGACCTCTCTAATCTTCCTCAACCTGAACCATACTTTTGGTATAGCAGTGAAAATATTCTTAATCAAACTTTTAGTATCGGTGAACCTACTTACCTATCCGGTGGAGGTAATTTGACTGCCCTTTATAATTCTCAATTTGATAAAGGTGAGGGCTTTTACAGCAATCAACAATTTAATAATTCTTCTAATATCGTATCCTTTAACATGCCTACCCCTCATGCTGTCAATAACATGGATGCAGAACTCTACACCGTTGTGGTATCATGGTCATCTAATGAACATAAGTATAATATAAAATCCGGCTCGAGTGTCCTTTCTACTCATCAATTCAACGATTATAAAGTCGGAAAAAAATTAGACATTTTACCTGCTAGTCTCATTAATTCTAGCACTAATGTGAGTTTTGAAGCTTTGCCTTCATCAACTGGAACCAATAGAAATAATCCTTCCCTTATTGAAATTAAGTATGCTCGCTTATTTAATATGGATAATCAGAATTCATTTGTTTTTGAAATCGATGGAAATAATTCTAGACAGTATCTTGAGATAGCAAATTTGGATGACCAGAGCACGGAGCCATTACTTTATGATTTAACTAATGGATATAGGCTTGTTTCACAAGACTTGCCAGGTTCAAATATTCACCGATTCTTGCTGCCTGCTGCTTCAGGGAGCCGAAAACTAATTATAAGAGCTGATAATAGTAATTCATACAATGTTGTAAGTAGTTTAACCCAAATCGCTTACACCAGTTTCGATGAGCCAAATAACCAAGGTAATTACATCCTATTAACTGGAGATGAATTTTATGATAGCCCTGAAGTCGATGCTTACGTTGCTCATCGAGAAAGTTTTAGTGGAGGAGCACATAATGTGATTAAAGTAAATATTAATCAGTTATACGACCAATTTGGTTTCGGAATTGACCGACACCCTCAAGCAATAAGAAACTTCGTAAGCTATGTAACAGATACATGGAACCCAAGCCCCGAAAATTTGTTTATTGTTGGAAAAGCTAGAGAGTATAAAGACTTCAGATATAATCAAACGGCAAGAGAGCAATGTATTGTGCCCACATTTGGAAATCCTGGCAGCGATGTTCTACTGGCTGCAGACACCAATAGTTCGGTACCTAAAATAGCCATAGGCAGGCTTGCAGCAACGAATACCGATCAAATCGACCAATACCTTCAAAAGATCATTCAGTACGATAATGAATTCTATAATTTTGGTGACCCACTACAAACCATTGCCAATAAGGATTATATGAAACAGATTATTCACCTTGGTGGAGGAACAGATTTATCTCAACAAAATCTTTTCAGAAATTACTTAAACAGCTATGCTGCTGCTGCCAATGGGACATCTTGGGGTGCTGAGGTTCATTCTGTATTTAAAAACTCAAGCGCTCCGATACAAACCTTACCCTCTGAATTGATTAGAAATCGAATCAATGATGGAGTCTCCTTAATCACCTTTTTTGGTCACTCATACGCGAATGGCTTCGATATAAGTTTTGACGATCCAGAGAACTACAGTAACATAGGTAAATACCCAATTTTTCTTGCAAATGGATGTAATTCTGGATTAATACATGCTTCCTCACAAAGTATAAGCGAACGATTTGTTTTCCAGGACCAGAAGGGGGCGATTGCCTATATATCCACCACTGACCTATCAGCATCAAACTCCCTAAACGTATATACCACTAACTTTTATCAAAACCTAAGCACGAATCAATACGGGAAATCTATAGGTGAGGTTATTCAGGCAACCGTTTCAGATGTTGAAGCCTGCTGCAGCTCAATCAGCATTGGTATGATGGTCGCCCATGAAATGACCCTGCACGGTGATCCCGCAATTCCAATTAATCAATATGACAACGCTGATTACACTATAGAAGCACAAAATGTTTTCTTCACTCCCGAAAACATATCAACCTCTCTTGATTCATTCGAGATTAATCTAGTCGTTTACAACTTAGGAGAAGCAATAATAGATTCAATAGATATTGAGGTAGCAAGAATTTTCCCTGATGGCAGTCAAGAAGTTTTAGTTCAAACAGTACCCGCACCCTTTCACAAAGATACATTCAGTATGAGAATACCGGTTAGTAATGATAATAATGGATTGGGGCTAAACAACTTTAATATTCATGTAGATGTAAATGACGATGTTTCCAGTGAGCTTTCAGAAACTAACAATTATTTGATTAATCAGATTGACTTGTTTATTGGATCAGATGATATTTTCCCAATTTACCCCTTTGAATTTGCCATTGTACCAAATTCTCCTGTTACCTTAAAATCTTCTACGGGGAATCCTTTTGAAATTGAAAAATGGTATGTCTACCAAATCGATACCTCCGAATTATTTCTTACCCCTTTGGCAGAACAAAAGATACTTTCGGAAGGAGGAGTGATTGAATGGACGCCCAACATCAATCTTAAAGACAGCACCGTATACTATTGGAGAGTCAGCTCAGATAGCATTTATACAGGCAACTTCAAGTGGAGGAACTCTTCTTTTATTCATTTAGAAAATGAGTTTCCCGGTTGGAATCAATCTCATTTTTACCAATGGCAAAAAGATAGCTACGAAAATGTATATCTAGATACCGATCGTGAATTTAAATTTATCGACGTACCGAAAGAAGTCTATGTTAAAACTGGACGATACCCAACCATCTTTTATGAGAATATGGAATGGAAAATGGATGGGGCTCAGATGCACAACTGGAAAATGAACAATTGCGGTGGAGGTGTTGGTTTTCCCGATGGGCTGTCTATAGCCCTCATAGATAACTTGACTGGAATAGCTGTCCCAATCGTCAACAACAGCACAATAAATAGTTATGGCCCTTATGGCAACATACATTGTAGAGGAGTGGAAAATGTCATAACAGTAGCAAACTATAGAGCATATGGCAATACCCCATCCAATCACCCTTCACCCGGTGTACCTTGGTCTGATTTAATCATTGATTACCTCAATAATGCGCCAAGTAATTACTATATTCTCATTTATTCTATAAACGATGCAAACTATCAAGCATGGGATGGGAATCTCATCAATTATTTAAATACTCTATCATGCCCAGTTTCAAACACTACTCCTGGTGCCATGATATTTGCTTACCAAAAAAATAATCCAGCCTTTACCCCGATTGCCAATTTTGGGCAAAACTGGAACGATATAATTACCAATACTTTTAGCATTGACGGTACCTGGACAGCAGGAAACTTCAAAAGCCCATTAATAGGCCCTTCTTCAGACTGGGGATCTTTTCATTGGGATTTCAAGGCACTTGAGAGCCCAAGTCAAGATGAGCAAAGTGTGGATATTTACGGAGTTAATAGCAATATAGAAACGCTTTTAATGACCGTCCCTGCCGCTGTAACAGATACGGGCTTAAACATAGATGCAAATCTGTACCCCTTCCTTAGATTAAGATTAAATACATCCGATGATATAGACCGAACGCCTACACAGCCTTTATTTTGGAGAGTCCTTTATAAAAAACCTCCCGAGGCAGCTATTAATCCCCTGCGCTATTTCTCTTTAAATAAGGATACCTTAATGCAAGGAGAAACCTGGGAAATGGCTGTAGCTATTGAGAATATAACCGATTCAGATATGGATAGTTTGACCGTTAAAGAAACCATGCAAAATGCCACTAATAATGTTGGAATTCTTTATCAACAGTATGATTCCTTGCGCGGATTTGATACACTGCATTTAAGCTTTAATCAAAACACCTTAAACGGGTTTAATGGAGTGAATAGTCTTTTTATTGAGGCTAACCCATACGAACAAGGTCATCAATTAGAACAATTTCATTTCAACAACTTCGCCAATTTTAAATTTACCGTTGAGGAAGACAATATCAACCCGCTATTGGATGTAAGTTTTGATGGAAGAAAAATATTAAATGGTGATTTGGTTTCAGCCAAACCCGAAATACTAATCCAACTTAAGGATGACAATCAATTCTTAGCCTTAGACGACACCAGCCTAATTAACTTGTATTTTAGATATTTAGGTGTGGATGGAAATTCTCCTGAGCCGCTTGCTAGGGTAAGCTACCTGGATCCCTTGACGCAGTTTATACCTGCCTCGAGTAATGGAGAAAATGAAGCTAGAGTAATTCTGAACCCTGATTTACCGAGAGACGGAACGTATGAGCTCCTTGTTCAATCAACAGACAAAACTGGAAACTCATCAAGCGGGACAGATGATCGACTAACTGAGCAAGTTTACTATGATTATAAGATTTCATTTAAGGTAGAGAACCGATCCAGGATATCTAATGTGCTGAATTACCCTAATCCTTTCACCACAAGAACACAGTTCATTTTCACCTTAACGGGTTCACAAGTTCCAAGTAATTTTGATATTCAAATTTTAAACATCAGAGGCACGGTCATAAAACAAGTTTCACAAGCCGAATTTGGTCCTATTCACATAGGGTTAAATAAATCTGAATACTGGTGGGATGGCAAAGATGAATATGGAGACCCACTAGCAAATGGCGTCTATTTTTACAGAATCCGATCTTCTATTAATAATGAGAATATTGACCATTACGGTATTGAGCAAGTCGATAAATTTTTTGAAAAAGGATTAGGTAAGATGGTGCTAATTAGATAACATTATGAATATTTTGCAAAATTTAAATCCGAGCTTAGCCTCAATAGTATGAAATATTTCTTAGTATTAGTTCTTATTGGAGTATTGAGTTTTACTTCGTGTAAAAAAGATGAATTTGTTCCTAAAGAAATTATTAATTTTATTGATGGAGATGTACCAGATGATTTAAAAATTAATCAAATTCAGTACCTAGGAAGTCACAATAGCTATCGGTACAGGCCGGAACAGGAATTATTGAATTTCATACTAGGTCTTGCAAACATTCTTCCTGCCGAATTCAACCCTGTTGAACTTGATTATGAGCACTTGCCCTTGCAAGATCAGTTTAAATTTTACGGTATACGTCAAATTGAAATAGATCTTTTCTTAGATACACAAGGTGGATTATATTACAACCGAAGGGGCTATGGCCTTATCAATCAAGATTTAGAATCAGGAATTCCAAGCTTACTAGAACCAGGGATTAAAGTGCTGCATATACCCGATATTGATTATAATTCGCATCAACTAAGTTTCATTGAAAATCTTCAAGAAATTAAATCTTGGTCAGATCAATTCCCTGATCACATTCCCCTATTTATTCTTTTAGAACTAAGTGAAAAGACAGTAAACAGCACCCTACCAAATGTAGGTTTTACTCAACCTGAAAGCTGGAACAATCAAGCTGCATTGAATAGTATTGAGCAAGAAATTTTGAGTGTATTTTCAAGAGAAGAAATTATACTCCCAGACGACATTAGAAGCAATTACAACACCCTGAATGAAGCTGTCTTGAATGATAACTGGCCGACCATTGCTGAAAGCCGAGGAAAAATCGTTTTTCTTCTTAACAATCAAGGGATAACCACCCAAATATATACATCAGGAGCCCCCAGCCTAGAAAACAAGCTTTTGTTTACTAATGGAGTACCAGGCGATGCAGATGCAGCATTTCTGCTGCGAAATAGTATTAGCGCATCACTTTCTGAAATTAATCAACTCGCTGCACAAGGATATATGATTCGAACAAGAGTTGATGCGGGAACATATGAAGCTAGAAGCAATGATTATTCCAGTTGGTTATTAGCCTTACAAAGCGGAGCACATTTCTTATCCACCGATTACTATAAACCCGATGCAAGAGAAGGGGATGGAGAATGGAGTAGCTATAGCGTTCGGTTTGATAATGGTTTATACCGCTCAAATCCTGTTACAAATCCTTAACAGCATTCAACTTATAGCACATCTCCCCTTTTTTACTTCTACTTAACTCTCCCAAAGTCACTAAATTTTGGATGTAAAAAATTCTTGGCAAAGCGGATTTGCAAAATAATTAGCAGATACCTATTCATTTAATTAATTTTGTATAAAATTTATTATTCTTGTCCACTTAGAACTTATTTAAATTTTAACAGCTATTCAATTAATTATACAGACCTTTAACGTTATTCTCAAGACATCTCGCATAAAAGTATGAATCCAAAATTTTTAATTAGTGTAATGGGGGCAACGGCCACCGGCAAAACATCGCTTGCTATTGACCTAGCTCGTCATTATAATACAGAGATAGTTTCCGCTGATTCAAGGCAATTTTATAAGGGCATGAATATTGGAACAGCTAAGGCTAGTCAGGAAGAGTTAGCTTTGGTAAAGCATCATTTTATTGATGTCTTAGATGTGGATCAAGAATATAACGCTGGTAAATTTGAAGTAGATGCATTACAGGTATTGGATGAAATTTTCCAGAAGAATGACGTAGCGGTTATGGTTGGAGGTTCTGGACTTTACATCAATGCAGTTTTATTTGGAATAGATCCATTTCCATCGATAAATACCGAATCTCGTTTAAAAGCAATGAACTTTTATAAGGAAAATGGGCTGCAAGCCTTGCGGGATGAGGTAAGAGAGTTAGATCCCGTTTATTTTTTGGAGGTTGATCTAGATAATCCTAGAAGGTTAATGCGAGCACTTGAAGTGTGCTATGCTTCAGGAAGAGCATACTCCTCATTTCGCAGTCAAGCCCCACAGCCGAGACCATTCAACACTATAAAAGTAGCCTACAATTGGGATAGAGCTATGCTCTATGAAAGAATCAACCAACGAGTCGATCAAATGATTGATGGCCAGTTAATCGCGGAAGTACAGAACTTTTTACCGCATAGCAATAAAAAGGCTTTAGACACCATTGGTTACAAAGAAATCTTTGAATTTCTCGATGGTAAGATTAAGAAAGATGAAGCCATTGAATTGATAAAAAGAAATTCTAGACGTTATGCCAAACGTCAACAAACTTGGTTTAAAAAAGATGAAGAAATTTATTGGATTAATCCATTAGCTAGAAAAGAAGAAATTATCGATTTCATGGATAAAAAAATGAAACCAAATGGAGGAATTTAAACAATACGACTGGCTGCTTTTTGATTTAGACAATACGCTCCTAGATTTTACCGAAGTATCCAAAAAAGCTTTTGCTGATCTTGTTAATCATTTTGAGTTAACTCATCCTGAACCCTACGAAGCTTACCATCCAATTAATGCTAAATATTGGCATTATTTCGAAAAGCAAAAAGTAGATGCAGAAACAGTTCGGTATGGAAGATTTAAAGAATTTTTAAACCATATTTCATCTTCAGTAGATCATAAAAAAATGGCAGACAAGTATTTGGATCTTCTCATTCACCATTCCGCATGGATAGCCGGCGCTGAGCAGATGATTCAAGATTTATCTCATACACATCACTTAGCGATAATAACCAATGGCTTGAAAGACGCCCAGCACAGCCGATTAGAGAAGCATGATATGAAAAAATACTTCCAACATATATTCATTTCTGAAGAGCTTGGCGTTTCCAAACCGCATCGTGCATTTTTCGAACACGTTCATAAACAGATTGACTCACCGATTAAGGAACGTGTTTTAGTGATAGGAGATAATCCAAAATCAGATATCAAAGGAGGGCACAATTTTGATTACCATACTTGTTGGTACAATTACAGAAAGGATAAAAAACAAAGCGTAAAAGCTAATTTCAAAATCGATACTTGGATTAAAAATTAATATGCCTGCCATTGGACTCATATCAGATACCCATTCCTATTTAGACCCACAAGTATTTGAATACTTCAAAGAAGTTGATGAAATATGGCATATAGGCGATGTAGGAGATGTAAAGGTCCTTGAACAGCTAAGAGCATTTAAGCCTCTGCGAGGTGTCTATGGTAATATCGATGATAGGGAAATTCGGCAAGAGCTACCACTAGACTATCGTTTTGTTATGGAAGACATGGATATATGGATGACGCACATTGGCGGATATCCCGGGAAATACGCTTCACGAGTACGAGATATCTTGCAAGTAAAACCGCCAGATTTATTTATTAGCGGTCATTCACATATTTTGAAAGTAATGCGCGATAAAAAATACAATATGCTCTGCATGAATCCAGGTGCAGCGGGAAAACATGGATTTCACAAGCTCAGAACACTACTGAGATTTCATATAAAAGATAAAGCGCTATCCAATCTTGAAGTCATAGAATTAGGTATCCGTTAAATCGTATTTTGATTACTACTTTATCCCTTTACTTAGCCGGATGGAGTCATATGCCTCTTGGATTTCTTGAAATTTTTTGGAGGCAATATCTTTTGCAATTTTAGTTTTATCTGGGTGATATTTTAAGACCATCTTTCTATATGCTTTTTTAAGCACCTCCTCAGATACTCCTTCACTTACTCCCAGCACTTGATAGGCGATGTTTTGATTGCTTGATTGAAAATAACTTGTTTTTTGCTTTTCTTTCTTGCTGGCTTTTCTTTTGATGGTTTCAAAATCTTGTTGAGCCATCCCCATTAACTTTGCAATGTCTTCTAAAATTCCATCTTGCTTAAAATTTGAATGAGGAGCTGCATGAGTTAATCCAAACAAAAAAGTAATCACTTGAATTTTACCCTCTCTTTGTAAGGTACTCAAGCTTTTAGCAGAATGGTGATAATCCACTTTTGTAGCAAGCGCATCTTTTAAGCATTGATAGACATATTTACCCTTCTTTGTTCCAAATTGACGATAAAAATACTTGAGAATAAAGTGACTCTCACTTCGACTAATTACTTGCTGTACTTTTAGAAGGGCAGCAGTACATTGAATCAACTTTATCTGATATTCCGTTAACTGAGGATCATGCTCGCCACCATTACCCCATCCAGGAAATAGACTGGACTTTCCTTCAAACAACTCCTCAATAAAAATACCAATGAAAAACCCCATGAAAGCTCCATACATCCGAAAACGCATAGCACCCAAGATCATAAGGACCCATTTGATATACCTGCTATATTTCATGTATTGATTGTAAAATATAGATTGGTTGCATATGAATTGTTTAATAACTATTTATTGTATTCTTGCTTTTAAGCCTTTACTATGCATATCGACGTCATTGACCGTCGCGGGCATATATTTGCTTTAAGGATTGACATCTTCCCACTCAAAGCGTTGATTGATGCTCCGCCATTGTATCAAAAACATATTTAAAGATAAATTTATCGACCCTATATTCTTTCTTGTACAAGCGAAAAAGAAACTACATGCATTTAAAAAGAAAATAACAGCAATGATTTTTGACATATTAATAAATTAATTAGGCTTTAATGAACAAAAAATTTCTCTATGGGGTTTAAAGCTAAACAAAAGGTTTTATACCTTTAAATTTCAAGAAATATTTATAACTTTTAAAATAACAAATAATTATGGGATTAGTAGGAAAAAAAGCACCAAAATTTAGTGCCACTGCTGTTGTAAACGGTGGAGAATTTCAAGATGATTTTTCTTTAGAACAGTTTATTGGAAAGAAAAAAGTAGTACTTTTTTTCTACCCAATGGACTTTACTTTTGTGTGCCCAACAGAATTGTTAGCATTCCAAGAAAAGCTTGAAGAATTTGAGAAAAGAGACGTTGCAGTTGTTGGTTGTTCTGTTGATTCTCATTTTTCGCATTGGGCATGGTTAAACACCCCGAAAGATCAAGGAGGAATTCAAAGTGTTATGTATCCAATAGTAGCTGATTTTGACAAAACAATTTCTATGAACTACGGTGTACTTGCAGGCGAATACACTTGGGACGAAGATGGAAACTGGGGATTCGAAGGTGCTCCAATAGCATATAGAGGATTGTTTTTGATTGATGAAGAAGGAACCGTAAGACATGAGCTAATTAATGACTTACCCTTAGGAAGAAATGTAAATGAAGCCTTAAGAGTGATTGATGCATTAGCGCACAATCAAAAATATGGTGAAGTTTGCCCAGCTAACTGGAATGAAGGAGATGATGCTATGACGGCTTCTTCTGATGGTGTTGCAGATTACCTATCAAAGCACTAATCTTTGTAAAATAAATATCAAAGCCATTCTTGCTTCGATTTTTCGAACAGAATGGCTTTTTTTAAGAATATGCATTTGATTTACGGATGGAATACGAATTGCCCCGATTTTTTTCGGCAAGCATGACGATATAGAATGGATCACTTTGAATAAGCCACTGAACAATTAAAACCCTCACCAGAGGACAAAAACCAATATGAGAGAAGTACTATTTTTCATTATCATAGCAGGGGCAGTTCTAGCAATTGATCTCTACTCCTATCAGGCATTGCGAGTTGTATTTCCTTTTAACACAACATTGGGCAAAATCATTGGGACCATCTTTTGGTCAGTTACCATCTATCTTTTGATGAGTATAATGGTTACAGCCCTGTTCGGACTTCAGAATATTCCAAATTTTTTAAGAAAGCTCACGGCAGCTTTTTTCTTTCTGGGTTTAATTTCTAAATTATTTGCAATATTTTGGCTTTTAGGTGAAGACCTTTTTCGAACCTTCAGATTCGGATTCGATAATTTGTTCGGTAATCAATCCAGTGTAAGTTTTGATAGTAGACGTAAATTCATTAGTCAGATTGCTATATTTTCTGCGTTTGCTCCTTTAGTTGTTTTAACCTACGGTATGCTGAGGAATGCCTATAATTACCAGTTTCATAAAGTACAAGTGGGTTTGAAAAAACTACCTTCTAACTTCAAAGGTTTCAAGATCATTCAACTTTCAGATATTCATGCGGGAAGTTTTAATCAAACCAAACCGATAGCAAGTGTAGTTGAAAAAATCAATGCCCTCAATCCCGATTTAATCTTGTTTACCGGTGACCTAGTGAATGATATGGCAAAGGAAATGGACTTATATAAGCCCATTTTTGCCAAATTAAAGGCCAAACATGGCGTTTTTTCTGTATTGGGTAATCATGATTATGGAGACTATGCCTTCGGACGAGACATGACCCCTGAAAAAGCAATTAACTTCGAAAAGTTTTTGACAGTACATAAAGACATGGGCTGGGATTTATTGCGAAATGAAAATCGACGTATCGAAGTCCATGGGCAGTACATCGACTTAATCGGTGTAGAAAATACAAGTTCAAATGCACGTTTTGTAAGTCATGGTGACTTAAGAAAAGCAAGTGAAGGACTAGATCCCTCGAGTTGTAAAATCCTCATGAGCCACGACCCTAGTCATTGGGATCATGAAATCAATAAGGCATTCACTGATATTGATTTAACACTTGCAGGGCATACGCACGGCTTTCAGTTTGGTATAGAAACCAAGTGGTTGAAGTGGAGTCCTTCTCAATATCTATACAAACAATGGGCGGGTTTATACCAAAAAGGTGACCAATACATCTATGTCAATCGCGGTTTCGGAAATTTGGGTTATCCTGGACGAGTAGGTATCTTACCAGAAGTAACGGTAATGGAATTGACCTAGACATCCAAAATATCAAATCAGCGCAGAAACAAAGTATAAAATCATTACTGTTCTAGTTATTGAGTTTATAAATTACTCGAATTCGAAGATTTCCTATGGCTTCCATTTATAGGTTGCATTAGATAAATTTAAGCCTACTTCAATCTTGGCAAGTAGCGTTCTTCAAGAATATTTAAATGATGTCGATTGTGACCTACAGCCAACCAACCTAGCTCTCTTGGAGTGAACTGCATCCCGTTAGCATTTCCCTTTAAGTCAAGATTGTCTAAATTACTATTTAAAAATAAGTGCACTGTTGCTGATCTAACCGCCGTGTACTCCTCAACAAAATTGGAAATAGTTTTATAGCCTAAACTTCCTTGGGCAAAAAAATCCTCATCAAATCCCGGTACTTCACTGGTATCCCCACGAAGGAAGCGTAAAGCTCGATATGCATAGACCCTTTCAGCATCGCAGATATGTTGCAGCAAAATACCTATCGACCATTTATTTTCTGCATAAGCGAATCGAAGATCCGCATCCTGAAGCTTTTCAAGCTCACAAAGCGTTAAACTTGAAATATTATATAATTCAGTAAGCAAATCATCCCCACTAGCCAGACTGAGATATCTCGTATAATACTTATTCGAATCAATAATTTCAGGTATCCTTATTTTCATACTTATTTGGATTTGAACAAATAAACGAAACGAAAAGCAAGAGTATTATGATACCAACCACCTCTTCTTGCACGAGAACTTGCAACAGCTAGATCCCATAAACTATTCAGAGAAAAGTTTGCCTTAAAATTTAAACCAAAATGATCCTTAATAAGAAAAGTCATTCCTAAGGTTGCGGCAAAGTCCCATTTCTTTGGATCATCGGGCAGCGTCAATCCACCAGATTGATTGATATTGTAGCGAATCAAACGGCCAAAAGTAGCACCTGCATGAAAAATGGCAATATCAGCTTCATGATAATTGAATAGTACGGGTATTTCAACATAATCAAAACTAAACTTTTTAAAATTTAATGGATTATTGTTCTTAAAATTTTCTTGGCTTCCCTTCATTGCATAACTTAACTCTATGCTATTTGAAAATTGAGGATTGTACATAATATATGCGCCAACGCCAGCATTTCCTCCTACTTTTCGATACCCCGCCATGACATCGCCAGCTATTTGAGTAACATTCATTCCTGCGGCCACGTACCCTACAAAAAGCTGCTTTCCAGCTGGGCTTACTCCTTGTGCACTAAGGAGTATTGGTAAAACAATCAAACACCAAACAATTACTTTTTTCATTTTCTTTATATTTACTATTCAAAAGTAAGCTAAAAAAGATACTTTGGTTTCAAGAAATCTTACTTTTATTCTCATTAAGGAATATCCCTAAGTTCAAATCAATGAAACTCAATTCTACCACCTTAAAAAAAGCAGAAAATTTCTTGGAAGAATCCGGTTACATCGTGCGTTATGAAAAAGGTAATTTCAACTCAGGTTATTGTGTCATAGAAGATCGTAAAGTTGTTATCATTAATAAATACTATCAAACGGAAGCCAAAGTCAGTGCCATTTTAGAGATAATTTCTAAGTTGAAGATTGATTTAAGTGCCTTGAGCGATAAGTCACTGGAGTTTTATGGTAAAATTTCTCAGCTTAAGTTTGAAGATTTGTAAAGCGTATGAAATGATAGTGAGAATTGTAAAATTGACATTTAAGCAAGAAGAAATATCAAATTTTTTGGATATTTTTGAACAACAAAAAAAATTCATTGCAGGATTTGAAGGATGCTCACACCTCAGTTTATTAAGAGATAAAACTCATACTAATATTTTTTTCACCTATAGTCATTGGAAAGATGAAAATGCATTGGAATTGTATAGAGAATCTGATTTTTTTCAAAAAATATGGTCAAAGGTAAAACTGAAATTCGCAGATAATCCTCAAGCTTGGTCACTAGAAAAATATGAATAATTCGACGCTACATTATGGTAATATTAATGAAAGCTTAATAGATTTTCTTCAGCAAGAAAATTATTCTAAGCTTTTTATACTAGTCGATGAAAATACTTTGTCCGATTGTTACCCCATACTTAATCTTGATCAAGCACAAATCATACAGATAGAAAGCGGTGAGAAAAACAAAAATATTCAAAGTTGTCAATCGATATGGGCTGACTTGTTAAAGTATAAAGCTGATAGACAAGCCTTACTTATAAATTTAGGTGGTGGAGTAATAGGCGATATGGGCGGATTTTGTGCTTCTACTTTCAAACGAGGAATCCAATTTATCAATATTCCAACTACCTTGCTCGCTATGGTTGATGCCAGCATTGGCGGTAAAACGGGCATTGATTTTATGAATCAAAAAAATATGATTGGAAGTTTCACATCTCCACTTGCTGTTTTTGTTGACCCTATATTTCTACAAACGCTATCACCAAGACTGTTACTTAGCGGAAGAGCTGAGATGCTAAAACACGGACTTATTGCAAATGAGGCGCATTTCAAGTCTTGTTTGGAAGTATTAAAGCCTGATCTAGCATTAATAAAAGAATCGATAAGCATAAAAAATAAAATCGTCAACCAAGACCCTTACGAAAAGGGCATAAGGAAATCTTTAAACTTCGGTCATACAATGGGTCATGCTATAGAAAGTCTTGCACTAATTGAAGGAGAGGATCTACTGCATGGTGAGGCAGTTGCTCTTGGAATGATTTTGGAGTTGAAGTTATCCGTGCTTTATGCTGGATTAGATGGTCAGCTTGCAATAAAAATCATACGAGATGTATCCAAAATATATGGACAAGTCAAGCTTACCCCAAGTTATCTAGTTAGCTTAATTGATATTTGTGAAAATGACAAAAAAAATAACTCGAAAGGAATCAATTTCTCTCTACTTAGTCAGTTGGGGCAAGCACAAAATAATGTAAACTTATCTCAAGATGAAATTTTGCAAATTACTATGAATTAAAGCCTCAATGGCTTCGTAATTGACGTATACCCTCATAAGCCACAATGCCGACAGAATTTGCCAAATTCAAACTTCTAATCTCCTTGCTATGTAGGGGGATTTTGTAGGTATTTTCAAGATTTTTTTCAAGCACATCAGCTCCTAAACCTTTCGATTCTTTCCCAAATACCAAAAACATGTCTGCTTCAAATGGAATGTCCCAAAAGTCTTTTTTGCCATGACTAGAAAAATAAACCATTGGCTTTGTCTGATTTATCCTGAAAAAGGATTCCACATTTTCATATTCTTGAACCTCAATGTGTTTCCAATAATCTAGGCCAGCACGCTTTAATCGAGAGTCACTTAATTCGAAACCATAAGGTTTAACCAAATGCAACTTAGCGCCAACCGCCAAACATAAGCGCCCGATGTTCCCCGTATTATTTGGGATTTCGGGTTCAATCAGTACAATATTTAATGCCATATTTTAATAATTGAAATAAAGCTAAACAAAGTTGTGTAATTATAGCCTTAAAAGAGCCACATGATTTGTATATTCGTCTTATTCAATTTAAAAGTTTAGCATTGTTGTTACGATACGAAGAAATAATAAATTTAGCGCCTGAAATTAACTTGCCTGCTTCCAAAAGCATTAGCAATCGAGCCCTTATTATTCAAGCTTTGAGCGAAGTACATATACCCCTAAGTAATTTATCTAAAGCATTTGATACTGAAATACTTATTAACGTAATTAAAGAAAATAGTTTAAGTAAAAATATTGGAATAGCAGGAACCGCGGCAAGGTTTCTATGCGCCTACCTAGCCACTAAAAAAAGTGACTCTATTTTAGATGGTGATCAACGAATGCGAGAACGCCCCATGAATACGTTATTCTATGCTTTGAGCCAGCTTGGAGCAAAAATAGAGTTTGTGGACAAAGCTGGTTTCCTTCCCGTTAAAATCAATGGCGAACATACCCAAGGAGGAGAAATTAACATAGATTCTAGTGTAAGTAGTCAGTTCGTTTCCGCACTAATGCTTATTGCTCCAAGGCTCAATAAAGGCCTAAAAATAAAGCTAGATGGAGCTATTAGCTCCTCAAAATATATTGAGATGACCAAACATATTCTAGGCTATTTTAATATTGATGTTTATGTAGATAAAAGCCACATTATCATCCCCCATCAAGAATTCACCGCTATTCCGCTCACTATTGAAAGTGACTGGTCATCTGCGTCTTATTTCTATAGTGCATTAGCCTTGGTCGAACAAGGTGAGATAGTTTTGAAAAATTTGAAGTTCGATTCCTGGCAAGGCGACGAAATTGTTGCAGATATTTTTTACCGTTTAGGTATCAGTAGTACCATGCAGGGAGATGATGTGCGGCTAGAAAAAACAAATCATATGGTCGATTATCTGGTATATGATTTTATTGAATGCCCAGATTTAGCACAAACGGTGATCTGCACCTGTGTTGGGCTCGGCATAGAAGGTGAATTTAAAGGCTTACATACATTAGTTCACAAGGAAACTAATCGAATCAAAGCTTTGCAAAATGAGCTGAAAAAGTTAAAGTGGATTTTAGAGGAAAGCTCAACTGGTATTTTTCACCTTAAACGAGATCATACACCTAAAGAACTGAACTTGAACATACATACCTACAACGACCATCGAATGGCGATGGCTTTTGCTCCTTTAGCTATTGTATATGATAAGTTATCCATTGATCATGCTGAAGTGGTCAAAAAATCTTTTCCTTCATTTTGGGAAGAGTTCAGTAAATTAGGTCTCAGTTAATGCCAATATATCGACTTACAGCTGAGTTAACATTCCCACATCCAAGTTTAGCAGAGGACGGAATTCTTGCCATTGGAGGAGATTTAAGTCCAGAAAGATTAATTCTCGCTTATACTAATGGAATATTCCCCTGGTACAGCGAAGGAGAGCCAATTATATGGCACGCTCCAAACCCAAGATTTGTTTTAAACCCGAAAAATCTTAAGATTTCTAAGAGCATGAAACAAGTCATACAAAAGAATATATTCGAGGTCAGCCTTAACCAAGACTTTGAGCAGGTTATTCGAAATTGTCAAGAAGTCTCAAGACTGGGTCAAAAGGATACTTGGATTACTGAAGAAATGCTAGAGGCATATCATCGATTACATGACTTGGGATTAGCCCATTCTGTTGAAGTATGGCAGGATCAAGAACTCGTAGGAGGACTCTATGGAATTAACCTAGGAACAGTGTTTTTTGGGGAGAGCATGTTTCACAAAAAGAGTAATGCATCCAAATTTGCATTCATTCACTTAATAGAGGCATTCCCCTTTTCAATGATTGATTGTCAAGTATATACAAAACACCTAGCAAGCTTGGGCGCGAGTAATTTAGCACTTTCGTCATTTATATCTTTACTAGATAAAGAAAGCCAGAAGAAAAACCTGTTAAGCAGAGAGAGTAACTTTGCTAAAAGAGATTATTCCAGTAAGGAATAACAGCGTAAATTTATTACCGAGAAGATATACTCGCGCGCTACCAGCGGCAAAAGATTTTAATGAAGCAGCTTAGTAGAATATAAAATTAAACGAGTCTTTATAAATAGTGTATAAAGTAATTACTCAATTTTAATTAATACGCTATCTTTGAAATATGACTAATCCTATCATCTATCTATGTATGCTGTTTGCCATACTATTTAGTTCTTTTACTTTCCCCTTTCAAAAAGGGACTTCACTTAAATTAAATAACGCGGGAAAAAAAGGCTATAGCATGACGACGTATGGATACGTGCCTAATGATGCTATTTTGATTAAAGATAAGATAAGACCAAATGAATTCTTGTCTAATGTCTTCTCCAAGTATTCACTTGGCATGGATAAAGCCCACGAAGTAAGTAACTTTCCGATAGAAGTATTCAATGCTAGGATTTTTAAGACCGGCAATAAATATGCTTTTGTTCTAAAACTTAAGGATGGAAAATTAGTTCCAAATCAGTTTATTTATGAAAAAAACATCATCGATTACGTTGTTTTCGATTTTGGTGATGAACATATAAGTGGCGAAGTCAAAAGTAAACCCATCACACGAAAAAAAACCGTTTCTTCCGCTGTCATAAAAGGCTCATTATACCAAACCTTAATAGATATAGACGCCAGCCCAATGCTGGCTATCGAACTAGCGGACATATACAGATGGACGATAGATTTTTACAGAATACAAGAAAGAGACTATTTTAAGGCCGTTTACTATGAAGAATTTGTGGAAGGCAAGTCCATTGGAGAATTTGAGGTAGAAGCATGCAGCTTTCAACATTTAGGTATCGAACACAAAGCTTTCGCATACAGTCGTCCAGATAGTAAAGTTTCCGAATACTTTGATGAAGATGGATTTACGCTTCAAGAGTTTTTTTTAAGGTCTCCTGTGGCATACAGTAGAATAAGCAGCCCATACACGATGAATAGATATCACCCGGTAACTGGGAAAAAAAAGGCACATTTAGGTACCGATTATGCCGCACCAACAGGAACACCTATTTACAGCACTGCTAATGGCGTTGTGACGCATGCGAAATATGCCAAGTATAATGGCAACTACGTTAAAATTAGACACAGCAGTACATATTCCACACAGTATTTGCACATGTCTAAGATTGCAGGTGGTATAAAACCTGGAACTGCGGTGGAGCAAGGACAAGTGATAGGCTATGTGGGAAGTACAGGTCTTGCCACTGGACCACATGTTTGTTATCGATTTTGGAAAAATGGTAAACAAGTAGATCCGTATAAGGAGAATATTCCCAAGGCAGATCCTTTAGTAGAAGAAGAATTACCTGCATACTTTGAATTTATTAAAAACTTAAATAAGAAATTAGATAATATAACCCTTCTAGCCTCATGAAACATTTAGTCTTGATATTTTTAATTGCATTTACTTGGAATAATATTAGCGCTCAAGAGCTCAGCAAGAGCGAGAAAAAACAATTAAAAACGCAAATTAGGGATTTAAAAAAGAATCCTGCGAAACTAAAAAAACTTAACGATAAGCTCGAGATGTTGGACATTGCCATTGAGCAACAATCTGAGGAGATTTCAATTTTAAAAAATAATCTTCAATCTCGAGATATAACAATAATAGAGCTTAAGGATAGCCTAAATGCGGTAGCTTATAAACTTGAGACTACCAGAGAATCCCATGCTAATTTAAATAAAGGTGAACAAGCTCTTGGCGCCCAATCAGAATATCAATATAGGATTCAGATTGGTTTGTTTCAAAACTTAGATTTCACTCATCTGTTTGCTGATCAAAAGTACCTCATGCATGAAGATGTAGATGGTGCATACAGATATTCTATAGGTAATTTTACTTCTGAAATTGATGCGGAAGCATTTAAGATAGAAATACGTAAATTAGGAATAAAAGATGCTTTTGTCACCATATATAAGGATGGTAAACGAAAAACTGGAATTGAAACCTACGTCGATTAAACACCCCATAATAAAAGCACCGCTTTAGCTCTACAGTAAGATATAACTATAGAACTTGATGAAATACAGACTAAATCGGATGCTCCCGGTAAGGTTAAATATGCACATTGAAAACAATCCATTTAAAACTCAAAAGCGACAGTCATATCCAGTAAATCAATAAAGATTAAAAGACTTTAAGTAGAATTAACAAAAAAAAAGCACCTACTAAAATCAGGTGCTTTTTTTATTTGGCAATTAATTGTATTTTTGCACGCTGAATTTAAATACAGAGAATACTTAAATAAATAATTAAAACTTATAACAGATGGGACAGTATATGATTTACATGCCAATAGTGGCAGCAATTCTGGGACTTGCTTACATGATGATTAAGCAATCATGGGTGATTAAGCAAGACGCCGGTGATGGTAAAATGAAAGAAATTTCTGACCATATCTATGAAGGTGCTTTGGCCTTTTTAAATGCTGAGTATCGATTATTAGCAATTTTTGTTGTTGTGGTAAGTGTCCTTTTAGCTATTGTTTCTTTTGTAGTACCAACAACACATATTCTTATAGTTGTTGCGTTTATTTTTGGTGCAATATTTTCAGCTTATGCAGGGAATATCGGAATGAAAATCGCTACAAAAACAAATGTTAGAACAACTCAGGCAGCTCGTACGAGCCTTCCAGATGCTTTGAAGATATCTTTTGGTGGTGGAACTGTAATGGGGCTAGGTGTTGCTGGCTTAGCTGTTTTAGGTTTAACGGGATTCTTTATTATTTTCTATAACTACTTTATGGGCGGAGCAGATGGAATTTTTTCTGTCGACAAAATGACTATAGTATTAGAAACCTTGGCTGGATTTTCATTAGGTGCTGAATCAATTGCTCTTTTCGCAAGAGTAGGTGGTGGTATTTATACCAAAGCAGCAGATGTGGGTGCAGATTTAGTGGGCAAAGTAGAAGCGGGTATACCAGAAGATGACCCTCGTAATCCAGCAACAATTGCTGATAACGTAGGTGATAATGTAGGTGATGTGGCTGGAATGGGTGCAGATTTATTTGGTTCTTATGTTGCGACAGTATTAGCCGCAATGGTTTTAGGGAACTATGTTATAAAGGATATGGGTGGACAAATTACAGATGCTTTTGGAGGCATTGGTCCTATCTTATTGCCTATGTCAATTGCTGGAGTTGGAATCATAATTTCTGCGATTGGTACTATGCTCGTTAAAATTAATAGTAATGATGCTAAGGAAGCACAAGTTATGGGTGCCTTAAACATTGGAAACTGGGTATCTATAGGGTTAGTTGCAGTTTCTTGTTTTGTTTTGGTTAAATACATGTTGCCTGAAACTATGCAAATGGAATTCTTCGGAGAGGGTTCTAAAGATATTTCTTCTATGCGTGTTTTCTATGCTACACTAATTGGATTGTTTGTAGGTGGAGTTATTTCTTCAGTTACTGAATATTATACTGGCTTAGGCAAAAAACCAATCTTGAATATTGTTCAACAATCAAGTACAGGAGCTGGAACAAACATTATTGCAGGTTTAGCTACAGGAATGATTTCTACATTCCCTACTATCTTATTGTTTGCTGCTGCTATTTGGTCTTCATACGCTTTTGCAGGATTCTACGGAGTTGCTTTAGCTGCTTCTGCTATGATGGCTACAACAGCTATGCAATTAGCTATCGATGCTTTTGGTCCTATTGCTGATAACGCAGGCGGTATTGCTGAAATGAGTGAGCAAGACCCTATTGTGCGTGAAAGAACAGATATATTAGATTCAGTTGGTAATACAACTGCTGCGACGGGTAAAGGATTCGCTATTGCCTCTGCTGCATTAACTTCATTGGCTCTATTTGCTGCATATGTAACATTTACTGGCATTGATGGTATTAACATCTTTAAAGCGCCTGTTTTAGCCATGTTGTTTGTTGGTGGAATGGTACCAGTGGTATTCTCTGCTTTAGCAATGAACGCAGTAGGAAAAGCAGCTATGGAAATGGTAGAAGAAGTAAGGCGTCAGTTCAAAGAAATTCCGGGTATTATGGAAGGTACTGGTAAACCAGAATACGATAAGTGTGTGGCAATCTCAACAGAAGCATCATTAAAAGAAATGATGTTGCCAGGCTTATTAACTATTGGCTTCCCATTAGCAATTGCATTTATTCCAATGATTTTTGGAATGGATAAATTAGCAATCGCTGAAATGTTAGGTGGGTATATGGCTGGTGTGACTGTTAGTGGTGTACTTTGGGCTATCTTCCAAAACAACGCTGGTGGTGCATGGGATAATGCAAAGAAATCTTTCGAAGCTGGTGTTATGATTAATGGAGAAATGACTTACAAAGGTTCTGAAGCGCATAAAGCCGCAGTAACTGGAGATACGGTAGGTGATCCATTTAAAGACACTTCTGGTCCATCAATGAATATCTTAATTAAATTAACTTGTTTGATTGGCTTGGTGTTAGCTCCAATTTTAGGAGGCGATACGCACGCTGCAGATGCTCACGAAGAAGAAACTGTTATAGAAGAGCTTATAGAGATAGAAGCACCTGCTACAGAAACCGACGAAGTTGAAAACAAAACACTTGTATTCAAAGGTATTAATGGTGAAGTAATAAAAGTTGAATTGACTTCTACGAATGGTGATATTACGGCTGCAATTATTGAAGGACAATATGAAAACCTTGGAGAAAAAGATTTAGCTCAATTAAATACTTATGGTATAGATATGACTTCACTTGAAATGCCTCGAGAAGAATTAGAGTAATAATACTACAAACCATAAAAAAAAGACCCTAGAATGATATCCTAGGGTCTTTTTTTTAAATCAGTTTTAGTACATATCATTTGGCATTATTTGTTTTAGTCTACTAGCTCCTCAACGATACTAGATGCTTCAACCTGTTCAATAAATTTTTCTATGAATTCGATAGTCTCTTTTTGAAAAACCATATGATATAGATGTTCCTTAAATAAGTCGTCTTCATCAGGATTTGTTACATCTATAATATCTACATTCGATCCGATATGAAAACGCGGAACAAACCTAGCAATACAATCACGTTCACTTTTTAACATCAATATTGGAATTTTATTTTTTTCCATATTAGGATATCCTTCTTTATCATCAAACCCTTTAGATTCCAACAAAGCAGAATATATCTGAATCACAAACAACTTAGCAGGTAATCTATTTAATGCGCGTTCAATTGGAACTCGATTGAGATGAGGTAAAGAATCCATATTGGTCATCAAATAAACAATCTGCTTCTTCATCGCTCTCCAAACTCTATTCCGCATAGCTGAGTCCCTTCTAATCAGCATATCCGTTAAGCTTATACCTCTTTTTCTTACGCCATTTTTTGAATCCAATGGCACAAAGCTCCTAAACCCTCGAAATAATGATTTCTCAATTGGGTTTTTAGTAATTGATAACGATGGTAAAATAACGTTATCAAGAAAACCAATCACTGAATGTTTTGCTTCGCTACCAAAAAATGGGTTGGCACCTATTCGACCTTTTAAGTATTGTTTTATCCCTTTTAATCGATCATATTCTCTATCCATTATCATGAAGTAAACATTACCCATAGAATGATCTAAAAGATATACTGGATGTCCTTTCTCTCCAAAGAAATTAACCACTGCATCTATATTATTTACCACATGCTTAGAATACTTCTCTACCTCCAATTTATCTGGTACAGACCCATAGTGCATAGCTGCAGCAATATATCGATGTGTAGCTAAGTTTGTTAATAAACCATCAAATGAGTTCAATCCTAAAAATCCATGAATCATAAGGATTACCGGCAACTTCTTCTTTGCCTTTTCATTGTAAGGCTTCGGCAAATCAACTTTAATCTTACTTATCCCGACTCTACCCTTTCGTTCAACAATAATTTGTGGCCAATTTAGCGCTTCATCGTCGATAAACACCGTCAAACGTTCTTCTACATTATCCATATGCCTTAAAAAGCTAGGGCTTTCTGTTGCTAATCCATTCTGATCCAATAGCCATGCAAGGGCCCTTCTTTTATCCGCCTTTGTTGCTAAAAAAGCAATTCTTTTGGATAAGTTAAGAAAATATGGAGTTACTGTGACTTCTAACTGTTTTCGATCATGAACAATTTCAATAATATTTTTTGAATCAAATATTTCAGATTTTCTTGAAATACCTGCAACATGACCCTCCGGATTGGTAGCAACAAAAACATAGTCTAAACCAATCTTTTTATACTTTTTCATGTATTCCCGTAGGCGTTCATTAAAAGCCTGCGCATATTCATGCACATCAGGAATACTTATTGCACTACCTAAAATATTTTCTTTTTTTAAGAGCTTTTGATCCAATAAAGCAATCAAAAAGGATTTCGCATCCATTACAGCTTTAAGATCTCTTTGTCGTTTTAATGGTGAATTGACAAAAGTATAACGCAATATTTCTGGACGATTAATTCTATGGTAGTTTTCCAAAATATAATTGTAAGCCCCTGACGGAGATTGACCATGAGAAAGACCTACTAAAAAATGCTGTTCATTAGATGACAAATCATTAATTGCATGAATAAAATCTTCCCCTACAGCAATATTAAAATCTCCTCTAGATTGGTAATACTGAATATTGGGTGATTTATAGGTGCCTTTTTTGTTTTTTGCCATAGAAACTATTCTCAAGCAAAATTATCAAATAAATGCTGAATTAACAATCAATGGCTTGAAAATGAACACTTAAATAAAAATCCTATTCAACTCCTCCTCTACTAGCAGTCTAATTTTCTTAAAGTCCTGAATTTCTCCAAGTTCATTAGCCAAGCTAGTCACTCCTTTGTCCTGAAAGCCACAAGGATTAATTTTTTGAAACCAGGATAAATCAGTGTTGATATTAAAAGCTATACCGTGCATAGTTATATGTCGGCTAGCTTTCACACCTAAAGCTGCTATTTTCCTTTCACTCATACTTCCCACATCCAACCAAACTCCAGAAGCACCCTTAGCACGTTGTCCTATCAAACCAAAGCAATCAAGAATACGGATAACCAACTCTTCCATATTAAAGACATAATCGCGTAATCCCATGTTAAATTGTTCAAGATCTACTATTGGATATATCACCAATTGTCCGGGTCCATGAAAGGTTACATCTCCGCCCCTCTCAATTCTAAATACTGGGGCATCTAAAAAATTTTCAGACAATAGGATATTATGAGTATCAGTACTCTTACCAAGAGTAAAAACAGGGTCGTGCTCTACTAAAATGATTTGATTGCTTACTAAACGATTCTCTTTTTTTGCTTGTAAGGCATCTTGAAACAATGTTTGCTGATAATGCAAAGTAGTTTTATATTCTTGCCTACCAAGGTACTTTAGCTCAAATTTTGCCATCCCTAGTCGTTAAATGTATTTTTACGCACTTGGGAAAGTCCCGATATATTTAAAACAAGGTTTGAACGATTCTTCCATTTCCCATTTTCATAGATTTGGGTATTTTTCCATCTTAAATCTTTAAATACTTTCGTTTTAAAATTTGCGATTGGATGATAAAAGTGATAAAGATTCGAATTCATGATAGATGCTGCAGCTAAATTACTTTTCTTCAAATCATCTAAGGAATATTTCTCGAAGATATAGGCGCTAAAGCTGTTATAATCAATTGCACCATCATTTATCTGAGTACCCCCCTTACTTTTTTTACTTTGGTTATTTTTAGGAAACAAGGCAGTCGCTTCTCTTACAAAAAATGGGAAAGGTGACATAAGTTGCGTATTATTATGGTCATAGATTATTATGGCATCTTGAATAACCGAAGTTGAAGTCACTACTTTCCTTTTTGAGTTGTTTTGGTTTATTGCTTGCGTTTCAAACACCTGACCTTTTCGGGCAAACAAGAAAAATTCCTCTTTCAAAATTATAGTCGAATCCAATTCAAGATTGGCGTTTAAAAAAATTCCCTGATTGGTTCCATTTAAAATTGCTGTTCTATTCTTTGCTTCAGCAATATAAACCTTACAGAAATCAAATATATTAGCTTCAGAAAAGCCTATGGCATAACTCAAATTATTCAAAAGTAATTCATTTTCCAATTGATTGGCCAGCTTATCATTTCCCGCTTCTCGATAAAGAAGAATTTTCTTCAAGTCTAAGTTAAGAAGTAGTATTAAAGCACCATTACGCAAGGCTGAAATATAATATTTTGCCAAATCCTTATCGTTATATTGAACCGCAGTAAGCGGACTAACTTCCTCACTAAACACCTCCAGAAAATCTTTTGATTTAAGCGTAAAGTCACCATTAAAAATACTATCATTTAGGGATGAATTAAAAGAGTACCTCGAAAAGATTAATTCAAAATAATCTTGCTCCATGTTCGGTCCTGAAATTTTTTCAAAACCCAATGAATCATGATATATAAAAACCACGTCTGGATGAATTTCATCAAACTGTTTGTTTTCCTTGGTCTTGAAGAGTTGAGGGTTGTCAAACTTTGGCTGATAATACTCAGGATTAGTGAGATTCATATAAGGAGAAGAAACTTCAGTTTTACTAGTATAATCAGGTGATTTACAGCGATATAATATGTAGTCACCACTAATATATACTTCTACATGTTCATCCCTAAAGTAATCGGTAGAAAGTGCTCTTAAACTTGCAATGCTCGGAAGTAAAAACTCAACATAATCCAGCTCCTCAACAAAAGAAGAATAGGAAAGGTAACTCACTTTTGATTGGGCTCTATAAACACTTTGAAAATCGTTACAAAACATAGCTTCTACGCTAGTATCTGTTTCGAAGTAAAATTGATTAAAACACCACGTCGTAATTTCCATATACTGCGTATCCCCCTCAAGACTAATATAATAATCCTGACCAAAGGTGTTCAATGTAAGCAGTAAACTAAATACTAAAAGAGTAAATCTATAAATCCCAAACCGGATTACGTTTTCCATTGACCATACTTTTTAACTTCATCCAAAATGCAACTATCAAATAAATTATAATCGGAGATCCAAACGTAAAGAAACTAGCATAAACAAAAAACAAGCGTGTATTCTTACTCGGCATGTTGAGTTTCCTACCAATAAAGGCACAAACACCAAAAATAGTATTATCAAATCTATATCGAACCGTATTCACAATTGTAAATTTACATATTTTTGATTAAAACTATGCTTAGTTGTATCAGCGCTTAACGCTCCAAGTCATTTATATAGAGAAGCCCCGAATAAAAATCACTCACTAAAAATACTCACCCATTTGATCAGTCAATTTTTGGGCCTCTTTTCGTGCAGCTTTATCGAAAGACTCATCTGACGAAGCATATATAATACCTCGAGAAGAATTGACTAAAAGCCCGATCTCCTCATTCCTACCTGCCTTTACGACCGCAGCCAAATCTCCTCCTTGTGCTCCGATACCTGGCACTAAAAAGAAACTTCGCGGAGCGAGTTTTCTAATTCCTCCAAGTTCTTCTGGGTGAGTGGCGCCCGTAACAAACATAATATTATCCTCATTTCCCCAATCAAATGATTTTCTTACTACTAACTCATATAACTTTTCGTTATTCTCCTGGATATGCTGAAAATCTTGACTCCCTTTGTTGGATGTCAAGGCCAATAGAATTGCCCATTTACCGGTAAAATCAAGAAACGGCGTCACTGAATCAACCCCCATGTATGGGTTAATAGTAATTGAATCAAATGAATAGGTTTGGAAAAATGTTTGTGCATACATCGCTGAGGTATTCCCTATATCTCCCCGCTTTGCATCAGCAATCGTAAATAAATTATCAGGAATATAATTTAAAGTCTTTTCAAGACTTTGCCAACCTTTACTGCCGAGACATTCATAAAAGGCAATATTAATTTTATAAGCAACACAGATATCATGAGTAGCATCAATAATTCGTTTATTAAATTCAAAGATTGGATCCTCAAAATCTAATAAGAATTTTGGTATTTTATTAATATCTGTATCTAAGCCAACACTTAAAAATGACTTTTTAGAAAAAATTTCTTTAACTAATTCTGCTCTATTCATTCCATTAAAAATTAGGTGGCTCTGTCAGGTTTACCGCTTCCACATTCTTCACTTCTGGTACAGATTTTAAAACAGCCTCTTCTATTCCAGCTTTCATTGTAAATATACTTTGAGGACACGTACCGCAATTACCTAGTAACCTCAGTTTTAAATTCATATCATCCGTTAATTCAACAACTTCAACATTACCTCCATCATTTTTAAGATATGGTCTCATCGTATCCAAAGACATTTCAATTCTTGCTAGTATTTCTGCTTTAGTTTTCATTACTCTCATTTACTATTTCTTGTTTTGAATTATGAATTGCAATATTTTGAGCTACTTTTTCCGCAATTTGTTTAAACGCAGTAATCAGTTTTTCATCGTCTTGAGTAAAGGCTGGAGTTCCTTGATCTCCGCCAGCTCTGACCGATTCTTTTAACGGAATCTCTCCCAAAAAAGGTACATCATATGCCACAGCCAACTCTTTGCCTCCATCTTTCCCAAATATATAATATTTCTTATCTAATGCATCTTCAGGCGTGAAATAAGACATGTTCTCTACAACTCCAAGAACGGGCACATTAATTTTAGGCATGGTAAACATACCCATTGCTTTTTTTGCATCAATAAGCGACACGGCTTGCGGAGTTGTTACCACAACAGCTCCAGTAACTTGAACGGTTTGCACCATTGTAAGATGAACATCACCAGTCCCTGGAGGCATATCTATAACTAAATAGTCTAATTTCCCCCAAATCACATCCGTCACAAATTGTTTTAAAGCAGAAGTCACCATAGGCCCACGCCATACAATCGCTTGACGGTCGTCAACCAGGAAGCCTATGGATAGCACTTTGATACCATGAGCTTCTATAGGTATTATGTAATGCTTCCCCTTAATGTCTCTAACTTCGGGCATCTGTTTACCCACACCTAGCATCATAGGTAATGAAGGTCCGTGTATATCGGCATCTATAATACCAACTTTAGCGCCTTGTTTAGCCAATGCAAGAGCAAGATTAACCGACACCGTCGATTTTCCTACACCTCCCTTACCGGAAGCTACACAAATGATATTCTTTACATTAGGTAAAACGTTTATGGAGCTGTTCCTATTCGTAGTAATATTAGCTGTCATTTCAATTTCCACATCAGCCTTGGGATATACCTTGAAAACTGCATCTTCACAATCCTTTCGTATCTTTTCCTTTAAAGGACAAGCGGGTGTAGTTAACTCAACCGTAAAGGAAATAGTGTTATGCGAAATTTGGATCGCCTTAATCATGTTAAGACTAACCAAATCTTTCCCTATATCAGGATCAAGTACATTTGATAAGGCCTCTAAAACTTTTTCTTCTTTCATCTAACTACTTTATATACGTGCAAAGTTAAGGATAGTTGTAGTATTTACCTTCGTTAAATACAATCCATTTAACCTTATTTGGTTGGTAAACGACAGTAGAATTAAAAACATCAAAATCAATCGCTATCTCTTTGCTAAATGCCATTTTTTCACCCCTCAGAATTCCCTTTAGATATCCATAATTATCCCTAAATACAACCACATCCTTATCAAGCAAGACTTTGTCAGGGGTAAAACTATTCAAACGGATTACTTCTCCATTAAAAAAGGCATACAATGCTCCAAAATCATCGGTATAAACCAAAACATTGTCTTTAATCTTAATCATATCTGGTTTGTAAGTCAAGAGTTGTTGCACTTCTCCATTGTAATAGATAGAAAATGCATTCATATCATCTACATAAGCTACAAAATCCTCACCACACGCATACCAACTAGGAGCTTGATATTGAATTTCGTTAATATCTCCTTTATCCCAAATAATAAAGTCACCTAAGTTACTGATGTAAGCAATCACATTTTTTGATACCTTAAAACTACGAGGAGGAATATTATCAATGATCTCCTTGGTTCCATAATAGAAGACTTTAAACATATTACTATTATCTAAGTATGCGATCAAATTATCTCCAGCCTTAACTTGATTAACATTCCAAAACTCAGCCGTATACAATGAGTCATCTTGATAAATCATGAATTTATCAAAGTTATTACTGTAGCAAAGAATGTCATCACCGATGGCAAAGTCATCTGAAACCCATTTTTCTAATAATTTCGGCTTCCCGTCAGCTAAAATCCATAGTTGTTCATCTATGAAATATGCCAACATTTCATCTTTAGCAAAAAATCGTGGGTTGGTAATTTGTGTGTCAAAAAGTTTACCCTCCGTAAAAATTATAAAACGGTTATTATTTCTAATATATGCTACATAATCTTTTCCATAATCGGCTGTAACAATTGGCAGAAACTCAGTTTTTGTTAATTTATTATCATTGAACACATAGAAATATTGCCAATTTGGATCGACAAAATATGCGCTCTGGCCAATAGATAAACTAAAAACAAAAAAACTTAAAAGAGTGATGATACACTTCATACATCAATAACTTTATTTATACTAAATTAGTTTAAATAGAAAAGGCGAGATAACATCTCGCCTTTAACATATCAATTATTTTGCCAAAACTTTAGTCGTTAGACTCAGGGTCTTGCGCTTCGTATTCAATTTCAATAGGTAAATCTTCATTTACATCATTAAGTATCTTGAATTCAACACGTCTGTTTTTAGCTCTACCTTCTTCATTATCACTGCCATCCGGATTTTCATTAAGCGCTATTGGTTTAGTTTCACCATATCCTTGCGACAAAATTCTCTCTTCATCAATACCTTGTTCAATGATATATTCTTTCGCAGCGTTTGATCTTCTTTCAGATAGTGTCATGTTATAACTGTCTGAACCTTTAGAATCGGTATGACCCTCTATCTTAACTATAAGCTCTTCATACTTCATCATAAGTGCAATCACTGTATCCATTTCATCTTGGTACATTTCACGAATTTCATTCATATCGAATGCGAAGTAAACATTCTCTACAGTCGCTCTATTTATGGCTTCAAGAACTAATACTTTAAGAATTGTATCCTCCTCAGCTTCAGTAATTTCAGCCATATTTACATTTTCTATACTGGGCCAGTAACCTTCTTTGTTACCATTTAACTTATAGTCGGCTTCTTCTAGAAAGAAAACAACTTCATCGTCTCCAGTTATGCCTTCACTGATAAAGTCGAAATCATTCTCACCATTAACCGCATATAGTGAAACATCAACAGCATCCAATAAAGCTCCTTTTGAATCTGTCGCTTGAACAAGAACATATTTATCTGTTTTAAGCTTTACTTTAAAAACATCATCACAACAAGTTTCTCCACGATCAGAAGTCGTACCTGGACGATTTGATACCATGTATCCTTTAGAACCTCTCTCATTCAAGGCAAGATATAAATCATCAGCACTTGAGTTTAAAGGATAACCACCATTAACTATCTCAGACCATTCACCCTCAACTGCTTCTGCCTTAAACACATCTAATCCACCCATTCCTGGAAAGCCATTAGAACTAAAGTATAGCATACTATTTTTTGCATCATAGAAAGGAGTTACCTCATCATATTTAGTATTAAAATCAGTACCCATGTTTGTCGCAGAGCCCAAGTTTCCATCTTCATCTAAGGTAGCATAGTAAAGATCCATTCCGCCCTTACTTCCCGCACGACTAGAAACAAAATATAACACTTCATTACCTGCGGCATCCATACCTAAGGCCGGCTGAGTTGTTGAAGAATTCGCCTTATTTATACTTAACATTTCAGGATCTCCCCAAGCATCTCCATTTTTAGAAGAACGGTAAATGTTACAAGACATTTTAAACGCATTTACTTCTGCGCATTGTGTATAATATAGTGTACTCCGATCTTCAGTGTATACACCATTGCCGTTGTGCAAACCCGGAACATTAATATTTTCAGGCAATAATACATTTGACCAAGAATCTCCGCCGTTGCTAGCAACAAAAAGTTTTGAATAATAATCAGTATTTGCATCTCGTGCTTCATCCAAGTTAACAGCTTCTTCCGGTAAAAGAGCAGCCATTAAAATTTCATTCTCACTAAGGTATTTAGGCGAATAGTCCTGAAGCGGATTGTTTAAACCAGGTATCGTTGTTACTTCAGATTCTTGTTTTTCGCTCATCAGTTCTTGAGCTAAATCACAACCTTGAATCTCTAACTTCGCTTTTCTTCTTAGTTTCGCTAATGAGCCGTCTTTATCCTTTGAATCAGCAGTTTCCTCAATAAATAATTTAAACTCATCTTTTGATCCATCGTAATTGCCTTGTGCTTTCATCATCATTGCATTAGCAATTCTTGCTTCCGGCCATGCACTTGGATTATTTTCTAAAGTTTTTGTATACCACTTCTCCGCTTCTACATAATCCTTTAACATATTATTTGACTCTGCAATTTGAAACATTACACGAGTATTATTCTCTTTCTTTTCATGCACTTCAGCATATTCATCCGCAGCATTATAATAACTACCCTCTTCATAAAGGTCGTCAGCCATTTTTAGTTTCTTTGAGGTAGCACACGATGAGATAGTTGCAACCGCAATACCTAATAATAGTATATTTTTAATTTTCATCTTCTAGGTTTTAGGTTCTTTGTTAAAATCTTGGGTTAAATAAGTAGGTATCCGTTGTTGGAGGAGTGCCATAAGGTCCAAAATAACTAATCGCAAATTCAAAGGCGTTAGGCATTCTAGCACCCGTATCATTTTGTAGGTCTTTACCTAGTCCAACAATTCCTAAATCATAAGCTCCCGTAATTCGAAAGTTTTCAAAATCAACTCCAGCTTTTGCAATTAAAGCAACATCCCATCTATACCAAGCTCCTAAGAAAACGGTTGTTGACTTTTCCTTTTTATTTGGCAATTTATACCCAAAAGTTGTTCCGAAATTAATTTCCTTGGTTTTCGCAGTTGTCTGGTAAAGAGCACCAGGGATAATGACTAATTTTTTTACTTCAAATTCAAATCCTGCATGTGCAACATGCCTAAATGGCGTTTCAAACTCAGGATTACCATTGTTGTCCGCAATAAAATCATCCTTATGTCTTAAGATATTCATAAATGAATATCCCCCATAAAAAGTCATCCAATCTGTAAATTGTCCATCAAACAAAACTCCAGCATTCATGTCTACGGAATTAACTGGTTTTGTAATTGAAGCTAAATATTGATCATCTTGAAAAGTAGGATTAGCAATTAACTCCTCTTCAAAAGTGAAATCAGGATTTATATTGCGATTCCCATAAATCCCTTGTAATCCCAAAGCTAAATGATACTTATTGTTTTTGTCTAATCCTTTATGATAAGCTAAACTAACACCAGCTTTCATGGTTTGAAGACCTCCAACCTTATCAAACAAAACAACAGCTCCTACTCCTAAAGCATCTGTTTTCAATTTGTTCTTCAATAAAGAAAAGTCAACTGAAAGTGAAGGCGTTAGATAGGCCGTTGGATTCTGATTTACAGCGTTTCTAAACTGATCTCTATATATACTATTTACCCGCCATAGTCCATTAAACTTGCCAGTTAAAGCAGGGTTAAGTGTAAGCGGTGACGCATAATACTGAGAAAAATGAATGTCTTGCGCGCTTAGCTTATTGCCGATAAGCATCAAGCAAGCTAAAATTATTAAAATTCTTGGTTTCATTTATTCGGGTTTTAAGTTTTATCTAATTAGTGTAACTGATCCTGACATGACAAATTCAGTAGCTACCTTATCAATCACTAAGTAATAGGTATAGACGTCAGCCGATTGATTTTCGCTTTCCCAAGTTCCATCCCATCCATTATCACCATTGTATTCATAAACGACATCTCCCCATCGGTTAAACACTTTAAACACACTAATAGTGGTACTCAGATCAAGATTAACAGGGAAAAGCCTATCGTTAAGGTTATCACCATTAGGCGAAAAAGCATCCGGCATTAAAGGATTTCCTAGCACAAAAATATAAACTTCACTTGAGTCAGATTCTGAGCAAGTATAAAGACTTCCGTCATTTAAGGTAAATTCTGCTTCAGCAACAACTGAAACTGTTTCAAAATCGTTACTAGCCGTATTCGCTAAAAAATTACTTCCTGTAAAATTAGGTGCCCATGACTCATTACTTAATGGGAAATCAGTATTTACCGTATACGCTTCACTTGCTCCAAAGACTATAGAATCTATATCAACGATATCTGGATTTAAGCAATTCGTTTGGAAGGTGATTTGAGCGTTAGTGCCGCATCCATCTGAAGAAACTACCAATATGTCGTATGTACCATCCTCATTTGAAGAAACGGTAGCACTTGCACCTGAAGCTGTAGGACTATTATCCCAAAAAGCCTCTCCGAACCCAACTCCGTTGGTAATCAAACTAGCAAAATCAACAATTACCTCATCTCCACTGCAGCAAAGAATATTTCTAACCACGTTTGGATCAAGGATTGGATTTTCATTAAAGCTGACCAAAATAGTAGATGAAGAAACACAACCATTAACATCTGTCGATGTCAAAACATATGAACCTTCTGTTGTAACAGTTAAGGAAACACCTGATCCCGTTTCTGGACCTGTCCAATCGTTCGTCCAGCTTGAATTCGCATCACTTAATAGATCGGTGATAGCACCATCACAAACAATCTCTTCAGCTACTCCATTATTAATAGCTGAAACAGGTAAAGCATTAACCACTACAGTCACCGTATCCACTACACTGCAATTTGTTAAATCTAGACTAACTACATAATCAGTTGTCGCAGTAGGTGTTGCAACAGGATTTGAAATAGTGGTCGATGTTAATGTTCCATTATCCGGAGTCCATGAATGATTTGACCCACCATTCGCGTCCAGTTGAACACTTTCACCTGCACATACAGCGGTATCGTTTGTAAGTGAATATCCTGCTCCAAAAGTTACATTAACTGTATCTATCGAAGTACAGTTTCCCGCTGTAAGTATTACCGGATATTGAGCTGTTGAGCCCACATTTAAAGCGATAGGGTTTTCAACAGTTGCATCTACAAAAGATGCAGTCGGAGTCCATGCAGCATCTATAGTAGCTATTCCTGCAACTAAATTCTCATAGTTGAATCTCAAATTTGGCCTTTGATTGGAAGGAACATTGGGAGTTCCTAATGTACAACCAGAAGCATTATCAGCAAAGTCAAAAATTGTTGTATTTCCTAAAGTAGGAGTTACTGCTACATCATCGTCAACTGTCCATGCAGCATTATCGAAACAAACTTCAAACAATAAATCTGTTGCTCCATCCCAACAAAATGGGGTATCAAATATATGCCAGTTCCAGCCTATAGCAGTGGTATGAGAATATGGATTTACAACTTGCGTAAAACCACCATTATCAAAAGCAGTTAATGCCGTTAATGTTGTTGGTTTAACTGCGACTCTAAAATTGTTAAAAGGCGCAGTACTGCCTTTCAATACAACATTAAAAGCAATAGATTCCATTTCACCACCAGTGAATCCTGCAGCATTTAAATCTGCAGCTGTGTATAAAATCTGCATTCTACCATCTTCCCAAAAACCTTCATATGGAGTACCAGTGGTAACAGAAGTACCTGTACCAGTGCCAACTTCACCTAAAGTATAAACCCCTGTACCTCCGCTACATGGTCCAGGACCATTGGATAAACTGTTGAAAATTGAAGTTTCAAATTGAACATTAAATTGAAATGAGTCTTCAGGACATTCAAGGGTATAGTCTAAATCTCCTACGGCAAATAAAGAATCAACATTAACTAATACTGAGGTAGTCGATGAGCAAAGGCCATCAACCATAGTCACAAAGTATTCAATATCGCCTTCAGGTGAAGAGGTAACCACAGCTCCACTAGTATCGTTTAGATACAATGGAGGACTCCAAGAATAAACAGGATTAACAGGGCCTGTTACCGGAACAAATGACCAATTTTCTCCAATAGATGTAATTGCTACATTATTTATTGCAGGGTCAGAAACCCCGCTCGTACCAGTTGCATTTTCTATACCCTGAGTCATCGTTCCAAATGCATCAGGTAAAACACTAATATTGTTAATTTCAATCAAGCCATTTGCATAAATGACAACTTGAACACTTATTTCCGTTCCAGCAGCCCCTCCAAAGTGAGGCACATTAAGATAATTAATCACAAAATATTGGTTTGGAGCAACTCCTCCAACATAATAATTGACTGTACCACCATTATTAAAGTTCATATCGTCCCAACCCCATGCAATGATGTTATTTGGTTGTGCAGCATTAGGAATATTAAGATTACCTAAAAATGAACCTGCGGGAGCAGTAAAAGTCATATAACCATTAGATGATATCCAAAAAGAGTTGTATAAATTACCGAAGAAAGGAAAATTAAACCCTATGTTAATTGGGCCTACTGTATTGTCATCAGTCAAGCCTGTAACTGCAGTTCCTCCAGCAGTAGAAAAAGGATTGTAGGTTCCTTGAATTAAAGTGTATGGGGTAGGGTTTGCGTCTGTAGCAGCTGTTAAAACAACAGATTCTCCAGAACAAACATCTGGATCACTTGGTGTAACAGAAATAGCAGAGGCAAAACCTTCAACCACCAATAGGGTAGAATCCTGAATCACACAACCACTATCTGATGTAACGGTTGCTACATATTGAGTCGTGGTGGTTGGAGAAGCCAACACCTGATTTCCTGTTGGATTATTTAACGTTCCTGGGAAATTCCATTCAACACTTGCAATAGAAACTGAAGTTGGTGTCGTAGATAGATTAATAAAAGAGGATCCGTTCAAACAAATTGTGTCAGGTTGAACAATGTCAATATCAAAAGACTCCTCTACAAACACAGAAACAACATCTACACCGCAATCCGATGTGAGTGTGTAGTCCGTATCTACTAATGGATTTGCAAAAGGATTAGGATTTGTAACACTGGACAAGCCCGAAGCCGGCGACCAAGAAACAGTAGACCAAGGAGCAACTCCAGTAGATTCCAATAAGGTACCAATACCATCACAAGCCACCATAATATCTGGACCTGCATCTGTAGGATTCAAGGATATGGTCGCAGAAGTTGTACAACTATCATTAATACCATTCGTATAAAGAAAGTTATAAGTCGTATCACCAGTAGGACTTAATGAAAACGTATTTGAAGGTAAAAAGTTACCTGCTTCATCAAACAAGCCATAAGCTGGATCTGCTGCCAAGATTTGAATATTATCTAAACCCCAGTGGTCACAACATGCTCCAGAGTTAAATTCCTGAATCCACTGGAAAGCAGTATTTGCTGTCAACGCACCTGGAGGTAATGGGAAACAAACTGAATTCCAAACCGTAAAAGGCGTACCGGTAGCACTAAAAGGTGGGTTAATCATTGGATTTCCTGGGCCAGGATTAGAAGGCAAGAACTCACCATTTGGTTGCATGTATACAATATCTTGCCAAGTCAATCCGTTATCCGTTGTATATTGAAGCGTAATTCCTTCTTCAGATAAATCAGGTCCTTCTATTGGCGCAGCTCCTCCTTGAACAGCGTATGCAAAATCAAAACAAACTTGCCCACCAAAGGAAACATCAAACCCTACAGAACCTAATGTTGCTGGCAGAATATTAGTCGCTCCCATCCAAAAATAAGTATCATTTGATGGACTTGGAATAAATGGTGTGGTATATATCGCACCTGCTGTTTGCGCCCACCCTGGATCAGTAGGCCCCGTTGGTCCAAATACTTCAGTAAGTAGTGATCGAGCGAAACTATTAATGGTTACATTCACCGAATCACCACAATCTATAGTATCTACATCTAAAATAGCATTTGTGACACATTGTGCCTGAAGCGAACTCAGAGATAACATTGTAACTATTGCAAATAATACTTTTTTCATAGCTTCTTATTTTTTAATTGATTCTATTTTATTAATTACTAATGCTGTCAACTTACTCTTCCAAGCTGTTGGAGCATTTGTATTAGAATGGTCAAATATTTTAAGGTAATCCTCTGAAGAAGAGCAAGTACCTGTTGTAGACGAATTGGCTGGAATAATTAATGTTCTTATTGTATTGTGGTCTCCGTCTGCGCAACCATGACAATAATCTGCATTATACCACCGTTCCATATTAAAACTAAGCTCTAATGCCTGATTGGATAAGTTTTCGAAATTTAATAATATAAAATCGTAATCGTAACCCTGAGTGGAATTACATATTATATGACTTTTCTCAATTCTATAATCTACATCCTCTGCTAGTACTTCCCAATTTTGGGCAACTAGGCTAGATGATAATAATACGAATAATAGGGTAAATAGTTTATTCATCATTAGTTTTTAGTTAGTTAGAAATTAAATCTTAGAATCTTACCAATTGATGAGATTTTATTGATTTCCTTCAAATTTAACAATTTTCATTAGATATTAAGAAGATTTAGACTTTTTTTTACCCTCAAATACAATTCTTTAAAAACAGTTTTTTTAGTTCAAAGATTGAATAAAGTAAAACCGATAGTTTAAGCTCAGCAAAAAAATACCTTCATTTAATATTAAAATTAAAATTGATTATATTTGGAGTAGTTTAAAACCTAAAAAATTAAATTAAATGAGAAAATTAAATCTGTTTTTTGTGCTATTTGTAATAGTAGCGATAAGTTTTTTTGCAAGTTGTGGAGATGATGATAATTCTGAAGGCCTAGCTCCTATGCTTACTATTTCTGCATCTGGATTAAGTGCTACTAATACGATTATGGAAGGAGCCACATTTGATGTTACAGTTGTTGCTAGTGAAAACCCAACGAGTGGTAAACAACTTGAATCGCTAGAAATTCAAACAACTGGCGGCGCGGACTCTTCCATTGCAATTAATGCAGCTTCTTTCACTGAAACATTTACACTAGCTGCTCCTGCAGATGGTATTTCTGAAACTTATACATTTATTGTAACAGATAGTGATAGTGAATCCGCTTCAAAGTCTTTAACTGTCTCTGGAATAAATGGAGTTGTTTCTACTCCTTTTGGACCTGAGATTGTTGGTGATTTTTTCCACGTTGGCTCATCGCTAGGTGCCTATGATTTAGTAACTGAGACCGTTGTGGCATCGCAAGGAAATGAAGTGGATAAAGACTTGAAGAATATAGATATGGCTGGTGGAAACTTTACGGGCTCTTGGACCACAGGCACGGGCAATGGATCACAGTTTGTAAAATCAAATACATTTGACTTCGCAAATGGCACTGTAGAAGATGCAATGGCAGTCTTTGCAGCAGGTTCCGCCTCATCAACAATTCTAAATCCATCGCTGAACGACATTTTTATTGTTAAGCTTAGAGGAGGTTCGGACTATGCACTTCTTCAAGTGACAGACAGAGATGTTAGCGATAACACTTGTAACTGCAGCGACCTAGGTAAGCTTACCTTCAAATTTAAAAAGTCATAACTAATAATAAATCTATGAAAAGCCTCGATTTTATCGGGGCTTTTTTTTGGCATATCATTTGAAACTACTAAATTCGAAAATTTCTTCTTACATTAAATTTAGAGTAATGAAGCCATTGATTATATCTGTTTTAATAATTCTGTCTAGCCTTCACTTGTCCTATGCTCAGGAGGGCTATGAATACAATGACCAAATACAAGTTTTGTATGGTGTTGTTTTTAATGGGGACACCATCCCCATGCTAAATATCCCCGAAATTTCAATTACCGGTCATAAGTTTGAGAACCAACAAGATGAATACTGGTATCAATATTATTTAAAACGAGTAAAAAAAGTTTACCCTTACTATCAAATTGCAAAAACAGTGGTGAATGATTTGGAAGACGAGAAAGATAATTTAAAGAAGAAACACTTTAAACAATATAAAAAGAATAGAAAGAAAGAGTTAATGAACGAATTTGAAAAAGAGTTACGGGATTTAAAAATCTCCGAAGGAAAAGTCCTCGTAAAGATGATTAACCGGGAAACTGGGCAAAACTTTTATGAACTCATTAAAGAATATAATAGTGGAATGAAAGCCTGGGTTTATAATATTGTAGCAAACAGATATGACTATGACTTGAAAGCCCCCTATGATCCAAAATCCAAAGAAAATAGCATGTTAGAGTTGGCGATCAAGCAGGTTTTAGGAAATAATTTAAGGCCGTAACAACCTCATTAACATCAATATCTTGCATACATTTAAAATGCCCTTTGGGACATTTTTTATAGCCAATTTTTGAACACGGACGGCAGTTAAGCTCTTTCACCTGAATAGTAATAAATTCACTCTTCTCTAAGTATGGATACATCCCCAATTCAGGCATTGTATTTCCCCAGATACTGATTATTGATTTTTCAAATGCAGCGGCAATGTGCATTAATCCCGTATCATGAGTAATAACCAGTTTTGCTTCTTTAATTATAAATGCCGATTGGTTCAGATTAAACTTACCGCATGCATTAAATATCTTCTTATCACCACATTGTGAAACAATCTCCTCTCCCCTTGCTGAATCATCCAATCCTCCAAGCAAGATGATTGGCAGTTCTATTTGCTTACATATTTCAACGATTTTGAAGTATGGTAAGCGTTTTGTTGAATATTTTGCACCTATTGCAAAAGCGATGTATCCATTTTTTGCTTCAGGGAAAAGCTGATGAATATCAAGCTCATCCTCTTTCGGAACAAAATAATCAAGTCCTTTATTGTCATAAGATACACCTAATGATTTTGCCGTATATAAATAGCGGCTGACAATATGCTTATACTTGGGTAGTTTGTCGATTTTAAATTGTGTCAACAACCACTTTTCCCAATTTAGTTTATTGACGGAAACACTCTTTACCCGCAGCCTCATCTTTATAATTTGCGTCCGAATATTGTGATGCAAATCTAAAATCAAATCAAATTTTTCTTCCTGCAATTCTTGAATCAGGGTGTTTATATCATCCCCCAATACATGAACCTTATCCAGATACAGATTATTATCCACCAAACCTCGATAGGCCTGTTTCGTTGCAAAATGTAAAGTACAATCCTGCACTTGTTCCTTCACACACCTTACCAAAGGCGTGGTCAGTACAATATCTCCAATAGAACTAAAGCGTAAGATTAATATTTTCATAGTGACAAATGAAAAGTACAAAAAAAAGGGCTATTGAAATAGCCCTTTTTTTAAAAACTATTTGGGTAAATTATCCTTTTGTACTTAACTCTTCCTCTTCGGTTAATTTCATGTCATCCACTTCGGGAGCCATTTCTATATCTTCAAAAGGATTTGCGGAATACGAATTATCTCCAATACTTCCAATAGCTTCGATCAATTGATTTTCATCAAGCATCTTACTATCAAATGATATCATCGCATAACTCTCCTCATAGTTAACAACTGCTGAAGCGACACCAGGGGTAGATCTCAACTTATCTTGGATAGCAGAAACACATCCCATGCTACATACCATTCCTTTCACCGCTAACTTAGATTTTGAATCCGCTACTACGTCTTCACTCACTTCTATTTTTTCGACTGCTGTTTGACTAGAATCACTTGAACATGAACTAAGGGCCAAAAGAGCAATAAACAATAAACCTATGTATCTCATAATATTAACTTTAAAGTACTTGATTAAGGTGCTAAATTAGGCATAAATCTCTAAAAAATTGCTAATCTCTTCGCATTCTTTTATTTCTCATAAAGCACAGGATGTAGATCTTTTTGGAGATCCAAAAAGCGGGAAGCTAAAGTTGTCATTAACTAGCTACTGGAAGCATTTACAAGCTAAAAATTGTATCTTTTCATCTGTAAAATCAAGGAACTGGAAATAAATAAAGGGCAAGTTACTCACATCGCACCGCTACAACCGCCTACCCTTGCTTCGATCAAGACCTGGGGGATTCAGCAGGAGCTGGTCGTATAAGACTTGCCCAAGCACAAAGTTAACAAATATTTGATGCTAGAATCAAATAAGGGCTAACTTTTTTTTCTGTAATTTTTTTAATGTATTTTGCATGCCATTCAAAATAAATAATTGATGTCAGACAAAGATTTTAACAAGAACGAAGATAATATGCGAATTATGGTTGCCAACCTTACATACAAAAAGGATCAGGCAGCATTGGGTGGTGGGGAAAAAAGCATCGCCAGACATAAGGAAAAAGGCAAACTTACCGCTCGGGAACGCATCGCATTTTTATTGGATGAAAACAAATCGCAACTAGAAATAGGTGCATTAGCAGGTGATGGAATGTACGCAGATTATGGAGGTTGTCCCTCTGCCGGAGTGGTGGTCGTGATGGGGTATGTTGAAGGCCGACAGTGCATTGTAGTGGCTAATGATGCCACTGTAAAAGCAGGTGCATGGTTTCCAATCACCGGAAAGAAAAATCTTAGAGCCCAAGAAATAGCAATGGAGAATAAAATACCTATTATCTATTTGGTGGATAGTGCAGGCGTGTTTTTACCCTTACAAGATGAAATCTTTGCTGATAAAGAACATTTTGGGCGAATCTTTCGCAACAACGCAGTTATGAGTAGTCTAGGAATTACTCAAATAGCTGCAGTAATGGGCAGTTGTGTAGCAGGAGGGGCTTACTTGCCTATAATGAGTGATGAATCGCTTATTGTCGATAAAACAGGTTCTATATTTCTTGCGGGTAGTTATTTAGTGAAAGCAGCTATTGGCGAAGTCATAGACAATGAAACCTTGGGAGGAGCTACGACGCATACAGAAATTTCAGGAGTGTGCGATTATAAGATGAAGGATGATAAAGAATGTTTAAGAACTATTCGAAAACTGATGAATAAGCTTGGAAGTAAAGAAAAAGCTGGTTTTGACCGAGTTGAGTCCAAAGAACCAATAAAAGATCCCAAAGAGATTTTTGGTTTAGTTTCAGAAGGAAATGCAAAACCATATGACTCTATTGAATTAATAGAAAGATTAGTTGATGATTCTGAATTCACAGAATATAAAGCAGGTTTTGGCAAGACTATCGTTTGCGGATATGCGCGTATTGATGGCTGGGCCGTTGGAATTGTCGCGAATCAACGTGAAATAATTAAGACTAAAAAGGGTGAGCTTCAATTTGGTGGTGTGATCTACAGTGATAGCGCAGATAAAGCTGCTCGATTTATTATGAATTGTAATCAGAAGAAAATCCCATTGGTTTTCTTACATGATGTTAGTGGTTTTATGGTTGGATCACGTTCTGAGCATGGGGGTATTATAAAAGACGGTGCCAAAATGGTTAATGCCATGGCTAACAGCGTAGTTCCTAAATTTACCGTCGTAGTAGGCAACTCCTATGGAGCGGGTAATTATGCCATGTGTGGTAAAGCATACGACCCTCGATTGATGTTGGCTTGGCCCAGTGCCAAAATCGCTGTAATGGGCGGTGCGCAAGCAGCAAAGGTATTATTGCAAATCCAGGTAGCTTCCTTAAAGAAAAAAGGTGAGGAAATAACACCTGAAAAAGAAGCGGAGCTATTCAATAAGATAAAGGATCGTTATGATACCACGACTAATCCATATTATGCCGCAGCGCGTTTATGGGTAGATGATATAATAGATCCATTAGATACGCGAAAAGCTATAAGTATGGGCATCGAAGCAGCCGACCACGCTCCTATTGAGAAACCATTTAGCACAGGTGTATTGCAAGTGTAAAATTATCATGGTCACACCTTAATTAAATAAGTGCCGTAAGCTAAAAAAATGTATTAATTTTATGGTAATGAAACACGCGGGACTCTTACTAATAATTGCTTGCTCTATATTTAAAATGAGTATTGCCCAAAGCAGCGAAGCAGGTTTTATAGAAAAACCGAGCTTTGCCATCAAGCTAGCTCCGCGTATTTTCTCTCCACGAATAAGTTTTGAAAAGCTCCTAAATTCGAAATCGAGCTACGTTTTAGAATTGAGAGGACATACTTACTGGCTACCCTCTGGTGTGCGTCTTGAAGGGGCCTATAGAAGATATTTTAGTGAAAATGCTATTTTAGGCCCCTATATACAGCCGAAATTGGCAATTGGCTATTTCGATTACTTCTTTGTTGACCTAAATACTCGTGGGATTCAGTTTGGAGGAGGATTAGTTGCAGGAGCGCAGTTTAATATAGGTTCGAAAAATTTTTTAATCGATGTTTTTGGGGGATTTCAATGGGTTGCTCCTTTTTATCTTGAATTGGAAAGAATCAACAACGGCAGTCAATTGAGAAATTATGGCTATAATGCAATTCATTACATAATGATTGCTGCTCCCATTGAGATAGGAGTTCGTTTTGGTTTTATGGGGACTAAATTGGTCCCGAAAACCTTTAAAAATCAAGAAGAAAAATTTTAACTATGAACAATAATGATGTTCTACGACAGCTTCGATTCATATTCAATTTTTCTAATAAGGAGATGATTCAAATCTTTAAATTAGGCGAGTTAGGGGTTGAAGAAGAAGAAGTTATTAAGTGGATGAAAAAAGAGGAAGATCCGAATTTTTTAATTCTCCAGGATCTCAAGCTTGCCCATTACCTCAACGGGTTTATAAATTTGAAGAGAGGCAAAAAAGAGGGCCCCTCAGTGGAAACTGAGCAAACACTCAATAATAACATCATTTTAAGAAAGCTCAAAATCGCCTTGCAGCTCAAAGATTTTGACATATTGGACCTATTCAAATCAGTTGACTTACGTTTAAGTAAGCATGAATTAAGCGCATTTTTTAGGAATCCTAAACAGAACCAATATAGAGAATGTCAAGACCAGTTTCTTCGAAACTTTCTGTTCGGATTGAAAAAGAAACACCGACCAGATAGTAGTTTATCATAGGCGTATTTATTCACTTATCGCAACACCTCTAGCACTCTAATAACCCGGCATAAAAATTCAGCAGCATTTACAGCCTAGTCACCCGTATAAAAATCAATCAGATCAGCAAAATAAGTATTGTTCCAGCCTTCAACCATAGCATCAAAATCTTCCGCCGGAATATTGGAGTGAATCAACTCGGCAGATGTTCCTTTTTTGTGCGGGTGCAATTTTATGGTAACCACGGATTGTTGTTCTTGTTCCCCAAAGTACCACTCTTGTTGAATCATTTTGTTGGGTTCGAATTTCAAGTTCTTTCCAGATATATTCTCATCCCACATACTAAACTCAGTTCCTTCTTCTTCTCGCATACTTGCATCAAAACCGGTCCATAGCTTTAAAATTAGCTCATTCGTCAAAGCTTTGTATACAATTTCAGGAATCTCTGGAATAATATAATATTGTTTAAAATCTGCCATATCTATTTATTAAGCTGTTTTAATGCATCATGAACACTTTCCGTTGGTAGTTTACAAACCTTATTTTGACAAACATAAATGGTAGTTGCTCCTTTAACTAGTTTGTTTTCCAAAATGGGCAACTTACCTTCTATTCTTCCTCCAGCAAGGAAAACATTTGGCAAGAAGTGCTGATCAAACTCCTTTCGCATTGCTAAATAATCCTTCCCAACAATAACTACCTCATAAGGCTCGCTTACGTGCCAGGATAAAAGTATATCCCAATTAGCATAATAAGACATTCCCGTTGAGGTTTGTGCTTTAACATTATTCAGCATTTGACTCGATCTACGAATATATTCATCTTTATAAAGCAACTTCCCAAGTACGTAAAGGTTTTTTGCCATTGCTGAATTGGATGAAGGAATGACATTGTCAGTTACCTCCATTTTTCGGGCAACCAATGCCTTATCTTCATCTGAAGTATAAAAGAACATTAAAGAATTAGTATCCCCAAAATGACTCAGCGCATGCTCCATTAATTCATCAGCTTCTATCAACCATTTCTCGTCAAGAGTAGCCTGATAAAGACCAATAAAGGCTTGAATAGTAAAGGCATAATCATCCAAAAATCCATTAATAGTCGATTGCCCATTTTTATAATTCCTATTCAATCCGCCATCAGTTCGTTTAAATTTTTCAAGAATAAAAGCAGCACTTTCTTCAGCAATTTTCAGGTACCCATCTCCTTGTAAACTTCGATATGCGTCAACATATCCTTTCAACATTAAAGCATTCCAAGCACATAAAATCTTATCATCTAACCCGGGACGAATGCGTTTGGACCTCGCCTTTAGCAATGCTTTCTTTGCTTTTTCTAGCTTTTCGTCAAACTGATCTAAACCCAATCCATATTTGTTCGCGACATCTTCTTTAGACCTCGTCCTAAATAAGATATTATTCGATTCCCAATTGCCGGATTCACTTACATTGTAAAATTCTTTTACTAAAGCACTTTCTTCACCGAGCACCGCATCTAACTCTTCTGCTTTCCACACATAAAACTTTCCTTCTTCCCCTTCACTATCGGCATCTAACGAGGAATAAAACCCTCCTTCATCTGAAGTCATTTCTCGTTGGATAAATCCCAAACTTTCTTCGACAATTTGCTTGTAATAAGAATTTTTAGAATTTTGAAACGCTCGCGCATAAAGCCCCACTAACTGAGCATTATCATAAAGCATCTTTTCAAAATGAGGCACTTTCCATTTGGCATCTGTTGAGTAACGGGCAAATCCGCCACCGATTTGATCATAAATTCCGCCATCAGCCATTTTGTCCAAGGTCACTTCAGTGATATTAAGGGCAGACTCATCCTTACTCAAGAAGTGGTATTGCAATAAGTATTCGTAAGAAACTGGTAAAGGGAATTTTGGCGAGCGATCAATCCCTCCCTGATTAAAATCCATTTTGGGTTTCCAGTTGTTCCAAATCTTAACTAAATCACCTTTTGTATGTTTACTAGGCTCTTCCTGAAGCTGAATAAGCTCAGACTTTTGAACACCTGCCGTAAGCGCGACTGCTTGTTGTTCTGCTTTTTCGGGGTTTTTCTTGACAAAATCACCTACTTGTTCTAATAAATTTAACCATTGTTTCTTAGGGAAATACGTGCCTCCATAGATAGGCCGGCCATCCGGTAAAGCGATACAATTTAAGGGCCATCCACCACTTCCTGAAATTAGTTGAACAGCATTCATATACACTTGATCTATATCTGGTCGCTCTTCTCGATCAACCTTTATGGCCACAAAATGCTCATTCATATAAGCTGCTACACTTGAATCTTCAAAGCTTTCATGCTCCATCACATGACACCAATGACAGGCAGCATATCCAATACTAATCAAGATCAATTTATTCTCGTCCTCCGCTTTTTTTAAAGCTTCCTCACCCCATGGATACCAATCAACTGGATTGTATGCATGCTGCAGCAAATAGGGACTACTTTGGTCGATTAAATGATTAGCATTCTTCATTTCATTTTCAATTTGACGGGTATCATTTTGAGCACATGAAGACAAGAATATCAAGCTGGACAAAAAGAATAATAAGGTATTTTTCATAACTCTTGGTTAAGATTTAACGGATTGGCTGTTCTTTACAAAAAAATGGGATGCTGATTGATCAACATCCCATTAATCTATTTAAGGTATTCGAATTACTTCAGCATTAACTTTTCACTTCTCCAGACACCCTCAGTTTGAACATAAACGAAATAAATTCCGCTTGCAAAATCCTGCAAATCCAAAGTTACTTGCTTGGCTTCATTAACGGAGAATTTAATCAACTCTCTTCCCATAGCATCCTTAATCTTTAAAGCCTCGAGATTACTTTCACCTGAAATGGTTAAATAATTATCTGAAGGATTTGGGTATATTTTCCAATCTTTTACTTTATTTACTTCAAGAATATTTGTTGGATTACCAGAATCATCACAACCCTGTTGATCTGGTTTTTTCAAGTTTGCAGCATTGCAATCTAATAAGTTATATAAGAATTCTCCAAGATTATCTCTTGTATCATCCATACGCTGTTGCGTATTCAAAGGTGGGTGACTTCCTCCCGTGTATGTATCTAAAACATTATGTATACCTAAATTATTGAACCTTTTTTCCATTTCTCCACTGCCGTATAAACTAACAGGGATTGTAATAAAAGGATTTTGTAAGGGTGCGCCATAGCCATATTTAACCGTTTGATCTCCTGTGGAATGACAGGCGTAATAAGGAACATCATTTGCATCTATGAATGAGGTATCCGCTACTGCTCCGGCAAATCCAAAGGCCCCATTTGGATATGAACAATAACCTGGATTACCACTTAAACCTTCAATGCCTCCTATTTCTTCTGCCCACTCTTGCCATTCGCTTGGTAATTTAGTCAGATCATCCACATAAGCTAAATTAGCAGCTAAAATTCCTCCGGCAGATGTACCACCAATAAATATGTTGTCTGGACTAGTCCCCAAAGCGTTTCCATCCTCAAAATCTTTTCTAAAATAACGAATAGCAGCTTTGCCATCCTGCACAGCTGAAAACACAACCTTAATAAGATTTTCCTCAGAGATTAGTTCGAATAAACTTCCCGCTAAACGATAATCAATCGAGGCGCACACAAAACCCCTCTTGGCTAGACTCGTAGCAAATGTCACCAATTCACTTGATGTCCTTGAACCAGCTATAAAAGTACCCCCAAAACAAAAAATAACTACCGGACGGTCTGTTGCTGTATCGCCGACAGCCTGATATATATCCATTTGAAGGACTTGTGTATCCCCCAGACGTGTTATAGCGCTTCCATAATCAACAGTGGTCACATCCACTTGACTATATATTTCAGTTTGATATCTTCCATCACATGTTTGGGCAATTAATCCTGCAACAGATAAAGAAAATAGGTAAGTAAGAATTTTTTTCATTTGAATTGGTTTTTCATAAATATACAAAACAAATCACTGGATTTTAGCAGAAAGCAAGAAAATCAAGCAACTTCACTGCCATTTTCTAAATCATGAGGAGGGGAGACAAAATGAAGTTTACCTTCTAGATCTTCTGCAAACAAAATCATACCTTGTGACTCAATACCTCTCATTTTACGGGGAGCTAAATTCACCAAGATCTGCACCTGCTTGCCAATAATGTCCTCCGCATTAAAATATTCGGCAATGCCGGAAATTACCGTGCGTTTCTCAAAACCCAAATCCACTAAAATCTCTAGTAATCGATCAGCTTTTTTCACTTTTTTTGCCTCTATAATGGTGCCAATACGGATATCCATTTTAGCAAAGTCATCAAATTGTATTTCATCTTTCACGGGTGTGTATTTTTTATCTGTTTGTTGACTCTTGGTCAATTCCAATTTTTCTTTTTGAGCAGCTACAAAATCCTCATCAATTTTTTCAAATAATAACTGCGTATTTCCTAATTGATGTCCAGCTTTGACAAGGTCTAGTCCTCCTGCATCATTCCAAGAGCCAGCTTCAATATTTAGCATATTAAAGACTTTAGCTGCGGCCTGCGGCATGAAAGGCTGCGACAAAACTCCCAAATTGGCTACAATTTGGGTGCATGCATGGAGCACAGCTTTTGCTTCTTTTTCATCGGACTTAATACTCTTCCAAGGCTCATAGGTCGTTAAGAATTTGTTTGCATCTCTAGCGACAAGCATCAAAGCATCTAGCGCATCTCTAAACTTATACTGTTCGATTAAGCCAGCAATATTTTCTCTTGCGTCCTTCACCACTAGCATTGCATCATCACTAATGTTCTTGTATTCGGATGATGAAGGAGGAACTACTCCATCAAAATATTTGTGATTAAGGACCATAATTCGATTAACAAAGTTTCCATAAGCAGCCACTAGCTCGCTGTTCACCCTGGTTTGAAAATCAACCCATGTAAACTCCGAATCTTTTGTTTCTGGAATGTTGGCACAAAGCACGTAGCGAAACTCATCTATTTTTTCAGGATGTTCATCAACAAATTCATGCGCCCAAATTGCCCAATTTCTAGAAGTGGATATTTTATCTCCCTCCAAATTCATAAACTCATTGCCTGGGACATTCACTGGTAAATTAAACCCTCCTTTTGCATTTAAAATTGATGGAAAGATTATGGTATGAAAGACAATATTATCCTTACCAATAAAATGTATTAGCGCGGTATCATCATCCTTCCAATACTGCTCCCAATTATCAATTTTTCCGTCCAAAGCTAGCTGTTTAGTTGCTGAGATGTAGCCGATAGGCGCATCTAACCAAACATATAGTTTTTTATTTTCAGCACCTGGAATTTGTGCAGGAACACTCACTCCCCACTCCAAATCTCTTGTAATCGCTCGGGCTTGCAGACCGTCATTTAACCAGCTACCTACTTGCCCCATCACATTTTTTTTCCATTCTTTAGGGTCGTGATGGAATTTCCCTTTATAAATTCCATTATTTATCCATTCCTTCAACCATTCCTGATCTTTGTCCAATGGGAGATACCAATGTTTGGTTTTTCTTAATATGGGCTTCTTTCCGCTTAGCACAGAAAGTGGATGTATTAAATCCAAAGCATTTAATGTGCCACCACAGCTCTCACATTGATCCCCATAAGCCTCTGGTTTGGAACATTTAGGGCAAGTACCTTTCACATACCTGTCTGCCAAAAACTGTTTAAATTCTTCATCGTAAAATTGCTCAGTTTCTTGTTCTACAAAAACGCCTTTGTTGTACAATTCTAAAAAAAATTCTTGCGCAGTTTCGTGATGAATATCCGATGAAGTACGATGAAAAATATCAAATGAAATGCCGACTTTTTCAAAGGAATGCTTCATTTGAGCATGGTATTTATCAACAATTTTTTGCGGACTAACCCCTTCTTGTTTAGCCCTTATAGTTATAGGAGCTCCATGTTCATCAGATCCACAAATGAAAACAACATCTTTACCGATTAATCGGAGATATCGAACATATATATCGGCAGGCAAATAAGCTCCAGCTAAATGACCAATATGTAATGGGCCGTTGGCATAAGGTAAAGCAGCAGTAACTGTATATCTTTTGGCATCTTTCATTGCGATCAAAGGTAGCGGTATTTTACTAATTGGGCAGTTTGATACTCAACTTTTATCCACTAGAATTCCCTTATTGTTTAATCAATTTAAAATTAACAAAGGACCCTGCGCTCTGCACTTGAATAAAGTAAATCCCCGAAGCATAGTCCAATTCAAACTTTTCTTTAAACAACTGACCTTTACTTAATCTACCCGAATAAATCTCGCCCAATGATTGCCCTGAAAGTGCAAATACGTTTATTGTAAAATCGACATCCATTGATGCCTCCATCTCCAAAACAAAATCATCAATAACTAAATTGGGGTAAAGGTGGATAGCGCTAAAATCATTACCCAAGTCCTGGATGGCTAAGATATTGTTAAGACTTGCAAACAAGGTGTCTTGCCCCGTAAATATAAAAGATGTTGCCAGGCTATAATCAGGTAAAGTTGCTGGTGATAAGTCCCATTGATTGAACACACTAGAAGCATACGGTGTAATACTAATAGGAAGCAATTCTCCCAATTGATAAATCCCCATATAAGGTGAACTGGTAATCACATCACCTCCTACTTCTAGTTGTGCTGTACCGGCTGGTTTTGTAACTACCCATAAGGTATCCACCTCATCATACCATGCAATTATTGTATCATTGGCTAAAACATTAAAGTCCACTACATTGGAAAGATTGGAAGGATTTAAAGTGCTAGTTATTGTCGTCCATTCTCTAAATGTGAAACTCGGATTATTATTCGCATTAATAATCACATTGGTTGCCGATTGATAGGTCTCCGTATATGGGAATACACTTTGATTGACTCCGTCAATATCCAAACTACCCGCTCCAACCGGATTGGTCAAATAAGTGATGTTATAATTTGGAATGGCTGTAAAATTAACCATCACGGTATCATCACTGAGCCAAGTTGTACTAATGGCTGGATTAATGGTGTTAGGCAAAGGTATATTATTTTGAAAGTCCCAATCATTAAAAAAGAAACCGGCATTTGCAGTAGCAACTAGATTTGCAGTAGCACCTTGAACATATTGAGTTGTGTAAGGAAATCCTGGGACGCCTATACCATTGATACTTATAGTTCCAGCTCCAACAATATTGATAAGATAAGTTAATGAGTAAGTAGGTACAGAATCAAAATTAATATAAACAGTATCGTTTGACACCCACTCTACCTCAATGTTTGAGGAAGTATTATTGGGTAATGGAGTATTATTCTGGAAACCCCAATCTACAAAGTTAAAGCCTAAGTTAGCTGTAGCTTGAATATTGGAAGTATCCCCTTGAATATGGTATTCAGTATGCGGAAAAACACTTACATTACTTCCATCAAGAATCATTGTACCTGCTCCAACTGGTTGGACGATATAAACTGTGGTATCGGTCAAAACAGCGTCAAAATTTACGATTAAGGTATCATTGGTGTATGTGAAAACTGTTGAATTAGGAATTGTTACGTTTGGCAATGGGCTATGTATTTCCCAATCCCAGTTAGCAAATGAAAAACCTGGATTGGCAATCGCATCAAAAAGCTGATTAGTAGAATCACTAAGGCTTTGTAAGCAAGGAAATTCAGTGATAACTGTACCGTTCATAAGCACATATCCCGATCCCGTAGGTTGCACATCTACATAAATACAGTTTATTGGTGTTGGAACAACATTTGCTTTTTTCATCTTCCAAACATAAATATCTTTCTTTCCAAGGGAAGTGAGGGATACTCCGTCAAAATCTGCAGTTTGCTCATAGAAACCTACTGCGTACAAATTGCCTTGCCCATCTTCACAAATATCCCCAGCTCTATCATCATTTGTTGGACTACCACCTAGTTTGGCCCAAACCCAGTTAGCCGTTGAACTACTGCCATCTAGCTGAGCAACAAAAGCAACATCAGAGGTGTCACCAGTGCTTAAAACTAAATTGCTATCAAATCGAAGGGAGTCTCCAGCTACACCAGCCAAATAGACCTGCATGTCTTCATCCACAGACATTTGATAGGGTTTATCTGTCCCTTCACTTCGAGCCCGTTTGGCCCAGACCCAATCTCCATTGGTGGTTATTTTAGCTACAAAAATATCTCTCTTCTTATTATGACTTAGGGTATCTGTACCATTAGAAGCATTTGCGCCAGAAAAAACCATTTTATTTCTATATTCCCCTGCGACATATACATTATCACAATAGTCTATAGCAATACCATTTGCTCTATCTGTTTTGTTTGAACCGACGTTTTTTGCCCAAAGGAAATTTCCATCCTTATCCATTTTAAATATGAAAGCATCCCATTCTCCTATACTGGTAAGTGCGATTGACCCATAATTGCCCGTATTTTCAAACCCGCCAACCACATAAACATTGGAAAAATTATCGATTGCAATTCGATTATCCCTCGACCCTCTTTGATCTTTTATACCGTCAAACTTATGCGCCCAAATGAAGTCTCCATTATCGTCTAGTTTAGCAACATAACCCAAAGGAGTACAGGCAGAACCCCAATTTGGATTATTCAATGTTATCGCATCAAAATCAGCACTTATACCTGAAAAGAAACCCGTTATATATATAAAACCATCTCCATCTAACTTTACGTCATAAGAATGGTCATCTGCATCATAAATCGGAAAAGGACAATTGGGTCCACTACCTGCACCTGCATTTGCACCAAAGCTTCTTGCCCATACACAATTCCCATTTGGATCTATTTTTGTTAGTAGAGAAGAATCATGGCTGTTGCCATTTGTAACGCTGCAAGATCCGATATTGAATGAAGACCAAAAAGTGCCTGTCACATATACATAGCCATCTGGGGTAACATGCATGCCAAGAGCCCTGTCATCGCAGCAAGTTCCGGTTTGATCACCTCCCGCTAAAGCCCACAGCACATTACCGGCAGAATCCATTTTAACGATGAAAACTTCTTTGTTGGTTCCTGATGCAGGACTATTTGTCAAGGTTATTGTTCCGAATGTAGCAGAAGTATTAAAGTATCCACTAGCATATATAAAACCTAAGCTATCTGTTCCAATACTTATTCCTTTATCGGAGTTAGATCCACCCAAAGAAACGACCCATTCTGTATTTTGAGCTTGAGTAAGATTACTCATTCCAATAACTACTAAAATAAAAAGTATTATTTTACGCATATTTCTAATCTTATATTGCTTAAATATAGGACTTTATAATCAAAAAATCCATGGCAGCATTCAAACATCCTCCGTTTTTAAATACCGGAGATAAGATAGCGATCACAAGCACAGCTCGCTTAATTTCAAAAGAAGAAATTAAATGGGCCAAACAAAAACTAGAATCATGGGGATACGAAGTGGTCCTTGGAGCAACTATTGGATTAAAACATCATCAATACGCAGGAACTGATCAAGAAAGAGCCGATGCCCTCCAAGAATTAATCAATAGCGATGATATTAATGCTATTCTATGCGCTCGAGGAGGATATGGGACAGTTCGGATTTTGGACAAACTTGATTTCACTTCCTTCATGCAAAAACCGAAATGGATTATAGGCTATAGTGATGTCACTATTCTTCATGCGCATATCAATAATTACCTGGGTATTCAAACGCTGCATGCGAGTATGCCGATTAACTTTGAAAACAACACAGCAGAGAGTCTAATGTCCATCAAAGAAAGTTTGGAAGGAGGCATGCTGAGTTACCATTTTCCGGGTCATCCACTCAACAGAAAAGGCAATTGCGCGGGAGAAATCATTGGAGGAAATTTATCTATACTTTACAGTATTTTAGGGACAAGTTCGGGGTTTAATCCTGATAATAAAATTCTGTTTATTGAAGATTTAGATGAATATCTTTATCATATCGATCGAATGATGATAGCACTTAAAAGGGCTGGAAAGTTGAGCAAACTTAAGGGCTTAATTGTCGGTGGAATGACAATAATGAATGACAATAATATTCCTTTTGGTCAATCAGCAGAAGAAATTATTCTTGAACATTGTAAGGAATTTGACTATCCTATATGCTTTCAAGCACCATTTGGACATCTGGAAGACAATCACTCGCTAAAATTGGGCGCTATGCATAGCTTAAAAATAATCGATGATGGTGTAGAGCTAAAAGCGATATAGCTTATGCAATTTTAAAGGCTGGACTCATATTTCCCATTTCTGCCTGACTAAGTAAAAAGGCGTTAAAAGTATTTACCACATCCCCACTCTTCCACAAACTGGATTGCAAGACCATTCCTTTGAATCCTAGCTGATTAATTCTGTGTTGATTTTTGAATTCAATGCCTCCATAAGCATACACATTCTTTGTGGTGCTAGAAATTACGTTTTTCACTTCAAATGCATCAAAATTACTTAATGAATTTTGTTCACCAAGCTTTTTATACATTGGGCCAATAAATACTATATCAAACATGGTATCAACATACTCTACGTTCTTTATATTATCAATGGTTGTTGATAATTGGAACCGCTTAATTCTGTGGAACTTTATTTTTTTGAACTTACCAAAAAAACCATTAAAGTAACCCTTTGGAAGATGTATACCCTTTAAAATAAATGATTTCATTAAACTATAATGATGGTGTAAGACAATACGTGGATGATAGTCTCGATTTATCAAATTAAGTAGTGAACATAAATCATCCTTGGAATAACCTGGCTTTCGAATGTGTAATTCATCTAATCCAGACTCAAAAAGTTGATTTATTTTATCAGCTTCATTGCTAATTGCATAGGGTAAAGTATAAACTATGAATTTCATTGTTTAGAGTCCTTCTTTTTTTATGAACTTTGGTAGATAAAATGCCAAAGTCTATCTTATGTTACTTAATTTTGTTTTATGCAGATGTTAATCGAAATATTGGGTCTCTTTTTTGGGATTTTATACATCCTTAGTATGGTAAAAGAAAAATGGTACAGCTGGCCTTTTGGTTTATTAGCTGTAGGGTTTTATGCCATTTCATGTTATCATTACAATTTGATAGGAGAACTTTTTCTTCAATTGATCTACGCAATAATAGCACTATATGGATGGTTTAAATGGAGAAATAATTCACATAAGCACTTTACTATCAGTAAACTGTCCAAATTCCAATACATCTACGCAATACTAGGCGCTATTCTAATTACTTTGGGAAGCTATTCCATCCTCACAAAGATTGGAAGTTCCTTACCCGTGCTAGATGCTATTACAAACGGGTTTGCTATTGTTGCGACCTTCCTTGCTGCAAGAAAGAAAATCGACAACTGGCTTTTTTGGATTCCTATAAATGCCTTGACCGTATGGATGATGTTAACAAAGGGAATGCCCTTCTATGCTGTATTGTACTTTTGTTACGGGACGTTTGCGTTGTTTGGTTACTACCAATGGTATTTAAAATTGAATAAACCTTCAGCAACTCATTAAAGAACATGGACAGTAGCAAAAATAAAGTCATTAAAATTGGAATAACGGGACCCGAATGCTGTGGGAAAACTTCCCTCGCTCAAAGACTTCATCATGAATTGAAGCTACCAATGGTTCATGAATATGCGCGAAGTTATTTTGAAAGTCGGCCAATCAGCAATCAAAAGGAAACCATATATCATATTGCGCAAGAACAGATCAAACTAGAAAATGAAGTTAGTGCTCTTCATAAAACACTAATTTGCGATTCTGATTTAATCAATATCAAAATATGGTTACGACACTACAATCAACCCATTCCTGATTTTATTGAGCATCATTTAAGAACAAACCCTTATTCATTTAGCTTATTGATGTACCCCAATATACCATGGGTAAGCGATGGCATGCGCGCTAATCCGCTTAATCGATTGAGCTTATATAAGCAATTTGAAGCAGAGTTAAAACTGTATAACATCCCATACCTTTCAATCCATGAGATGGAGGAGGCTAGGTACTCAGCTGCTGTCGGGGCTATTCAAACTTTGATTCCTAAGGCTTAAGCCGTTGACTTGTTCTTGGGAAAGGTGAAGCTTCTCGAATATGTTTTAGCTTACAAATCCAAGTTATCAGACGCTCTAAACCTAAACCAAATCCAGCATGAGGAACTGAACCAAATCGGCGTAAGTCCAGATACCATTCATAATCTTCTTGATTAAGGTTCTCTTCTTGAATTTGTTCAATGAGGAATTCGAGATCAGTTTCGCGCTCACTTCCACCTACAATTTCACCATAACCTTCTGGAGCTAATACATCTACGCCCTTTACATAATCGAAATTTCCTTCGACTCTTTTCATATAAAATGCCTTAATTTTTCGAGGCCAATTGTACACCATTATTGGACAACCAAACAGGCGAGTTAATACAGTTTCATCCGATCCACCTAAGTCACTTCCGTGTTCAAAATTCTCCGCGGACTTTATCCATTGCGGGATATTGCGGGCATCCTCTTCAAGTTCTTTTACTTGCGCTTTCAGCTGCGCCACTCTGTTTCGATTGAAGTTTTTAATTCCTTTCTTACTTACATTATCATTAACGATTGCTTCACGCTCTTCTATCTCAGCATTTACCTTGATAATCTCTTCTTGGGTAGTTTTCAAATCATTCCCTAGCATCTGAATCGCATTGACTCCATTAACTTCCTTTTTACCTGTGAGCATTTCTACAGCCTCATCATAAGAGATTCTTGGGAATTTTTGATTGACAGACTTGAGCGCTTCAATATCGCGACCTAAAATTTCCAACTCTGCTTTACAACGATCAATTACTTCATTGACTACAGCCCTTAACATTTCTTCAATCAAATCCATATCCATATCTAGATCGTAAAAAGCCATTTCTGGTTCTACCATCCAAAACTCAGTGAGGTGTCTTCTTGTTTTTGACTTTTCTGCTCTAAAGGTTGGGCCGAAGGTGTATATTTTCCCTTGAGCCATAGCCATCGCTTCTCCATACAATTGTCCTGTTTGAGCTAAATAGGCTTCCTGACCGAAGTAATCTGTCTTGAACAAATCAGTTGTTCCTTCTGCAGCACTTCCTGTGAAAATCGGCGAATCCATTAAAGAAAAGTCCTTCTGCTGAAAAAAGTTATGAATGGCATATATCGTTGCATTTCGCACTTTCATGATTGCCCATTGACGTTTGGACCTCAACCACAAATGCCTTCTTTCCAATAAAAAATCAACGCCATGTTCTTTAGGTGTAATTGGGTAATCTTCCGCGACATCAATAATTTCAAAACTGCTCGCTTGCAACTCATATCCTCCAAGCTGCTTTTCATCTTTAAGTACTTCTCCACTAATTGAAACCGAACTTTCTAGACTCATTGATTTGGTTAAATCAAAAGTTTCAGAAACTTTATCTTCCGCAATAACACATTGGCAAAAACCCGAACCATCTCTCAAATTAACAAAAGCTATGCCCTTACTTTCTCGACGATTAGCCACCCAGCCTTTTAAGGTTACGGTCTGACCTACATATTTAGACATTTCATTAATGTATATCCAATTCATTGCAATAGCTTTAAATGAAGCGTAAAGTTAGCTTATTCAATTCTTATTTTATGTATCCTTTTATTCAAAATATATAAGTACCCTAAAGTTTTCATCATCCAAAAAGTTTTTAATAGGTTGGCTATTTTTTTCTTAATTTTGAGCTTGAAAATCAATACCTTTTATGCTCAATCAACGTTTGTCTCAAAAGCTGCAACAAAAGCTTAGCCCACAACAAATTCAATTAATGAAATTGTTACAGATTCCCACGGCCAATTTGGAACAGCGTATAGAAGAAGAGCTAGAGGCTAATCCTGCCCTGGAAGAAGGCGATGTCATTGATAACGTACTGGATGACTTGGACCAGGAAATGGAAGAAGATAAGACAGAGAAAGAAAGCGAAGATGATCTGGAAGATTTTGGTGTAGAAGAGTATTTCGATGAGGACGGCGAATACCCTGAATACAAAACAAAAGACCAAAGCTATGATAATCGTGATGATGATAACAAAACTATTCCAATAAGTGTTGGAATAACCTTCCACGAATTTTTATTAAAACAGTTGGGCATTAAAGAATTGCACGGAGACGACTATATTATTGGTTCGCAAATCATAGGCAGTATTGACGATGATGGATATTTAAGAAGAGAAATGATAAATATTGTCGATGACTTAGCTTTTGCACAAAACATAATAGTAAACGAAGAAAAGATTGAAGAGATTTTAACCTTTGTGCATTCATTTGACCCTTCAGGTGTTGGTGCCCGCGATCTGCAAGAGTGTTTATTGTTGCAACTTAAAAGGAAGCAGACCAATCCCTTAATAAAGAGTGCAATCATCTTACTAGAAAATCATTTTGAGCATTTTTCAAAAAAGCATTACAATAAATTGGAAGCTGCCTTGGACTTGAGCTCTGAGGATTTAAAAAGTGTAATAGATGAAATATTAAAGCTAAACCCTAAGCCGGGCAGCAGCTATACGGGAGGAAACAATTCAAAAATTCATCATTATATTATACCAGACTTCACCGTTAAGAATGAGGCCGGAGAATTAGAGCTCTTGTTAAACATGCGAAATGCGCCCGACTTAAAAGTGAGTAGGTCATTTAAGGATATGTACACCTCTTATAAGCAGAGTAAAGAGAAAAATAGTGATAAGAAAAATGCGATTATTTTTATCAAACAAAAAATGGATGCGGCTAAATGGTTCATAGATGCTATCAAGCAGCGTCAACAAACCATGATGCTCACAATGCGCGCTATTCTGGACTATCAGAATGAGTTTTTCTTAACCGGCGATGAAATGACCCTAAGACCTATGATTTTAAAGGATATTGCCGAAATGACGGATTTGGATATTTCCACGGTATCCCGTGTAGCTAATTCAAAGTATGTACAAACAGAATTTGGAACTATCTTATTGAAATTTTTCTTTAGTGAATCCATGCAAAATAGTGATGGAGATGAAATCTCAACTAGAGAAATTAAAGCCATACTTCAAGAAATTATTAAGGAAGAGAATAAGAAAAAACCTTATTCAGATCAAAAATTAATGGATTTATTGAAAGGGAAAGGTTATGAAATAGCCAGAAGAACAGTAGCAAAGTACCGCGAACAATTGAGTATTCCTGTCGCTCGTTTAAGAAAAGAATTATAAATTATGCATAATAAGCTAGCCAAATTAATATCCTACATACTTCACCCCATTTTAATGCCTTTATACATGGCTATATTGGTAATTTTTGCTCATCCGCAACAATTTACAGACACTTCAATCATTCACAATGAAGTTAGGCTGATGTACTATGGCGCATTAACTGTTTTTTTTCCATTGTTTTCGTTTATGTTGATGTGGAAACTGGATGTTGTTTCTTCTTTCGATATGAGTGATGGCAAGGAACGATTTATTCCATTGATTGCTTTAGCTACTTTTTGGTTGTGGGCATACTTTCTTTTCAAGGAGGAAGGGCTATATCGTACCTCTAGTTATTTCCCATTGGGTTTAATGACTTTGGGATGTATATTTTCTCTATTTATCTTGTTTCCGCTTAATTTTGTAGCAAATACCTCTTGGCATCTTGTAGGTATAGGCGGATTGATCAGTTTGATTATTAATATTATGCGGACAAGTCAATACAATCTCGTATTGGTGTTGATTGCCGCGATAATCCTCGTAGGCTTATTGGCAAGTGCGCGATTAAGCATGAATTTGGTCAATAAAAACGGGCTAATGATTGGCTTCTTAATTGGTTTCTTTGGGCAGTTTTTTGCTTTTCAGGTCTGGGGAAGGTTGCTCTAATAAAGACCTATTGTTAGAAGGTCTTTCAAAACTATTCGATTTCTAATTTCAGAAACTTTCGATCACTTTAAATTCTGTACGTCTATTTTTCTGACGACCAGCTTCATTATCTGAACCATCCTCATTTTCATTTGGAGCGATAGGTGAATTTTCGCCATATCCCTTGGCATATAATCTATCTTTTGAAACGCCTTTTGAAATCATATAGTCAACGCAGCTTTGAGCCCTAGCTTGTGATAATTTATAATTAGCATCGGAAGATCCAATGGCATCAGTATGCGCTCCTAACTCGATAACAATTTCAGGATTCTCCTGTAAAATTATGATTAGGGCATCTAATATCTTTTTGGATTCATTTCTTAATGACGACTTCCCAAAGTCATAGAACACATTGTCCAATTCATAAGTTTTACCCACTTCAATTGCTGTTAATGCAGCAGAAACATCTAACAGCTCTAGATCCATTGGAATATCACTTGTCAAGACCATAACTTTATTCTTAAAGTAACCATCTTTTACTATTTCAATAACATAATCTTTATCCAAATCTAAGGTAAAGCTATAGTCTGTGCGTCCTACAGGCATCCTTTTTGTAGACAAGGTTTGCTTCTCTCCATCAGCTAACAATAGCTTAAGAATAATGACTGCATCATCCAGCTTTTCTGTTCTAAGTGAATCCTTATCGTCATAAATACTTCCCTTGGCTTCTATGATGTATCTATTAATGTTTAGGTTTTGATTTAAGGTATCTTCATAAGGGATGTCAAGTGTTGAAACATATTCAAAGGATGAAGTAAATCCAGGCTTAGATACTTCTACTTTGTATTCTTTATCTGGTTTAAGATTAAAAAAGTAGTCTTCCTTCACATCCAACAATTCCTCAACCATCACTTCATTTCCAGCTTGATTGGTCATATACAATCGAATATTTGCCCCTTGGATGGGAACATCTCCGTCCTCCTCTTCCTTAAATACAAAGCCTTCCAGTCCAAACTTAAAATCCTCAAAGTAAAAAATATCATCACCTGTATATCTCTTTTTTATTTTCGAAGTTCCTTCTCGATTAGAGACAAGGAATCCACTGGTTTTACCCAACTCTTTAACATAGTATAAATCATCTGCTGTTGAATTTATCGGCAATCCAGCATTTTCAGGTTTAGTCCAACTCAAATCATCCTTCTCATAACTTACAAATACATCGAAGCCACCAATACTTGGATGCCCATTGCTACTAAAATAAAACAAGTTTTCCTTGTTGTCATAGTAAGGGGTCATTTCATCTTGTTTGGTATTAATACTTCCAGCTAATAATCTCGGACCCTTAAAATCTCCGCTTGCTGTTCGAATAAAATACCAGATATCCATTCCACCTGTACCTCCTTCGCGATCACTAACAAAATAGACGATTTCCATGCCATCCCCACTCGCGCGCACTGTAGGCTGAGTAGAAGTATATTTCGTGCTATTTATCGATTTATTTAGCGCCGCAGGCTCTTGCCACTTTTCGTTATTCCTCTCGCTTAAGTATAGGTTACAAATGATTTCATCGATCTCATTATTGAAGCACTTGCAGAAATATATTCTATTCCCATCCTCAGAAATTGCCGAATTACCCGTTCCAAATTTTTCATCTTGGAACATTTCAGGTAGTCTTTTTCCACTTTCCCATATTCCATCTACTTTATTGGATTGGTATAGCTTGTAATGAGGAATATCCTTTCTATTCTTTACGAATACTAAATCATCTTCCTGAAGAGAAGTATAGTAAATCGTCGAATCATTGATTGGCATGGGAGCAGCATCTTCATATCCAGAATTTACCCCGTCTCCTAATGATTTGACCTTAACTTTCTTAGACTCGGTATGCGAAATAGCCCAATCTGCACCAGCTATTTCATTGTCGACAATCTCCATCCACATAGCCTTGTCTGGCATCGACAGCTCCCCTTTAAATGCATTCAATCGCTTTTTACCCTCTTCGAACTCCCCGATTTGCTTTAGGGATACACCGTAATAGAAATCGAATAAACCATACATTCCTCTATTTTCCTTTTCAATGCGCTTACTGTTAGTTTTTGCATCGACAGGATGCTCCTCAAAACTCGCAAAATATTTAACGGCATTTTTATAATCGTTCGCTTTCAATGTTGCCATCGCCAACCAAAACTTTGCATACCTGTTTTCAGGCTTAACTCGAATAACTTCTTTGTAATATTCTATCGCAGAATAGTAATGACTTTGCGCATATAGTAAATCGGCAACTTTTAGCTCATATCTTGATTTAATAGCTTTTTCCTTATCTATTTGAGCATAAATGGATGTAGTTATTAAAACAATTGAACATATAATTCCAATTAACTTTTTCATGAATAGGTTTTAGAGGAGTTAGTTTTTTAAAATCTTCTTGCTGGCAGGGATTTGTTTGCTTTATAACTGCGAATACTTTCTCCCATATAAATCAAAGAGATTTCAAAAGCACCTTTGAGATTTGAAGAATTCTGAAGATTTGAAAGATTTACATCGTAAGAAGCACCAATCCTCATATTTCTAAACTCTACCGAGGATAATACGACTACAGCGTCACCATTGACCGGGCTCAATCGATAACGAGCACCTAAATGGATGCTAGAATTGGTTCTAAAACCAGAGCTAAAGTAATACCCTAATGAACTACCTGCCAAAATCATATGGTTCTCTCCTTGCTTTTGATAAAGTATGTCTGGAGCTAAAGCCAATTTATCTGAGAGAAAAACTTCAATACCTAAATCGCCTAAATACCTTCTTTTTAAGAAGATGTCATCGTTTTCGCTGATAAACCATTGATTTGGCTGACTCATGTGAAAAGTTGAAAAACCACCTTGCATTTTGAAACGATCACTAAACTGGGATTTCCAGTAAAGACCAAAATTATAATCAAAATAAAAAAATGAGCCCCTATCAAAATTGTTTGCGTCAAACTCTGAGCTATAGCCTGTCCCACTGTGACTAATCACGTCAAACTGATCATAAAAAACATAGCTCTCACGGTCCATACTTCTTTGTACATAAGCTACTTGACCTCCTAATGATATTCTATGATTTCCCAATCTGCCAATACCCTTATGATATGCTAAAGAAAGACCTATATTACTGGTTACTAAACTGGCTTCACCTACCCTATCGTTGGTGAACATTAACCCTAATCCCAGCTTATCATTTTTTAACTGGCCTTCAAACAAGGGTAAATCAATGGCGGCTCCAGGAGTAACAAAAGCATTTTTGTTCAAGAATGAACTCCACTGATTACGGTAAATAACCGCAACTCGATAAGAACCATCAAAATTCCCCGTAAGTGCAGGGTTTAAGGCTTGAGCAAAAGTATAATACTGGGAAAAATGGACATCTTGAGCCAAACTCACTTCTAAACAACATGTAAAAAAGAATACAACAAAGCCTAGGTAATAATTTTTCATAGTTTAGGGTTTTTCTAAGATGTTATATTTTAAAGATATAAATTTACCTTTTAAAATTTTTAAAACTTATCAAATATACTCAATGCAAGCAAACTATAAAAAATTACTAAAGTTTACCAATAAGATTGCTGACATTAAAAACGCAATTGCTGTTTTAAATTGGGATCAAGAAACCTACATGCCTCCGAAAGGCCAGGGATTTAGGGCACAGCAGATTGCAACTCTAAGTGGCATAGCTCATGAAACAGAAACATCAACGGCTTATGAAAATTGTATCAACGAACTATTAGAAGAGCCCTCATTAAGCCCAGTTGAATCCAAAAACATACAACTACTCAAGCGAGATATGGTCAAAGCTAAGAAACTGCCAAGCGATTTTGTTATTGGATTATCTAAAGCAACTTCCAAAGCCTTCCATGCATGGATTACTGCTCGAAAAGCAAATGACTTTGAGCTATTTAAAGAAGCTTTGAGCGAAATGGTGAAAATTCAGCAAGAGAAAGCAGAGATTTATGGATACAAGGATCATATTTATAATGCGCTAATGGATGATTATGAGCCGAAAGCAACGGTTCAAGAAATTGACACCCTTTTTAGTGAGGTGAAAACCAAGCTCAGTCCACTACTCGCTCAAATTGCGAAGAGTCCGCAAGTGGAAGATGCTTTTATGTATAAGCACTTTGGAAAAGATAAGCAATGGGATTTTGGAATGACTATTTTAGAGCAATTAGGCTACGATTTAGAGGCTGGTCGTCAAGATCTTGCTGAGCATCCTTTTTCCACTACCTTTAGTCCCTTTGATGTTCGAGTAACCACTCGTATCAAAGAAAACAACCTCTACGATATGCTTTGGAGTTGCATTCATGAGTGTGGTCATGCGCTATACGAACAAGGATTAAGCGCAGCAGAATATGGTCTGCCTTGCGGCGAAGCTGTTTCGTTAGGCATACATGAAAGTCAATCTAGGTTTTATGAAAACAATATAGGTCGCAGTGAAGCTTTTTGGGAATCTAACTATCCAGGTCTTCAAGCGACATTCCCTAATCAGCTTGGAGATGTTTCTAGTGAAGATTTTTATCGAGCGGCTAACATTGTAAAGCCTTCCTTAATACGAACCGATGCAGATGAGTTAAGCTATCATTTTCATATTATGATCCGTTATGAAATTGAGAAGCAGTTAATCGATGGAAGTTTAGCTGTATCCGATGTTAAGGAGGCGTGGAATGCTTCATACTCAAAATATTTGAATATAAATGTGCCATCTGATAATCAAGGAGTTCTTCAAGATGTGCATTGGAGTCATGGCGGGTTTGGCTACTTCCCTACTTATTCGTTGGGTAGTTTTTATGCTGCACAGTTTGAAGCAAAAATGGTAAAGGAGATACCTGATATGTTTCAAGAAATAAGAACTGGAGAATTTAGTAATATCTTGACTTGGTTGAGAACGAACATCCATCAACATGGACGTTTTTACACCTCACAAGAATTGTGTAAAAATGCGACAGGTGAAACGCTTAAATTCGACTATTTCATGGATTATGCAGTTAAAAAATATTCAGCAATCTATGCTTTATAAAAGCGCAAGGAAATCAAATAACTTTAAAGCCTTATCATTGCATCAAATCCCGTATTGCATCTTCCATGTCCTCAAACTTAAAAGCGAAGCCCCTTTCTAAGATTTTATTTGCACTACAATTTTGACTTAAAAACAAAACATCACTCATTTCACCAAGAGCCAGTTTAAGTCCAATTTTTGGCGCAGTGATGGCTATTGTGTTTTCAACACCAGCGATTTCTTTTGCCAACTTTGCTTGAGTAACTGGTTTTGGGGCAACAGCATTGTACACTCCCGATATGTGCTTATTTTCAATAGCAAAAATGAACATCTCGGCTAAATCATCAATATGTATCCAAGAGTAAGTTTGTTTTCCATTGCCTAAAATACCTACAAAAAAAGGTAAAGTCTTCGTTATTTCTGGCAGTGCTCCTCCATCTTTTGCAAGCACTATACCAATTCGAAAAATAAGCTTTTTGATAACTTTATCATTAATTATATAGCTCTCTTCCCACAACTTACATACCGATGCAAGAAAATCATCTCCGGCGACTTTATCCTCCGACAATATTCCGTCTTGTTTTCCATAATATCCTATTGCTGAGGCACCAATAAACTGTGTTACCTGATGATCTTTTTGATTCAAAAAATTCATAAGCAGTAAGGAAGATTCTACTCGGCTATCCAAAATTTCTTTCTTCCTTGTTTTGGTCCATCTCTTATCCGCTACTCCTGCTCCAGCCAAATGAATAATGCTAGTAACGCCATTAAAAGCCTTAGCATCCATCACTTGCATGCTAGGATCCCAATAAAACACACCAACTCCTTTCCTTTTATAGCTTTTACGAGTCGACAAATGGGCCACTTCTATTCCTTTCTCCAATAGTATTTCGGTGATTCTTGTCCCAAGCAGACCGCTTCCCCCTGTTATCAGTACTTTATTCATGTTGTTAAAATTATTGATGAGTGTGGTAAGTTCACCTTACCTTTATAAGCTTAATACTTTAAATTTTGTTCATCTATGAAAAATAGCATATTCGCATTAAACTTGCTTTTCCTGTTCGCTTGCAACACTAATGATGTCGTATCCACAGATGTAAATTTAGCTGAACTTCCGTATGAAGGTAAAAAAAAGTCCAAAGAACTTCTCGTTCATGAATTGAGTGACCCTGACAAACTAAACCCTTTAACTTCCCAAGGTGCGGGTAGCTCATATATTGAACATTGTATGTTTATGTACTTATTGGATATTGATAAAGAAAAACTTGAAGTTATTCCTTGGTTAGCCAAAGAAAGACCCAAAATCAGCGAATTGAACGAAGGTCCATACAAGCTAAAAATTGATTATGAAATTAGGAAGGAAGCAACATGGGACAATGGTACTCCAGTTACCGCATATGATGTTGATTTTAGTTTCAAGACCACTAAAAACCCGCACGTAGATGCCGAGCACCAGAGACCTTATATCGATTTTGTAGCGGATATAATTATTGATGAGGAAAATCCAAAAAAGTTTTCTTTTTTGACCAATGAACTGCATTATTCTGCAGAATTTTCCAGTGGAGGAGTTAATTATATTATTCCAGAATACATATACGACCCCGAGCAACTCATGCGAAAATTCAGCTTAAAACAGTTAAGTAATAAAGAGGAAATTGAAGAAATAAGAGGAGATCTTGATCTAATTACATTTGCTGAATCGTTCAACGGAGAAAAGTTTCAGCGAGAACCCGGATTTGTAGTTGGCTGCGGCCCGTATAGCCTAGAAGAATGGACCACCGGTCAGCGAGTTGTCTTAAAAAAGAAAGAAAATTGGTGGGGTAATGCCTTAGAAGGAACGCAGAGTTTCGACAATCATCCGGAAAAAATAATTTATGAAATCATCAATGATAAGGTGACTGCCGTGACCGCGACCAAAGATGAACAAATAGATATTATGCGCGGTGTTTCTCCTTATAATTTCAAGGAGCTTAGCACGGATAAAGCATTCAATAGCAAGTTCTTTATGTTTAATACTGATTTCTTATCCTACACTTATATAGGCTTAAATATGAGGCATCCAATTTTAAAAGAAAAAGAAGTAAGACAAGCACTTGCTCATTGCGTAAACGTTCCGCAAATCATCGAGATTATTATGTACGGTTATGCAAAACCGATTGGAAGTTTTGTGCATCCAAGCAAATCCCATTACAACACAAACCTTAAACCATATGAATTTAACCTCACTATCGCTAAAAATTTACTAGCTGGTGCAGGTTGGATTGATTCTGACCAAGATGGTGTTTTAGACAAAGAAATTGATGGGGTTAATACCCCTCTTCGATTGAGCATAAAATTTAACTCAGGAAATGACAGCCGCGAAAAAATATGCTTATTTCTAAAAGAGCACGCAAAAAAAATAGGTATTGACCTTGAAATTCAAGTAAAGGAGTGGACCGTTTATTTAGATGAATGTACAAACCATGATTTCGATATGTATGTCCTGGGGTGGGTTCAAGAGGCAGTTCTTGACGACCCCAAACAACTTTTCCATACCGATGCCTATAATGGAGGAAGTAATTATACCGGTTTCGGCGATGCATACACGGACGTACTTATCGATAATTTGAGAAAGGAAATGGATGATGAAAAGCGTACCAATATGTTTAAAGAGCTTCAAGCTATCGTTCATGAAGAAGTGCCATATATCCTCTTGTATACTCCGGATAATTTACTTACGATAAGTAAACGTTTTGGAAATGCCAAACCCTATATTGCGCGTCCCGGCTATGAGGAAAGAGAATTAATACTTAAAAGTTATAAAGGAGCGCAACAATAATTCTGTGCTAAAGGGATCTGTTTTAATTAATCGAAGTTCTATTGATTAACTGAAATTTTGCTATTTTAGCGCAACTTACCAATTAACAAAATAAAACCTCAATAATGATAAACGCAAAAAACTTGTTCAAATTAATCATGCTTCTTCCTTTAGCAGCATTTTTTACTAGCTGCACTAGTAATTCCGATGGAGGAAAAAATGATGGTGTAGTGATCAGTAAAAAAGCAGGTAAAAATGAAGTATACGTTCATTTGAGTTCAGATTTAGATAAAATAAATCCGATAATCTCAACAAGTGCAAATGCTAGTTTAGTTGAACGTTTTTTATTTTATAATCTCTTAGAATCAGATCCTTCAACACTCGAACTAACGCATGTTGTAGCAACAGGAAGACCTGTAATAGAAGAAATCGAAACGGAAGCTTTTGGCGAAAGCATTAAGGGTTTGGCTATCACCTATGAAATTAGACCTGAAGCTACTTGGGATGATGGTACTCCAGTTACTGCTGCAGATTACGAGTTTGCTTTAAAAGTTGTAAAAAATCCAAAAGTAGATTGCGAGAGTCTCCGTCCTTACTTTGAGTTCATTTTCGATTTGGAAATAGATCCAAATAATCCAAAAAAATTCACGGTATTCACTCAAGACAAATACATTTTATCCGAATCTGTTAGTTCGGGTTATTTATATCCTAAGCATATTTATGATGCTGAGGGTTTAATGGATAATTATTCAGTTTATGAATTAAGTAATCCGTCTAATTTAGTTGATTTATCCGGTGATTTGAATATCATCACGTTTGCAGAACAGTTTAACAGTGAGAAGTTTTCAAGAAATCCTGATTTCGTTGTAGGATGTGGACCATACCGATTAAAAGAGTGGACCACAGGACAACGGGTAGTCTTGGTGAAAAAAGAAAATTGGTGGGGTGAGCAATTTGTAGGTAAAGAAACTCGATTTGACAACTATCCTGATAAAATTGTTTATGAAATAATCGTTGATAACACGACTGCTGTTACCGCGATGAAGGACGAAAGCATTGACGTAATGGGAGGTATTCCTTCTAAGGATTATGTAGACCTAAAAGAAAATGAGAACTTTAAAGCATTGTTCAATCTTCATGAACCTATTGCACCTTCTTACAGCTATATCGGGTTAAATAACAAGAGTCCTAAGTTGGAAGATAAAAGAGTTCGACAAGCCTTATCAATGGCTCTGGATTATGAGACCATCAATAGAGTGATTAACTATAATCTAGCTGAACGTACAGTTGGTCCAGTTCATCCAAATAAAACTTATTACAACAAAGACATTGCATTTTATGCTTATGATTTAAATGCGGCTAAAGTTCTTTTAGACGAGTCTGGATGGTTGGATATAGATGGGAATGGAGTAAGAGAGAAATTTATTGATGGCGAAACTATCGAATTAGACCTAGAGTTTTTATTGGTTGCTGGAAGCGAATCTGCTGAGAACATTGCATTAATGTTGAAAAACAATATGGCCAAAGTTGGCGTAAATATTGAGATTGTACAAAAAGAATGGACTGTATTCCTAGAGCAAGTAAAATCACATGATTTTGAAATGAATACAATGGGTTGGGTAATGGGCCCGGATTTATCAGACTTTAAACAAATATGGCATACGGATTCATATAATGGAGGAAGCAACTATATTGGTTTTGGAAATACCTATACAGATGATTTAATTGACAAGATTAGATACGAATTGGATGAGGAAAAGAGAAACGCTATGTATCTTGAGTTTCAAGAAATCCTGCATGAGGAAGCCCCTTACATCTTCATGTTTACAGGGAAAAATAAGATGGCATTTCATGGAAGATTTGATAACGCTAACGGATATCTCCTGCGTCCAGGTCATTTTGAAAATGAATTTAAGTTAAACCCTAATTTTGGCGCTGCTGCAGCTCAATAATTTTAGTATACTATGTTTAAATACATTCTAACCCGGATATTATATTTTATTCCGACGCTTCTAATCATTACCCTGTTAACCTTTTTGCTTAGCCAGGCTGCCCCAGGGGACCCTGTCGAAACAAGACTTCAAGGTGGTCAAGGCGCTCAAGGTGGTGGAATGTCAGAGAAACAAGCTGGAGAGCAAGCCTATATTGATATGAGCAAAAAGCTCGGTTTGGATTTGCCCCCGTTTTATTTTTCATTGGGTTCGATAGCTGAACCTAAAGACCTCTACAAGATATTTCGTAAAAAGGAAAGAGAAAATCTTGCTAGACTCATTAACAAATATGGGAACTGGGATAAAATAGAGCCTTATTACGAATCCATCAAAGCATTTGAAGTTACGCTTTATGATATTGAGCGAGATACAAATAGCTACACTGACTTAAAGATTCTGAAAGAAGGAATCAATAACTTACTTAATAATTATGAGGAGGGTAAGGTTAATAATACTTTAGCTAATATGGAGCAAGCCATGAACACCATGAGCAAGGTTAGAGTGGATAGTAACACTATTATTGAAAGGAATTATTTCGAAAGTTCTATTCCTGCATTCACCGCCATGAGAGATAATTACTTGGCCATAAAAGCTAATCCATCCGTTTGGAAAACTAATATACCTAGTATTAAATGGATCGGAACAGGCAATCAATATCATGTTTGGTTGTTTGGCAATAAACCTTGGTTCTCAAAATCTAAAGATCCGAGTCTAAAAGGAGGTTTTATTCGAGGAGATTTTGGAGAATCCTACCTGGATGGAAGACCCGTTTCCTCCATTATTAAAGATGCTTTACCGATCACCATGAGTTTAAATATTATTTCGGTATTAATCGCTTATTCACTTTCGGTTTGGTTAGGTGTATTTTTATCCAAAAGAAAAGATTCAAAATTAGATAGAGTATTATCCATTGTGCTTTTCATTTTATATTCTCTCCCCGTTTTCTGGGTAGCAACAATATTCATTGTTTATTTAACCACCAATGAGTATGGCATGGATTGGTTTCCAACCTATGGTCTTTTCTCTAACGACCTTTCAGATGATGCTACTTTCTGGGAAGTAGCCAAAGATGGCGGTGCACACGTCATTTTACCTATATTGGCGATGACATATGGCTCCTTCACCTACATTACCAGACAAATGAGAGGCAGTATGCTTGCTGTTCTAAAACAAGATTACATAAGAACAGCAGTTGCTAAAGGTTTACCCGACAATAAGGTAACTTGGAAGCATGCATTTAGAAATTCCTTGATACCAGTCATTACAATGTTTGCGAGTTTGTTTCCAGTAATGATCAGCGGATCAGTTGTTATTGAGGTAATTTTTTCTATCCCCGGAATGGGGAGAGTTGGTTACGAAGCGGTACTCGCAAGAAACTATCCAGTGCTATTTACAGTGTTAATCTTCTCTGCAGTATTGACCATGATTGGGATACTCATAGCAGATATTTTATATTCAGTGGCTGACCCACGAATTTCATTTACTAAAAAGAAGTAAAGGTATATGAGTGCTAACAATGAAAATATTGAAAAATCTACTGAATCAGCTGTTCAAGTTGAACCAGCACATAAGGCTGCTGAAGATCAGAGCTATAGCGCAATTGTAAAGCGCCAGTTTAGAAAAAACAAACCAGCAGTTTGGTCTTTACGATTTATTATCTTGATAGTTATAATTGGTCTATCTGCGGATTTTTTAGCCAATGAAAAACCTCTAATGTGTAAATATGAGGGAAGCACCTATTTTCCGGTTTTTAGAGAATATATAGTTGATTTAGGAGGCTCTTGGCCGAAAGAATTAAGTAGTATTGTGGATTGGAAAACTACAGAATTTGATTATGCCATTTGGGCCCCTATCCCCTACGGACAAAGTGAAACGGATTTTGCAAATGCCAATTATGCGAGTCCTCTGGATGATCAGAATGTTAAAAGCAGGCGTTGGTGGCATTGGTTAGGAACAGATGAGATAGGCCGAGATGTGATGTCAGGCATGATTCATGGTACACGAATAGCCATGATGGTAGGTGTAGTCTCTATGTCAATCGCCTCAATTATAGGTATTTTTATGGGAGCCATGGCAGGGTACTTTGGAGATGAAAAGCTGAAGACCTCATGGGCAAACATTTTGTTGTTTTTTGTCAGTTTACCTTTTGCCTTCTTTTACGGCTTTCAAATAAGAAGTTATAGCATTGGAGAAGCCTTTGCAAACAGTCTATTTAGCGCTCTATTCCAAATTTTTATAGGTATTATTATTTTTACCGTTTTCATTTTTATTGGTCAGCTAATCGCTAAGGGTTTGAACAAGGCCCTTAATCTTAAAGCGAATACCAATGTCCCTATCGACATCATTGTTTCTCGTTCCATTGAAATTTTAATTTCTGTACCTCGACTATTATTAATTATGTCCATAGTTGCAATCGCTAAACCTTCGATTATGTTAGTGATGGTTATTATTGGTGCAACCTCTTGGACAGGAATTGCACGATTTACTCGAGGTGAACTACTGCGAGTAAGAAACTTAGAATACATCGAAGCAGCACAAAGTTTAGGATATAGCGAATGGAGAACCATTTTTAGACATGCTATACCGAATTCATTAGCTCCGGTATTGATTGCTATTGCCTTTGGTGTAGCAGGGGCCATTTTAACAGAGTCCTTCCTATCTTTCTTAGGAATAGGCGTTGAAGCAGAAGTAGCTACATGGGGCAAGTTATTGTCTTTAGCACGTAAGAATTTTAGTGCTTGGTGGTTAGCATTAGCTCCTGGTTTTGCGATTTTTATTACTGTTACTATTTACAATTTAATGGGTGAAGGATTAACAGATGCCTTGGATCCACGCCTAAAGCAGTAAACTACTAAAACAAATTTGCTGGGCAAACGTTAAATCCTTAAGTATTCTTTGTGCTAATAATTTGTATGTCAGGTAAACCAGTTTATCATATCGCATTAAGTCTAATTCTTCTCGTTTTGTTTGGCGGTATAAATGCCCAAAAAACACAAGTTTCTAATGGGGTGAAGCTGAACAGTAAAGTATCTAATTTTAGAGTTCTTGGTAAAGTAGGCAACAAGTTTGTAGTGGAAAGGTATGGCAACAATACGCATATTCTTGATGTATACAACACAGGCCTAAAAAATCAAATGAGCCGACAAATCATCTTGAATAAAAATGAGTTTATTGAGACCATCTGGCTGCAGGCAAATTCAGGCTGGATTATTCGGGTAAAAAATGACAAGACCACCAATTATTTGATTGCCTCTAAGCTGGACGAACGTATCTCCATATCTCAAAAGCCAGTTGTTTTAGATTCCATTGTGGAGCGAAAGGATTTATTACAATCCAATTTAAGAACCAAATTATCGCTTAACGAAAGTACCATACTTATCTATGCGCCCATCTTTTCACAAGGTGAAGTAGACTATTTCTATACACGGGTTTACGATATCAATATGCAATTGATATCAGAAAAAATGATTAAAGAGCCTAGTTTGTTAGATTATGATTTTGAGGAAGTTATTGTTCTTAATGATGGAAGTTATCTATTTGTCACCAAACAAGACGGGGGAGAAGATCCAGCAGTCTACTATTTCAATTATGTTAAAAAGGATGGCACCATAAGTAAATTCCAATTTGCTCCAGTAAAAAATGTATTTAAAAAATTAGAATTTCAAGTAGACAACCTTAACCATGCCCTCTTCATTTCAGGATTTTTCAGTGCGAGAAATGAAAACAAAAGGAACAAGAATGGCGCTAGTGAATTCTTTACTTCAAAACTTGACCTTGACAATTTCCAAACCCAATACACAGAAATTGTGCCTTTTACAGATGAGTTTTATCTTAAGTTAACCAGTAAAAATAGTGAGCGCACGCCCCCGCAATTGTTTACATTCTATATTCATAGCTTAATCCCCCAAATAGACGGAGGAGCCCTTGTCTTTACCGAGTCGTATTTCAAAACAGAAGAATCCAATGTGAATGACACCTACTTTTCTCTTGGTGGTGTATCTAATTATAATTATTCTACTATTTATAATTTTAACGATATTGTGGTGTATCATTTGGATAGCACGGGACATTGCATACAACAAGAAATTATAAGAAAAAAACAAATTTCCCGAAATGATGGAGGAAGCTTCTCTTCATTTTACGTTTTTAACAGTCAAAATCAACTTCAAATGATGTTCTTAGATGAGATCGATAGATATACCCACTTGAGTGCTGCATCCGTGATAGATGAATCGGAGACAGAATCAAAATCGATCTTAAATATTGGGAATAAAAATGTATTTCCTATTATGAAAATGAGTAAACAAACTGCCCCAAATGAATTACTAATCCCTAGCTATAATAGAAACAAAATGCAGTTAATAAAAATGACATTTTAGGCATGTTAGCTATTTTCTCAAAAAAACATTTTAATCTTGGAGTAATTCTCATTGGATTGGCGACAATCATACTGCATATTTTTTCTTTTAAAACAGCCACAGATACAAGCTTATGGATAACAAGTGGCCCATTGGCACTTAAACTATACAACTTACTTGGTGATCAATTCTTTAGTAACACAATTACTGGTTTTGCTTTTTCAATGATTCTTATCACTTTTCAACTCGTTTTAGTCTATCGAATTATGGCTAAGAGTAAGAAACTGGAGAAGTACAATCTACAAGTCACTTGGATTTATGCGTGGTTAATACATTTATTTCCAGAATGGAGCTCCTTGTCACCCGTATTGCTTGCCACGAGTCTATTGTTGTTTGTCTTATATAGAATTTATACGCTAGTTGATTTTCAAAAAAATAATTTTCTTTTCAATACTAGCACGCTGATGGGGCTCGCCTTTCTATTCTGGCACCCCACCATTCTGATTATTCCCTTCCTGATTATTTTACTTTTTCAGTACAATGCAATCAGTCTAAAAAGAGTAAGCATCCTATTGCTATCATTTAGTATTCCAGTAATTTGGTATAATGTCTATATTTTAAATTCGCATGGAGCAACGGATTCGCTCTTTAATTTCAATTTATTTCATATTCACGAGCTTGATGAGCATATACTCAGCAATACTCAATGGGCTCCGCTATCAATTCTTTTAGTTTATGTTACTCTTGGACTCTTAAATGCATGGTCACTTTCAAACAAAACATCTAAAAATTCACGCTTGTTTGTTAACTCTTTATTGGTACTAAGCATCTTTTTAGGTTTAGGGTTTACCCTATCCAAAAATGCATTGATCTATTCATTTCCAATGTTATTGTTCCCAGCTTCATTTTTCGTTATCCTATTTCTTAACAACTTTAAACGAAGTAAGCATTCAGAATTAGCGCATATTATTTTACTTTTGGCCATATTGTTTAACTTTGTTTACGAAATCATATCCAAATGAAAACTAGCACCTGTCCAAGCAATTCTAAGCTACTCAAATTATTGCCCCTAGCTGCAGTCCTTTTTGTTGCAAAAATTGTTGTTGCTCAGGATTTAAACCCCATTACTTGGCAAGTTGATTGCACTAAAAAGGAGGGTGTTCAGCAGCTTGAATTTACTGCTTCTATAAAAGAAGGCTGGTATTTGTATAGTCAAGAAATAGATGAAGGTGGACCCATCCCCACTAGTTTTAAACTTTCTTATGACGGAGAGAATTTCGAGTTTATAAACCCCATAGAAAATAGTAAGTATAAAATTATCAGTACGGATGAGATGTTTTTAATGGAGTTGATAAAATATAAAAATGAAGTTCGCTATACCTACCCCTTAGACAAAGTAATAAACAATGGAACGATTCAGGCAAGCGTGGAGTTCATGTGTTGTGATGACACCCAATGCCTAGCACCTAAAACAGTTGAATTAACACTTAATTTAAAATAAATCACTTTATGAAAACTTATTTATTATCCTTAATTACGCTCAGTACAATATTGTTATTTTCATGCCAATCAGCATCTTCTGAAATTTCAGTAGCCGAAGTTGTTGAGAGTGCAGAGGTTTTGGAAAAAGAACCGATAATTCAAGTGCTTGAACCCGTAAAATGGGTCTATACCGCAGAGAAATTAGAAGAAAATCAATACAAGATTACATTTAATGCAACCATTGAAGATGGATGGTATGTTTATTCCTCTTCTGTAGATGAAGATGGACCTATCCCGACAAGCATTTATTTTGATGAGAATGAATCGCTTGGTGCCTTGAGTGATATTGAAGAAAGTGGTGAAGAGACCAAAGATGGATATGATGACATGTTTGACATGGACATCAAAAAATTTGGACATGCTGCTAGTTTTAGTCAGGTTATCAATATTAATGGAGCTGCAACAATAACTGGATATTTGGAGTTCATGACTTGTGATTCAATGCAATGCTTGTTCCCTGACCCAATTGAGTTTACTGTAAATGCCAATTAAAAGCCATTCCATGAAGCAATTTCTATTTCTCCTTGCTTTCATGCTCTTAGCTTTCATCCCTCCGGTTGAAGCTGCGCATGATATAAATTACGATTGTCATCCTTATTATGAAGCTGATGGCAACTTTGATAAAACTGTTTTTCTAGAAGCTCTAGTTCTGGATATTGAGACATCTGGAGAGGAAAATACTGGCGGTCAAGATAGCATCTGGATCGTTTTCTTGTTAGGCGTTGGTGGCGGTTTAATAGCCCTATTGACACCGTGCGTATTTCCAATGATACCCTTAACGGTAAGTTACTTTACTAAAGGTTCTGGAGATAAAAAACAGGGTATGTTTCATGCTATTCTTTATGGCTTTTTTATATTCTTGATATACACTTTAGTCAGTGCACCTTTTCATTTATTGAATTTAGCCCCGGATATACTAAGTGAGATAGCTACCAATATTTGGCTTAATCTTTCATTTTTTATCATTTTTGTTGTCTTTGCATTTTCCTTTTTCGGCTTTTATGAGATTCAATTACCTAATGGGTTAGCTAATAAGGTTAGCAGTGCTGAAAGCGCAGGAGGAATAATCGGTGTATTCTTTATGGCATTGACCCTCGTAATCGTTTCTTTCTCTTGCACAGGTCCTTTAGTCGGGTCTTTACTGGCAGGGACACTTACTCAAGGATCATGGTATTTGACAGCTGGAATGGCAGGATTTGGGGTAGCCTTAGGCTTGCCATTTGCTTTGTTTGCCTTATTTCCGGGAATTATGAGTTCATTGCCAAAGTCCGGTGGCTGGTTAAACACTGTAAAAGTAATTTTAGGCTTTTTAGAATTAGCGCTCGCGCTTAAGTTTTTATCAAATGCAGACCTTGTTGATCCAAGTACGGTTTTGATAAAAAGAGAAATATTTTTTACAGTTTGGATTATTATTGCTTTCCTAACCGCATCTTACCTTTTTGGTTGGTATTCATTCAAGAAGGGAATGAAAGAAAAAATAGGGAAAGGACGCATTGCTTTTGGGCTTTTCTTCGTACTTATAGGTGCTGTATTGATTCCAAGTTTATTAGGAAGAGATATTCCTATGGTGCGTAACGTAATTGCAGGATTTCCGCCACCTATGCAATATTCTATTTTTGCTCACTCCTCTACCACGACCAACAATGTAAGTGAGAAAGATTTAGCAACTTATAATTTTTCAGACGAGTGTCCGCATGACTTACCGTGCTTTCATGACTTTTTTGAAGCAAAGTGCTATGCAGAACAAACCAACAAACCCTTATTCTTAGATTTTACAGGCTATGCTTGTGTAAATTGCAGAAAAATGGAAGAAAATGTTTGGATTGATCCAGAGATATTAAGTATTCTAGCTAATGACGTCGTATTGGTTTCAATGTATGTAGATGATAAAACTCCATTACCAGCAGAACAATTGTTGACAATAAAAAATGGTGGATATGAAAAGAAATTGAGAACAGAAGGAAATAAATGGTCTTATTTTCAAGCGATAAACTTCACCTTCGTTTCTCAACCTTTATATGTCATTTTAAGTCCCGACGGATCTACAGTTTTAATGGACCCCATCGGTTACACCCCAGATTTAGAAGAATACAAAGGTCTGATTAAAGAAGCATTAGCTAAGTGAAAATAAAGATTGACGCACCTATAATTTTGTGCTTATATTCACACTCCTCCAAGCAATGAAAATAAACATTTTAGTTTTGTCAAAGAGTAAACTAAGCCAAAGTAAATGAGAAAGTAGCTCCCCCATTTTCATTATTTTCAATCCAAATCTTTCCATTATGCCTATCTATAATTTTCTTGCATATAGATAAGCCAAGACCTTGGCCAGGAAAATCCTGATAGCGATGTACTCGCTTAAACATATTGAAAATACTTTCTTTAAACTCATCAGGAACACCAATGCCATTATCCTTAATGTAATAGACTAATCGATCATTTATTTTAGTAGACCCCACCTCAATTAAGGCATCATTTGAATCATTAAACTTAATTGCATTAGATATCAAATTCTGAAAAAGTTGTCTTATTTGCGAGGCATCCCCCTGAATTGAATTTAAATTGCTTAAGTTAAATTGCACATTTTTTTCAACAATCAAAACTTGTAAATCTGATATAATTGATTGGACAATCTCATCTAAATCTATCGTTTGGTTTTGCAAATTACTATCCACTTTAGAATAATCCAAAACTCCCTGAACCAAATTCTGCATTCGGATATTATGATTAGATAATTGATCTAACAATTGATTAAGTGTCCTATTTTGGTGTCCTTCCAATTCAATCTGAATCAATTCTGAGATTGCATTTATACTTCGTAAAGGTTCTTTTAAATCATGCGAAAGAATATATGCGAATCGTTCAAGCTCTGAATTTTTTGCAATAAAATCTTCCATTTGCTCATTTTGAACAGATAGTTGAATGACTTTTTCATCTAAAGCCAACTTTAATTTCTGAGGACCTGTAACATCGCGCGCAAGAACATTTACCTCGCGCTCGTTAAGCTTAGAAATAAATGCTGAATAATATGCACTAGAACCATCTTTAAAGTCGTGTCGAAAATCATAGGGTTTTAAATCTCCGGTTCGAATACATTCTTTGATTAGATTTAAAAGGTTTTTAGCATTATTTGGACTTAACCGTTCAAAAATAGTTTTTCCAACTATTGATTCTTCTTCACTTACTTTAAAATTTACGCCTTCAAAAACTTGCCTATAAAAGCCATCAACATCTATTACCATTAATAAATCCGGAATAGCCTCAAGGATAGCACTTATTGTCTGTTTGGATTTATCTATGCGATCTAATGCTTGCTTATATTGAGTAATATCTGATGCAACAATAAGAATTTGGTCAGCTTCACCTTCATTATTTTTTTTAAATATTTTTGAACGAAGCAACATCCAAACTTCCTCTCCATGTTTATCTTTCAGCGTAGCTTCCGTTATGAATTCATCTTTCTCTGAAAGTTGTTTCAATTGATCTCTTGAATCATTGAGATATTTTAACCATCCAGATTTTTTTTGAGCCTTTGGATTTTTAATCCAATCCTCACAATCATAAGATAGAAATGATTTTCCTTGTAAATTATGGAAGATGTTCTTCAATGTTTTTACCTCGAAGACATTGATAGCATTTGGTATTAAATGAGCTACATTGGTAATAAAGTTCTCTTGGGATTTAAGTTTTTCTTCGATTTCTTTTTTTGCAGTTATATCTTGGATAGTACCGTAAGAAAAATTTAGGTCAGCATTAGTATTTTGATGAAGTGGGACAGATTTTGCGCGTAACCATCTCCAACCTCTATCCTTGGATCGAAAACGATATTCAACCTCCACAAACTTACCCAAACCCTGAGAATTATGAAAAGCAAGACTTGCTTCAGTCAACTGATCAACACTTTCTGGATCAATTTTACTAATTAGAAACTCAACTACATTTTTATCACCTAGATCTTTTAAATCGTAACCATAAGATTCAAGTATATTAATATTCTGATAGACATATTCTTTCTTTTTAACATCTAAGATGTAATGAAGATCTGGATTTATTGACAAGATTTTACTTAGGGTCTCGTAATTACTTGAATCACTTAAGGGAATTAAATTATTACTATCCTCTGCAATGAAAATACCTAAGATGTATGTTTGCTCACCTATCTCTAATAGAGAGGTATTAATAGCTCCAAAAACACTTTGACCTTCTTTATTTTTAAAAGTGCGTTTAATCGTATAACTATCAATTTTATGATTAACAAGTTTTTCCAAATTTTTATAATCGTAACTCAAATCTCCTAGCCTAGAAAATTCAAGAAAAGACTTCCCCAATAAATCTTCTTTATTCTGCCCTAAAATTTTGACTGCTTGTTTATTTAGATCTACTAGAGTAAAATCTAAAGTACTAAGCCCCATCGGCAAAGAACTGCTGTGAAATATTTGATTGAGCTTAGAATTATAGCTAGGGTTTTGATGCATTTCCTTTGATTATACCTTAAGAAGTAAATATAAAGTAAATAAAGTAGATCTTTTTAAAAAATTTATTTAGATAATAAGGTAAAAAACGTACTTTTAAAATGGCACTTTTTTCAAGGCAGATTTTTTTTATATTCAACTTATAATTCTTTTGAAGATTCGGATAAATGAGCAAGAACAATTTTCTAAATTCAAATGATACTTTGCTTGTTTCTAGTTGGATAGATTCTATAAACAGAATCTCAAAAGAAGTAAACATTCAAGCAATTCTAGACTTCGTTTTAGAACAAGAAAAGCAAGGGAAAATAACATGTCCGCCCAATCAAAAGATATTTAGTGCCTTCCTCAGCTGCCCATTGGATTCCTTAAAAATTGTACTCATTGGTCAAGATCCGTATCATCATCCGGGACAAGCCAATGGGCTTAGTTTTTCGGTCCCCCTAGGTGTTAAAATTCCTCCTTCACTTCGGAATATATTTAAAGAAATTAGAAGCGATATTGGTCCTTTACGCACAGAGCATGGTGATTTATCTTCCTGGGCATCGCAAGGTGTGTTGCTACTCAACTCCTTGTTAACTGTAAATGCCTATGAACCTGCCTCACACAAAGAAGCGGGTTGGGAAGCTTTTACCGATGCAGTTATTGCAGACATCTCATTGCATCAAAAAAATATTGTTTTCCTGTTGTGGGGTAAATTTGCTTGTTCGAAAGCAAAACTCATTGATGATCAAAAACACCTTATTTTGCAAGCTGCTCATCCGTCGCCTTTTTCTGCATATCGAGGTTTTTTTGGATGTAAGCATTTCTCTAAAGCCAATACTTATTTAACGAAGTATAATAAAGAAGCTATAGATTGGTCCATCCAATCTCAATCGCATTTAGATTTCCCTGATCATCGGGATACAGAATAATCTTTTCCTTACCTGGAATTAAGTCTACCAAAGATACATGAGTGCTTGAGAGAGGAAACTCCGGATGTAGATTGCCTATTTCATCTATCAAGTAGGTATGATCATTTGTTTTTAGCAAAAACCACAATTTAGATTTATAGGTAAAACTTTCCATTTCTTGAATGCTATCCTCTGTAGTGTAAGAACAGTAGTTTTGCCACTGAGATAGCTGAAATTTAAAAGTATTATTTAATGTGAATGCAAAGGCCTGTTTGGCTTGCAGCAATGAATTTGCTGGCCAAAAAATTCTATAAGTGCTATCTAAAACTACATTTTCGGTCATACCCCCATTTGCATCCACCTCAATACTTACACCATAGTCTCCGCCTATAAATTGTCCCTCTTCAAAATGAAAATAGTTCATTTCATTTTTAGTGGCTAGTGGCTCAAACCGATTTTCAGCTTTACGATTAAGCGCGTAAAAATCGCCATCCGTATTATTGAAATAAATGTAGTCTTTGCCATTATACAAAACATGTTGAATAGGTTTTTTAACTTGCCCTATATTTCTTTTAGGGTTCCATCCCGTTAATGGAGCACCAGCTTTATCATAACCATATACATTGCCGTTATCACAAGCTATCAAATATCTGTATTTACCCGATTGGTCATAATTGATTAAGCACATTCCATTGCTTGCATTACTTGGTAAATCAATGGGAAATCCATCAACTAAATCTCCATTTCTATCGATTACATAAACTTTTGCAAGGGTGTTAAACACATATTGTAGTTTCTTATTTTTATAATAATCCAATTGATGAATTTTACTTTGTATTTTACCTTGAAGAGGGATTTTCCATTGGACCTCTCCAGATGAACTCAATAAATAAAGTTGATTAGCATCATCTTGAATAAGCAGTTCAAACTTCCCATTATTATGATTAATGACCGTTTGGGGGTAGCAAGTGGCTGTCGTATCCAAATTTGTCGTCCATAAACGCTTAGATCCACTTTTTTGAGGCATTTGAAAACCTAATTTACCATTGCAATAGGTGAGATTACCAATATTGGCATATTGAACGCTTATCTGCTCAAACAAACTTTGCCAAGTATTGGGAGTAGATACCTTGCTCAGGTAGGCATGCATGAGACTAAAGTTTAAGTAGAAATCCAAATTGGTTTTACTCGCCGATGAAGCCTTGAAATTCATATAGTAATCATTGGTTCTCAAGGTCTCTCCCTCATTATGGGCAAAAATGAATTGTTCGACAACAGCAAGATTAGAACTCATCACTAAAAGGTCATTGACCTTTACAAAGAAGACTTCCTCTGAAAAATACCCTGATGTAAAGAACAATTTATTAAGTAGCTCACCCAATTTCGAAGAATAAATTTGCATTCCACTCTCCGCTGCTGCAGGAGCGATACTAGCATCCAATTCTTTGAGAATATCCAAGTATTCCAATTCCCGTAAAGCTAAAACAGCCCCTTGTCTATTGGACAATTCTTCATTGTACGATTCCAAAGTAAAGAGAACAAGACTCTCATCTACAATAGTATGCAAGCGCTTTAAGTCAAAGTCAGCATTAAAATGCTCTACGTTGTTGGCTATACCTATACCTTGATAAAAAGCCGTATTTGAAGGTAAAAGCTCTGTGCACCACATGGAGGCAGATTGAAATGACTTTAAGGTATCGACTAAAGTTCCTTGTCCACGATTGACAAATCCGCTGATATTGACCAACTCTGGAAAAAAATCTAATTGAAATACAGCATTTGAAGAAATGCGGCTAAACTGTGTCATCAGTGATGCAGAAGCAGGATTCAACAAATAACTAGTCAAAAAATTTAACTGTGTGGGATTACAGTAAAAACGAAGGTCCTCCTCCCCTCCTAATTCTTGAGCAAGCGTATCCCATGGGTTCTGTTGTTCAGCTAAAGCTATTAATCCATCTTCAACAAAACTTGCTTGGTGACTATACAGTAACACTTGATTGGAAAGCGCAAATGAAGCTATAGGCAGCAAGCCTGTCGGGTCATTGTTAATTGTCACAACATCCTGCTGTTTGAAACTATTGGTGGTATACTCAACATTGGATTGATCAAAAGCGCTTAGAATATCTTTTATCTGCAGATTTTGATCAATACGAGAAGCTACATATATCCCCAACTGACTATTTCCTGCATTACCATAGGCTACGAGAGACTTGGCGTAAATATTTGCTAATTGATTTTGTTGAAAAAATAAATTAAGGGCATTAAGTTCATTCAGGTTGAGTTGAGTACCGATCAACCAATCTTGTAATTCAAAGGTTTCAAAGTAGGAAAAAGTGTCCACTTTATCGAATACCTCATTCCAATTTTCGCTTTCCAAGGCTATGGGGAACTGCTTTGGAATTGCTTGAAACAGCGATTTGCTTGCACTTTGCTGGTGATCGACCTTAAAATAAAAATAGGATACAACTCCTAAAGCTAGTAGAATGGCTATTAAAGCAAAGACTTTTCTCACGAGAACAAAGATTTACAACAAAATTAAATTTTGAAAAAGAAAGTAACGAACTTTGAGACTTAAGCTTATAAACTTCAAGTTGTGAACAAATCAAAATTTAGTATAGCTGCATTGGTGATGGCAATAGCAGTAGCAGTGGGTGCCTTTGGCGCGCATGGATTAAAACCTTATCTAAATGATTATGGTTTATCTATTTTCAAAACAGCCAACTTATACCATTTTATTCATGGGATTGGTATGTTTATCGTATTGATATTGGCAGATAAAATAAGTACAAAACTAAGCCTATGGAGTTTTTACAGCTTTATATTAGGAATCGTATTGTTTAGTGGTTCTTTGTACATCTTGGCTTTACGTTCAGCATTTCCCGATATTCCGCTATGGCTAGGAGCAATTACCCCATTGGGCGGTTTAGCTTTCATTTTGGGCTGGCTAGGAATTGCTTGGAATTTTTTTTCAAAAAAAGAGAATTAGCTATTGTATGAAATAAAAAAGCGACTATCTTTGCAGTCCTCAAATAAGTAATTATTAAGGGCAATATTTTGGTCTGGTAGTTCAGTTGGTTAGAATACCTGCCTGTCACGCAGGGGGTCGCGAGTTCGAGTCTCGTCCAGACCGCACAAAGAGAGTTGAAAGACTCTCTTTTTTTATGCGTCTAATGCGGATTTTCAATAAAACAGACATTATAAAACAAAAACTTCTATTTTATTTTTTGACAGTTTCTTTTGTCTGTCTTATTCCCTAATCGCCGGTGCGCCGATATTATTTAATTTTACTCCCAAAGGGGAGATAGAATCTTCAATGCTTTGAAGCATTGAATTCATCTGATTAAAAAGTGTAAAAGCATTCGCTAAAGATTTTAACTGAGAAGTTGTAGCTCCATATGTAGAGCCGTTTGAACTTGCGCCCCAAATGTAGGTCCAGATGCTTGGATATTCATTTTTTTCGCCTACTTCTTCTCGTATTTCGCTCCCCATGAGATTGAGTTCTAAAACATTCATTTGTGCTTTAACTTGAAGTATTTCTTTCAATAAATTCTCATCCCTCTTTACAGCCTTTTCATAGGCAAATAACATTAAATCAATGGTATTGCTAGCTTCCTTAAAGTCGGCAACTAAGTCATTTGTTTTTGCTCGAATAGACATGATATTTTTCCAATGATTAACTACATCATCAGGCTTACTGCCAGACAAAGAATTAGGATTAATCGATTTCACTTCATAGGATACTTGATCAGATAACTCCATAAAACTCCCATTCACTTTCTTAAAAAGTTGAGCTGAATAGGATCCAGGACCTACACGATAGCCTTTTCTTTCTTTTTCTAAGTCTTCGATCGACAGGGTATAAATAGATTCAGTCATAAGATCCCAAGTCACCCGGCTAAATCCTTTACTATTTTTGGCTTTAAGCTTTCGAATAATCTTACCCTCATTATCATAAACAAACAACCATATACTCGGCCGAATTTCCTTGTTTTCAGCTTCTAAAATATCCCATTCAGGCACAGCTACTATCCCTCCATTTTCCTCAATTTCATTTTCTCTTTCTGTTCGTAAGGTTTCTTTTGATTGCAAACTATCCTTCAGGTAATAAGTGAACTCAACACCATACGCTGGATTGTCAGCTGTAAAGTAGTTATCTCCTTGCGCACCTTTTTTCCTTCCGCCTAATATTCTGCGTTCGATATACCACAAACCATCTCTTGGCTCAAACAACTGTGCCTCCTGGTCATTATTGTTCAGGTCAAAGCTTCGTAGTGAAGAGTAATCGTCTAAGATGTAAATACCACGTCCAAAGGTGCCGACAACTAAGTCATTTTCTCGTTGTTGAATGCACAAATCACGTACCGCAATATTGGGCAATCCTGCCGAAAGTTTGGTCCATTTTTTAGCGCCATCAAGTGTAAAGTAAACGCCAAACTCCGTTCCTAAAAACATTAGATCACTTTGTTCAGGATCTTGTACAATGCGCCATAATAAGGTTCGATCAGGTAAGTTGTTTGCTATGTTCAACCAATTTTTTCCTTTGTCTTTACTCTTGAATAAGTAAGGATTATAATCTCCGTATTTATGATTGTCGAAAACGGCATAAACTACATTTTCATCAAATAAATCAGCTTTGATATCATTGACAAAAGCCGTATTCGGTAGTCCGGCAATTTTTGAAAAATCCACTTTTCGCCAGTTTGCTCCGCCATCTTCCGTGACTTGAATAAGACCATCATCCGTTCCTATATAAATCAAACCTTCCTGCTTAGAAGATTCCGATAGGGAGGTAATTGTACTATAACTTGACATCGCATAAATATCCCAAGGGTTGTCCCATTTTTGTTTACTTCCATAAAATGGGGTTTGGATTCGTTCTATATTTTTTGTTAAATCCCCAGAAATTGTTTGCCAAGAGTCTCCCCTATCCACTGATTTCCAAACACGCTGCGAAGCATGATAAATAGTTGTTGGATTATGCGGGCTCACCAAAACAGGCGCATCCCAATTGTAACGCTCTGACTTTTCACCTAATTCAGGTTGAGGTTTGATATAAACGTTTTCCCCACTCTGTCGGTCGTGGCGAGTTAGATTGCCCTGCTGCCATTGCGCATATACAATGTTTGGATTTCCTGGTTCAGTGGCGGGTTGGTGACCGTCACCTCCTAATACGACAAACCAATCAGCATTAGTTATGCCATGTATATTATCTGTTCTTGATGGCGCTCCCTGCGTATTGTTATCCTGAGTTCCCCCATACACATTATAAAAAGGTTTCGCATCATCTACTGCGATTTTGTAAAATTGTGTGAGCGGTAAATTATCGATAAATTTCCAATTTTTCGTTTTATCAAAACTCTCATACAACCCTCCATCACAACCTACTAAAATGTAATTGGGGTCATTTGGCTTGAATGCAACCGCATGATTATCCACATGCTTTTCTTCCTCATTCATTCTTTCAAAGGTTTTACCGCCGTCAAAAGATACCTGCATGTAATTATCAGCTAAGTAGATCTCATCAAAATGATGTGGCGAGGCAAATAGTTCTTGGTAGTAATGAGGCCCTGTCCCTCCGGAAACTGCATCACTCATTTTTTTCCAAGATGCTCCTTGATTTTCACTTTTAAACACACCACCGGATCTTCTATCCAATTCAATAGCTGCATAGACCACATCTGGTTTTTGAGGAGAAAGTACTAAGCCAATTTTACCCATATTACTTGTGGGTAAACCATTGGATAATTTTTCCCATGTTTCACCTCCGTCCATAGACTTGTAAATAGCTGTACCTGGACCACCGCCCATATAGCCAGCAACTGTTCGTTGACGTTGCCAAGTAGCTGCATATAGCAAATTTGGATCTCTTGGATCGATAAGGAGATCTGTAGCACCTATCCAGGCATCATCGCCCAATGTGCGACTCCAATTTTCTCCTCCATCGGTTGATTTATATACTCCTCGCTCACCACCTTCACTCCAAAGTGGTCCTTGTGAAGCGACCCATATAATGTTGGCATTTGATGGGTGAATGACAATTTTTGACAAGTGCTCTGATTTTTCGAGGCCCATATTTTTCCATGAACTTCCACCATCTTCACTTTTATATATTCCATCTCCGAAACTAAGGTGTCTTCCACCTACATTTTCACCTGTTCCTACCCAAACTATTTCAGGATTTTGAGGGTCTAGGGCTACGCAGCCTATAGAGTAGGATTTTTGTCCATCAAACAAGGAATTCCAGGTAGTTCCTGCATTTTCTGTTTTCCAAACTCCGCCAGATCCTGCTGTTACATACCACAGGTTTTCGTTATTTGGATGGATAAGGATATCCGAAATTCGACCAGACATTAATGCAGGTCCGATACTTCTAAATTCTAAACCACTGAACAAGGCACTGGCATTATCTTTTTTCTCTTTTGCTGCTTCTTTCTTGTTTTGAGCAAAACTTGAAGCAGTTAAACAAATAAAAATAAGAACAAAACTTATAATCTTCTTCATCTTGAGCATACTGTATTTTTTTGAAGCACTAAATTACTTAAAACCGAGTAATAATTATTCAACGGTATAGAAGAATGATTGTTCAATCCTATTATGGTTCATTATTGAAGTCCGCAGAAGGAAATCATGTTTACTTTAAAGTAATGATTGGAGTAACTAAGCTTTATCAAATTGGAGTGAAATGGACTTATGTAGGCCAAATACTACTGATAACCCCTCCTACAGCAGGGGATATAAGGAATAACGTTGAACATTAGCTTAAAAGCAAAAACATGGAGACTGCCGAAGACTAATTTATCCGATTCCCGTCTTTGTCATAAGCAGCACCTTGACCAGTAGGATTGCCATCGACAAACCAGTCATCTTGTCTGCTGCCATCTGAATATGCAAAAGTGCCTTGACCGTGCTTTTTGCCATGGTGATACTCACCGATGTATTTCGTCCCATTAGCATATATATAAGTGCCTTGACCATGCTTTTTTCCATTTTTATATTCACCTATATATTTGCTGCCATCTGAATAGGTGTAGGTGCCTTGCCCGTGCTGGGCATCATTGAGATATTCTCCGATATATTGGGTGCCATTTGGCCACGAGTAGATTCCCAAACCATGGCTTAATCCATTTAAATGCTCTCCCGTATACTTTGAGCCATCGGTAAAGGTGTAAGTTCCCTGCCCATTGAATTGATCATTCTTAAACGTTCCAATATATCGACTGCCATCGGCATTGCTCAAAATACCTTGTCCGTTGTATCGTCCATCTTTAAACTCTCCCATATACCTGCTGCCATCAGAAAAGGTCAAGATACCATGTCCATGCTTCAAATTCGCTTGATGTTCTCCTACGTATTCCCTACCATCGGGATAGGTATATGACCCTTGACCAGTGCGCTCGCCATTATCAAATTCACCTACATATTTACCGCCATCCGAAAAAATGGAAGTACCTTGTCCATGGGGTACGCCATTCACATACCAACCGCTGTGTTTTTGACCTGAAGGCCAAGTATGTATACCTTTTCCACTAAATTTATTGTCAGCAAATTCACCTACATATTTTTCACCATTCAGCCAGGTATGTGTGCCTTGACCATGTCGCTGATCATCAAGATATTCACCTTCATATTTTTCGCCTGTTGGCCAAGTAAATGTTCCCAAACCATTGGCTAATCCGTTTTGATGATCGCCAACATATTCTTCTCCATTTTTAAAAATATAAATGCCGTAACCATTTTCACAATTACCTCTAATGCATTGGGCGTTCGAATTTAAATAAAGGAAAAAAAGAGGAAAAAGTAGAAAATTTTTCATAGAAACATCGTTTACCTTACTATATACGATGAAAACTGATGTAGCGGATAAAAAATCAGATAATATTCTAACCTGCAGTTATATTTTATATGTTTTTTCAGCAGACAATAGCTCAGCAGGATACCAAGTTAAAATAACTTTTATCCCCCTAATTCATTATTGGAAGACTCTTCTCTTTTTTTATGTCCTTCACCACATCGTACTGAAATCAAAAAAGCCTGTCATTTTTGACAGGCTTTTCCATATAAATATTTTATAAAATAGTTAATTAAACTACTTCAACATTTACTGCATTAAGTCCTTTTTCACTCTCCTCAACGTCAAAACTTACTTTATCTCCTTCTGTTATGTCGCTAGTTAATGCGCTTTGATGAACAAAAACATCTTTTCCTCCATCGTCTGGGGTGATGAATCCGAATCCTTTCGCATTATTGAAAAATTTTACTGTACCGTTACTCATGATTATTATATTGGGTGAACCGCAAAGATACGATTTCCTATTAAGACTACGAAACAGATGGCATAAATAAGCTTTAAAAACAATTAAATTGTTTCAAATAGCCAAAAATCATTTTTTGGAAATGGGGATTTGTAAGTAACTATTTTTTGGCGATTAGCCTCATTATAGCTTAATTTCCAGGCATGTAGACCAATAGATAGGGGGAGGTATATTTGGTCAGACCCATATTTTTCATCCCCCACAATTGGAAGCCCTATATGAGCTAATTGAGCCCTTATTTGATGAAATCTACCTGTTTTTGGTTTTACTTCAAGTAAATAATTCGAATCATTTTCACCAATCAGCGCATAAGATAAGATACATTCCTGGCCATTTTTTGATTTTCCTGAGACGATATCTGCTCTTTTTTCGTGCTTATTTTTAAACAGAAAATTAACTAAAGTGTCTTTATCCTTGGGTGGCTTGTTTTTGACAATAGCCAAATAGGTTTTTTGAACTTTCCGACTAGCAAACAATTGATTAAAGGCCACCAAAACACTTTTCTTCTTGGCAAAAATTAAAATACCGCTTGTCACTCGATCTAGGCGATGAATGACTCCAACAAAGGGCTTTGGCTTACTTTTTAAAAGGTGATTAAATACTTGGTCCTGCACCGTAACATCCTCATAAGCACTTTGCTCACTGATGAGTCCTGCCCTTTTATTGACGACAAGATAATCATTGTTTTCATGAATGACCTCAAGGTTTTGCATGCGTAATTTTATTTTTCACCTGGCTAAGCTTTAAAAGCTATTTTTTTAGTGTTTGCTTTACTGCACAATATACAGCATTGATTCCCTCTTTTACATAAATGATCATTTTATCTAGAAAACACCAAATAGCTCCGACAAAAAGAAGGCAGGGGTAATGGAAGGGGATGCACAGATAAGTTTGTTGTAGCCTGTATTATTAAGTGCTACCTTTGAAGGCGAAAACAAAAATTCTTTTATGCCTTTTAACGTTTTAGGGCTGGCGTCCTATTTAATCGAAGCGCTTGAGAAGCACTCTTATAAAAAACCAACGCCTGTTCAGGAGCAAGCAATTCCCCTTATTTTACAAGGCAAAGATGTGTTGGGCATTGCACCAACAGGTTCGGGGAAAACAGCCGCTTATGCGCTACCTATTTTGCAAAACTTAGCAGGTAAGACAAGTACCAAAAATAGACATATTAATGTTTTAGTCCTTGTTCCAACTCGAGAATTAGCAGGTCAAGTAGAAAAAGTATTTCAGTCATTTGCGCAAGACTTACCGTTTCGATTTAAATCAATGGCAGTCTATGGCGGAGCGTCTATCAATCCGCAAATGAAGGGGATGCAGCACGTCAATGTATTGGTTGCTACTCCTGGACGTTTATTGGAGCTTGTCGGATCCAATGCAGTCCATTTTAATGGGCTTAGCACTTTGGTATTGGACGAAGCTGATAAGATGTTAAACTTGGGATTTAAGAAGGAAATGGATCAAATTTTTGAACGCTTACCCACTGAGCGTCAAAATTTGTTGTTTTCGGCCACTTTAAGTACAGAAGTACAGACTATAGAAAGTGTTTTACTTAAGAATCCGTGCCTAATTAAGATTGAAGCTGAAAAGGAAACGGTGGACTTGATTAAGCAATTGGGTTATTGGGTTTCACCAGCAAACAAAGGCCCTTTGCTTCGGCATTTAATTAAAAGTAATAATTGGAAGCAGGTCTTGGTGTTTACTTCTTCTGTTTATCAAGCAGATTTAGTAGCCGATAAATTGCGGAAAAATGGAGTGGATGCCCAAGCTATTCACAGCAAGAAAAGTCAAGGCAAAAGGAATGATGCTTTAGTTGATTTTAAAGCGGGAAATTTGAATGTATTAGTGTCGACAGATTTACTGTCAAGGGGCATAGATATCAATTTTTTACCTCATGTAATTAATTATGAATTACCTCGATCACCTAAAGACTTTATCCATAGAATAGGGCGAACTGGACGAGCAGCGAACTCCGGGGAAGCGATTACTTTTGTTACAGAGGAAGACAAGCATCATTTTAAAGTCATTCAAAAAAAAATGAAGTGCTGGATTACTATGATCGATGCTGAACGTTTACTCTAGGTGAAATATCCGAGAGGAATCTAGTCTACTGAAAGTTTTTCCAATAAAACATCCATCTTCTTTTCTAATCGGCCGATAGTGTTTAGCTCCGGATAAACAAAAGAAAAGTAAGCCTCGTACTGCCAAAGTTCTAAAATTTCGCTTTTAGGAATCGAGTATGCGGAATATTCAGAGTTACTCGAAATTGCCTGTATATCCACACCTTTATCTTGAATATATTTAAATACAATCCCTTCATTTTTTGTCACAATGATGTGTGGCCGTTTTTTATCTATATGCTCATAATCCTCTAGATAGGAAGCAATGATAATAGACCCTGGCTCAATAGGCAACATAGAAAATCCGGTAATCTCAAATCCACGAAGTGTCTTTTTGGGTAATTTAGGGACCTGAATCTTAGGTAATTCTGCGATAAATTCTGGATCAGAATAGCCTATCAAGTATCCTGCACCTGCTTTTTTACTCACTAGCTCAACACCCTCATTGTCGTCTTTGTCGACTGAGACAACCAAGACCTTCATATTCCTGTTCTTAATGATTTGATAACTTTCGTGCAAGAGGTCTTTAGTAAGTAAATCATCAACCGATACCTGACAGACTTCCGCTACCTGAATTAGTAAAGTAAAACTCGGTTCAGATTTAGAGCGTTCATAATCAGCAATGGTAGATCGCCCCATCTTAAGCTTATCGGCCAAGACTTGTTGTGACCAGCTATATTTTCTTCGTAAAAATTTAAGATTTGTTGCAAATAAATGCATATATTTGTCGGCTTTTTCCTTTAAAAATTGTCGATTATTTCCACAATTCAAAAATAGATAAAAAAAATGACTCAACAAAACAAAACAATACTACATATGGATCTGGATACTTTCTATGTGTCTGTAGAAAGACTGATGGATAGCCGATTAAATGGGAAACCCATCCTCTTAGGGGGTACAAGCAATAGAGGAGTTGTTGCATCTTGCAGTTATGAAGCCCGAACTTTTGGCGTCCACTCGGGTATGCCGATGCGTATGGCTCGGCAACTCTGTCCAGAAGGTATTGTTATTCGTGGAGAAGCAGGGATATATACAAAGTACTCAAAAATGGTGTCTTCGATAGTCAAGGAGCGAGTTCCTGTATTTGAGAAATCGAGTATTGATGAGTTTTTTGTAGACCTAACTGGGATGGATCACTATTTTGGATGCGCTCAATACGCTTCTGAAATTAGAAAAACCATTATTAAAGAAACGGGACTACCTATTTCTTTTGGTTTATCAACGAATAAAACAGTATCAAAAATAGCCACAGGAGAAGCTAAACCCAATAATGAGATTAAAGTAAAAAAAGGAAATGAAAAAATATTTCTCGCGCCTTTATCCATTAAAAAAATACCTATGGTAGGCGATAAGTTTTTTCAGTCGCTATGCAACTTGGGACTAAAGAAAATTATAACCCTCCAAGAAATGCCGATAGAAGTCTTACAGAAAGCATTCGGCAAGAATGGGACAGCTTTATGGAAGAAAGCAAACGCTATAGATAATCGGCCTGTCATTCAATATCAAGAAAGGAAATCTATCTCTACTGAACGAACTTTTGCTAAAGACACGATAGACGTTCAGCGGCTCCGAACACTCATTGGAGCCATGGCAGAAAACCTTGCTTTTCAATTACGAAGGGGTAAAAAATTAACTTCTTGCATTACTGTGAAAATACGATACTCAGATTTCAACACCTACACCAAGCAAATTAAAATCCCCTACACTTCAGCAGATCATATTATAATTTCAAAAGCAGGCGAGTTGTTCGACGTCCTATACAACAGGCGATTGTTAGTTCGACTAATTGGGGTAAGGATGAGTCATTTGGTAGAAGGCAATTATCAAATCAATTTATTTGAAGACACCGAAAAGCGCATACATCTCTACCAAGCCATGGACTTTTTACGAGAAAAGTATGGGGAAAGAAAACTAACCAGAGCGGCATTCATGGGACAAAAAAATATCTCCAAATTTACGAACCCTTTTAACGGTGAACCGCCTATTGTGCCTGCGCATAGAATCGCTTAGCATGTATCTCAATTGTCACACATATTTCAGCCTGCGCTATGGCACATTTTCAGCAAAAACATTGTTAGAAATCGCCCAACAAGAAGGGATACAACAATTGGTCTTGACCGATATCAATAACACCTCGGCCTGCCTAAATTTTATTAGAATAGCTCCGAAGTACGGTGTGCAACCTATCGTAGGTATAGATTTTAGAAATGGTATAGATCAACAGTATATCGGTATTGCTAAAAACAATGAAGGCTTTGCAGCACTTAACAAACACCTCTCCGAGCACTTACATCAATCACTATCATTTAGGTCCACCGCTCCCCCACTCGAACATACGTTTATTATTTATCCTTATCGAAAGGCTTTGCAACTTCACCCTGATTACACCTTAAAGGATAATGAATTTATTGGGATACAAGCCCAAGAATTAAGACAACTCCCCTTTTCAAATATTAAGCATTTACAGCACCGGATGGTGGTTTTGCAAGCGGTAAGTTTTAGAGATAAATACGACTTTAATATCCATCGATTATTGCGATCTATTGATAACAACACCCTCCTTAGCAAATTAGCGATTAGTGAGCAAGGCAGCCTTAATGAAGTGATGTATCCAAAGAAGTATTTGCTCGACTATTTCAAGGACTATCCTGCGATTTTAAAAAACACTACACAACTTTTAGATCAATGTAGTATCCATTTTGATTTTTCGACGGAAAGAAAACCCCAAAATCAGCAGAGCTATACAGGAGACAAGAAGGAAGACACCAAGCTTATTCATCGCTTGTGTAAACAAGGACTCACCTATAGGTATGGGAAAAACATTACTCCACAAATTTTACAACGCTTGGATAAAGAACTTGCTATCATCGAGCAAATGAATTTTATTTCCTATTTTTTGATTAATTGGGATATTGTCAATTACGCACAAGAAAAAGATTATTACTATGTCGGGAGAGGAAGCGGCGCCAATAGTATCATTGCTTATTTATTAAAAATAACCGATGTAGATCCGATAGAATTGGACCTCTATTTTGAGCGATTCATTAACCTATACCGAACAAGTCCGCCAGATTTTGATATCGATTTTTCATGGCGAGACAGAGCAGACGTCACCCGATATATTTTCAGCCGATTTAAGCACACGGCATTACTAGCCACCTATAGCACTTTTCAATATAGAGCAGCGATAAGAGAATTGGGTAAAGTGTTTGGTTTACCTAAACATGAAATTGATCAACTTGCCATGGGTAAACGTCCACCAAAAGGACTAGATAAATTACAAAAATTTGTGGTCCATTATGCGCAAGGACTGCAAGGAATGCCCAACCACCTCAGCATTCATGCGGGAGGCATCTTAATTTTAGAAAAGCCCATCCATTACTTTACAGCTACTTTTTTCCCGCCCAAGGGATTTGCTACTACACAATTTGACATGGTGGTAGCCGAGGATGTCGGCTTGTATAAATTTGATATTCTAGCCCAAAGAGGTTTGGCAAAAATCAAAGAAGCGCTATCCATCATCAAGTACAACCATCCAGATGCAAAAGAGGTCGACATTCATCATGTTACACCTTTTAAAAGCGACCCAAAAATCAATAATCTAATCAAACAAGCGAAATGCATTGGATGCTTCTACGTAGAATCACCTGCTATGCGGATGTTGTTAAAAAAACTGGAGGTAGATAATTATTTAGGCTTGGTAGCAGCCAGTTCAATCATCCGACCCGGCGTAGCTAAAAGTGGGATGATGAGAGAATATATCCTTCGCCATCGGAAGGATGAAAAAGCTAGTGTTCCCCACCAAACGATGCAAGAAATAATGCCTGAAACTTATGGCATCATGGTCTATCAAGAAGATGTGATAAAAGTAGCGCATCTTTTTGCCGGACTAACACTTGGCGAAGCGGATGTGTTGCGAAGAGGAATGAGTGGGAAATATCGCTCTAGAGAAGAATTTCAAAAGGCAAAAAATATCTTTTTTAACAACTGTAAAGAGAAGGGTTACAAGGAAGGCCTAACAGAAGAAGTATGGAGGCAAATAGAGAGTTTTGCAGGCTATGCTTTTGCCAAAGGGCATTCAGCTTCTTATGCTATTGAAAGTTATCAAACTATCTACTTAAAAGCTTACTATCCATTAGAATACATGGTAGCTATTTTGAATAATGGCGGAGGATTTTATAATAGCGAACTGTATATTCATGAAGCTAGAATGCTGGGTGCTAAAATGCATAAACCACATATTAATATTAGCTATGGAGAGACGATTATAAAAGGAAAAGACATACACTTAGGATTTACTTGGCTTAGAAGTTTAGAAGTTTCAACTATCAAAAAAATTATAGAAAGCCGAAATAGTGATGGAGATTTTAAGCGCTTAGAAGACTTTTCCAACCGAGTACCTATCAGCATAGAACAACTAAGCATATTACTCCGCGCAGGTGCTTTTGATTTTACTGGAAAAACCGTACGCACCTTATTATGGGAAGCCCATGTGATACTCGATAGCTCGCCAATCAATTATTGTCAGCCCGTATTATTCAAACAGCAGCGAAAAAAATATACCTTACCCGAGCTAACTACTTCATCATTGGAGAATGCCTATGATGAAATAGAACTGCTTGGCTTTACCTTCTTAAATCCATTTGAGTTATTGAAAGAAAACCCTAAAAAGCATGTACCCGCTAAAGATTTCAACAACTACATAAGCAAGCTTATTCTTGTCTATGGATATTTGGTTGCAAGAAAAAATACCCGAACCTCAGGAGGAAATCAAATGATGAATTTTGGTACTTTTTTAGATCGGAATGGAGACTTTATAGATACGGTACATTTCCCCAATTCGGCACGAGATTACCCCTTCAAAGGCAAAGGGGTGTATGCCATGTTAGGTAAGGTCGTTGAGGAGTTTGGATTCTACAGTTTGGAAGTGCAAAAAATGAAGAAGATGGCCTATGTGGCCGACCCCAGGTATGCGAGTTAATTTAATAAATTATATGCTAAATTAAAGAATAATAAGTCCCGCATTTATAAGAAGTACGCCATAAGAATGATTGTATAAGAGCAAATAAAATAAGACCATATTCCATCAAGGCTTGAAAGACTAATCCATCACTACAAAAGTAGAGTTGGTAAATTTCAGAAAATCACACACTTTGGGTATCTCAATAGTTATCTGGAAATCTTAATCTTGAGTTTTAATTCATTAGTTTAACAAACTAAGTTGTAATTTTAAAATTCAAAGTAATAATTGAATTCTATGCAAATAATCTTACATTTCTGCGTTTTAGCTTTGCTATTAGTCCCTGTTTCACAAATTCAAGCACAAAAGAAAGTCCGTTTTTCTCAGATTGACGATCCATACTTCTACATGGGAGAAGATAAGAAACAGCTGGAATCAGATTATGGTCATATCGTAATCACTCTAATTGAAACTGCCGATTATAGTACCTCTTCAGCGGAAATTCAATCAAGATATTCCTTTCTAAAAGAGAATGAAATTTTTGAAGAGTATAACTCAATAATCTTCAGTAACTCAGGAAGTCAATCTCGCTCAGAGTGGAAAAAATTCTTCAAAGAAATTCAACGTTTACCTTCAGTTTCCAACATCACCCCTTATTATTCAATGGATGATACGCACTTATTTTATTTTAACTTATTAAACTACCAATTAAATCCAGCAGTAAGCCGAGCTGATATCCAAACCCAATTGAATAAACACAACCTTCACTGGTTAGAAAAATATGAAAGTGATTATCCTGGTGGAGTAAGTTTTGTGCGTGTACCAAAAGGAATGTCCATTTTTAAAATCTCCCGGAAGCTTAATGCGACCGGTCTATTTAAGTACATCTATCCCATGTCTAACAGGATTGTGTCAGAAGACTATACTCCAAACGATACTGAATATGGTGATCAGTGGCATTTAAATCAAAATAACGATGCGGATATAGATGCCCCTGAAGCGTGGAATTTAACTACAGGAAATAGTAATTTAGTAATTGCCATTCAAGAACTAGATGGTTTTGATTTGACACACCCAGACCTATCTCAAAATGTCATTTCTCCCTACAATGCCTTCTTAGATGTATACGATGCTCAATTTTTGGATAATGTGCATACCCATGGAACTAGGGTCGCAGGCTGCAGCAGCGCAGTTACAGATAACAACATGGGAATGTCAGGTGTAGCATTTAATCTAAAAGTAATGCCTATTATACTAACAGCAGCAGCAAGCAACAGTGTTAATGCACTGACCTTGCAACGTGCAGGTGACCACATAATGGCCAATGGCAATGTTGTAGCTGTAAGTAACAGCTGGAGTGGGTCATCTTATGATGCAGCTGAAGACGAACAGTTTCAACGTATGCGAACTTTATCTCGTGGAGGTTTGGGTTCAGTTATATTAGGAAGTACAGGCAACTATTCAAATATGCAAATTCGCTATCCTGCATGTTATAAAAATATAGTAGGAGTAGGAAGAACCACCGAAAGCGATTTTCGTTATTCTTCCTCCAACTATCATGACTCTGTAGATGTTGCTGCTCCAGGAAGTAATATTCCGACACTAGATATCGTTGGTGCGGTGGGAGCAGCTGGAAATTATACCACAGCATCAGGCACCTCATTTTCTACTCCAATTACTGCTGGAGTTATTGGCCTAATGGCGTCTATAAACCCCAATTTAACAGGTCAGGAACTGAAAGATTATTTAGAACAAAGTTGTGAAAAGGTAGGCAACTACCCTTACTATCCATATTTTGGTCGATCAAACGGGATATGGAATAATGAATTGGGATATGGGAGAGTTAATGCTTTTTACGCGCTCCTATTGGCTGATTCAACAATGCAAGAAAATAATCTATGTAGTTTACCCTTGCCTTTAAACCCAATCACAAGCACGCAGTTTTGTTTGCAAAATGTTAGTTTAAATGGAGCTTCCCAATCTTTAGACCCATTGAATTGTAATGGTGAAACCAGTGTATTGGGTCAAGATGCTTGGTTTGAGTTTACGGCAGTTAATTCAATAATGACAGTCATTGTTAATCCTTTAGGAACCGGCCTCGATCCAGTTGTTGCTGTTTACGAAAGTTGTGGAGGAAACTTAATCAATTGTATAGATGCTGCAGAGGGTGAAGGATTTTCGGAAAGTTTAAGTCTAAGTGGGTTGATCGTTAATCAAAGTTATTACATTCGAGTATATGATTTTACGGTTGATGGAGCGTTACCAAATTCTCTAAATTTTGATGTTTGCGCTTTTGCGACTGGAGTAACTTGTGCAACCCCAAGCGGTCTCTTTACTACTTCAACTAATACCACTCAGGCTAACCTTGAATGGGTAGCCAGTTCAGGAGGGAGCAGTTATGAAATCGCATTAAAGCCTATAGGGAATGTAGATTGGACGGCTTATTCAAGTTCATCCAACACATTGACTGCTAATAGTTTATTGTGTAATACTTCTTATGAATGGAAAGTAAAAACAGTATGTTCAAATGGAAATGTAAGCGCATGGTCTAGTCTCTTCAATTTTTCAACTTTAGATTGTACAGAGTGCATTAAACCTTATAATCTTACCGCATCTAATATCACGACTGTTAGTGCAGATCTCAGTTGGGAAACAACTCCCCCAACTTGCTCTATAGATGGAATTGATGGAGAAATTTTTGAAGGGACTGCTAGTAATGGAACCAGCATAGGTTCTTGGTTTGACATAGGAGTAAATTCTTTTAGCTCCACTGGTCTTCAAGCGAATACGACCTATACTTATAGGGTTCGTCAAGACTGCGATTGCAGTACTTTAGTAAGAAGTAATTATGTGTATTACTCTTTTACTACCCCTGGAAATAGTTCAATCGATTTGGCACCTTCCGTAAGTTCTTCTAATTTATTGGTCAATGGCACAAGCATAGACCTTACCGCAAGTTTTGTAAACAATGGGACAGCAGATGCTGCAAATTTTGAAGTAGCTTACTACCTTTCAAGAAGTCCATACTTTTATTCTTATGACTATTTAATTGGTTCTGCAACTATCTTAGATCTAAGTGCAGGAAATAGTAAAACGGAATTTTTCAACCTAGACTTCTGTAATGCAAACATTCCTGATGGAGAGTATTATTTGGGGTTTTATGTAGATAGTAAGCAGGATGTAACAGAGGCACTTGAGGTAAATAATTTTTGGTTTTGGCCAGATAAACCAATCACTTTAGATTGCAATGCACCTGTTCAATATACCTTAAGCTTAACTGCAGCTGGCAATACCGGAGCAACAGTCAATGGTGGAGGCATCTATAATGCTGGCGCCTTAGCTACTATTCAAGCATTCCCTGCAACAGGATGGGAGTTTATCAATTGGACCGAGAACGGAGTTGAATTTTCAACTACATCTAATAGTTTTGTGAATATGGATAGTGACAAAAGTTTAGTAGCCAATTTTGGCGCCTTAACAAGAATTAATGATGTTAATCAAGTTCTTGAATTTAGCGTAAGTCCGAATCCAACAAAAGGCTTTTTCACCATCAGCTTAGAAGAAGAATTAGAAGGAGCTTATTGTGAACTATATAATTTGAATGGCCGATTAGTAGCTAATTATATCTTGCCAAAGGCTAAGAATGAAATTGCTTTTGATGGAGCATCTGGATTATATTTTCTGCAACTTTTTCACCCAGATCATGACACGAAACAAGAATTACTTTTAAAGGAGTGAGTATTTTAGTACTTCTACTGTTTTAAACTAACTTGCCATTGCATCAATCAAATCGTACTCGGTAATGATATGAGTAGCTCCTGCAATGTCTTTTACTAAGACCGCAGAATTTGATTTACTGATAAGCTTAGAAATATCTTTTGCTTTATCGTTAATCCCAACATAAGGGAAAGATTGAAGCATTATTCCACTCACTGAAGTCTCTTGCGCATCAGCTCCATCTACTAGAGCAGATAGAATATTTCGCTCTGTTATACTTCCCATAATCTCACCATCCTTTGTCACAGGCATTTGAGAAATATCATACTTTTTCATCCTATCAAAAACCTCACTGATTGTAGTATTAGCATCAACCATTATTGTAGGCTTACTTCCTCTTGAATCCACAATTGAACGAGCAGTTTGAGCAGCATCAATCCACCCTCTTTGACGCATCCATTCATCATTATAAATCTTACCTACGTAGCGACTTCCATGATCATGCAATAAAACTACAACCATATCACCTTTTTTAAACTTATCCTTCATCTGGAGCACCCCTGCTATTGCACTTCCCGCTGAATAGCCTGCAAAAATACCTTCTTCTTTGGCTAATCGTCTAGTCATTACCGCACCATCCTTATCCGTTACTTTTTCAAAGTAATCTATTATACCAAAATCTACATTTTTTGGAAGAATATCTTCTCCTATACCCTCTGTCACGTATGGATATATTTCATTTTCGTCAAATACACCCGTTTCATGATACTTCTTTAAAACAGAACCGTAAGTATCAATTGCGTAGGCTTTAACACTTGGATTTTGCTCCTTCAAATATTTTCCAGTACCCGAAATTGTCCCTCCCGTGCCGACACCCACGACAAAGTGAGTTATTTTACCGTCAGTTTGATTCCAAATTTCTGGACCAGTTTGCTCGTAATGTGCGATGGCGTTATATGGATTATCATATTGATTCACATAAAAAGAATTGGGAGTTTCTGATGCGATTCTTGCCGAAACGGAGTAGTAGGATCTTGGATCACTTGAATCAACATCGGTTGGACAGACAATCACCTCCGCTCCTACAGCTTTCAAAATATCTACTTTCTCTTTGGATTGTTTATCTGTGGTAACAAAAATACATTTATACCCTTTAATAATAGCTGCTAATGCTAATCCCATCCCAGTATTACCGCTTGTTCCTTCTACAATTGTCCCACCGGGTTTAATTCGCCCCTCTTGCTCTGCACCTTCGAGCATGCGCAATGCCATTCTATCCTTTACTGAGTTACCCGGATTAACCGATTCAATTTTCACATAAACATCTGCAGGAAAGCCCTTTGTGATATTATTTAACTTAACCATAGGAGTATCTCCAATCGTTTCTAGAATATTATTAAATACTTTATGCATCTTTTAGTCTTATTTTAGCTTACAAAGGTAAAAAATTGGATCGTTAAACTAAGTAGAAACCAATATCATTTTTTTAAAGTTTAATTACTTAGTTTAATAAAAAATAGCTAATTTTCATCTTTGTTAACGGACAAAGAGTAGCAATTAGACTTACAAAATTTTTCTTCTCTTTCCTATTTAAAAAAATCAATTATGAGTGCACGTATCTTATGCGCTTTAGTATATTTCGTAGGCTTGCTTTCTAATGTATATGCTCAACCTAATGATGATCCTTGTAATGCAATTGCTCTTGCGGTAGGCATAAATTGTAACTTTGCCACTTTCAGCAATGCTGGAGCTAATGCTAGTATCGGCGTGCCTGCGCCAGGGTGTGCCAATTATTTAGGCGGAGATGTTTGGTTTAGTGTCACAGTTCCCGCAAATGGGAGTTTATCTTTTGACAGCAATACAGGTGTTATAAGCGATGGGGGTATGGCTATATACTCTGGAACATGTAACGCTCTGAACCTTATCGAATGTGACGACGATGACAGTCCAAATGGGCTTATGCCCTCTATTTCTCAAACTGGATTAATCCCAGGTGCTACTATTTGGATTCGAATGTGGGAATATGGAAATGATAACAATGGTACATTTGATATTTGTGTTTATTCGCCAGCACCACCACCAGTTCTAAGCAACGATGACCCATGTAATGCAATAATACTTCCGGTAGGTACAACTTGTAACTTTGCCACTTTCAGCAATGCTGGAGCTAATGCTAGTATCGGCGTGCCTGCGCCAGGGTGTGCCAATTATTTAGGCGGAGATGTTTGGTTTAGTGTCACAGTTCCCGCAAGTGGGGCTTTGACTTTTGATAGCAACACAGGTGTTATAAGCGATGGGGGTATGGCTGTATATTCTGGAACTTGTAACGCTCTGAACCTTATCGAATGTAATGATGATTTCTTTGGGCTTATGCCCTCTATTTCTCAAACTGGATTAATCCCAGGTGCTACTATTTGGATTCGAATGTGGGAATATGGAAATGATAACAATGGTACATTTGATATTTGTGTTTATGATCTAAGTGCTCCTCCTGCTCCTCCTTGTACTACACCCATATGTTCAGCACCTATACCTGACGATTGTAATACTGCTTGTGCCCTTGGAGCACTTTCTGCTCCACCTCCATGTCCAGCAACTACCGTTGTAAATGACAATTTTTGTCTAACCAATATTGGTGCAAGCGCAGAAAATCCTTACATCTCCCTAGGTGATTGTCAAGGTATCATAGGGAATAACATGTCAGCCCCAGCGGCAGATACATGGTATAGTTTCACTGCAACATCTTCAGCAGCAACTTTTACAGTTGCTGGACTAAACACCCCAAACATAGCATTGTACCAAGGTACAAACTGCGCCAATTCTTTTGGACTTGGTTGTAACATAGGTTTTGCTGGTTCTGTGAGTTTGACATATAATTCGCTTTCAGTGGGCCAATCATATTTAGTTCGAATAAGTGGAGGTGATTCTACCGACATAGGCAACTTCAATCTAGGTATCAGTAGTTATAATAATTGTGACGATTGCCTTATCAACTCGAGTCTTGTTGTTAATCCAACACCTCTTAATGGCTTATATTTGGGAGGGCAAACAGTAGAGTTTTGTTATACCGTAGAATCATGGGATCAAACTGGAGTAAATTGGCTGCATAGCGTGGTACCTTTTCTTGGTCCTGGTTGGGATTTAAGCTCATTGGCCCCCACTGTAACACCGCCATCATGTGACCTGAACGGACAATGGGGTTGGTACAACGCAGTAACCAGTAGTAATACTGGACTAATTTTTGGACCAGGATTCTTCTATGATTCAAGTGCAGGTGATACTGATTTCCCAGCTAATTACCCTGACAACAACCCAGGAGATAATTTTGGTGACAATTGCGCAGGGCCATGGACTTTTTGTTGGGAAATTACTGTTGGAAATTGCCCACCAAATGTCAATGGAGAAAACTTAAATGTTTCTATAGAAACCTTCGGTGATAGTGAAACTGGAAGTTGGACAACACTAGGGTGTGCAACTGATCCCGTTTATGAATTTTTTAGTACGGCCTCATGTTGTCCTGCACCGCAGCTTAACAACAGCAATCCGATATGTGTCGGTGGAAATGATGGAGAGATATATGCTGAAACAACCGGCTCTCCCCCATTTACCTTTATCTATGAGAGTCCTCTTGGAAATGTCATTCAATCCAATACACACAACCAAACAGCCGATACGCTAACAGGGCTAAATGCAGGCTGGTATTTCGTTACCATTCAAGATAATGGAGGATGTTCGGGTATCGATTCTATCGAATTAATCGATCCAGCTGCCCTTAATGGAATATTGGATACTACAATTTGCCAAAATTTTGCCTTTAACTTTAACGGGACATTATACAATGCTTTGAATACAACTGGAGTTGAGTTGCTTACATCTGTAAGTGGATGCGATTCATCAGTTACGGTAACAGTTAACATATCTCCCTTAGACTCAACTTTTTCGACGTCAGCATCATGTAATCCAATAGATACGGGAATAGTAAGCGTTACAAATCCGAACCAGTTTGGCTGTGATTCCGTGCATACGATAACCACTACACTATCATCTTCAGATTCAACTTTTGCCAATGCAACTTCTTGTAATCCAGCAGATACAGGCTTATTGAGTGTAACGAATCCGAATCAGTTTACTTGTGATTCAGTGCATACGATTACAACTACATTTTTACAATCTGATTCAACTTTTGATTTATTGAGCTCGTGCAACCCATTAGATACAGGAATAGTAGACGTTACGAATGCGAATCAGTTTGGATGTGATTCTGTGCACACCATTGTAACT